>CAYZRP010000176.1:4045-10916 GCA_964480865.1 uncultured Anaerolineales bacterium | reverse complement strand
ACCCACGAATATCAGCTTGGAAGGCTGACGCCTTACCACTTGGCGACACCCGCGTGCAAGAGATGCTACCATACATCGCGAGGCGGTGCACTTCTATTGAATGGCGAGTGTGCGCGGGCGAGTTGTCGATCAGTTATTCCTGCCGCAGAGTGCGCAGATGTCGCGGATGACGTCGGCGCACTCCCACACCACAGGCTTTGGAGATTCGATGATGATGAATCCTGGTGCTGAACTCCTTTCGGTAGTGGAGAACACGGCCGCGAAACTTGCGGCCATCTCAGAAGATACCAGCCAGAAGGCGCGCGTAGAAGGCGAGTGGTCGGTCAAACAGGTGCTTGGCCACTTGATCGACTCGGCCGCGAACAACCATCATCGCTTCGTGCGCGCGCAACTCGGCGATAACCTCGTGTTCGACGGCTACAAACAGGAAGACTGGATCCGCGTTCAGCGCTACGACGAGGTCGCCTGGATGAATCTGGTCAACCTGTGGCGCGCGTACAACCTGCATCTCGCGCATGTCATCGAACACATCCCCGATGAGGTGTTGACCCGACAGCGCAGCGCCCACTCGCTTGACAAGATCGCGTTTCACCCGGTGCCCGCCGACCAATCGACGACATTGCTCTACCTTATCCAGGACTACCTCGACCACATGCGCGATCATCTGCGCCAACTCTTCGCTACAGCGAGCTGAGAGGGCGGTCTGATCGCGAAATAGAGCGATTGTCACTGGCGCGTTCCTTCGAAATCGTTTACAACAGACGATGATGTTTTTGACCGTCTTGTGTCGTTTGTGACGAGTTGCGCGAAGGGGAATACCCCCACGAAATGTGGGGATACATGCTCGCTTGTGAGTGGTAGACCCCCATCCGGAAAAACTTGGAACATGCGCGGGACTTATGGGTGGTTGTGATCGCGTTGCGATGACTCCATACTGATCGCACGCCGTTAGACTGCCGGGGTCGTTCAGGAGGAGAACGATGCTTTGGCTTATCGCTGGGCTGAGTATTGTCCTTGTGGTGGGTCTTTTCGTGGCTCTCAGTGTTGTGGCCTTCATGGGCCCGACGCCCACCGAAGGCGATACGCAGCCTCCACATTGACCGACCCGTTAAAGTTAGGGTCTGGTTACATCCAAATGAGTCGGACGCTCGGACCGTGTGGGTATAATGGTTGACGGTCTGGCCCCTGGTAGCGCTTTGCGCCGATACCGGCTGCCGAGCGCCTGGCCGTCTTACCCGTGTCCACCGGTTCCCACCTCATCGACCTCAACAGCGCGTCCATCGACGAACTCGACCTTTTGCCCGGTGTCGATCGTGAGGTGGCTGCGCGTCTGGTGGCGGCCCGCCCGTATCGCGGCCTGCTCGATCTCAACCACGTCCCTGGGCTGACGGCCGAGTTGATCGCCGGTATCCTGCCACACGTCACAGTCTCGCGGCCGGCTGCCCGCGGCCTCGTCCAGCCCGGGTCGCAGCCACCCGAGCTGCGGCAGGACGCCATCCAGCCGCTCGTCCGGCCGGAATCAAACCGCCAGGATGCCCCCACGCCGGGCCAATCCGCCTGGAACGACCCGTACGGCGATCGCAGCCGGGTCATCCGGCGGATGCGGGCATTGCCGCGCAAGACGCGCCTACGCCTGACACTGATCGCGTTCTACTCGATCGTGGCTCTCTTGATCCTTGTGCCAATCGGGTTCGGCGTGGCCTGGTGGCTGTCTCCAAAGCCAACGCCAGCGCCGTACACGCCGACAGCCACCCGGGCGATCAGCGGCCTGAACGAACCCACCCTGGCCAGCGGTGCAACGCTCGGCCCGGTGCCGACCACAGAGGCGCCAGCGATATCCGACGCCACGCTCGACGCGACAGCGGCCGCCGACGCGCTCACGCAAACCGGCGAGCCCGACACCGCGACGCCGGACGCTGACACCTTTGCGACATCCACCGAGGCCGCGGCGCTGACTGCGTTCGCGCCGCGCTTCTCGCCGACGCCAGCCGTCACCGACACGCCCACCGCGACTCTCACACCCGCGATTTCGCCGACGCCGTCGGCCACACCCACGCGGACAGCGACACACACGTCCACCGCCACCCCGACATCGCGCGCGACGGCCACACCCACCATCACGCGCACGCCGACTCGAACCGCCACATCGACCTCAACGCCGACGGCTTCGCCGACTCTGCCATCCTTCACGCCGCCGCCCGGCGCCGACACACTGCTGGCCGCCGAGTCGTTCGATCCCACACGTTACAACTGGGTGATCCGCCAGTTCGGCCAGATCTCGAGCCAGATCGAAGACGGTGCGCTCAATATCGTCGTGGGGCGTGGGAACGTCGGTTACTCATATAGCAGCACGATGGCCGATGCCGGGGACGCGCTCTTCGAAGCACGCGCGACGGTGGGCGATCGCTGCGCGCCTGAAGACCATTACGGCCTGATGCTGCGCCTCGCGGACGAGTCGAACTTCTACCTGTTCGGCGTCTCATGCGACGGCCGCGCGCGCATCCAGGTTCTGCAAGACGGGCGCTACAGGTCACTGCTGACCAGCGAAACCCATCCGGCCGTCAACACCGGCGCGGGCGCCACGAACCTGCTGGCGGTTCGCGCGGTCGGTGATCGCTTTGAGTTCCTGGCGAACGGCGTCACCATCGCGACCCTTCGCGACGCCACGATCGCATCGGGTCGCTTTGGCGTCTACGCCAGGCCGATCGTCACAGCCGCGTTCAAGGTCTCGTTCGATGACATGACGGTCTGGTCCGCACGTTAGGGTCAAGACATCTGCCACAAAGCACAGAGCCCGGTCAGTCGACCGGGCTCTGTGCTTTGTGGTTAAAAGGAAGACCAGCGAGGTTGGCTGAGGGGGGTGCCAAGTTCCCGCTGGTCGAGGTAGATGACCGTAGTCTAGGGCAAGCAGCGCCTGAGTACAGATGGCGTTAGAGAGAGAGAGTTGTGGTGCGCCAACCGTTGCACCGCGCCTTTACACGGTCACGTGAGTCTATGCAGGTTGTGTGCCAGAGAACCGATCAGCCACAGGTTGTGTGGATCGTCGGGGGCCTGTCTTGCTCACAGGGCGCACGAGGCCTCCAGCGATCGGCGACATCTGCTCGATTTACAGCTGAAGAAGCAGTTCATGACAGCGCCGTCCGAACGCGCTCGGGCGTGAGCGGCAACCGCCTGAACCGAACCCCGGTCGCGGCGAAGACTGCGTTGCCGATCGCGGCAGCGACGGGGCCGATCGGCGGTTCGCCCATGCCATAGGGTCCCTCGCGGTGATTGTCGAGGAGTCGTGTGATCACCTCGGGCGCCTGGCTGATCCTCAAGAGCGGATAGGCGTTGAAGTTCGCTGCCCGGATCGCGCCGTTCTCGATGCGTGTCTCCTCGATCAATGCCGAGCCGACGCCCCACATGATCGCGCTCTCGATCTGGGCCGTCGTGATGTCGGGGTTGATGATCAGGCCAGCGTCGAGTGTGCAGTGGATCCGATCGACGCGCACCGTGCCGCTCGACAATTCCACAGCCACCTCTGCCACCTGCGCGACGACAGTGCCTCCGTCCTCGCAGCAGGCGACGCCGCGGCCACGCACCCAACCCGCGTCGGCGGTGGGCAGTGGCGAAGCCCAGTTGCTCAGCCGACTCACGGCCTCGAGCACACCGCGCATCCGCTGGGCAAGACGCGTTGACCGCAGATGTCGCAGCCGGAATTCGATTGGGTCGATGCCGGCTGCGTTGGCGAGCTCATCCATGAACGACTCGATCGCGAACGTGTTCGGAAGCAGCCCAAGGCCGCGCCAGGAGCCGGTGCGCATCGGCGTCTCGCGCATCCATGCCCGCGTGCGATGGTCCGTCACAGCGTAATACGTCATCGGGTTGAGCGAGCGCGTGGCGCCGAAATCGCGACCGATGATCGGGCGCACGAATGCCGGAAAGAACGCCGTGATCACAAGGCCGCTGGCCTGATCGTGCGTCCAGCCCGCGATCGCTCCCTCAGCACTCAGCCCGGCCTTGAGGACATTGATCGTCGGCGGACGCTTGAAGCCGTGCTGGAATTCCTCAGTTCGATCCCAGTTGACGCGCACAGGCAGTCCCGACTCGCGCGAGAGCCTGGCCGCTTCGACTGCAGCATCGTTGATGGCCTTGAGCCCGAAGCCACCGCCGATGTAGAGCGGATGAATGACGACGGCGGCCGCATCGAGCCCAAGTGCGCGAGCCACACTGCTCTTCAGGCCGTTCGGGTTCTGCGTCGACGCCCAGACGTCCGCGCGCCACGCGCCATCGACCTGTCTGACATTGGCAGTTCCGTTCTGAGGCTCCAGAGAAGCATGGTCAGCAGCTGGCGTGAAGTATTCGGCTTCGAGCACCCGAGTGGCGCGACTCACCGCGCCCTCCGCGTCGCCGGCGGTGGGGCCGATCAGATCGCCGCCGAAGCCGCCGGGCCTCAGCGCGTCGGGCTCGATCTGGTCTTGGGCCGCGAGCCGGGCCGGATCGCGCCACTCAGCCTGGATCAGGCTGAGAGCCTGATTGGCGACCTCTTGAGTCTTCGCCACGACGCCGACGAAGCCATCCGTGTTGACGACCTGGAGGACGCCGGACAACGAGGCCGCGCGGCTGACATCGGCCGAGATCAGGGTCGCGCCGAGCCGCGGTGGGCGCAGCACTTTGCCAAAGGCCAGACCGTCAGGGCGGGCGTCGTAACCGTAGATCGCGGCGCCGATGATCTTGGCGGGCAGATCGATGCGCGGCGCCGCCTGGCCTACGATCGTGTAATCTTCGACGGCTCGATAGGCGGGCTCCTCATCTTTCGCGAGCTCGATGATCTGCCTGCCGCCGATCAAATCGGCGATGGCGAGGTTTGTGGCCGCGCCGGCCCGTTTGATCTCGCCGCCGACCACGTCAAGCTCGGCGGCCGCGACGCCAAGACGTGCAGCGGCCTCGTCCAAAAGCATGCGGCGAGCCTGCGCGGCGGCGCGGCGCAACTCGGGATACAGCGTCATGACGGTGGTCGAGCCAGCTGTGCCGAACGAATCGACCGGCAGCACGCTCGTGTCAGCCAGGTCGACGTCGACTCGATCGAGCGGCACGCCGAGTTCTTCGGCCACGATCTGGGCGGTCGCGGTGTGCACGCCCTGACCCATCTCGGCCTTAGGCATGAGCAGTCGAACGCGGCCTTCGGGCGTGACCTGCAGCCAGGCGTTCGGCCCGAGGCCGGGCGGGCCACCCGCTGACAGATTGTCCAGGGCGTTACGGCGCAGAACGTCGAAGCCGACGTACAGGCCAGCGGCGCCCGCCAGGCCGAGCCCCCCAAGGATCAGGGCGCCGCGGCGTGTCAACGGCTTGCGCGCGGGTTTGCGCGCAGGTTTGCGCGTCGTCATGAAAGCACCTCGTGCGACGCACGAGCGCGCTGGATCTCGGCGGCGCGCAGCACGGCCTGGCGCAGGCGATGGTAGGTGCCGCAGCGGCAGAGGTTCTCGTTCAGAGCCTCTTCGACGTCGGCCCTTGTCGGCGTCGGGTTCTCGCGCAGGAAGGCCGCGGCCGTCATCATCTGCCCGCTCATGCACCACCCGCATTGAGGCACCTGCAACTCGAGGAAGGCCGCCTGCACAGGATGCAGATCCTCCCCGCCAGTTGTCGCCGACAGCCCTTCGATGGTGGTGATGTCGTGCCCGATCGTTTCGACCGCCGGCTTCTGGCAGCTGCGAACCGGCGCGCCGTCGATCCAGACGGTGCACGAGCCACAGTAGCCTGCGCCGCAGCCGAACTTGGTTCCCGTCAGACCGAGTTGATCGCGGAGCACGTAGACGAGCAATCGGCCCTCGAGTTCACCGGCCTCGATGTCCACCCCATTGACTTTGAGTTGCATGGATCCTCCAGCGTCGCGCGTTCGGCGACTCACAAGTCAGCTTATCGTTTGCGAACGACATGGTCGAGGCGAGGTACAAGCTTTCATCAAGTGCTCATCCGAAAACAAGGACGCGCCGGGCGGCGCGTCTTGGTAGGAGGCGAGTCAGCGTCAGGCGTGGCGATCGCGCGCCGCAGCCACAAAGACGTCGAACAATGCCTGATGTTCAGGCAGGTCCAGTAACGTCTCAGGATGCCACTGCACGGCCAGCGCGTAGTGATCGCCAGGGAGTTCGACGGCCTCAACCAGGCCGTCAGACGCCTGAGCCACGACGCGCAGCGCGGGCGCGACGTCGCGGATGGCCTGATGGTGCAGGCTGTTGACGTCCACGATCGGGCGACCGAGGATGCGGGCCAGGCGCGACTCCTCGGTCACCTGCACGGCGTGCGGCCTGAGCGTGAAGGCGTCGTCGCCATAGGTGTGCTTGATCGCGCCGACGTGTTCGCCGATGTCCTGATAGAGCGTGCCGCCGAGCGACACGTTGAGCAACTGCGCGCCGCGGCAGATGCCGAAAAGCGGCCGCTGATCATCGACGGCCCAGCCGGTCAGCTTGAGTTCGGTGCGATCGCGCTCGGCGTCGACGCCGCCCAACACCTCGGGGCGCGGAGCGACGCCGTAGCGCTCGGGTGAGACGTCGCCACCGCCGGAGAGCAGCAGCCCGTCGAGGCGGCTCGCCAGTTCGCGCAGAGCGGCGTCACTCAGGCCGAGCGGCACCAGCAGGGGAGCGCCGCCCGCGCGCTCGACGCCCTGAACGATGCCGGCAATCAGCCGGTCGAGGTTGACGCGGTCCGGGTCGTTGTCAGGATGGATGGTGATTCCGATGAGTGGCCAGTTCGACATGGGTGATGGTGTGAAACGTAATGGGGCGATGCCCGGTTCACGTTGGATAGCGCATTATATCGGCGCCGCCAACCCGCATGACCTGACGGAACGGTTTATGCACGAGCCATTTCCAGAGAGGGTTATTGCCGCAGAGTA
>CAYZRP010000176.1:0-3945 GCA_964480865.1 uncultured Anaerolineales bacterium | reverse complement strand
CCCGCGCGATCTGCGGCCAGCTTCCCTGATAGATCGCGCTCACAGACAGACGATCGAGCCGGCTCAACAGCTACTTGAGGATCGAACCGGGATTTCACGAGACTTTTCGATCATTCGGCCGATCGGTTGCCTACAATGCGAAGGTATGACGGTCTTCGGTCAACTCCACAACGCCATCGACTACCCGCTCCGGCAGTTGTTCCGCTGGACCCGTGGGGGCCTGCATTGGCGCAACGAATCGAAAGCCGAGGTCTACGCCCAGAACCCGGCCGCGGCGACCGAAGCCCAACGTCTGCTCCAGTCCTTCGATCTCGCGCACTTCTCCCGGCACAGCCGGGCGCGCAACTATCGTGAGAACCTGTACTACCTGGCCCTGATCGAGCGAGCGCTCGCGACGGTGCCGGGCGGGAGTTGGGAGCGCGTCGCGGACATCGGCGCGTCGGATTGGTTCTACGTCCACGCGCTCTACGCCTTCCTGAGACGCCGACATCCGGCGCCAACGCTTGTCGGTTATGAAGCCGACGCCTATCGCGTCTACAACGATCTACATTCGCGCCAGGACTATGCCCAGGCGCACATCCGCGGCCTGCCAACCGATCGCGTCGTCTACGAGCCGCGGGCCTTTGTCGCGCAGCCGGCGGCCCTCAACCTTGTGACGTTGTTCTTCCCATTTGTCTTCGAGCGGGACCACATGGCCTGGGGGTTGCCGCGCGGGCTCTTCCGGCCTCAGTCGTTGTTGTCGGCCGCGTGGTCGAGCCTGCAGCCGGGCGGGGCGCTGGTGATCGTCAACCAGGGTACCGACGAGCACGAACAACAGCGTGCGATGTGCGCCGAGATCGGCATCGACGTCATCGACGGAGCGCGCTTCGAGAGTCCGCTCTTCCATTATCCGATCCCGCGCTTCTTCCTCTGCGCTCAGAAACTGGCGGGCTGATGTTCCTGTTTCGATCCGCGCTGAACAACGCCACGACCGAGCCGGTGCAGCCACGAGTCGAGCCTTATCTCGCTGCGCCGGGTCATCGCTCTGACGCATCGCTCGCGCCGCAAGCCGGCGCGCACATCGCACATCTGGTCGACGTGATCGGCCCACGACCGGCCGGCAGCGCAGCCGAGCGTGCTGCCAGCGACTACGTCGAGACACAACTCAAACAGTGGGGCTATGCACCAACGCGCCAGGCCGTGCCATTCGCGCCGCACGCCGCCTTTGTCCCCTGGTTTGCACTGGGTGGACTCGCCCTGCTGCTGGCCTCGACAGTTTTACCAGGCGCGCCGGGCCTGTCTTTTGTCAGCCTGGTCTACATCATCGTGTTGCCTGAGCTCATCGGGATCCTCAGCCGTCGGCGCGCTCGCACGGGGACCAGTCAGAACGTCATCGCCTACACGCCGGCGCCAGCGACAGCGCCGACCCTGATCATCAGCGCGCACATTGACAGCGCGCCGGCCACGGCGCTTGGCCTGACAGCCTTGCGTGGGCTCCATCAGCAGATCATGTTCGTCAACCTGCGGGTCGCCTGGGCCGTGGCCGCGCTGGCGGTCCTGCTGCTGGCCGGGTTCCCCTTGCCCGAGCTTGTGCTCTCGCTGGGAAGGGCAGCGGGCATCATCGCCGGTGCGACCTGGATGGCGCTCGAGATCGGTTCGCAGCTTGGCGGCCAGCCGCTGGGCGGCGCCCGTGACTTCGCCCCAGGCGCCAACGACAACGGCTCGGGCGTCGGACTGGCCCTGGCGTTGGCCGAACGTCTGGCGGCTGAGCCACCGTCACGGTTGCGAGTCGGCTTCCTGTTCACCGGAGCCGAGGAGACAGGCCTGCATGGCGCTGAGGCTTTCGCCGCGACCGTCGAGCCGGGACAGCGGCTGGCGGTGCTCAACCTTGACATGGTCGGGGCGGGGCGCAACCTCGTGACCATCACACAAGATGGAGCGCTGCGCACCCATGAAACCGACGCCGACTTAAATAGCCTGATCCACGAGTGCGATTCGACAGTGGGCAACCGCACCTTCCGCCTGCGCAGCGGCGACCATGCTCCCTTCCTGCGCCGCGGCGTGCGCGCCAGTGCTCTGCAGGCGCTCGGCAATGTCGAGGCGGATCTGGCCTATCACACCCCGGCCGATGACCTCAGCCTCATCGATCCGCGCACCCTCGATCGCGTCGGGCGCCTGGTTTGCGACGTGATTGAACAGGCGGATTTGCGCGGGTATCCGTACCGGTCGGAGAAATAAGAAATCGGGAGTGCCCCGATTTCTTTCCTCCAAAAATTTAAGACTCCTCGGCCACCGACCGGCACACGCCATGCACTATGTCACGCAGACACGGCGAAAGATGGCATTTGGGAAACCTGGCACAGAACTTGCCATTCCAAGAGCTATCCGCAGCCACTCAGCTGCATGAGGAACGACCGATGGCCAACGACCAACTCGACCTGATCCGCACCGACCGCGTGGCCCTGCCCTGCCATCATTGCGGCCAGCAGACACCCAACGTCTGGGCGTACACGAAAATGGACGCCTTCCGGCTCTCCTATACCGAGTTCCGCGCCTGCGGGTATCGCTGCGCCCAGGCCGCTGCCATCGCCGAGAACGCGCCCGTCGAGGCCAAGGCCGACGTGAAGCGCCCCGGAGCCTGGATCGGCATGCGCCGCAGCTGACCGACCTTCACCCGCGATTGCCGCTGCCGCCCACGACCGACCCCACAGCGGCCGTGGGCGGCTCCTTTTCAGGAGGATCCAGCCGCGGATTTCACGCATAACTTCTGCGATCCGCGCCATCTGCGATGACCCCTTGAGAAAGCGGCTGGACGCGTGTGCTAAAATACCCAAGTACGTCTGGTTTGCCGATGGTCCCTCGGCCCGAACGCTCGGCCGGGGGCTTTTTTATGGGTTCGCCCCGCATCAGGGCCGCAGGTACTGCACGCATGATTGAAGAACGCACTGACCTTCGCAACATCGCCATCATCGCTCACGTCGACCACGGCAAGACCACGCTGGTCGACGGCCTGCTGCGCCAGGCGCGCACCTTCCGCGAGAACCAGCAGGTGGCCGAACGCGTGATGGACAGCAACGACCTCGAGCGCGAGCGGGGCATCACCATCTTCGCCAAGAACGCGGCCTTCACCTACAAGGGGGTCAAGGTCAACATCGTCGACACGCCCGGCCACGCCGACTTCGGTGGCGAGGTCGAGCGCGTCATGAACCTCGTCGACGGCGTGCTCCTGCTCGTCGACGCGGCCGAAGGCCCGATGCCGCAAACCCGCTTCGTCCTGCGTAAGGCGCTCGAGATGAAGCACAAGGTGATCGTCGTCATCAACAAGGTCGACCGCAAAGACGCGATCCCCGAAGACACACTCAACAAGACCTTCGACCTGTTCATCGAACTCGGCGCGAGCGACGACCAGGCCGACTTCCCGATCATCTACTGCAACGCGTTGACCCAGCAGGCCGGCAACTCGCTCGAACTCAGCGACAGCTACGAGCCGATCTTCGAGGCCATCCTCAAATACATCCCGGCGCCCAAGGTCGATCCCGACGCGCCGTCGCAGATGCTGGTGACCACACTGACCTACGACGACTACAAGGGCCAGATGGTGGTCGGCCGCATCTTCAACGGCAAGTTCCGCCGGGGACAGCAGGTGGCGCGCGTCGACGAGCACGGCCAGGTCGAGACCTTCAAGCTGACTTACCTTTTCGGCTTCCAGGGCCTGGGCAAGGTCGAGGTCGACACCGCCAGCGCCGGCGACATCGTTGCCATGGCCGGCATGGACGAGATCCACATCGGCGACACACTGGCCGATCCCGAAGCACCGCACGCGCTGCCGGGCATCCGGGTCGAGCCACCGACCGTGCGCATGACCTTCGGCGTCAACACCTCGCCGTTCGGCGGGCGCGAGGGCCGCTACGTCACGTCGCGCCAGATCCGCGAGCGCCTCAACCAGGAACTGCTCCACAACGTGTC
>CAYZRP010000175.1:0-11018 GCA_964480865.1 uncultured Anaerolineales bacterium | reverse complement strand
ACTTGTGCACGCGCACGGTCGCGCCAATGGGCTACTTCGAAGGTTGCCCGGAAGGTGACGCAGAGTCGCAACGTATCAGTCAACCGCGCGATCAGACAAACGTGCCGGTCATGGATACACTACGCCATGCTTTTTCGCTCGGGACGCGGCGCTGCGATATCAACCGTTGTCGATCTGCTGCGTGTCGCCCGTCCGCAGTTCCTGGTTTCTGGCCTGGCCGTGTTCGTCTTCGGTGCCGCCTGGGCTGTGCTGGAAGGTGCTCCATTCGACGTCCATCGCATGGTGGCGGCCTACGTCGTCCTCCTGCCCGCGCACCTGTCGGTCTCCTACAGCAACGACGCCTTCGACCTCGAGGCCGACCGGTTCGGCCGGCCGACCCTCATCAGCGGCGGCAGCGGAGTTCTCGTCAGGCGACCCAACCTGCGTCGCGTGACCCTGTGGATCGCGTTCCTCCTGCACGCGACATCGCTCGTCGGCGGCCTTGCCTTTCAACTCATGTATGCCGATTCCTGGGCGTTGTTTGTGTTCGTGCTGATCGGCAACGCCCTGGCCTGGTGGTATACGGCCCCGCCGCTGCAGCTCGTGTATCGCGGCTTTGGCGAGATCGGGTTGGCGCTTTCGATCGGTGGCCTGATCCCGGGTTATGGTCTGCTGGCAGCAGGCGGATCGCTGAAGCTTGAGACGCTATGGCTCGGCCTGGCATTGGTGCTGTTCGGCCTGGCCTTCGTTCTGGCGGTGCAGATCCCGGATCTTGAGGCGGATCGGCTCGGCGGCAAGCGCACCTGGGTCGTTCAACATGGCCGCAGACCGGCTTTTCGGTTGATGACCCTGGCCCTGGCGTTGGCCACGCTGGTGTTGTTCAGCACACCGGCCTGGGCGCGCGCGGGCTCGACGGTAGATACTGGCGTCCTGGGCCTGCTTTCGCTGTTGCCGATCGGGGTGAGCGCCCTGGCGCTGTCACGGCACCTCGAAGAACGCCGGACGAGCACGCTGGCAGCCCACGCAATCTTGGTTGCCCTGGTGGCGTTCTGCGCCCTGGCGGATGGGTACCTGTTGCTCCTGCTGGTCAGAGATTGAAGCCAGTTCGTCGATCAGGGCACGGGAATCTCGACGGGATCCCCCAGCGCTTCGCCAGCAGTATCACGGGCGACAAGAGGTTCGCGCGTGAGTTCATCCAACACCGACACTCTCACAGCGACCGTGACCGATGGCGCCGCTTCGTTATGGGCCACAATCGCGTAAGCTTCGCAAAAGCGCGTGCCGGCTCCCCAGTGGCTCGTCGGGTACGTCCCATGGCCCGGGTACGTGGTGACGATGCCGCGAACGACGCCCTCGGCATCGAGGGCCTCCAGTCTGATCGCGTAGTCGCGTTCGATAGCGGCCGCCCCGGCCCAGCACAGGTTTAGGACCACCTCGCCGGGGACCTCGGTGCGAGCAGCCTGCTGGTAGCCGACCAACTCGATCGCGCCCCCAAAGGTCACCTTTTGCGGATGCGTCACAACAGCGTCTGCTCCCAGTTGCGCCGGCCGCGCGTATGCCGGCGCGAGGGTCAGCCAGGGCACGCACCAGGCGGTGATGAGAACGGCGATGCCCAGGACCTTGAGGCCGATCTGTGGCAGTCGCCGGTGGCTCAGCCGGCGCCAGGCCGCGACCCAGAGCAATGTTGCCGCGGGCCAGGCGGGAAGCATGTAGCGACCGAGCACGATGGAGCCCGAGCCTGTGGAGATGCCCAGGGCGACGGCAAGCCCCACAATGGCCGCTACCTGCCCCAGCGCGACGATGAAGAAGCGCTGAGGCAGACGCGTATCCTTTTCGAAGAAACTGTCCGCCAGAGCCAGGATGGCGACGGCCAGTGCCAGGCCCCAGACGATGTAGAAAGGTTCAGACAGATAGATATTGCCCCAGCCGAACTCGGCCAGCGAACTGCGCAGCGCATGAGTCAGGCCGGGAAGCACCGTCGAGAGGCCGAACCACCGGTTTCGCTGAACGTTGTCGATGAAGGCATCGACAGTCTGAGTGCTCAAGATCTGGGCCTTCACAAAATCGAACTGCTGTACCCCTAACAGCACACCGGCAAGGAGGAGGCCCGCGACGCCTAGTCCCAGCCATTGTCGCCCACGCGGGCGTGAAGCGATACCGCCCCAGAGGAGCGCCAGGACTGCAGGCAGGATGAGTCCCAGGCCGTTCAGCTTGGTGAATACCGCGGCAGCCAGGCTGCCGCCGAGAACCAGCACGCACACTGGCTTCCAGCCATCCTGAGCCACACGGACGGCGGCATACAACACTAGTGCCGCAAGGGCGAGCGCCAGTGCATCGTTGTTCACCACACTGCCGAGGTAGAGCGCCTGAGGCCAGAAGGCGTAAAGGGCCACGGCCACCCACGCGGCCAGCCGGTCGGTGGGCCAGAGCCGTCGGGCCAGCGCATACACGGCCAGGGCGCTGGCCGTGACCAACAACGCCGTCAACGCCCGAGCGGCGTACAGAGCGAGCCTCAGCAAGGCCATGCCGTCGTCTGGCTCGAGGGGTTGGATGGCGTGGTTGTAGCCGGACCCATATGGGAGATAAGGATTGAGCGGGACGTCAGGATAGGGTTGCGACGCACCCAATGGCGCGATGACCATCGCCATCAACGCGTAGTACAGCGGCGGCTGATGGTTCTCGCGGATCATTGTGGCTTCGGGGTCGGCGCTGTCGAGCAGATGCCCATGCGTCGCCAGATACTGGGCGTAGGCGAAGTGGGCATCTTCGTCGACGCCCTCCCAGGGCGGGATGACGGCGCTGTAGGCCAACCCGAGCGCCAGTCGACAGCCAAGCAACAGGATAAGGACTCCATGCCGGCGCAATGCCGGCATGGCGACCAACCGGCCGGCAGGAGCCATTGGAGCATCCTGCCGGCCGGCGACCGGATCTTCACGAGTGAGAGATCTGAACCGTGACACGCACAGCCGCGTGAGCGCTCAGCCTCAGCGCTGCAACGTGAGGTCTTTGGGCCCGAAGCTGCCGCTCAAATAGCACTGGTAGACGTACGAATTCGTGTTGTAGTCCCAGTACGAGTAGTAGCAGTTCGGGGCCGGCGGATAGGGCGTGTAATCGGGGAGGCGAATCGTGTAGTACCCGTTGTAGGTGCCCCAGAAGGCAGCTGGCCCCTGGGCGAAGCGCCCGGCGGTCGGGATGATCTGGATGGACCATTTGACCGGCGACGTGGAGACGCAGTTGATGGTCTTCGAGAACGTGCCGTAGATGCTGAACCGGCGACGGACCGGCTGCTGCAGATTGCCGTTCATGGTGAAGGTGCCGACGGAAGGGCAGATGAAGGTGCCGCTGACCGTGGCCACGCCCGACGGACTGAACCGAGCTTTGGTATTCACCTTGACCACTGCCGATTCCGCAGCTGCGACGCTCCAACCGCTGAACAGCACAACGGCCAACATGGACAACAGCCCAACCCTGAAGAGGCGTTTCAAACTCATATGTATTTCCCCGTGGCGAGAACCTGGCGACGGTGTCGCCATCTTTCTCAGACTATTTCACTCTGGCCTGTTTGCAGCAAGGAAGCGCATCGGAGTGACGTTCTACAACCCAACATATCCACGCCCTTGATGCCGGGCGGCCAGCCTTGCCCTGGGAGGAGATTTATAGGGTTAGTCGATAGCCTCCTTGCATAGATTGACGGGGCAACATGTAACGCTCGGAAGATGGGCCAGTTATCTGCCCGCTCTCACGATCATCCGACCACTATCAAAACACCATGGTTGACCAACTGAGTATGAAGCCTAGTTTATAGGAGAAGGCCTACAAAGTACAAGGGGTCTTCCACCCATTTGATTGACGTCAGTTCACGTCGCCGCTCTTGATCCCGCTCATCGCAGGTTGAGTTGCGTGACCATCGCCAGTTGCGCACTCCAGATGAATATCCTCGGGCTCGAGCGCGAACAATTGGGGGTCGGGTTCCTGGGTCACACAACAGCCGCGACGCAGGTAGAAGTCGATCGTGTGGCGCGACGGCGTGGCCGAGACGTACATCCGGCGGGCGCCGCGTGCACGGGCCTCGTCTCGCGACCGCTCGAACAACGCCACGCCCAGCCCACGCCCGCGCGCGCCGCGGCTGACGTGCAGGAATTTCATCTGCAACGTGTCGCGCTCGCGTCCGATGAAACGCCCCTCGAGCACGGCCACGCCGATCAGGGCGTCGCCCTCGAACGCGCCGCAGAACCAGCCGCCATGGTCGAAGCAATCCAGCAGGATCGGCGTGTACAGCTCGGCCTCGCCGGGCGGCCAGCCATGCGCCTCGAAATGGTGGGGCTGCAACTGGAGCGCGCCATCGACAAGAACGTAGAGACCGTCGATCACCTCGGCGCGGTCGATGCTCCAGATCAGCGGGATGTCTTCACGGCGCAGGGGGCGTATCGCCAGGACAGAGTCTGCCATAGGCACATTGTAGGCGAGTCTCGTCCCGTCAACCCGGCTCTCGCGCGGGCCATGGGGGCGAACCGCGAAGACGCAAAGACCGCAACGTTCAGCTTTGCGGTCTTTGCGTCTTCGCGGTTTTCACCATCGCGTCAGATCCTACTTGCGCTTGCCGTTCCCGTTCGACCCGTTCCCGTTCAGGTATTTCTTCAGCCACTGCCCGGTGTAACTCGACTTGACCTTGACGATCTCCTCGGGCGTGCCGACGGCCACGATCTCGCCGCCGCGGTCGCCGCCCTCGGGGCCAAGGTCGATGATCCAGTCGGCCACCTTGATGATGTCCATGTTGTGCTCGATGATGAGCACCGTGTTGCCGTCTTCGACGAAATGCTGCAGCACGTCGACCAGGCGGTGAACGTCGGCGGCGTGCAGGCCGACCGACGGCTCGTCGAGGACGTAGAGCGTGCGCCCGGTGCTGCGCTTGCTCAGCTCCTTGGCCAGCTTGATGCGCTGCGCCTCGCCGCCCGAAAGCGTTGTGGCCGGCTGGCCCAGCCGCACATAGCCCAGGCCGACGTTGTCGAGGGTCGTCAGCCGGCGCGCGATCGACGGATGCGCAGCGAAGAACTCGACAGCCTCGCTCACGGTGAGGTTGAGGATGTCGGCGATGTTCTTGTCCTTGAAGCGCACCTGCAGCGTCTCGCGGTTGTAGCGCGAGCCGTGGCAGACTTCGCAGGGCACGAAGATGTCGGGCAGGAACTGCATCTCGATCTGCACCTGGCCCTGGCCCTGACAGGCCTCACAGCGCCCACCCTTGACGTTGAACGAGAAGCGCCCCGACTTGTAGCCGCGGATCTTAGCCTCGGGCAGCTCCGCAAACAGGTTGCGGATATCGTCGAGGAAGCCGACGTAGCTGGCCGGGTTGCTGCGCGGCGTCCGCCCGATCGGGCCCTGGTCGATGTTGATGATCTTGTCGATCTGCTCGACGCCCTCGATGCCCTTGTGCTGGCCGGCGTGCTCGTGCGAGCCGTGCAGCACCTGCGCCAGGCGCTTGTAGAGCACCTCGACCAGCAACGACGACTTGCCCGAGCCCGACACACCCGTCAGACATACGAATTTGCCGAGCGGGATGCTGACGTCGATGCCCTTGAGGTTGTTCTCGCGCGCGCCTTTGATGACCAGCGCCTTGCCGTTGCCGGGCCGCCGCTCCTCGGGCAACTCGATCTTCTGCTTACCCGAGAGATACGCGCCGGTCAGCGACTTCTTGTCCTTGAGCAGTTGCGGCACGGTGCCTTCGAAGATCAGTTCGCCACCGTGCTCGCCGGCGCCGGGGCCGAGGTCAACCACCCAGTCGGCCGCCAGGATCGTGTCGTCGTCGTGCTCGACCACGAGCAGCGTGTTGCCCAGGTCGCGCATGTTCTGCAACGTCTTGATCAGCCGGGCGTTGTCGCGCTGATGCAGGCCGATCGACGGCTCGTCGAGGACGTAGAGGACGCCCATCAGCTGCGAGCCGATCTGGGTCGCCAGGCGGATGCGCTGGGCCTCGCCACCCGAGAGCGTCGCGGCGGTGCGCGAGAGCGTCAAATAGTCGAGGCCGACGTCGACCAGGAACTGCAAACGGGCCTGGATCTCCTTGAGGATCACGGCCGCGATCTTGAGGTCGCGCGCGTTCAGCCGGCTCTTGAGGTCGCGCGCCCATTCGAGCGTGCGCAGCACCGGCCAGTCGGTCACCTCGACGATGTGGTTCTCGCCGCCGCTCGTCTTGAGCGTGACGCTGAGCGCTTCTTTACGCAGGCGCCGGCCCTGGCATTCCTCGCACGGCCGATCCGACATGAAGCCTTGAATCTTCTCGCGGATGTAATCCGACGTGGTCTCGTCGAAGCGCCGACGCAGGTTGGGGATGATGCCCTCGTAGGCCGTCTGCCACTGCGACTGGCGCCCATCCTTGTTGATGTAGCGCACGGGGATGCGCTCGCCGTTCGAGCCGTAGAGCAACACGTTCTGCTGCTTCTCGGTCAGTTTGCCAAAGGGCTTGTCGAGCGGGATGCCGTAGTGCTGTGACGCGGCTTCGAGCGTCTGCCAGTAGTAGCCGCTGCGGCCTTCCTCCTGCGCACGCCACTCGAGCACGGCAATGGCGCCCTCGTTGACGGAGATGTCGGCGTTGGGCACGACGAGCTGCGGATCGATCTCGAGCTTGACGCCGAGACCCTGACAGCCCTGGCAGGCGCCGTGCGGGGTGTTGAACGAAAACGTGCGCGGCTCGATCTCGGTAATGCCGATGCTGCCGTGCACGGGGCAGGCGAAGTTCTCGGAGTACGGCGTGTCGTCGCCGGTGTCGACGTTGTTGATCAGGATGTTGCCGGAGCCGAGGCGTAGCGCCGTCTCAACGCTGTCGGTCAGACGCGTGCGGAACTCGGCCTTCTCGTCTTTGGCGCCGCTACGGCGGACAACAAGGCGGTCGACCACGGCCTCGATCGTGTGCTGCTTATAACGCTCGAGCTCAATGTCGGCGCTCAGGTCGCGCACCTCGCCGTTGACGCGCGCGCGTGTGAAGCCCGATTTGCGCAGGTCCTCGAAGACCGGCTGATGGTGGCCCTTGCGCTCGCGGATGACGGGGCCGAGCACCTGGATGCGCGCGCCATCCGGCATCGACATCACGGCGTCGACGATCTCCTCGGCGCTCTGCGGCCGCACCTCACGCCCGCAGATCGGGCAGTGCGGGACGCCGATGCGCGCGAAGAGCAGACGCAGGTAGTCGTAGATCTCGGTGACGGTGCCAACTGTCGAGCGCGGGTTGCGGCTGACGCCCTTCTGGTCGATGCTGACCGCCGGGCTCAGTCCGTCGATGCGGTCGACGTCGGGCTTCTCGAGCTGGCCCAGGAACTGCCGGGCGTAGGCCGAGAGGCTCTCGACGTAGCGCCGCTGGCCCTCCGCAAAGATCGTGTCGAAGGCGAGCGACGACTTGCCCGACCCGGAGAGCCCGGTGATGACGACCAGCCTGTCGCGCGGGATCTCGACGGTGATGTTCTTGAGGTTGTGCTCGCGCGCGCCGACGACGATGATCTTGTCTTGTGCCATGATGCCCCGAACAAATGAACTAGGGGAGGGTGACAAGCAGCAATTATACCGTCCACGGCGGTGTGATCAATGGTCTGATCTCTATCGTGTGCACGGGCGAGTTGTCGGGCCGTTTCAGAACCGTAAGCTGTGTACGCGGATGGCACGGATCGGCACGGTTGACGCGGAGCGAGTTTCGATGGATTCCGCGCGATCCGTGGACAGGATCCGACACCGATCTTCAGGCGCCTGAAAACTCGTGCTTGCACACTCTCTATCGGTAAGCAAGCATTGCCGGCAAAAACACGGGCGGGCGCTGTAAGCTGCCCGGGGTTGTACACTTTGGGCATTCGCGGCCCCGACGCTGTAACTCGCCGGGGTGCGTGCGTTCTACACCTTTAGGCAGATTTCACGAGGGACAACGCTCAATCGCGTTACCCTCAACCCAGCCGAATAATTGTTTGTTTATCCTGTTTTCCGATTAACGTGAGCAGCTATTTGCCGTCCGTCGATCCGCTTGACGATCCCCTTGGAAGCCCGGCCTTCAACCGGGCTGACGTGTTGCGTAACCTGCCCGACCATGTCGTGGTGGTGGACGAGCACTTCATCATCCGCTACATCAATCACGACTTCTCGCATGACCGGATGCCCTCACCGGTGGGTCGGCACGTGCTCGACTTCATCCCGGCTGAGGCGCAGGCACTCGGACGGGATGTGTTGGCGCATCTGCAGCGCGGTGAGCCGAGCCGGTTCACGTTCAACTTCCGCTCGCTGCTGGACGGGTCGGACCGTTGGGTCGAGGTCCAGGCTCAGACGCTCATGGCGCGAGAGCGGTTCTACCAGATCATCGCCACCGACATCACGGCCCGGCGCCAGGCCGAAGCCCAGTTGCAGTCCAGCCAGGAGCGCGTGCAGGCCCTCCTGCATCATTCCCACGGCATCATCGGCGTGATCGATGACCAGGGGCGCATCCTGACGGCCGCCGGGACGACGCAGCGCGAGACCGGCTTCACAGTCGCTCAGATCACGGGCCGGCCGCTGGCCCTCTTCCTCCATCCGGAGGATCGCATCGTGCTTCGGCAGCATATCGAGGAAGCACAGGGCCATCCGGGAGTGCCGTCGGTGCCCTTCGAACTGCGCGGCCATCCGCGCTACCGTCCACAGCGGGTGTTCGAGTGTGTGCTCAGCGATTTGCGCGACATGCCCGAGGTCGGCGGGTTCCTGATCAGCGGCCACGCCATCGAGCACCGCAAAGAGGCCGAACTCAATCTGAAGCGCCGCCATGACGAGGCAGCCGTGCTCAACGAGATCGGCCAGGCCCTGGCGCGTCTGGCGCCGCCGACCGAGATCCTGTCTGTGCTCGCTGCCAACCTGCCACGCGTGCTCGAGGCCGACAACATCTACGTCTGCCTGGTCGACGCAGACCATCGTGAAGTGTCATTTCCGCTTCAGTTGGTGCAGGGCGTGCCGCAGCCGGCGCATGCCCGCCCGTTTGGAAACGGCGTGACTGAATACGTGATCCGCACCCGCGAGGCGCTCCTGCTCAACGACGGTGTCGAACCGTTCGCGCATGCCAATGGCCTGGATCTGCCTGATGGCGCCACAGCGAGCAGTTATCTGGCCGTGCCGATGGTGGCCGGCCCGCGCGTCATCGGCATGATCGGCGTTCAGGATCGGCTGCACCGGGGAGCCTTCACGCCTGAGCATCTCGGGTTGCTCACGTCGGTGGCGACCCAGGCCGCGGCCGCGCTCGACAACGCGCGGCTTGTGGAGTCACTCCGCACTGAACTGGCCGAACGCCGTCGGGCCGAGGCGCGGCTCGAGCAGCAGACCCATGAGCTGAGCGCTCTCTACCGCGCGTCAACGCGCCTGCTGCGACCCGGTGAAAGCCTGGAGGAGGCCGGCGAGATCATCGCCGATGTGCTGACCCATGAGTTGCATCTGGCGGATTGTGGGGTCCTGATCGTCGATCAGGGATCCAAACAGCTTCGTCGTCTGGCGCGCCGTGGCACCTTCTCGGTACGCGCGACGGCCCCGCTCAAGCTCGATGGATCGGGCCTGACGGTCGAGGCAGTGCGCACCGGTCAGACGGTCTACGCCGCCGACGTGACGCTCGACCCGCGTTACGTGCCCAACGAACCGCGCACGCGCGCCGAGCTGGCTGTGCCGCTGCTCTCGGGCGGCCGCGTGATCGCTGTGCTGGATCTGCAGAGCGACGTCGTTGACGGCTTCGACGAACGCTCACGACGCCTGATCGGGGCGTTCGCGGATCAGGCGGCCATGGCTGTGGCGAACGCGCTCCTGCTCGACAGGCTCGACGAAGCGCGCCAGACGGCCGAAGAAGCCAACGAGCTCAAGAGCGCGTTCCTGGCCAACACCTCGCACGAGCTTCGCACGCCGCTCACCGCCATCCTTGGCTCTCTCAATCTGCTGCTCAACGACGAAGTCGACAGCGCCGACCAGGGCAAGCACTTCGCCCAGATCGCGCACGATGCCGCGACCAACCTGCTGCACATCGTCAACGACCTGCTCGACCTGTCGCGCATTGAGGCCGGCCGGGTCGAACTGTCACTCAAACCCGTCGACGTGGCGGGCGCCCTGGCCGACGCCTACATGTTGATGTGGGTTCAGTCTGACGCCAAGCATCTGACCCTCGACGTGGAAATGCCGGCCGAGCCGATCGCGGTTGTGGCTGACGCAACCCGTCTCGGTCAGATCCTGATCAACCTCGTCGGCAACGCCGTCAAGTTCACGCATGAAGGCAAGGTCATGGTACGGGCTGCGGCAGACCGGACCGCCGGCCTCGCCAGGATCGTCGTCAGCGACACCGGCATCGGCGTTGCGCCTGACAAGCTGGCCAGGCTCTTCGAGCCGTTCGTCCAGGCCGACGGCTCCAGCCAACGCCGGCACGGCGGCACAGGCCTTGGCCTCTCAATCTCGCGCCGATTGGCCGAGATGATGAACGGCACCCTCGAGCTTCACTCCGCGGGCCTCGGCCATGGCACCACGGTGACGTTGACGCTGCCGCTGGCGGGGAACGTGGAGCGGGGAGCGGGGAGCGTGGAGCGGGGAGCGTAGAGCGGGGAGCGGGGAGCGTCTCAGAGGTTCCGGGAGGACTTGAGCCAAGTATTGGGCGATTGCATCATGAGTTCGAGTTGACGGCAGACGTGATCGTAACGATCGGCCAACTGAGCATGGATGGCCGGATCAAGGTACTCGAAGCGCAACGCAAAATCCAACCACACGGCGGTTTCGGCTGCTTCGGCCTGCGCATCGCCCAGTTTCGCGACAAAGTGATTGCGGTAACCGCGCCGACGCCAGGCTTCCGCCAGGTTCGCACACACCGATCGCGACGCCCGCCGCACCTGATCGGTCAAGCTGTACCGCTCACTCGGTGGGAATCCGTCAGACACACGATGGATCTCCAGCGCCGCCTCAAACGCGGCCGCATAAACCCGTAGCTCTCGATAGTCTTTTGCCATTTTCGGTGTTCTCCAACTCTTACCCTAGCTGCTTCCACCCTCTACTCTTCCTCGATCTGTCCTTTCGCTCCACGC
>CAYZRP010000174.1:0-11029 GCA_964480865.1 uncultured Anaerolineales bacterium | reverse complement strand
ATACCGTGCCTGAGCCGTTGTGTGGCGCGTCACGCTGTCGGCGGGCTGTCAGGTGGCCGACATTGGCTGACACCATGACGACAGGATTCATTCATCCCGCACTCATCAGAAGGATGTGAGCCGCGATTATCTCGCCGGATATGTGCAAGCACGAGTTGTCGGCGCCTGAAGATCGGTGTCGGATCCTGGACACGGATGGCGCGGATCGGAACGGATCACGCGGAATCCATCGACAATCGCTCTGCGTCATCCGTGCGATCCGCGTACAAGGCTTACTGTCCTGGAACGGCATGACTACTCGCCCGTGCATACCGCCGAATGTGCCGGACCCTGTCGGGCCGGCCAAGACGCTATACTCGGTCACAAGGAAGAGCACGATGAAGATTCTGACCGTCGCTGAAATGAAGGCCGCTGAAGCACGCGCCGATGCGGCCGGGCACTCGTACAGCGACATGATGGAACGGGCAGGGCGGGGCGCAGCGGAGACGCTGTTGGCTCGCCTCGAAGACGTCGTCGATCGACCGGTCGTGATCCTGGCGGGTTCCGGCAACAACGGTGGAGACGGATTGGTCTGCGCTCACTATCTGAGAAATGCCGGCGTCAGCGTCGCGGTCTACGCGACCCGAGCGCCGGATCCCGACGACAGCAACGTGCGTCGGCTCAAAGAGCGCGGCCTGCTGGTCGCGGATGCGGATCACGATCCCGACCTGCGAGTCCTGAATCGCCTTCTGGCGCAGGCCGGAATCGTGGTGGATGCGTTGGTTGGCACCGGCGCCCGATTGCCGCTCGGCGGCGGACCCGCACGCATCCTGACGGCGCTGCGCGATCGGTTGCAGACCGCGACCGAGCGCCCGGTCATCGTCGCGGTCGATTGTCCGTCCGGCGTCGATTGCGACACCGGCGCATGCGATCCCTTGCTGGTCAGGGCAGACATCACTGTCACCTTCGGGGCATACAAGCGCGGGTTATTGGCGTTTCCGGCGTTCAATGAAGTGGGTGAGCTTGTGGTCGCCGATATCGGGCTTGAGCCGCATCTGCCACCGAATGCGCCGGATCGCATGGACGCGGCTATGGCGCAGCAGGCGCTGCCGGTACGGCCACGCGATGCGCACAAAGGCACATTTGGGCGGGCGTTGGTCATCGCCGGGAGCCGCCCCTACACGGGTGCGGCCGCGCTGGCGGCCGAGGCAGCGTACCGGGCCGGCGCCGGCCTGGTCGAGCTGGCGCCGCCGGCCGACCTATGGCCGACGCTGAGCGTCATGGTCCCTGAAGCGATCGGCCTGCCGCTACCCGAGGAGGCCGGCGCTCTGGCACCCGGCGGGGCGGCTGCCGCGCGGGACTCGCTCTCAAAAGCGAGCGCGGTTCTCCTGGGGTGCGGCCTGGGCGGTCACCGGCAGACGGACGAGGCGGTCGCTGAGTGGGTTAGGAGTTTCGCTGTTCATGACCCCCTCAAGGGGCGCGTCATCGTTGACGCCGATGGATTGCGGCATCTAGCGATTATCCCGAACTGGGCGGCTCAGTTGCCCGCTGGCGCCGTGCTCACGCCGCACCCTGGCGAGTTTTCGGCGTTGACGGGGTTAGCCACTGGCGAGATCCAGTCGGATCGAGTCGGGCACGCGCAGCGCGCGGCTCAAACCTGGGGGCACGTCGTTCTGCTGAAGGGCGCGTTCACGGTGATCGCTGCCCCAGATGGGGCCACGACGATCCTGCCCTTTGCGAACCCGGCCCTGGCGCGAGCCGGCACCGGAGACGTCCTGAGTGGCCTGATCGTCGGCCTGTTGGCGCAGGGGCTGCCTGCCTATGTCGCGGCCCGAACGGCTGGCTGGCTCCACGGCCGAGCGGCCGAGCTGGCCGTCCACCGGTTTGGCACAGCCACCAGCGTCGTTGCGCGTGACGTGCTCAGCCAGGTACCGGCCGCATTGGCTGAACTGATGCGCTGACGCGAGACCGATCGGACCGGTGTTGGCGACCTCCGAAACAAAGCGAACGCGCCGCCGCCGACGCCTCGAGGCGTCGGCGGCGGCGCGTTCGCTTTGGCCGGTCAGGCTACTGGCGGAACGCTGAGAGCCCGCGGAAGGACGTCGCGCGCGATGTCGTCGTCGGTCTTCGGTTCTGGCACACCGGCGAACATCCCCCACCGCTCGACATGAGTGACAGACTGGCCGGGTTGGAGCGAAACGACCGGCCCGAGCGCTTCGAGCTCGATGAAGTCAGGATCCGAGTATGTCTCGTAATTGACCCCGTGGTCTGGATATACGGCCTTTGGATCCCACGCGAAGCGCTTCACGAAGAGATGGTCCTTGAAGGAATACGCGGCCCAGCCGTCGGCCACGCGCACGCCGAGCTTCTGGGCCTTGAACCCGGCCGGATCCTGGCGAAGCGTGATGTAGCGAGCGCCGAGGCGCCAGCGCGGATCGGTGAAGTTCGTATACGACCACAACGTGAATGTGTTGACCGGCAGAAGTGATTCGGGGCTGTGCGGCGCGTAGGGTGGCAGCGGCAGGATCTGCATGCCGCCCTGGCAGGCCTGGGTCAACGACCACGGCGCGAGCTCGACAGGCCAGAGCGTCCGGTTGACCAGCCGATGCGTGAGAGTCGCCACAGGGCCCGTCTCGGCGAGCGTGACCTCGAGCGACTTCTCGATGCCGGCGGCTTCGTCAGCCGCCATCGTAAGACGAACGCCATTGGCGACTGGCTCGACGTCGAGCGGATGGTTGTCAAGCGTATACGTGCGCGGCAGGGCCTCGGGCGCATGCCAGAGGCGATGCCCGCCATACGCCCGGAAGGCCTGGCCGCCAGTCTGGCCGAGTTGATCCTCGAACACGTACATCACATTCGGTCCGCCCTGCAGGGCATAGCCGAGGATCCGTGGGCCGACGTCGGCCGTGAGGATCAACTCGACGGTGTCATTGGCGAGGAATTGGGTATGAGGCCAGCCGTGAAAGTCGCGAGTCGTGAGGGTAACCATGTTTGATATCTCTCGATCCTAGGATCACAACCAGGTCAAGGCGTCGTACGCAGGAAGCTCGCAACGCAGGGAGGCGTCGGTTCGCTCACCGAGCGCGTAGCCGGCCTGGATGAGTTGATGAATTTCGTTGGTGCCTTCATAGAGGGCACCCACTCGGGCATTGCGCCAGAACCGCTCGATGGGCTGGGTGGCGGCGTAACCCTCAGCCCCAAACACCTGAAGCGCCGCGTCGGCGGCCGCGAAGGCCGCATCCGTCGCGCGCCACTTGAGCAGCGACGTCTCGCGGGTGTTGCGCGAGCCGGCGTTCTTGAGCGCGCCGACCTGTCCGTACAGCAGACGGACGATGTCGTAGTCACCGGCGATATGCGCCAGCTTCTGTTGGATCAACTGTTGGCGCGCGATAGGACGACCGAATGTCTCACGCCGCAGCGCGTAGTCGCGGGCGAGACCGAGGCAGGTTCGGATCGTCCCCGCGGCACCGGCGCCTACGGTGTAGCGCCCGTTGTCGAGGCAGGCCATGGCGATCTTGAAGCCTTCGCCTTCCTCGCCCAAACGATCGTGAACCTGAACACGAACATCCTCACAGCGGACTGTGCCGGTCGCCATCGCGCGCAGCCCGACTTTGTCCTCGATGGCCTGCACCGTGATACCAGGCGTGTCGACATCGATGATGAAGGCTGAGAGGTGCTCATGCTCTGGTTCGCCCTCCGCTGTGCGGGCCGCTGTGCGGGCGAACCAGAGCATCTGGTCAGCCTCGCCGGCAAGCGAGATCCAGCGCTTGACGCCGTTGACGACATAGACGTCTCCGGCGCGGCGGGCCGTGCTGGCCATCCGGGCCGGATCGGATCCGGCGCCCTCGTCGGTCAGCGCGAACAGGCCGAGCCGCTCGCCGCGGGCCAGCGGCGGCAGCCAGCGATCACGCTGTTCGTCGGTTCCCCACTGAAAGATCCCGAGTGCGTGCAGGCCGAGATGCACCGATACCCACACGCGCAGGGTGGCGTCGATGGATTCAAGTTCCTCGCAGGCCAGACCCAGGGCGAGGTAGTCGGCGCCCTGGCCGCCCCATCGACGCGGCAGACACAGGCCGAGCAATCCGGCGTTCGCCAGGGCCTTACGCACACCGCGGGCCGGCCGCGCCACTCGATCGGCCGCCACCACCTCGGACTCCAATTGCCGGGCAACGGCCGCTGCCGTCTTCTGGGCGTCGATCTGAGCCCGGGTGAGCGCCGCAAACATGCAGCGATTGTAACGCAGCCAACCCGGCATCGCAGCAAGCGAGGTGTCTTACAATGATCGTATGCGTTTCTGGCACCGACCCTTTGATTCGGCGGGCAACAACGACTTCCGCAACATGCTGTGCCTGGTCATCGACGATGCTGCAGCGCGCGGAGACGACTTCGTCTGGCAACCCGGCCGGTTGGTCGATTGGCACTACGGGTTGTGGACCGATCGAAAGCGCATCCCTGACTTCTTCGCACAACACGCCGAGCTTTGGTTCGATGGTCTGACCGGACTGGCCGGCTTTGTCCTTTCCGAAAACGGCGACGGTGATGTGGCTATCCTGGTCGGTCCAGGCTATGAGTTCCTGCGTTCGGAACTTGCCGCCTGGGCCGCTGGCGCCTGGATCGACCGCTGGCCGGCTTTGGCGATCGAGGCGCGCGAGACGGACGACGCGTGGCTGAAGACCCTCGGCAGTGTGGGGTTTGAGTCACGTGGGCGCGTGGCGACAACGCGCACCTACGATCTCGCCGCTCAGACCCGAGTGCCCATCAGGATTCCGGACGGCTTATCGATTGTCGATATGACGTCGTCGTCAGATTACGTCGCGAAGCGGACCCTTCAGGTGAATGCTTTTCAGGGCTACGACATCCCGACCGAGGCCGACCTGTGGGCCGGCGATCACGTTCGCACAAGCCCGATCTATGACGCTTCGCTCGATCTGTCTGTCGTTGACACGCAGGGACGACATCTGGCGTCCTGTGAGGCGTTCGTCGATTATCCGCATCAACTCGTTGAGGTTGAGCGTATCTGCACGCATTCCGACCACCGCCGACGCGGACTGGCCGAAGCCGTGGTGCGCACGTGCTTTCAGCGTCTGTTTGTTCGCGGCCTGCGAACGGCACATATCACGGGATTCAGTCAGGCCGCCAACGGCCTGTACGAGAAACTTGGAGCGGTTGGCGTCGGGCACTGGCAGGCGTTGACCTTGAAGGGAGCGACACATGGTGACCTATGACGACCTCACCGCTCGGTTGACGCAATGGGCGGCTGATGAGCCCGACATCCGCGCTGCCCTCGTGCTGGGCTCGCGCGCACGCACCGATCACCCTGCCGATGCCTGGTCCGACCTGGATATCCTCGTCTTCGCCACGGAGATCGAGCCATTCGTCTGGGATTCGAGTTGGGCCACGAGCATCGCCCCGCACTGGCTGACCTTCGTTGAGCGGACCGGCGATGGACAATCCTGGGAACGTCGCACCCTCTATGAGGGCGGCCTTGACGTGGATGTGGCCTTCTTCCCGGCCGCGGCGCTCGACCTGGGCGATGGAGAGTTGCCCGCAACCTTCGCCGACGTGATGCGCCGGGGGGTGCGGGTGCTGATCGACAAGGACGGTCGTCTGGCTGGCATCCTGAAGCGCCCGCTTCCGACGACACCGCTGAACCGCCAGCCCGATGCGGCAGAGTTCGCGAACGCGGTCAGCGACTTCTGGTACCACACCTTGTGGTGCGCCAAGCATCTGCGGCGCGGCGAGCTCTGGTGGGCGAAATCCGGCATCGACATGCATCTCAAAGGCTATCTACGGCGCATGCTCGAATGGCATGCACGCGCCACGCGCGGTGACTCGCATGACACATGGCTGCGGGGCCGTTTCCTGGAAGAGTGGGCCGACCCGCGGGCGGTCGCCGAGCTCAGCCGGGCCTTCGCGCACTACGAGGCAGCCGACATGGCTCGCGCGTTGGCAGCCACGATGGCGTTGTACAGGTGGCTCGAGGACGAGACCGTCGCTGTCTGGAGCTACCCGATCCCGCGAGTTGGAGAGCTGGCGGCCGAGGCTGAGACGCGCGCGCTCCTCGACGCCGGCTCGTGGCCGACGGGCCACTGACACGAACCATGTTCAGCGTCTGTCCCGGATGTGGAGCGTTCCGACCTGATCGCCTGATCGAAGACGGTGACTCGATTGCCGTCTGCCCGGAGTGTGGGCAGCGGCAGCCGTTTGTGAAGAAGCCGCTGCTGGTCGTGGGCGGCGCAAGCGGGTCGGGCAAATCCACTCTGTGCCAGGCGTTGTTAGGGCGCGTGCCGGGAGCCGTCCTGCTCGACTCGGATGTGCTCTGGCGCCCGGAATTCAACACGCCGGAGAACGGCTTCGCCGAGTTCTTTGAGACGTGGTTGCGGCTGGCAGTTGCCCTCAATCAATCTTGTGGGCCGTTAGTGCTCTTTGGCGCTGGTTTCGCGGTGCCCGGGAACCTCGAGACGCGCGTGTATCGCCGCTACCTGGGGCCGATCCACTATCTGGCGCTGGTGTGCCGCGCGGAAGTCCTGCAGTCCCGGCTACGCGCCCGACCTGCCTGGCGCGACAGCGCGGGCGAGGCGTTCGTGGCCCAACAACTCGCCTTCAATCAGTGGCTGCAGGAACCAGGACCGCACAGCGCCCCGGACTACACCGTGATCGACACGACCGTATTGTCCGTGGAGCAGACTCGCGAACGACTGGCAGGCTGGCTGGAGATGCGCCTGTAGGTTGCACGAGAACGAAGAGGGCCGGACATCGGCTGACAACAGTCGATATCCGGCCCTTCTTGATTGCGACGCCTTACTCCGCCCGCAGCATCGACTGCGCGATCTGGTTGTGGCGTTCGATCACGACCGGCAGGTCGACCGTGGTCAGCTGGCCCTCGCGCACGATGGTCTTCCCGTGCACGACGGTGTAGGCGGCCGTTGTCGGCGCGCAGAAGAGCACGGCGGCAACGGGGTCATGCAGGCCGCCGGCGTAGGCGGGCTGCCGCAGGTCGATGGCGAAGAAGTCCGCGCACTTGCCCGGGGCCAGCGCGCCGATGTCGTCGCGACCGAGCACCGCTGCGCCGCCCAGGGTCGCGATCTCGAGGGCCTCGCGCGCGGTCATCTGCGTCGGTCGGGCTGGCGCGATGCCCTTGCCCCAACGCTGGTGCTCGACGAGCCCGAGCCGCGCGATCAGCATGGCCTGGCGAGCCTCGGCCAGGAGCGACGAGCCATCGTTGCTCGCCGAGCCGTCGACGCCCAGGCCGACCTTGACGCCCGCCGCGCGCATCTTCTGCACCGGCGCGATGCCCGACGCCAGCCGCATGTTGCTCGTCGGACAGTGAGCCACGCCGCAGCCGCAACGGGCATATGTGCCGATCTCGTCATCATCGACGTGGACAGAGTGCGCGAACCAGACTTCGCTGCCGAGCCACTCGACCTGATCCATGTATGCCACCGGCTTGTGGCCAAATGTCGCGAGGCAGAACTGCTCCTCATCGAGCGTCTCGGCGAGATGGGTATGCAGGCCGACGTCATAGACGCGCGCCAGTCGCGCCGACTCGCGCATCAGGTCGCCGGTTACTGAGAAGGGCGAGCACGGCGCCAACGCGATGCGCAACAGGGCGCCGTGGCCAGCATTGTGATACTGCTCGATCAAGCGTTGCGAGTCCTTGAGGATGTAGGCCTCATCCTCAACACACCGATCCGGCGGCAGGCCACCCTTCGACTCGCCCAGCGACATGCTCCCGCGCGTGGCGTGGAAGCGCACGCCGAGTTGCGTCGCCGCTTCGATCTCGTCGTCAAGCCGGCAGCCGTTGGGGAAGATGTAGAGGTGATCGGACGCCGTCGTGCAGCCGGAGAGCGCCAACTCTGCCAGCCCGACTTGCGTCGATACGCGCACCGCTTCCGGTGTCAGCCGCGCCCAGATCGGGTAGAGCGTCACAAGCCAGTGAAACAGGTCGGCATCTTGAGCGGCGGGCACAGCCCGGGTCAGCGTCTGATACAGATGATGGTGGGTGTTGACCAGACCCGGCAGGACAACGTGTCCGTCGAGATCGAGCACCTCATCGGCTTCAGCGGGCAACTCGGCGGTCGGGCCAACCTGTTCGATGATCCCGTCGCGGGCAAACAGCCCGCCATTGGCGATCTCGCGTCGCCCGGCATCCTGTGTCACCAACACTGTCGCGTGGCGGACGAGCAGCGTGCTCATGCCGACCTCGCCGTCAGCGCTGCGCGCAGGCTCTCCAGAGTCGGCGCGCAGCGCAGCGGCTCCGCGACAGCCTTGCGCGCGCTGGCGACGTCCTTCAAGCCGTTGCCGGTGTTCATGACCAAAACCGTCGCATCGGCTGGCACCAGGCCCTGGCCAACGGCCCGCGCCAGGCCCGCATAAGCCGTCGCCCCGGCCGGCTCCGCGAACACAGCCGCCTCGCGGCCCAACGTCGCGATCGCGTCGAGGATCTCGGCATCGCTGACGACCACGAAGACGCCGTGCGTGTCACGCACCGCGCGCACCGCGCGCACACCGTCGCGGGGCAAATCGACCGAGATACTGTCCGCCACGGTTTGGGCCGAGACCGGCTGAACGCTGTCGGATCCAGCTTCCCAGGCCTTCGCGCAGGCGGCAGACCCTTCAGCCTGAACGCCCATCAGCTTCGGCATGCGGTCGATCCAGCCGAGGGCGTGCAAATCTTGAAAGCCCCGCCAGATGCCACTGAGGATGTTGCCATCGCCGACTGACACAAAGACCATGTCGGGCACCTGCCAGACGCCGTCGATGGGCGCCATGAAGACTGACAGTTGTTCGGCGATCTCGAAGGCCGCTGTCTTCTTGCCCTCGACGGTGAACGGGTTATAGCCCGTGCTACGGCAGTACCAGCCGAACTCGTCGGCGGCGCGCAGGGTCAGATCAAACGCGTCGTCGTAAGTGCCCTCGACGAGCACGACCTGCGCGCCAAACACGAGCAACTGAGCGACCTTGGCGGGGGGAGCCGTCACGGGCGCCAGGATCGTGGCGGGCAGTCCGGCCGCCGCCGCCATGCCCGCCAGCGCCGCTCCTGCGTTGCCCGTGGAGGCCGTGATGATGCGACTGACGCCGAGCTCGCGCCCACGCGCGACAACCACGGCACTGGCCCGATCTTTGAAGGATGCCGTCGGGTTGCGCCCGTCATCTTTGAGAAAGATCCGGCTCTGTCCCAGGCGCTCTTCGAGTCGTTCACATCGATAGAGCGGCGTCCAGCCGGCCGCACGCAGGGGCGTCCCCAGAAAACCCGGATCGTTCACCGGCAGAAGGGGCAGGTAACGCCAGAGCGAGAGCTCGTCGGACGCGCGGCGTTGCGTCATGCGCCGGATCGCGGCGTAGTCGAGCACGACATCGAGGTTGCCGCCGCAGACGCGGCAGCCATACACGATCTCGCGCGGCGAGTAACTCACCTCGTTGCCGCAGGCCGGGCAGCGATATCCCACGACATGCGGGTGGCCCATCAAGCCTCCAGTGCCAGCCCTGCATCGCTGAGGGCCTGCAACACGCGCTCCGGCGTATACGGAAATCGATCGATCCAGACACCCGTCGCGGCGTGAATGGCGTTGCCGATGGCGGCCGCCAGCGGCAGGTAGGGCATCTCGGCCATGCCACGCGCGCCCCACGGTCCGTTGGGATCGGCGTATTCGAGGATCACGGACTTGACCCTTGCGGGCACGTCGAGCACCGTCGGGATCAGGTACGTTGAAAGATGCGGCGTCAGCACACGCCCGTTGCGCATGACGAAGTTCTCGAGGACGGCATAGCCGGCCGCCTGGACGACGGCGCCCTCGATCTGACCGGCGACGAGCTGCGGGTTGATGGCCTTGCCGACGTCATCGGCGCAGATGACATCGAGCAGATGCACCTGGCCGGTTTCGAGATCCACCTCGAGGTCGACGACCTCGGCCACGTAGCCGTAGGCAAAGTTCGGGTCGCCATAGCCTGTGTCATCGTCGATGCCGGTCGTGGCCGGGGCGCGATACGTGTACGTTGCTGCCGCCGGTCGTTCTTCCTCGTCCCACTTCTTGCGCGCGGCCTCGGCAGCGCCTTTGACGGCGTTGCCGGCCATGTACGTCAGTCGCGAGGCCGATGCGCTGCCCGAGTCGCCACTGGTCGAGGTGTCGCTGACGATCATCTCGATCTTGTCGAGCGACACACGCGCGCCCTCGGCCGCCATCTGCGCGAAGGCCGTGTGGGCACCCTGGCCGCAGTCGGCGCCCGCCGCGAAGACGCGCACGCGCTCGATGTCGCCGTTGCCAACGATCTCGACCCGCGCCGTGGAGGTTTCGTTGGCGCCAAACGAGAAGCCGATGTTCTTGACCGCACAGGCGAAGCCCCGGCCGCGACGCAGGTGTGCGGCCGACGGTTGCGGGCGCGTCCGTTCCGGATCCCAGCGGGCCTCACGAGCGCAGTCGGCGATGACCTGTTTGATTGTGACGCCCTTTGGCCCACGGGTGCCGACTGACCAGATCGAGTCGTCGGTCAACGCGTTCTTGAGCCGGATCGCGACAGGGTCAAGCCCGAGCGCGGCGGCGAGCTTATCCATCTGCATTTCGGCCGCGAAGGTGGACTGGGGTCCGCCGAAGCCGCGGAAGGCGCCGCCGGGTACGTTGTTGGTCGCAACCGTCCGGGAGTCGACGGCCACGTTCGGCACTTCGTAAGAGCTTGTGGCAGCCAGCGTCGCATTGCCGAGCACCTTGGGCGACGTATAGGCGTACGGCCCGGCATCGCTGACGATATCCGACTCGACCGCGACAAGCGTGCCATCGCGTTTGGCGCCCCATTTCGTGCGGATGCGGAAGGCGTGGCGTTTGTGGTGGCCGACGATCGACTCCTCACGCGACCAGATGATCTTGACCGGGCGGCGCAGCTTCAGGGCCGCGAGCGCCAGCACGATCTGGATCGACATGTCTTCGCGTCCGCCGAACGCGCCGCCGATGGCCGGGTAGATCACGCGGATCTGCTCGGGCGGCAGCGCCAGGCTGTGCGCGATCTGAAGTTGATCCTCGTGCGTCCACTGACCAGCGACCTTGACCGTGATGCG
>CAYZRP010000173.1:0-11096 GCA_964480865.1 uncultured Anaerolineales bacterium | reverse complement strand
AGCGTGGACCGAAGAAGCGTGGGAAGAACACGAACGAGTTCAACACCTCATTGCGCCGTGTCATCCTGAAGGCGCATTCAGTGTGCTACCGGCTGAGAGGGCTGGCCCCAGGATGACACGGGGTCGGTGCGCCCTGGCGATTTCTCGCCTTTTGCCCTTTGCTCCTCACCCATCGCTCCACGCTCTACGCTTCACGCTCCACGCTCCACGCTCCACGCTCCACGCTCTACGCTCCACGCTCCTCGCTCCTCGACTAAGACCCTCCTGAGGGCCAGAGCACAGCCATTGCAGGTAATGCAAAAGTGCTTAAAATGAGGCCGCCCGTATGTGAAGCCAGCACACAGCTCCGGCTGCGTGCTTTTTCTTGTCCGCGATTGGAGATGTGCTCGCATGATCGAAGTCAAAGGGCTCACCAAACGCTATGGTGAGCGCACGGCCATCGACAACCTGACGTTTCATGCTCGAAAGGGCGAGGTGGTGGGTTTTCTGGGGCCAAATGGCGCCGGCAAGACCACAACCATGCGCATCCTTACCGGTTACATGCCGGCCTCTGAAGGCGAGGGCCGGGTCGCCGGCTTTGATTTGATGACGCAGAATTTCGAGGTGCGCAAGCGCGTCGGATACCTTCCCGAGTCCGTGCCGCTGTACCCCGAGATGACCGTGATGCAGTATCTGGACTTCATGTCCGAGCTGCGTCAGATCCCGAACCGACAGGATCGGGTCGACGAAGTGATGGAAATGGTCCGCATCGCGGAGCGCGCCGACAGCTACGTCGGCAACCTCTCGAAGGGCCTGCGGCAGCGCGTCGGCCTGGCTCAGGCGCTGCTCCACAAGCCTGATGTGCTGATCATGGACGAGCCGATGGACGGCCTCGACCCGCAGCAGCAGATCGAGGTCAAGCGCCTGATCCGCGAGATCGGCAAGGATCACACCGTCATGCTGTCGACGCACATCCTGGCGCATGCTCAGGAGCTCGCCGACCGCGTCATCATCATCAAGGGCGGCCGCATCGTGGCCGAGGACACGCCCGAGCGCCTGAGCGCCCAACGCGCCGGCGGCGGTCGCATCCACCTGCAGGTGGCCGGCGACGGGGCCGGTCTGGCCGAGCAACTTGGCGCGCTGCCGGGCCTGAGCCAGGTGCGCGCTGTCTCGGACGGGCATTTCGAAATCGACACGCTGCCGGGCAATGACATCCGCGGCGCGATCGCTGCGACAGTGGTGACGGGCGGCTACCAGCTTCTCGAGCTGCATCGCGACTCGGCCAGCCTCGAGCAGATCTTCATCGAACTGACGGGAGCTGAAGCTCAGGCCGCGCCCGGGGCCCTGACCGGCCCGGGCGATGCCGTGCCGGCTGCGGCCGTCGACGCATCGGCCGAAGGCTCCGATGGAGAGGAGCAGGACAATGCGTAACATCTGGACCATCTTCAAGCGCGAGTTTGGCTACTACTTCGTGTCACCCGTCTCTTACGTGGTGCTGTTCATGTTCCTCGTTGTGCTGGGCCTGATCTTCGTTTACGACCTCGGGCAGGCGGCGATGAGCGGCACGGCGCCACAGATCGAGCAGTGGGTGCTCGGGCCGTTCGTGACCCTGGCGCTCTTCCTGACGGCTTTCATCACCATGCGGCTGGTCGCCGAGGAGAACCGGACCGGCACCATGGAGTTGATCATGACGGCGCCGGTGCGCGAGTGGGAACTTGTCATCGGCAAGTGGCTGGCGGCGCTCGGCTTCTACCTGGTGATCATCGCCGCGACGATGATCTACGCCGTGATCGCCAACGCCTACACGACGCCGGGCATCGACACGATGCCACTGCTCACAGGCTACATCGGCCTGATCATGCTGCTCGGCTCGGTGCTGGCCATCGGCCTGTTCGCGTCGACGTTGTTCAGCAACCAGATCGCTGCAGCGTTCGCGGCGCTGGCGATCCTGCTCGGGCTGTGGTTGATCGGCCTGCCGTTCCAGAACCAGACCGGCCCGACAGCCGATATCATTCGCTACCTCGACATCTCGAGCCATTACTACGACAACTTCGCCCTCGGCGTCATCGCGTTGACGGATGTGTTGTACTACGTGTCGATCATCGTCTTCTTCCTGTTCGCGGCTTCGCGTGTGATCGAAAGCCGCAGGTGGCGCTAAACCATGCAGAAATCTCCTTATGCTCGTTTCGCGCCATGGGCGGCCGCGCTCGGCCTCATCGCGCTCCTCGTCGCCGCGGCGACGTACTTCGTCCAGGGCCAGTTCAGCACAGCCGTCCAGGTGATCCTGGTGGTCGGTGTGGTTGGCCTCGTGTCCGGCGCCTTGCTCAACCCGTCTGGCCTGATGTCGCTGCTGGGCGCACGTCAGACCCGCTACGGTGCCAACACCGCGATCATGCTGATCGCGCTCGTTGGCAGCCTCGGCCTGATCAACTACCTGGCGGTGCGCAACCCGCAGCGCTGGGATCTGACCGAGACTCAGTCGAACACGCTCGATCCGGCCAGCAGCGCGGCGCTCAACGCCCTCCCGAGCCCCGTGCACATCCTCGGCTTCTTCTCGAGCGACACCATCTCCCAGCGGGATAGCTCCAAGCAACTGCTGGATCGCTACCGCCTTGTCGATCCGAACAAGCTGACTTATGAATTCGTCGATCCCTACGCCGACCCGGTGCGCGCCAACCAGTATGGTGTGACGCGGGACGGCACGCTCGTGATGATCCTGGGCGATCAGACCAGCAAGCTCGAGGGCTTTGTTAATGAAAGCCAGGTGACCGGAGCGCTGATCAAGTTGGCTTCGCCGGAGACGCGCACCGTTTACTTTCTGACTGGGCAGGGCGAGGCGTCGCTCGATAGCGCCGCCCAGGCCTCGGTCTCGCAGTATGCCGACCTCCTGCGCAAGCAGAACTACGACGTCCTTGCGCTCAACCTGGCGACGACCACGACTGTGCCCTCCGACGCCAAGGCCGTCGTCATCGCCGGCCCGCAGGCGCCGATGGCGCCCGAGGACGTGGCCAAGCTCAAGGCCTTCTACGACACCGCCAGCAACGTCGCGCTCGTGGTCCTGCTCGACCCGAGCGTCCAGTACTCGGCCGAGGTCACTGGAACGACGCGGCCCGCGAACCCGCTGTACGACTACCTGCGCGACAGTTGGGGCTTACAGATGCGCGATGACGTCATCATCGACATCCCGAATCGGCTGCGCACCAACTCCGGCGAGAATCCATCCCTGTTCGGCTCACAGGCCTACGGCACGGGCCCGGCGACAAGCGACATGACCGGGTTCATCTCGGTGTTCTTCTTCGCGCAGTCGATCTCGACGACGGGCAGCCTGCCGACGGCCACCTACACGCCGCTTGTGCAGACCAGCAGCGACTCGTGGGGTAAGTTCGATGTGACCGGCCTGTCGACCGGCGCGATCGAGCCGACCGATACGGAAGCAAAGGGCCCGCTCGATGTCGGCCTCTCGGTTGAGATCCCGGAGCGCAAGGTCCGTCTGATTGCCTTTGGCGACTCGGATTTCGCCACGGATGGCGTGGTCAGCAATGCCCAGTTCGGCAACGACCGCCTGTTGCTCAACACACTCAACTGGGCCACGGGCGACGAGAACCTGATCAACCTCACGCCCAAGACGCCGACCTCGCGGTTCCTGACCCTGACCGATGCGGTGACCATGAACCTGATTTTGTTGTTCGTGGTCATCATCATGCCGCTCTCGGTGATCGTGATCGGCGTGGTGGTCTGGTTCCTGCGTCGCCGGCACAAGTAAGCGTGTGACATCCATGACAACGGGGGGCTCCCATGGGGGCGCCCCGTTGTCGCGTCTATCGGGTGAACTATGAATAAAACGACCACGTACGTGCTCCTTGGGCTCTTCGCGGCGTTGTTGATCTACGTGCTGGCCGTGCAACAGCCCGCCGACAACGCCGCGGCGACTCAGACGGCGACTGCGCAGGTTGCCGTCGCCCCGGCCAAGACCCTGTGGTCGTTGACCGTCGATCAGGTCGTCGGCGTCACGATTGCCGATCACGGCCAGGGAAAGACGACAAGCTTCTCGCGCCCGAGCCCGGCCGATAGTTGGGTTGTCACAGCTCCCGAAGCGCGCCCGGCCGACCAGCTGGCTGTGGCCAATCAGGTCGCCACGCTCGGCAGCCTGTCGTACGCGACCGAGATCACGTCGACCACGGATCTGGCGCCTTATCAGGTGCTCAGCCCGACCATCCAGATCTCAGTGACACTGGCCAACGGAACGACCTACCGCCTCGATGTCGGGGCGGCGGCGCCGATCAACAGCTCGTACTACGCCGTTGTGAACGGTCAGGCTCCGCTCTATACCGTGTACTCCTCAACCCTGGGCAGCTACCTCTCGCTGCTCGACACGCCGCCGTACTTGCTGCCGACGTCCACGCCGGATCCAGCCGCTTCGCCGACGGCTTCGCCGTGAATAGGTGAATCCGAGGCGTCTTTTGGAGCGTTGGTGACGCTCCGGAATCGGTGTGTGTATAGGAAGCGCGTCGGACATTGCCCGACGCGCTTTTCTCAGGAAATCCTGGGAAAATCGATTACTTTCGTCACCCAAATGGGTTAAGTCAGATCCACTCATGAAGAAATTGGGTGTTGCGTTTGCTTTTGAGTTGTCGTAGTGTAGATATTCGATATGGCAAAGCTTAAGAAAAACGCGCCCTCGTCTGCCCCCCTTCAGCCGGCCAAAACTGCCCTGAAGAAGGCGACGGCCCAGGGAGAATCTCCCGCGGCTGTTCGCTCGCTTTTGCGTACGCTACCGGCGGTGTCCGGTCGGCCCAAGCCCGTGAAGGCGGCGACCCAGCCGCCGGCGCGCTCGGGCGGTCCGCGCCGCCGTCATCGCGACGATGACGGCGATTTTTTCGAGCCGAACTCGCTCCTTGCTGAGATCAACGGCGAAGACGATCTGAAGGTGAGCAGCCACGGCGGCGACGATATGGCCGTCGAGGAAGCCATCTCGGCGATCGAGCAACTCGTCGACACGGGGAAGCAGAAGGGCTTCGTCACATACGACGACATCCTGCGCTTCTTCCCTGAGGCCGAGCGCGACGTCGACCAGCTCGACGAGGCGCATGCCGCGTTGCTCGCGGCCGGCATCGAGGTGGTCGACAGCGTCGACACCGACGAGCCGACCGACGACGACATGGATGACACCGAGGCCGAGATCGAGGACGAGAAGCCGGTCGAGGACGCTTATCTCTCGGCGATCGATGCCGACGACACGATCGGCCTGTACCTCAAGGAGATCGGGCGCGTTCCGCTGCTGACGGCCGCTGAAGAAGTCTCGTTGGCCAAGCGCATCGAGAAGGCCAAGTTCGCGCGCGAGCGCATCGTTCGCGGTGGTGTGGCACCGACCAAACGTCGTGACCTCGAATACGTCATGTCTGACGGCATGGCGGCTCGCGAGCACCTGATCACGGCAAACTCCCGTCTGGTCATCAGCGTGGCCAAGAAATACATCGGCCGTGGCGTTCCGTTCCTGGATCTGATCCAGGAGGGCAACATCGGCCTGATCCGCGCGGCCAAGAAGTTCGACTACCACCGCGGGCATAAGTTCAGCACGTACGCGACCTGGTGGATCCGCCAGGCCGTCACCCGCGCCATTGCTGACCAGGGTCGCACGATCCGCGTGCCCGTGCACATGGGCGACCAGATCAACAAGATGCTGCGTGTCTCGCACCAGTTGACCCAGGAGCTCGGCCGCGAGCCCTCGATCGAAGAGCTGGGTGAGGCGCTCAAGGTCACGCCGAAGAAGGTCGAGTCGATCATCCAGATCGCGCGCCGGCCGCTCTCGCTCGAGACCCCGACCGACGAAGAAGAAGACTCGGTGCTCGGCGACTTCATCGAAGACGAAGATTCGCCGGAGCCTGTCGAGATCGCGACCCGCAATCTGCTCAAGGAGCAGATCCGCGAGGTGCTCAACGGCCTGCCGCCGCGCGAAGTACGCATCCTTCAGTTGCGCTACGGCCTGCTCGATGGCGAGAGCTACACGCTCGAGGAAGTGGGCAAGAAGATGGGTGTGACGCGCGAGCGCGTCCGCCAGATCGAGGCCCAGGCCCTCAGCCGGCTGCGTCATCCCACCCATCGGCGCAAGCTGCGCGACTACCTGCGCGAATAGATCCTCCACCGGGCCGCACCAGCGGCCCGGTTTCTTTTTCCGCCAGTGCCTCGCTCTGTCAGGCAGGGACCTGGCGACAGATCTCGCAGAAGGTGTGGATCCCGATAGCCCACAGCGCGACCATCTGCATCATCCGCGAAACCGGCGGCAAGTCTTTCATAGGTCCTGAGACCTCCCCGGCCGGAAATTAACCCATGTTGGTAGGATTAATGAGACAATGACTGCCGCTTTCGCGGGTTGTCGCTATCCCACTCAGTCGAGGAGACCACTATGAGATCAATCATCGTCGCGGAGTTCATCACCCTTGATGGCGTCATTCAGGCACCGGGCGGGCAGGACGAGGACACCGACGGCGGGTTCGCGCACGGCGGCTGGACCCTGCCGTACTGGCACGACGACATCGGCGCGCACTTCTTTGAGGCCATGGGGGAGGCGGACGCCTTGCTCCTCGGCCGGCGGACGTGGGAGGGGCATGGTGCGGCGTTCGACCCGATGCCCGAGGGCGATCCCTTCGGGGATGTGATGAAGAGCGTCAAAAAGTACGTGGTCTCCACGACGTTGCGCTCGACCGAGCTCTGGCGCAACTCCACGTTGATCAATGCCAACGTCGTCGAGGCCGTGCGTGGGCTCAAGCAGGAGCCTGGCAAGAACATCCTGCTTGATGGGAGCAGTGTGCTCGTCCACACCCTGATCGAGAACGACCTGGTCGATGAATACCGCTTGCACGTCTACCCGCTATCCGTGGGCGGCGGCAAGCGTCTGTTTCCAGCAGGCAAACGCGTCAACCTCGAGCTTGTCGGTTCCGAAGCGCTTCCGACCGGGGTCGTGTACCAGCGGTATCGCCGAGCGAGTTGACGTATCGAGAGATCGGGAGTGCCCCGATATACCCCGACGTGCACCCCCCGCCCGGGGGCCGTCGGGGCACAACGGGGCACACCCCATTTGTTATTAGGCACGCGGCGTGCCTCGTAAGGCGGGGGTCGACTGGTTCCAAGCCAACTAAGGCTAACCACCTCGCTCCGGGCGCTGAGTCTGCAGACGGTATGCTCGCCGCAGGGCGGCCGACTGTTCCACGACGCCCGGGAGCCATGCCCAAGGACGGATCGCAACAGGCGCCGTTCCTCGCCGCCTCTCGGCGGATGGCGGCGCTGACTCTCCCGCGATTGCTGCTGGCGGCCGGCCTGATCGCCATCGGCGCCATGGCCGCGCGCTACGCCGCCGACAGTGACACCTGGTGGCATCTCGCCACCGGGCGCTGGATCGTGGCGCATGGTCAGATCCCGGGCATCGACATCTTCTCGTACACCCAGGCCGGCGCCGACTGGCGCATCCCGGGCTGGCCGGCTCAGTTGCTCTTGCATGGCGTCTATTCGATCGCCGGCGACCTTGGCCTCTCGGCACTCGCGGCGCTGGTCGTCGTCGGCGCGTTCGCGGCCGTGGCAGCCGCCGCGCCGGGCGAACAGCCCTTCGTGCGTGTCGTCGTTCTGCTCTTCGCGGCTGTGGTCTCGTCCATCTATTGGGCAGCGCGGCCGGCCCTGTTCTCACTCCTGTTCGCGGCGCTATACGTCCTCCTGTTGAGGGAGCCACTGGCGAAGCGTGCCCTGATCTTGATTCCGGCGTTGATGGTCGTCTGGGCGAATACGCATGGCGGCTTCGCGATCGGCTTCATCCTCATCGCGCTGGCAGCCGGCGGACACGGTCTCCGGTGGGTGATCGGCCGCGGCGCTGACGACGCCCGCGCGGTTCTCCGGCTGGCGCTGATTGGCATGGCATCGGCGGCGGCGGCCTGCCTGAACCCCTATGGCGTCGAGATGCTCGCCTATCCGTTCAAGACAGCGGGCCTGCAGGCGCTCGGGCTCTACATCCAGGAGTGGCAGCCGCTCGACCCGGGCACGCCGCTTGGCATGGCCTTCGTTGGCTGGCTGGCGGTGACGGCCCTCGCGGCTCTGGCCAATTGGAAGCGCGTTGACCTGCCGGCGCTGGCGCTCTTTGCCGGCACTGCCGCCATGGCCCTGACCGCGGCGAGACATGTGCCGCTGGCCGCGCTGACCGGCGTGCCGGTGTTGACCGCCGCGTTATCGGATCTCGCCTCACGGGTGCGTTCGCTGGATGGCCTGGGCCGCCGCGCGGGTTCGCCGGCGCTCAACGTGGTCGTGCTGGGCGTCGTGGCCCTGATGGCCGCGGTCCGCTGGCTGGCGTCGAGCACGCCCGCCGCGCTGCCGATCAACTCGCCGATGCGCCCGCCGACGGCGGCCGTCGCCGCAATGGCGGAGCAGGATCTGCCCGGCCCGATCTTCAACAGCTACGACTTCGGCGGCTACCTGATCTGGGCGCTGCCTGAGCACCCGACGTTCGTCGACGGCCGCACCGATCTCTACCCGGTCGAGTTGTTCAGCGACTATGTGACCGTCGAGCGCGGCGGGGCCGATGCCCTCGTCGTGTTGAACCGCTACGGCGTGCGCACCGCGATAGTGCGCAATGACACGCCGGCGAGCGACCTGCTGGCTGCTTCACCCGACTGGCGCGTTGTCCACATCGACGATGTGGCTGCCGTCTACACCCAACGGTGACGAGGACGCGATGTTTGCACGATTGCGCCGCCTGATCTGGTTCCTGGCCGTAAGCGACGTCCTGCTGACCCAGCTGGTACTGGTGGCAGCCGATTGGCTGCGCCGCGACGGGCCGCTCGGCCTCGAGCTCGGGCACAACGAGCCCGTGTTGACGCCGCTGCTCTGGCTCGCGGCCAGCCTGATCTATCCGGCGGCGCTGTTCACGCTGAACGTGTACGACGCTCAGCGCAGCCGCACGCTCACGGGCGGCGGCGTCGACGTGCTCAGGGCCGTCATCGTCGGCACCTTGGTGTTCGCGGGCGCCCTGTACTTCACGGCCCGCGACGTGTCGCGCCTCTACGTGGCGTACGTGTTCGTCTTCGAGATCGTGGCCCTGATCACGTGGCGCATGGCCGTGCTCGTGGCGCTGCGTGGCTTCCATCTGCAGGGGCATTCGCTGCTGCGGGTGCTGGTGGTCGGGCACGGCGAACTGGCCGACGCGATCATCACGGCCTTCGGCGATCAACTCCACCCCGCGATCCACATCGTGGGCGTGGCGGACGAAGACGACGCACCGGCTGGCCGCTATCCACGGCTCGGCGGGCTTGACGACGTGCCGGCCCTGGTGCGCCAACACGCCGTCGACGAGGTCGTGCTGGCGCTGCCGCTTGAGCAGCAGAGTCGCATCCCGGGGATCGAGGCCGCGCTCCTGACCGAGCCGGTGCGCGTGCGGCTGGTGCCGGATTACACGCGCCTCGTGTTCGTGCAGTCGTCTGTCGAGAACGTCGGCGGCGTGCCGCTGATCGGCTTGCGCGAGCCGCGCATCCAGGGCGCGGCCTGGCTGACCAAGCGCGTCCTCGACGTCTGGGTGACGCTCGGCGTGCTGGCCTGCCTGTGGCCGGTGCTCGCCGTGATCGCTGTGGCGATCAAGCTCGACTCGAAGGGCCCCATCATCTTCAAGCAGCGGCGCCTCGGCGAGAACGGGCGTCCGTTCTGGATGTACAAGTTCAGGTCGATGGTGGTCGACGCCGAGCAGCGCGCGCCGGACGGCGGGCACGACAAGCGTGCCGACGATCCGCGCATCACGCGCGTCGGCCGCTGGCTGCGCCGCACCAGCGTCGACGAACTGCCGCAGCTGTTCAACATCCTCAAGGGCGAGATGAGCCTGGTCGGGCCGCGCCCCGAGGTGCTCAAGCTCACGCACGACTACGAGCCCTGGCAGCGCCAGCGTCTGGCGGTGCCGCCGGGGCTGACCGGCTGGTGGCAGGTCAACGGCCGCAGCGATCTGCCGCTCCACATGAACACCCACATGGATCTGTACTACATCCAGAACTACTCGCTCTGGCTGGACCTCGTGATCCTGTGGAAGACGATCGGCGTCGTGCTGCGGCGTCAGGGAGCGTATTGATTGGGGATTGTTGATTGCTGATTGAAGCCAGGACGGCGCGCCAATCAGCAATCGGAAATCGGCAATCAGCAATGCGAGGAGACATGGACGCATTCAACTGGTCTGAAAAACGGGTGGTGGTGACGGGCGGGGCGGGGTTCCTGGGGCGACATATCGTGGCGCGGCTCGAGCTGGTCGGCTGCCGCGAGGTGTTCGCGCCGCGCAAGGCCGACTACGACCTGCGGCAGATGGCGAACATCAGGCGTCTGATCGCCGACGCGCGACCGCACGTGATCATCCATGCAGCCGGGCACGTCGGCGGCATCGGCGCGAACCGCGCTTACCCGGCGGAGTTCTTCTACGACAACCTGATGATGGGCGTGCAGCTCATCCATCACGCCTGGGAGGCTGGCGTCGACAAGTTCGTGGCGCTCGGCACCGTCTGCGCGTATCCCAAGCACACGCCCGTGCCGTTCCGCGAAGAGGATCTGTGGAACGGGTACCCCGAGGAGACCAACGCGCCGTACGGCCTCGCCAAGAAGATGCTGCTTGTGCAGTCGCAGTCGTATAGACAGCAGTACGGCTACAACAGCGTCTATCTGCTGCCCGTGAACCTGTACGGGCCTGGCGACAATTTCGACCCGGCGAGCTCGCACGTCGTGCCGGCCCTGATCCGCAAGTGCCTCGAGGCGCGTGACAACGGCGACAGCGAAATCGTGGTCTGGGGCGATGGCACGCCCACGCGCGAGTTCCTGTACGTCGAGGATGCGGCCGAGGCGATCGTGCTGGCGGCCGAGCGCTACAACGACTCGGAGCCCGTGAACATCGGCAGCGCCTTCGAGGTCACCATTGGCGATCTCGTGCACATGATCGCTGACGTGACGGGCTACACGGGCAAGATCGTGTTCGATCCGACTAAACCCAACGGCCAGCCGCGCCGCAAGCTCGACACCGATCGCGCCGAGCGGAGCTTCGGCTTCACGGCCCACACGCCCTTCGTCGACGGCCTGCGCCGCACGGTCGAATGGTATCTGGCCGAGCGCGCGAG
>CAYZRP010000172.1:0-11280 GCA_964480865.1 uncultured Anaerolineales bacterium | reverse complement strand
CTTTCACTGCCCAGATCAAGTCATACTCCACCTGCCAGCGTTCGGTGCGGATGTCGTGGAGTGACAACGCGGTGAGCTTGCCTGTCAGCGCAGCGGGGCTGAGGTAGCGGCCAAGGATGAGGCGGGCGTTCCAGCCGACACGGTGCGTGATCAGGAGCAGCCCGCCGGGGCGCAGAACGCGCAGGGCTTCGGCAAGCGCTGCGTCGAGGTCAGGCACGAACTCAAGGGCCTCGAGACAGACGACGGCATCGAAGACGGCGTCGTCGAACGGCAGGCGCTCGATGGGAGCGCGCAGCCAACTCGTCCGGCTGCACAACGGTTCAGGCATCTTGGCCTGCCCGACCTCGAGCATGCGCCTGGAAAGATCGACGTTGGTGACGGTTCCGTCGAACGCCAGTTCGCGTAGCAGGGCGCGCGCCGTTCGCCCCGTGCCAGCGGCCAGGTCGAGCACCCGAGGCTGGTCGATCTCGATGAGCGCTGTGGCGAGCGGCAGCCCCAGGATCGCGGACTCCGTGGCGAGGTCGAAGCGCTTGATGCCCTGGTCGTAGCGGCGCGCGACCCAGTTATACGTGGCCGTCACGACCCGCGGGCCGAGGTGCGCGCCTTCACACAATACCAACTCCCAATACACGACGACGGCGATCAAGACGCCGATTGTCAGAGCGAGCCACCCGGTAGTCATAGCCTGGCTGCTCGATCGCTGCTTAACATTCCTCAATTGTATTGTGGTTATGCAGCCGGTTGGCATTCCTTGACCCTGACCGGCCGGTGTGACACAATATCTCGACACGGCCGGTTCGTCCGGCCCAGTCAATCACATACCCGCCGGCGCAGACACCGGCTAGGTGGAGACGGTCACAACAACCTTGTGGGCCGTCTCCATTTTTGTTTGTCTATTATGGATCTGGCCCAGGAGGTTCGACCCTGTCAACAGGTGGCTGCAACGGCACCGTTTTCAGAGTTGATGGGAGAGGGTGCCGAGCGTTGAGCGGGCGATCAAGGAATGCTCGACGATGTTTTCGAGATGCGCGGAGACAAGGGTGAGGGGCACAGGACGTCCTTCTTCCGCTCCTCAGGCGGTTCGATACATACAGGTCGCGCGGAAGGGAGAGGATGCGATGTGGATGTCAGGGATCTGGGTACTGGTGGGTGTACTGCTGCTTATTTGGGGAGGCGAATGGCTCGTCCGGGGTGCATCGCGGCTCGGGCAGGCCGCGCGGGTGTCGCCGCTCGTGGCGGGGTTGACGATCGTGGCGTTCGCCACAAGCGCGCCTGAGTTCGCGGTCAGTGTGCGCGCGGCGTTGTCGGGCGAAGTGTCCCTCGCGGTCGGCAATGTGACAGGCAGCAACATCGCCAATATCGGCCTGATCCTGGGTCTGTCGGCGCTGGCCGGGCCGCTGCACGTGCCGCCGCAGTTGGCTCGCTTCGACGTGCGCGTGATGCTCGGGCTGTTCGTAGTGATGTGGGTTCTCGGCGCCGACGGCGTCTTCACTCTGGTCGAGGGCGTGGCGCTCCTGCTGGCCCTGGTCGTCTACCTGGGCACATTGATCGCGGCCGCGCGACGCGTCGAGATTCTGGTGGGGCTTGAGCCGATCGTCATGACGTTCACGCGGCGCCAGATCGCGCTCTCGGCGTTGCTGGCCGCTGCCGGGCTGGTGCTGCTTGTCCTCGGCGCGGATCGGCTTGTGGAGGGCGCTTCTGATCTGGCGCGAACCCTCGGCGTCAGCGATCGCCTCATCGGCCTGACGGTTGTCGCGATTGGCACGTCGTTGCCGGAACTGGCCGCGTCGGTCGTGGCGACCCTGCGTGGTGAGCGCGAGATCGCCGTCGGCAACGTGATCGGCAGCAACGTCTTTAACATCCTCGGCGTGCTCGGCGCAACAGCGGTTGCGGCGCCCGCTGGCCTGACGACGGTGGCGCAAACCCTGAGCCTCGACTTCCCTGTCATGCTCGCCGCCGGCCTGACCTGCCTGTGGGTCTGCCGCTCGCCGCGCACCGTGCGCCGCCACGAAGGGGCTGTGCTCGTCGGAGGCTATGTGCTGTATGTGCTGACGTTGACCTTTGGAATTTGAAATGGAGGAGGGAAGTGGGATGAGGGAGGTGGGAGGAGAGAAAGGCGCGCGATCCCTCCTCCCTCTTCCTCCGTCACGCTTCCGCGAACTGCATTCGATACAGTCTGGCGTACAGGCCGTCGAGGGCGAGCAGATCCGCGTGCGTGCCGAGTTCGACGAGGTGGCCCGAGTCGAGGACGGCGATGCGGTCGGCGCGCTGAACGGTCGACAGACGATGGGCGATGATCACGGTCGTGCGGTTGCGCATCAGGTTGTCGAGCGCTTCAGCGACGAGGCGCTCCGACTCCGAGTCGAGGCTCGAAGTGGCCTCGTCGAGCAGCAGGATGCGCGGATCTTTCAGGATGGCGCGCGCAATCGCCACGCGTTGGCGCTGCCCGCCTGAGAGTTTGACGCCGCGCTCGCCGACGCGTGTGTCGTAGCCGTCGGGCAGTTGCTCGATGAACTGGGCGGCGTTGGCGGTGCGTGCGGCGGCTTCAATCTCGGCGTCCGTGGCCTCGAGCCGGCCATAGCGCAGGTTCTCGCGGACGGTGCCCGAGAAGAGCTGCGTCTCCTGCGGCACGATGCCGATCGCGCCGCGCAACGAGTTCAGCGTCAGGTCGCGCAGGTCATGGCCGTCGACGCGCACCGCTCCATGAGTCGGGTCATAGAAGCGCGGGATCAGGTTGAACAGCGTCGTCTTGCCGGCGCCGCTCGGCCCGACGAGCGCCAACACCTCGCCGGGTTGGATGTCGAGCGTGATGTCGTGCAGCACCCGCGGTGTATCAGCCGATGCTGTCGCCGGCTCGGATGCCGGCGAGGGCGCGTCGTTGTAGCTGAAGGAGACCGAGTCGAACGTGATGCGGCCTTCGACATGATCGAGCGCGATGGCATCCGGAGCGTCGGCGATATCCGCCTGCTCGTCGAGTAACTCGAAGACGCGCCGGCTGGCGCCAAGCGCCTCCTGGATCTGGGCGTACAGCCCGGCAAAGGTGCCGAGCGCCGCGCCGATGTTGGCGCCGTAAACCAGGAAGGCGACCAGCGAGCCTGCCGAGAGCCGGCCGGCCAGCACTTCCTGCCCGCCGAACCACAGAATGGCCGCGATCGCGCCAAAGCCGAGGAAGGCCATGGTCGACCCGAAGGCCGAACGCCAGGCCGTCACCCGCATGGCCGCATTCAGCGCCGACTGGACGACGCTGTTGTAGCGCTGGGTCTCGAACGACTCGCGCGTGAACGCCTTGACCACGCGGACGTTGGCCAGCGCTTCCTCGGCGGCCGCGTTGCCCTCGGCGATCTGGTCCTGCACCTCGGTCGACAACCCACGCAACCGTCGGCCGAAGACCACGGCGCCGATGCTGATGACGGGCGCCAGCGCGAGGATGAACAGCGACAGCCGCCAGTTGAGCGCCAGCATCAACACCAGTGAGCCGATGAACAGCACGGTCTGGCCAAGGACTTCGACGATGTTGTTGGTCAACGTGGCGCGCACCACGCTGACATCGGATGCCAGGCGCGAAATCAGTTCGCCGACGCGACGTTCGTTGAAGAAGCGCAGGCCGAGCGTGTGCAGCCGCGCGTAGGTCTGGCGGCGCAGGTCGGCCACGACGCGCTCGCCGACCCAGGCCAGTGCATAGCCCTGAACGAAGCGGAAGACCGCGTTGAACAGGAAGGCGCCGACGAGCAGCAGCGTGATGCGGTTGAGTTCGCTGCCATCCATTTTGGCGAACACGGCATCGACGAGGTTCTGCATCACCCATGGGAACAGCAGGCCGATGCCCGAAGTGAGCAATAGAGCCACTGCGGCAAGGGCCATCACAGGCCAGTAGGGGCGCACGTAACCGAACAGCCGCGCGACTTGCTGGCGGGAGGCGCGCTCGCGAGGAGCGTCGGGGTCAGGCCGCCTGCCCCGGGAACGATTGAAACCGAACATGGCGCGGATTCTACCTGCCGAGTGTGAAGAAATGATGTGCGTGGTGTGACGCGGACGCCAGGAAGACAGATCCGGCCGGGCAATCATGCCCGGCCGGATCTGTTGCATACGCGGATCAGTGAGCGCTCAGCGGTGGAGCAGGCTCGGGATGGCAAGCCGCACGATCGTGAGCGGGCTTGTCAGGATGTGTTCCTGACCTTGCGTGGTGATCTCGGTTAACCAGTAGGTGTAAGGCCCGTTGCCCGGGACGGTGTCGAGGCAACTGTACGAGCTGTCGCTGCCCGTCGTGGCTTTCTCGCAGACCTTCGTGGCGGATGCGAAGGAGCCGTTCAGGCTGCGATAGACCCGGTAGACCGAGACGTTGACTTCCTCGGCCGTGGTCCACGTGATCGTCACCTTGCCGCCAGCCGGGCCGCTGATCGCAAATGACGTCAGCGTGGCCGCGGTCGGGATGTTGATCAGGCCGGCGTCGACCGTCAGGTCTTGCTGGCCGGCCGTCAGGGTGTAGGTGCCCGTGCAGCCCGTGACCGGGTCGGCGTCACTGTCGGCCGCGTCGTTGCCGCCGCCGTTCGCGATCGTAAGGCCCGAACCGATCGGGAAGTTGCTGAAGCACACTGAGTAAGTGCCGGGCGTCAGGTTCGGGAACAGATAGGAGCCATCGGGCGCCGTCTGGGTTGTGGCGATGACGTTGTTGCTGCCATCGCGGAGCGTCACCGTCACGCCGCCGACACCCAGTTCGCTCGGGCCTTGCACGCCGTCGCTATCGGCGTCGTTCCAGACGAAGTCGCCGAGGCTGGCCGGTTGCAGCACGCCGAAGTCGAGGCTGAGGTTGGAGTTGTTGTCGGCGTCCCCGTCATTGGTCGGCTCGCCGCCCGCCGTGAGCGTGATCACGCTCGAGCGGATCAGGTAGCCGCCACTGCCGCACGTGCCGACGCCATAGCCGTTGTCGTCGTTGTTTGTGTCGTTGTCGGGATCCGGCGGCTGCGTGCCGGGCGTGCCCTCGTACGGGCCGGTCGCCGAACCCACGGTGCCCGTGCTCGAGCAGTAGCCCGCGGGCGGCTCGATGACGACGTAGTAGTCGCCCGGCACGAGGTTGGTGAAGCTGTAGAGCCCGCCGCCGGCCGTCGTGGTCGTGGCCATCAACGTGCCCGACGAGCTGTAGAGGTAAACCGGGACGCCGTTGAGACCGGTTTCGGCGCCGTTGACGGTGCCGCTGTTGTCGGCGTCGACCCAGACCAGGTTGCCGAGCGACAGGCCGCCCACCAGGCCGAAGTCCACGCTCAAGTTCGAGTTGCTGTCGCTGTCGCCGTCGGTCGTCGGCTCGCTGCCGGCGCTGAGGGTCACGGTGCTCGAGCGCACGACGTAGCCCGGCTGGCCGCAGGTGCCCACGCCGTAGCCGTTGTCGTCGTTGTCGATGTTGCTATCGGGGTCTGGCGGCTGCGTGCCCGGGGCGCCTTCGTAGGGCCCGGTGGCCGACCCGACGACGCCGGTGCTCGAGCAGGCGCCGCTCGGCGGGGTCACGACCACGTAGTAGTCGCCGCCGGGCAGGTTGACGAAGAGGTAGTGGCCGCCGTTCGCCGTGGTGGTGCTGGCGAGCAGCGAGCCCGCGCCGCTGTAGAGCTGCACGGTCAGGCCGTCGACGCCGGCTTCACCGCCGTCGACGAGGCCGTTGTTGTTCGAGTCGCTCCAGACCCGATTGCCGAGCGACAGGTTGAGCACAAGGCCGAAGTCGACGCTCAGGTTCGAGTTGTTGCCGTCGCCGTCGTTCGTAGGCTCGCCCGCATTTGAAAGCGTGACCGTCGTCGACCGGACGACATAGCCCGGCTGGCCGCAGGCGTCGACGCCGTTGCCGTTGTCGTCGTTGTTGGCGTCGTTGTCGGGATCCGGTGGCTGTGAGCCTGGCGTGCCCTCGTACGCGCCGGTCGGCGAGCCGATGGTGCCCGTGCTCGAGCAGTACCCGGCGGGCGGCACGATCTCGACGATGTAGTCGCCGGCGACGAGGTTGGTGAAGCCGTACAGGCCACCGCCCGCCGTGGTCGTCGTCGTGAGGACGGTGCCCGCGCCTGAGAGCAGGCGAACCGTCACGCCATTGAGCCCGCTCTCGCCGCCGTCGACGGCGCCGTTGTTGTTCGTGTCGACCCAGACGAGGTCGCCGAGGCCGAGCGTGCCGACAAGGCCGAAGTCAAGGCTGAGGTTTGTGTTGGAATTGCTGTCGCCGTCGTTGGTGGGCTCGCCGCCCAGGCTGAGCGTGATCACGCTCGAGCGCACCACGTAACCGGGCTGGCCGCAGGTGCCCACGCCGTTGCCGTTGTCATCGTTGTTGACGTCGTTGTCGGGATCCGGCGGCTGCGTGCCCGGGTTGCCCTCGTACGGGCCGGTGGCCGAGCCGGGTGTGCCCGAGCTCGAGCACGTGCCCGTGGCCGGCGTCACCTCGACGTAGTAGTCGCCGGGCGTCAGGTTGCTGAAGCCGTAGAGGCCGCCGCCCGCTGTCGTCGTGGTCGTGACGAGCGTGCCCGTCGATGTGTACAGGCGCACCTGCAGGCCATCAATGCCGCTCTCGCCGCCGTCCACGAGTCCGTTGTTGTTGGCGTCGTTCCAGACCAGATTCCCGAGCGCCAGCACCGGCACAAGGCCGAAGTCGACGCTGAGGTTTGAGTTGCTGCCGTCGCCGTCGTTCGTTGGTTCGGCGCCGACCGCGAGGGCCACCGCCGCGGCCCTGATTGTGTGGCCCGGCTGGCCGCAGACGCCTGAGGCGGCGTTGCCGTTGTCGTCGTTGTCGACGTCGTTGTCGGGATCCGGCGGCTGGTTGCCGGCCGGGTTGCCTTCGTACGCGCCGGTGGCCGAACCGGGCGTGCCGGTGCTAGAGCAATAGCCGGCCGGTGGCGCGATCTCGACGATGTAGTCGCCGGGGCTGAGGTTCGAGAACAGGTACAGGCCGCCGCCGGCTGTGGTGGTCGACGTGATCAGGGTGCCTGTGCCGCCGAAGAGGCGGACCGTGACGCCGTTCAGGCCGGTCTCGCCGCCGTTGACGAGGCCGTTGTTGTCGCTGTCGACCCAGACCAGATTGCCCACGCTGACCGACGGCGTCAGGCCGAAGTCGATCGTCAGGTTCGAGTCGCTGCCGTCGCCGTCGCCGGTCGGCTCGCCGCCCGACGTGAGGGAGACGGGGCTCGAGCGCACGACGTAGCCCGGCTGGCCGCAGGTGCCCACGCCGTCGCCGTTGTCGTCGTTGTCGATGTTGCTGTCGGGATCCGGCGGCTGCGTGCCCGGAGTCCCTTCGTACGGCCCGGTCGCCGAGTTGGGCGTGCCCGTGCTCGAGCACGTGTTGGCCGGCGGCGTGATCTCGACGTAGTAGTCGCCGGGCGCCAGGTTGGTGAACGCGTACAGGCCGCCGCTCGCCGTGGTCGTGCTGCCCACCAGGGCGCCGCCCGCCGTGTACAGGCGCACCGCGACGCCGTTGATGCCGGTCTCGCCGCCGTTGACGATGCCGCTGTTGTCGCTGTCGCCCCAGACCAGGTTGCCGAGCCCGACCGGTCGGAACAGGCCGAAGTCGACGCTCAGGTTCGAGTTGGCGTCGCTGTCGCCGTCGTTGGTCGGCTCGGAGTTGTACGCGAGCGTGACCGTTCCCGAGCGCAGCGTGTAGCCGACCTGGCCGCAGGCGTTCGCCGACACCGAGCCGTTGTCGTCGTTGTTGACGTTGGTGTCCGGATCCGGCGTGGAAGCGCCTTCGTAAGGACCGCTCGCGGTCATCGAGCCTGGAGCGCCCGTGCTCGAGCAGTAGCCGCTCGGCGGGACGACCTCGACGATGTAGTCGCCGGGCGCGAGTTCGTTGAAGCGGTACAAGCCGCCACCCGCCGTCGTCGTCGACGTGATCGTGACGCCGCCCGAGTCGAGCAGTCGGACGGTCACGCCGTCGATGCCGGCTTCGATGCCGTCGACGAGGCCGTTGTTGTTGACGTCGAACCAGACCAGGTTGCCGAGCGACAGGACGCCGACCAGGCCGAAGTCGACCGAGAGATTCGAGTTGTTGCTCGAATCGCCATCATCGGTCGGCTCGGTGCCGGTGGCCAGGGTGACGGGAGCCGACTCGATGGCATAGCCGCCCTGTCCGCAGGTGCCGACGCCGTTGCCGTTGTCGTCGTCATTGACGTCGTTGTCGGGATCCGGCGGCTGCGAGCCGGGCGTGCCTTCGTAGGCGCCGGTCGCCGAGCCGGGCGTGCCCGTGCTCGAGCAATAGCCGACAGGCGGAGAGATGCGGACGATGTAGTTGCCCGGCGCCAGGCCTCCGAAGAGGTAGTTGCCGCCGCTCGTGGTCGTCGTCGTAGCGACGGTCGACGCGCCGAGGACCAGTTCCACGGGCACGCCGTCGATGCCGGGCTCGCCCGGGTCGACCGACCCATTGTTATTGCGATCGCTCCAGACCAGGTTGCCGAGCGACAGGCCGTTGTTGAAGCCGATGTCGTAGGTGTGATTGTTCGCGCCGGCGTCGCCTGTGGTGAGCGCGATGACGGCGTTGCCCGACGACGCCGTCGCGTCCGAGTCGATGCTGTCGTTGGCGCCGGCGTTCGCGGTGGTCAGGCTGTAACCGCCGCTGGTGATCGTCGACTGGCTGAGCGGCACACGCACCTCGTACGACGTGTTAGGCGCGAGGACGTTGCCGCCGGTCAGGTTGCGATTCGCGACGCCGCCGAAGTACCAGGCGCCCTGCGTGTCGGTCGTCGCTGTGCCGATCTGCGTCGATCCGTTGAACAGGTTGACGGTCACGTTAGCAAGCGCGGGCTCGCCAGGATCTTGCACGCCATCATCGTTTGTGTCGACCCAGACGCGGTTGCCGATCTCGATCGGGGCGTTGGCGCACAGGGCTTCCAGGTCGCCGAGGCCGCCGGCTTTGCCCATGCTCCCGGCGACGTCCTGGCCGAAGATCTGGTAGCTGTGTGTGCGTTGGCCGGTCGTGTTGCTGAACCAGGCGATACCGCCGGCGCGAATGGCAGACACCGGGTCGAAGGCCACGACGCCGATTTCGGTGCGCCCTGGCACGAGCTTGAGGCCACCCAGCGTGATCTCGTTGTGAGTGCCCGAGTTCAGCGCTCCGAGGGCGAACATATCCTGCCAGTAGTACTCGCCGCCGCCCGGCCCCTGGGCGGGATTGCTGCCCGCTCCGCCGGTCGTGGCGCCGCCGCAAGAGGCATTGCTCTCGAGATCGTACCCGCCGGATCCGTCTGGGCAGAGCCGCAGCAGGTCGCCGGCTGAAGCGCCTTCATACAACTTGGTGGCGCCGAATGAGCCGGTCGAAGACACTGCGCCAGTCGCCGGGTTGATGTAGTTCACGGTCAACGACGAGCTTGCGCTACCAGGGCCATAGTTTTGATTGCCCCATTGGTGCGCCGAACGATCCTGAAAGCCGAGGATCAGCGAGCCATCGCGATCGAATTCGATGTCCGACAGGATCGGCTGAGCGTAGATGACCTGCTTGTCGAAGGCCAACCGGCAGGCTGTCGGGATCTCCGAGCAGACGCTGCTGGCCGTATCGCGCCAGGGTTGCCATTCGGCCGGGAAGCAGCCGGTGTCGGTGCTCGCGCAGGCACGCGAATAATCGAGAGCCAGGTCAGTCACCAGGTCGAAGGCCGCGCCATTGAGTCGCAGGACGTAGGCGTGCAGATCCGCGCGATCGAGGGATGTCTGCGCGGAGCACACCGCGCCGACGTAGACCGATCCTTCATGGACGTCGACGGCCCAGGGACGCACGTCGGCTGCATTACAGGCCGGCGCGCCGACGGGCAGCGTGACCGCCACGCCGCTCACGCTCGCGGGCGCGACGGCGTTCGGTCCGATATTCAGTGTGTAGAGCTTGCGATCCGTCAGGCTCATGACATAGAGAGTCTGACCATCGTCCGAGACGTCGATGTCACCGAGCGAGATCTTGCCGACCTTGGCGAAGGCATCGGCGTCATAAGACGGAGTGCCGTAGTTGTCGCTGACCAGATCACGGCCCGTGATTGTGCCTGTGTCGCCGGGGCCACCCGTGATCGTGGCCATGTCGACGAACACTGAGACGGCGCTCGCCACACCCGTCGTCGGATCGATCGTCAGTTTGTAGATCGCGCCCGAGCCACCGGGGCCGAAGCTCGCATACCGCTTGGCGACGGCCGCTGCGAAGAGCGTGTTGGAGTTACGCTGCCAGGCCAGGCCCCAGGTCGTGCCCACGTTCGATGACAGCGTCGACGTGATCAGACCGGCGGCCGCGCCCGAGGTGCTGGATTCGGGGAAGGCCACGATGCCCTCGGTGTTGCCGATCAGGCTTCCGGCCACGGCGTCGCCATTCACGTAGCGTGACGTGCACTCGAGCGGGTTGTTCTGGCAATACTCGCTCGGGATCGTCAGGCCCAGGTTGGCCGTGCCGCCGCCGTTGGCCACGAACTGGATCGTCGTGCCGTTATCGCTGCCCTGACCGGAGGGCTGGTAGCCGGCCGGCACCGTGAACTCGACGCGATACGGGCCGGTGCCTGTTGCACTGAGCGAGTAGCTTCCGTTGGCGCCGGTCGTCGCGCTGCCTTGCTGTGTGCCGGCCGCGTCGTACACGCGCACCTGAACCCCCGCGACCCCTTGATCGACGGCCGGCAGGCTCGTGCTGGCGGTCAGGTTGTTCACGCCGTCTTGATTGAAATCGAGGAAGGCCACGCCCGAGATCGTGCCCGCGGCCTGCGCCGTCTGAGGCTGAAGCAAGAGTGACAGGCCCGCGCCAAACATCAATGCGCAGGCAGCACCCAGTCGCCAGACGTGGCTGAACAGACGTCCTGGAACGAGGTATGAACTATAGGAAGATGGCATCACGGCTCCACAAAAGGGGTCTGGGAAAACGCCCCGATATGATAGGGGCATTACGACCGTCAGACAATAGCCTTTCACTTGGAGGAGGCGGTTCTGGTTGCGTTAGGAAAGGTCGTGATTGACCCTCGCTGAAGGTGGGAGATCACTCTATCTCTGACGGTGTTCCAACAAGCGCGTCGATTTGCAAGAGAGTCATCTCGTATATTGCCTTGCAGCGCCGGGGCGTCTCTGCGATCGTCGTAGCGTAAGCCTTGCCACAATCCTTGCCTCTTCGTTTCAATTCAAGACTGTACAGCCCTGGTTGGACAAGACGTGCGCTACATGAGGGGCTCTCACCCACTGCCTCTAGCTCAGTAGCTGCGGTATTCTTCGCAAACAACGGGTCCTCGCTCACAAGCGATGACGCTGACACACTCTGGCAGGGCAATCGCATTAGAAACGCCTGATCTGATTCTTCCGAGAAAACGAGGGGGT
>CAYZRP010000171.1:0-11647 GCA_964480865.1 uncultured Anaerolineales bacterium | reverse complement strand
AACGGCCCGCTGGCGACCGGCCCCGTCGGCCAGGGCGAAGCCGCTCCCGACTTTGTGCTGACGACCTTTAAGGGCGATCAGGTCGCGCTCAAGGACCTGCGCGGCAAGGTCGTCGTCGTCAACTTCTGGGCCTCATGGTGCGCGCCCTGCCTCGACGAGGCGGCGGATCTTCAGAACACGTGGCTGCACTACCAGGATCAGCCTGTCGTCTTCCTCGGCGTCGACTACGCCGATACCGAGACCGAGGCCCTGGCGTACATCGACCATTTCGGCATCACTTATATCAACGGACCGGATCTCGGCACGCGCATCTCGCAAGACTTCCGCACACGTGGCGTGCCCGAGACCTACGTCATCGATCAGAACGGTCAACTGGTGTCGGCCATCATCGGGCCGACCAGCCAGGAAGGCCTCATGAGCGTGATTGACCCGTTGCTTCAGTAGAACGGCACAAGTGACATGGACCTGGGTTTCATCTTTCTGGCCGTCGCGTTGATCGGCCTCGTTCTCTTCATCGTGGCGCAGCCGTTCTTCGAACGTATGCGCGCCTCTGAGCGCGATACGAGCGTCGCCGCCCAATTGGGCGCCGAACGTGACTCCATCCTGGCTGCCGTGCGCGACCTGGACTTCGACCACGTCACCGGCAAGATCGCCGATGAAGACTACGCCGCTCAACGCGCGTTGCTCATGACCCGCGGCGCAGACGTGCTCAAGAGACTCGACAGCTCCGGCGTCGTCGACGAGGCTCAGAGCATCGAGCAGGCCATCGCCGCCCGTCGGCGAACCGCACGCCCTGCAACCGAAATGCCAACAACGACCGCGACGCAAACCCTCAGTTGCCCCGACTGCGGAACCGCCTATCACGCCGGCGACCGCTTCTGCTCGGGCTGCGGCCGCGCTCTGACGCGCGCATGCGGCCAGTGCGGCTCGCCCGTCTCAACGACCGATCGCTTCTGCGGCAAATGCGGGGCGCCGGTGGCGGCGGTGGAGGCGCATTCATGATGCGCGCGCGTCTCTTCACGGGCCTGCTGGCGGCGGGCCTGGCCCTCAGCGCCTGCTCCCTGGCCGGTGACGTCACACCGCCCCCCGGGTCGCAACCGATCTCGTCGGTCAACCAACAGCCGGTAGCCACAGAGGCCGCGGCCGAACAACCTGCCGTCGAGGCGACTTCCGCACCGGTCGACCTCGGCGTCGCGAGCCCGGCCCGCAAGCCGTCGGCCGTGTCGGGCAGCGTGCTGTTCGCCGCGCATTGCGCCGAGTGCCATGGCGCCACGGGCCAGAGCGACGGCGCCTCGGTGTCGAAACTACCAACGCCACCGCCCGTGTTGGCGGATCCGGCCACCTTGCGCGGCCTGACGCCGCGCGACGTCTACGCGGTTATCACCCAGGGCCGGCTCGACAAGTTCATGCCGCCCTTCGGCGAATCGCTGACCGATGCCCAGCGCTGGGACCTGGCGGCCTACGTCTATACCCTCAGCACCACTCAAGAGGGAGTCGATCAGGGCAAAGACCTCTACATCGCCCAATGCGGTGAATGCCACGGTGAAAGCGGCCAGACTCTGAAGGATTGGACGTCAGCCGATTACATCGCGACGACGAGCCCGCAGATGATTTACGACGCCATCCAGGCCGGTGTGCCTGAGATGGCCGATCACGTGTTCACGGCCAGCCTGAGCGAGGCCGAACTCTGGTCGGTGGTCGACTTCGCACGCACGATGAGCTACGAGTACCTGGCTCCTGGCGCGCCGTTGCCCGAACAGTCTGGCACGATCATCGGCCAGATCGCCAACGGCACGGCCGGTGGCGATAAGCCCGGCGGTCTCGCCGTCAATCTGATCGGGTTCACCGACATGGCCATGTCCGGCACGTACACGGCCACCGCCGACGCGGATGGTCAGGTGACCTTCGAGGCCGTGCCCTTCACCCAGGGCGAGCAGTTCATCCTCACGACCGAGTACGGCGGCGCCACCTACCACTCCGACGTCTTCGCGTTCGAGGGTGGCCAGACGAGCGCGCAGATCGCGCTGCCCGTGTACGACGTCACAGACGATCCGGCTGCCATTCGCATCTCGCAACTGCACACCTTCGTGATGTTCGAGAGCCCGAGCCAGGTCACCATCGGCCAGATGGCCGTGGTCTCCAACGACGGCGACAAGACCTACGCGCCGACTGACGGAAAGACGATCCGCCTGACGGTGCCGACCGGTGCGAGCGGTGTGGCGTCGCCGGATGGGCTCGAGGGCGAGACGTATGCCGTCGACGAGCAGGGCTATGTCGATCTGCGGCCGGTGCCGCCGGGCGATTCGACCCTGCAAGTGTTCTTCCAGTATCAGCTGCCGTACTCCGGCCAGTTAGATTTCGCGCAACGCCTCGACTATCCCGCTGACGTCGTCAACCTGCTGGTCGGCGACACGAACGTCGGCGTATCGGGCGATGGTGTGAGCGACCTTGGCACCCAGTCCATCCAGGGCATGACGTTCCAGCAATTCCAGCGCTCGAACCTTTCGGCTGGCGACACCTTGTCCTTCGGCGTGAGCGGAACAGCCGGCGGCAGTTCGTCGAGCGGCACCGCTGGACCGGCAGCGCCGCTGGCGGTCACGACAGGCAACGCCCTCAACATCGGCATTGGCCTGTTCGCGCTGGCGGCGCTTATCGCCGGCGTTGGCTACTGGTGGTATCAACGGCGCGGCGGGGCTGCTGTGCCGGATGCGAAGAAACCGGCCGATCGCGACGAACTGCTCGACGCCATCGCCGAGCTCGACGACGACCTGGCGGCGGGCAAGATCTCGCCCGCGGAACATCGACGCGAGCGCGCCTGGTTGATGTCGGAACTTCAAAAGATCTGGACGGAATAAGAAATAAGAAACCGGGAGTGCCCCGATGTATCCCGATGTTCGGCGTCTCGCGCCGAACATCGGGATATATCGGGGCACTCCCGGTTTCTTTCCGCCACGCCCGAGGCGCCCCTAAGACCGCCGTTTCCTACTATTTCCCCATCCCCGGCAGCGAAGGTATGATTGCGGCATGGATGAGCCCGGTCTGATCCGCGACGCCCAGGAGGGCGACGCCGACGCCTTCAACAGCCTGGTGTTGACCTACCAGAATCTGGCCTACAACGTGGCCTACCGCATCATGGGCGACGCCTCGTCGGCTTCCGATGCCACGCAGGACGCTTTCATCGCGGCCTTCCGACACCTGCCCGACTACCGCGGCGGGTCTTTCAAGGCCTGGCTGATGCGCATCGTCACGAACGCCTGCTACGACGAACTCCGTCGTCGACAGCGCCGCCCGGCCACCTCGCTCGAAGATCTGGTCAGTGAAGACGGGCCCGATCTCGAGAGCGAGCGCTCGCTGGCTTCTCCCGACGACGGCCCCGAAGAGATCGCGCAACGCCGCGAGGTCGCGCTCGCGATCCAGAACTGCCTCAATCGACTCCCGGAGGACATGCGCACCGTGGCGGTATTGTGTGATGTGCAGGGCTTCGATTACGGCGAGATCGCAGCCAGCACCGGGCTCGCCTTAGGAACGGTTAAGTCTCGTCTCTCGCGTGCTCGCGCTCGTCTGCGCGATTGCCTGCAGGGCGTTCGGGAACTTCTACCGGCCATCTATCGTCTGAGCGATGAGGCGTCGGTATGATTTCAGAACGCGACTACGAAGTACTCTCCGCTTATGTCGATGGTCAGCTGAACGAGCGCGACAGCAAATCGCTCGAAGCTCGTCTGGCTGACGATCGTGAACTGCGACACACGCTCAAGGCTCTACGTCAGGATAAGCTCCTGCTGCAGAAGCTTCCGGCTCTACGCGCCCCGCGCAACTTCACGCTGACTGCCGCTCAGGCGGCTGCTATCCGCCCACGACGCAAGCGCGGTCTCTTCTCCTTCTCAACCTTCGCGACGATGCGCGTGGTGACCGGTGTCGCCAGCCTGCTCTTCGTCACGTTGCTTGGACTCGACCTGGCTCGCACTGGCGGCCTGGCTCAACCGCCGGCCGTGCCCGCTGCGGACTTCGCCTCGAGCTCAGCGCCGGCCGCAGACCTGCAGGAAGCGCCCGAAGCAGCGCCGGAGATCGCGGGGATTCAAATCGCCGAGACCCCGACCGAGACCGGCAACCTGTACGCCACCGGGCCCGTAACGGACGGCTTCACGCTCGAGAGCCCCGCTGGCGCTGGCATGGGCGGCGGGCTCGAAACCCCGACCGTGACGACTGAGCAACTGACCGGCAAGATCGCGGGCAGCGACGTCGCCGAGACGCAGACCGTTGACGCCGGGGCGCGGACCATGCAGGAGACCTCTCCGGTTGGCGATTCGTCCGTGACAAACCTCTCGCAACTGGCCGATGAGACACCACAGCCCGTTGTGGGTCAGGCAGAGGAAACGGCGCTCGAAGATCCTCAGCCCCTGATCCAGCCCTGGACGATCGCCGTCGGTGTGGCCGCCCTCGTGCTGGCTGGCGCCACCATCGCGCTCTGGCTGACGCGCCGTTCGCTCGGCTGATCCCCGTTTCCTTGAAGTGAGCAAACGACCCTGCCGAAACCATCGGCAGGGTCGTTTCGTTGTCCTATACTGTCGGCATGGAACCTGCTCAACGTCTCGAATTGGTGCGGTTTTGCGTTCGTTGTGGTCATGCGATCGAACGCCGCCACGTGTACGGGGCCTCGCGGCCGGTCTGCCCGGACTGTGGGTACATCCACTTCTTGGATCCGAAGGTGGCGGTGGCGGCCGTGATCGAGCAGGAGGGCAAGATCCTGCTGATCCAGCGGCGCGGCGATCCGGAGGCCGGCAAGTGGTCGGTGCCGGCCGGCTTCATGGATGCGGGCGAGGATCCGCGCCGGGCCGCCGAACGCGAGGCCCTCGAAGAAACAGGGCTGCAGGTTGTGGCCACGACCCTGTGGGACGTGTTCGGACGCCACGAGCCGGCCGAAGGTGCCGACCTGTTGCTCGCGTTCCGGGCCGAGATCGTCGGCGGCGAACTGTGCGCCGGTGACGATGCCTGCGACGCGCGCTTCTTCAGCTCGGCCGAGCTGCCCGAGGACATCGCCTTCGGATCGGCACGCGCGATCCTGGCTGAGTGGCGGTCGCCCTAACGCGCCCGGTTTAGCCGGCCTTTACGCGACATTTATCAACCTTTTGGATCGACAGAAGGCGTGGCTGGTTATCATAAGGACAGGCTGATGCGCGACACACCTTCCACTCCGCGGCCAACTGCCACAAGCCCCCTGAAGCCAGCGTCTGACCCGACGACGGCGCCAGGGCAGTTGCTGAAGGACGTCAACCGCCTTTCGGAAGATCTGCGTCAGCGCCTCGAGCGCCAGGCCAACACGATGCGCAACGTGCCGCCGGCTCTGATCGACGGCCTGAACCAGATCCGCATCGCGCTCGACGCCGCCTCGCCGGCCGTCGCAGCCCAGGAGGGCGAACTCGCCCGGTTGCGCGCGCTCGCCGACACTGCCTCGGTCGTCAATTCGTCGCTCGACCTGACCATGGTGCTGAACCAGGTGATGGACACGATCATCGCCCTGATCGGCGCCGAGCGCGGCTTCCTGATGCTGCGCAACGACCGCAACGAACTGCAGCTGCGCATCGCGCGCGGCATGGATCGCGAACAGCTGGCTCAGGAAGACTTCACGGTCAGCCGCACCGTGCTGGCGGCGGTCGCCGAGAGCGGGCAGCCCGTCGTCACCACAAACGCGTCGGATGATCCGCGGTTCTCGGCGCAGGCCAGCGTGATCGGCTACAACCTACGTTCGATCGTGTGCGTGCCGCTCAAGGTGCGCGGCCGACTGACCGGCGTGATCTACGCCGACAGCCGCATCCGCACCGGGCTCTTCACCGAGCGTGAGCGCGATCTGCTCGCGGCGTTCTCGAACCAGGCCGCCATCGCGATCGAAAACGCGCGGCACTTTCAGCAGGTCAGCGAGCTCAAGGAACTGCTCGACAGCATCTTCGCCTCGATCGCCTCGGGCGTGATCACGACCGACATGCAGGATGTGGTCACCCTGGCCAACCGCGCCGCCGAGGCGATCCTTGGGCGCACACGCGCTGAGTTGATCGGCAAGCCGTTGACCCAGGCGCTCCCCAACGTGGATCACGCGCTGCAAGAGATGATGGGACAGGTCAAGCGCGACGGCCGAGCCCTCCTCGGCCAGGAGGCGCAGACCGACCTGCCCGGCCGCGGGTCACGCGACTGGCGACTGAACGTCAGCCCGCTGGCGAGCGGCGCGCGTAGCCAGGGCGTCGTCATCGTCCTCGACGACATCACCGAACAGCGCAAGCTGCGCGAAAAACTCGACATCTTCACCCGCATGGTGCCACCGCAGGTCGTCGAGCGGTTGAACCTCCAGGGGCTCAAGCTCGGCGGCGAGCGCAAAGACGTCAGCGTCCTCTTCGCGGACATCGAAGGCTTCACCACACTCAGCGAAAGCGTCGACCCCGAGATCCTGATCGAGGCGCTCAACCGCTACGTCGGCACGGCGGCCGAAGTGCTCCTCGACGAAGAAGCCACTGTCGATAAGTTCGTGGGCGATGCGGTGATGGCGTTCTTTAACGCGCCCGACGATCAGCCCGACCACGCACTGAGAGCCTGTCGCGCCGCCCTGCGCATGCGCGATGCCGTCGCAGCGCTGCAATCGCAGATGCCCGAAGCGTTTCAGATGAGCTTCCGCATCGGCGTGCACTGCGGCGAAGCCGTCGTGGGGCTCGTCGGCCACAAGAACCGCCTCGACTACACGATCATCGGCGACACCGTCAACACCACGAAGCGCATCGAAGACCGCGGCGCGGCCGGGCGCGTGACGATCAGCGAGGCGGTCTATCGACGCATTGCGGATCGGGCGGTGGTCGGCGCTGCTCAGAATCTGCAACTCAAGGGCCGCGTTCAGCCGGTCGTTGTGTACGAACTCCTCGAATTGAAGGCCTGAACCGCTGTGTCGGTCTCCGTCCTACAAATGGCCCCGGATCGGTAATTTTCCTGTGCAACGCCACAGCCGGATCGTGATGCGCTTCGATACAATTTCGGCATATGTCGGCTCAGATGATCGGCTGGCTCTATGCGGCCACCCTGATTGGCGTTGCGCTCTTTGGTGGACACATGGCCTTGCTCCTCGGCATCGCGGTCTTCAACTGGAGACGCGAGATGCGGCGCGTGGAGACGGCGCCTGACGCGTGGCCACACGTCCTCGTCCAGATCCCGCTCTTCAATGAACGCTGCGTCGTCGACAGGGCCATCGCTGCCGCTGCCGCGCTCGACTATCCACGTGACCGGCTGCACATCCAGGTGCTCGACGACTCGACCGACGACACGCCGCAGCGCGCCAGGGCCTGCGTGGCGCGGCTTGCGGCTTCAGGGGTATCGATCACGCATGTGCATCGTCGGAATCGTTCGGGCTTCAAGGCCGGGGCGTTGGCCGCCGGGCTCGCGCTTGCGCCGCAGGCGGAGTTTGTGGCGATCTTCGACGCCGACTTCGTGCCGCACGCTGATCTGCTCAAGCGCCTGTTGCCCGAGTTTGTGGACCAACCGCGGCTCGGCCTGGTGCAGGCGCGCTGGGAACACCTCAACCACGACGCGACGCTCCTGACGCGCGCTCAGGCCTTGATGTTCGACGGCTACTTCAGCGTGGATCAGGTCGCGCGGTCGGCCGCGGGGTTGTTGATGAACTTCAACGGCAGCGCCGGCCTGTGGCGACGCGTCTGCATCGATGACGCCGGTGGCTGGCAGGGCGACACCCTGGCTGAGGATCTCGATCTTTCGTACCGCGCACAACTCAGGGGCTGGCGGTTGCGGTATCGTGCCGACGTGGGTGTGCCGGCCGAGTTGCCGATCGGCGCCGCGGCTTTCCGACAGCAGCAGTTCCGCTGGGCGCAGGGGTCGTTCCAGGTGTTCGGAAAATGTGGGGCCGCTCTCGCCCTGGCGCCGACGAACCCGCTGCGTAAGCTGCTCGGCTTCCTGCACATCCTCGGCTATTTGCCGCACGCCCTGCTCGTGGCCTCGTTGTTGCTGACCCTGCCGCTCATGCTCAGCGGTGGCCAGGCGCCGATCAACTGGGATCTGCTCTCGGCGCTCGCTCTGGTGCCGCCGTTGACAGCCGTCTGGGGTCAATGGGCGCTGGCCGTCTTTCGCGGCGAGTCGCCGTGGCGCGCGTTGAAGCGCATCTGGATCTTCCCGGTGTTGACGCTGGTCTTTCTCGGGCTGGCCTGGAGCACGACCCAGGCGCTGTGGGGCGCGTTGACCGGTAAGGGCCGCGGCTTCGAGCGCACGCCCAAATCGGGCGGCGGCGACGCGCCAGGCTATGCCATTCGCTCGGACGACTGGTTCCTGGGCGAGATCGCACTTGCTTCGTACGCCCTGTACTCGGCCTGGATCGCGCTGCGATTGGCGCCGAACTTCGTGCCCGTGCTGCTGCTCTACGCCGCCAGTTTCGGCCTGATCGCCGTGCTGGGTCTGCGCGAACGCCGCGCCGCGGCCCAACCCGACATCGAACTCTCCTCGTATCCGGATTTGTGACCCGATCGTCACACTCGCGCCGTGCCGGACGATGTAGCATGCCAGCATGCTGAACGTCCGCCCATCGCTCTTGCCTCTGGGCGTGATCGCGCTCTGGGTCGCGGCCGCCTGTGTGTCCACCCCTGCGACATCGGCGCCGTTCGCAACGGCCACGCCTTCGCTGCCGGACTGCGCGACTCAGTCATCCGACTCCACACCGATCGCATCACCCACGCTGCTGCCGGCTTTCATGCCAGCCTGCGCGTGCGATCTCGAAAACGCTTCGGCTCGCGTCGATACATGCCTGGTGCGCGCCTCGCCGGATCTGGTCTACCCATGCTCGCGAAGTGAAGACGTGCGCGAGGCCGTGTTGGGCGCGAGCGGATCGATGAGCCTGATCCAGCGTGACCACACGCTCGCGGCCGGTTGCTGGCACGGCACCACCACCGAAGACCGTAGCCTGCGTCTGTGCGACACCAACGCCTGCGCCTCACGCGTCGTCGCCGAGCGCGTCCGGGGCGACCCCGTGCCGACGTCCTCTGGCACGCGCTGGGCGTATGTCGCGGCTGGGCCGGAACTCAATGGCCTGGCCGATCACGTGTTTGTGATCGATCTTGCGGATGGCGGGCCGGTGCAACTCGATACGCAGCCGTTGCCACAGGCGAGCGTGGTGGGCGCCCAGATCCTGGGCTGGTCAGTTGACGAGCGCTGGCTGGATGTATCGCTGTGGGACGGGGCGGCCGACGGCTACCACCGCTACAGGCTGAGCACCGACGGGCGCGGTGATTTCGAGACGTTGCCGTGAGGTGTTGGCCGCGGATCTCGCGGATGGGGATTCGTGATCGCGCGAACCGTCGCCCCACGGCAGCCGATGCTGTGATCAGCCGCCCTCGGCGCGAGACGAGGTGACCCGGCGGCGCAGCAGCGAGCGGATGCGCGGCAACGCCGAAGTGAAGAGCCGATAGCGCGCCTGCGACGGCGCAAAATCCCAGGCGCCGAGGCCGTGGACAACCTGGCCATTGAAGCCCTCTTTGAAGCGCCAGACCCCCCACATCCGATCCTGCTCGTCGAAGGAGTCTGGCGCGCCCCACAGGTCGTAGGCCATCAGGCCGCGTTCGGAGGCCCAGCGGATCGCTTCCCACTGCAGCAAATGGTTGGGCATGCGGTCGCGATGCGTTGCCTTGCTCATGCCGTAGAAGTACCAGGCCGTCGGGCCGTAGGTGAAGAGCACCACGGCCGCCACGGCCTCGCCCTCGACCTCGGCGATCAGTGGCTGCGCATGGCCGGCGGCCAGCATCGTGCGCCAGACATCGGCGTAGTAGGCTGGCGGGCGGATCAGGAAGCCATCACGCGCAGCGGTCTCGGCGTAAAGCGCGGCGAGCGTCGCCAGATCGTCGAGCCCGCCGTGGCGCACGACGACGCCTTTGCGCGAGGCCAGGCGGACGTTGTAGCGCATCTTCTGCTTCATGTCGGCCAGAACGGCGTCGGCGCCGCGAGAGAGATCGAGCTTAACGGTGTTGCGGAACTGCACCTGCTCGGGCGAAAGGGCCCAGCTGCGAGTCAGCAGTGTCTCGCGCGCGGCCAGCCCGGCGGGTTGATCGACTTCGGCGCCGAAGAGCCCGAGGCGCACGGCGACATCGGGATCGATCTTGAGGGCCACGGCGCCGCGGCGGCGCGCCACCTCTTCGAGGTCGGCCAGGACGCGATCGCGCACGGCGGTGTCGCCCCAGTCGAGCAGGGGTCCGCGTGGGACGTACAGGTAAGTGACGAGGCCGCGGGCTGCGGTGCGAGTCAACACCTGAGCGGCGGCGCGGCCGTCGGCCCAGGCGAGCCGTTCGGCCTGCCAGCCCCAGCGGCTCTTGATCTCGCCCCAGGCCCAGGATTGGAGGATGTGGGCATTCGGCAGCGATTGGGCGAGCGCGTCCCAGGCGTGCGGATCCGTGATGGGCGTGAAGGTCATGGCCACTTCACTCACCCGTCGCGCGGCGCGACATGTAGAGCGTGTAGAGCCTGTAGAGCCAGGGGTTGAAGACGAGATCCCAGGCGCCGATGGTGCGGGTGAGCCGGCCGCCCCAGCCGCGCTTGAAGCGATAGACGCCCCACAGGCCGTCGCGGCGGGTTTCAAAGCCGGCTTCGAGCGCCCCTTCGTCGGCGTCGGGCACGCCCCAGAGATCGTAGGTCAGCGCGCCTTGCTTGCGCGCCCACTCGATGGCGGCCCATTGAGCCAGGTAGGGGGCCATGCGCTGCCGCTCGTGGTCAGACGAGGCGCCGTACAGGTACCAGGCATTCCCATCGACGGCGAAGGCCATCACGGCGGCGAGCAAGCGGCCCTCGAACTCGGCCAAAGCCAGAGTCGCCTGGCCCTGCGGCGCGAAGATCTCGAAGGCGGCGGCGTAGTATTCGGGCGCGTGGATGCCGAAGCCGTCGCGCGAGCCCGTCTCGTGCATCAGGGCGTTGAAAGCCGGCAGATCGGCGGCCGTGCCCAGGCGGGCCGAAACGCCCTTTTTTTCGGAAAGGCGGATGTTGTAGCGAGTCTTCTGCTTCATCCGCGCCAGCACGTCGTCGGCGCTGCCGGCCAGATCGATGACGATCGAGCGGCGCGGCTGGATGGCGTGCGGCGAGGGCTGCAGGCCAAGTGCGAGCAGATCGGCGACGGCGTCGGGCGTGTCCTCGACGTCGGGCTCGAGCTTGAGCATGAAGGCGCCGCGCCGCCGCGCCGCCGTCGACAGCGCCGTGAGTTGCGCGGCTGTGGGCTTCGGGCCGCGCGGCACATAGGCAAGGCGCAAGCCCAGCGGCAGGCGTCGGTAGAGCATGAGCGGTGAGGCGGTGTTGTCGGCCTCCCAGCCGAAACGGGCTTTAAGTTCGCCCCAGGCCCGTGTTTGGAGCAAGTGAGTCATCGGGGGACATTGTAATGGACGGCGGACGGCAGACTGCGGACAGCGGAACGTGCCCTGTGAATATGCCAGAGCCGTCGCGCCTGAGTCGTTGCGGGTTCGGCATGAGCCGCGGACTAGCGGATTTCTACGATGTCGCACCGGAAATGCGCCGAGCCATTGGCGTTCGGGTGACGAGAGCCTGCATCCGCAAAACCGCGGCAGACCTTCTGAGGCTGCAAGATGCGATTGGCCTACCGGATACGCGCCTGCCCGGGAAAGCACACCCCCTCGTC
>CAYZRP010000170.1:2479-11683 GCA_964480865.1 uncultured Anaerolineales bacterium | reverse complement strand
CCAATTCGGGTCCCGGTTGAGCCGCGGCCAGGATCCCTGCCAGGGCGTGCGCGGATGCAGATAAAGGAACTCCAGGCCGTCCGTCGAGCTAGACGACCCGGAGATGCGCGCGGATCATTCTTTCCGGCCGGGTCGCAGCACCCAGGCCAGCGCCCCAATGACGATGATCGAGGCCAAAGACAACAAAGCCGCGACACCGCCTATTAGCCACCATGCGGTCGGAGACGGACGATCGTTCGACGTCACGAGTGGATTGGGTTGATCGAAGCCAAAGGGATTGACAAGCGCGTCGTTGCGTTGCGCCATTTCGTCCGCTGTCCAGCTCCTATCCGGCTCAAGCGTCAATCCCGAAAACGCCGACAACGGAAGCTCGCCCCGAAAATGGGCCAGCGTGCCGAACGAACCGCCGACCCAGGGTTCGCCCGCCGAGTCGAACGTGATGGCATTGTCCCAGCCCGTAATCCCGGCGTCGGCTTCGTCGAAGGCGTACGTCTGGCTGCCGTTGAACACAACGAGGTCTTCGAGACTCACCAACCAGACGCGGCCTGCCGGATCGATCGCCACATCACCAATCCAACCCAGGCTGACGCCCAATCTCTGGCCGTTGTAGAAGCGCCAGGTCTCGTCGACGTCACGAACGTAGAGGCCGTTGTCAGATCCCACCCACAGGCGACCGTCTTCACCCAGGGCGAGCGATGAGATGGCGGCGCCAAGCGGATAGATCGTCCAGCCAACGCCCGAGTATTCGAGCAGGTCGGCGCCCGAACCGACCCAATAGTGGCCTCTCGAGTCGACGAAACCCTCCGACGTGCTCGGCAGGGTGCCCTCGGACCCCGGCATCGGGATGTGAGACCAGGTCGTGCCATCCCAGATGTCGAGCACGCCGGCGGCTGTCGGGAAGTACGCCCGACCCGCCGCGTCAACCGCCATCCCGCCCACCCCGCCGCCGCTGAGTTCTGTCTCGCCAGGCCAGAGGTTCGACCAGGTTTCTGTCTTTAGATCCAGGATATTGACGCCGCCATCGCCGGCGGACGCGTATGTACCGGCATAGATGCGTTCGTCGGTGACGACCATGCCGCGAATCGCGCCGTCGCGCAGACCACTGTTCTCGGGCTGCCAGTTTGTAAAGGATGTGCCGTCGTAGCGGGACAGGCCGCGACCGTCCGTCGCGATCCACAGTCGACCGGCATCGTCCCACTCAAGGATGTTGATGTAGTTGAGTTCGGGGCCAACAGCCGCATAGTCGTAACGTTCGACGATCTCACCGTCGCGCATCACGAGCAAAGCCTGATCGCTCGCAACAATCACATCGCCTTCAGCTGTTTCTGCGACGACTCTCGGGAATCTCAATCCAGACTGGATCTTGACCCATGTTTTTCCCTGATCAAGGCTGCGCTCGAGCTTAGACCAGTCGTCGCCGTAACGCCAGAGCGCGCCAGTGGAGTCTTCGTAGTACTGCCGCTGCGGCTCGTCAACGGTGGTCCACTGACCGTCGGCATAGCGCGCGACGCGCACCGGATCCATTGTCGTCGCGCCCACACGATAGATGACGTAGAGGCTATCCGATCGAGACACGAGGTCGATGACGTGCTCGCCTGATCCGTGCGTGGTGTCGCTCGGCGCAACTCTCCAACGCCCATCGGGGAACAGACAGACCAGGCTGTCCTCTCCGGACACCCACAACACGCCATCCACCATGGCCATCGGGGCGTGGTAGCTCAACGTCTGCCCGATCTCGGCTTCGCCGTAGCGGGTCCAGGTCTGGTCGCGGTCGAAGACCGATAGGCCGCCGTAGCCACTGATGTAGAGCTTTCCTTCCCACAACTCGATCTCGCTGAGGCTGTTACTCGGCAGGGGCTGATCCGGCGCCAGATATTGGACGAGGTTGCCGGTCTCACGATCCCAGCGGAGCAGACCGCCGTCTGAGGCGGCCCAAAGAATGGAGCCGTCCACCACCACGTCGGTGATGTCACTCCCTGTCGCAAACACTTCCCAATCCCCGGCCACTCGCGCGGGCGCAAGGCTCCAGGTGCCTGTCGTCTCTTGCGCCAGGATAGCGCTGGAACTCACCCGCCCCAGAAAAGCGAACACGGCAAGCATAAGTGCCGTCAGGGCCACGATGCGTCGCACACGAATCATTCCACCCTCCCCTGTTCAACGTGCTGATCAATATCAGATGTCAGGGCTCCCGGCGGAGCTCGTATTGATTGAGCTCCAGAGTTGCCTGATCATGCGCATCCAACCCGACACCCCAACCGAACAGACCGGAACTGATCGTGTCGTCGTAGGCCGCGCCGACGAAATGGTCGTTGATGTAAAACCAGAAGACAGGGCCGTCACCGACGGCAAGTAAGGTGTTGGTCTCGCCCTGACGGATAGCGGCAGTATCGATCCAGTCGGTGATCGGATGCCACTCGGTATCGAGCAAGAAGAACGCGTACTGCCCGAGTTCGGTCACCGCAAAGAAATACAGACGATCCTGATTGTCGAAGCGCAGGACAAGACCGTAGATGGTGTCGCTCGGGCCCTCAGCAAGCCGGATCTCGGCGCGAGCGGCGAAGTCATTGGCCAAAAACATGTTCTGCATCGCTACGTTGAAGGTGCTCTTGAAGGCCTTCTCGTGCCAGACCATGACGCCATCTCGAAGCGACCAGGAACTCTCGCTGTATTCATCGGCATCATCGCCGAAGTACCAGCCGATCGGCTCGGTTTGTGTGTCGAAGCCATCCGAAAAGAGGATGGGATCCTCAAGCCACGCGCCAAGCTCAGTCGCCTGAGCCTTTTCGGTTGCCGCGAGCACCTGGACGGAGGGCGGATCCAAGGCCAGCGCATCCAGGGTCGCGGCAAGCGCTGCCTCGGCGACGGCTGTAGCCGCCACAGCCGTGCGCGCCGCGCCGGCCCGCGCAGTGGCCGTCGCGGCAGCTGGCGCCTGCGTGGCCGTCATCACCGGTGTCGGCGACACGGTTGAAGTAGGTGGCCGCGGGCTGGGCGAATGGGTTGGCGTTGCGGACGGGATCGCCGTCGGGGTCGCGGAACGGAGTGACGCACAGGCCAGGGTCCCAGCGGCGAGGACAGTCGCCACGGCCCTGAGAGTGAGCGATGGAATTGGCTTTGACATGTTGAGCACAAAGTCATAGAACGAATCACGACGCCTCGTCGGCGCCGACCGGACAACACTATGAACAGGTCGGCCCCCCGATCCTGACGGTGAATTGTACTGCGCCCCCTCTCCACACAAAAACGGGCGACGGCAGAGGCGCCGTCGCCCGTTCATCAGCGCCGAACGCCTGTCTCGTTACGGCTGCATGGCCTTCAGGTCATCGACCGTGAGAGCCGGATCGCTGGCCGTGAGCAGGTGAATGAAGCTTTCGGCCTCCCAGGCATGAGCGACTTCGCCTTCGCCGCCGCTCGCCTGGACGACGAAGCCCTCGGTCGGGCCAGCACCGCCGTCGATCTCGACCGATTGCCCTTCCACCTTCACGCCGGGTTCGGCCATGGCGGTGCCACCCAACGGAGCCTCAGCGGGTCCGCCATCCGTGCCGGGCTGGCAGGGCGTGGTGGCGTCGGCAACCACGGAGATCGTCAGGGGCGCGCCGGGGCGGCGCGAGTACGTGATCGTGTGGCCGGCCGCATCGGCCCAGGTCAGTTCGATGCGCCCATCGCTGACGACCTCAGCCTGCGGAGCCAGCGTGTACCCGGCGGGCACTTTCGGTAGGACCAGATCGGGGTGCTGGGCCAGCACATCCGCCGCGGCCAGGAACTCGCTCGTGGTCGGCGGAGCGACGGCCACACCCTGGACCTGGCAGCCGTCGTCGCTCTGCACGGCCACCGAGTAGTCGTCCTGATGGACGATGGCGTCGGTGTTGCCGGTCGCGGTCAATTTCCCGTCGTCGCCGAGCGTGACGGTGACGCCGTTGAAGCTCATCAGGGCCTGCACGGCGGCGCGCGCCTCCGGCGAGACCACAAGCGTGACGGCGATGGCGACAAGGACGATCAGGAGGGCCGGCAGCGCGGCCCGCGTGAAACGTGAAAACATGGGGGCTCTCCTTGTGGAGTTTGACTCGAGTTGTGCGGCAAGCCGAGTGACAAACCTCGGATCGGGCTGTCGCCGGTGACGCCTGAGAAAGTCATCGTTCATCGTGCATCTCCAGGTCGCGCCGCAGCCGTTGGACGGTGCGGCTCAAGATCGTGCCGACGTTGCTTTCGCTCAGGCGAAGCTGTCGGGCGATCTCGCGATTGGTCAGGTCGGCGCCATATTTGAGGGCGACCAGATCGCGCTCGCGCTCCGGCAGCTTCTGCAGAGCGGCCACCAGCGTCGCGAACGTGCGCGCCTGTTCGATCTGATCGGCAAGGCTCCCCGGAGCGGCGGTCTGGCCAACCGCATCCAGAGTGACAAGAGACGGGCTCTTCCGGAAGTAGTCGTGGGCCACGTTGCGAGCGATCGCGTACAACCAGCCTGTGAAGCCGGCGACGTCTCCGCGAAACTGGCCGCGACGCGACCAGGCTTTCTCGAACGTCGTCGCGGTCAGGTCCTCGGCCGTCGCCGAGTCGCCGACACGGTACCGAAAGAAGTTGAAGACGCGCCCGACGTGTTCGGTGTAGAGCGCGTCCCAATCCATCGTCTCAGCGACCCCGGCTTTACGAAATGGCAGCACCACGTTCATCTCACCCAGTAAGACGCGCCTGCGGGCAGAGTATCACAGACGTTTTGGCCGCGAATTTCGCGAATGACGCGAATGTGAGAATGGAATGACTTGCTCGCGCGCTACCGCCCGCTGCAATTCGCGTCATTCGCGAAATTCGCGGCCAGATATTCGCTGAGGGGCAGACATGCCTGACGGTTCAGGGGATTTGACCGTAGCGGCGGACGGACATGGCGCGGGTCGGCGTGAAGCCCTGGCGGGCGTAGAAGGGCTGGAGCTCCTCGTCGCAGACGAGGTCGATCATGTAGAGGTCCGAAAGATCGGCCAGCATGAGGCGAGTCAGCAGGCCGCCGACGCCATGCCTGCGATGCTCGGCCAGCACTTCGAGCAACGGGATGTAGGCCGACAGCACGCCGTCGGTCAGCGCCGTGATGAAGCCGATCACCTGCCCGCTCTCCGGGACGCGCGCCAGCCAGATCCGGCTCGAGCCCGCCAGCAGGCGCAGATGCGCGTCGAGCGACGGCGGCTGCGGCCAGCCTTCGAAGAAACCCTTCAACTGATCGCCTTCAACCTCGTAGAGATGGTTCTGCAGGAGATAGGGCGGGAGCCAACCGGCATCGATCGCGCTCGGTCGGATCGCCAGCGCCGCGCGGATGAACCAGCGCAGCTTGTCGAGGCTCTTGCCCGCCGTCCAACTATCAAGGATCACGAAGGCCAGGAACTGATCCCAATCCACGATCCGGCCGGCGAGATGTTCGAGACGTTGCGTATCGAGCGTGCCGGTACGGGCCCAGCTCTTCCACAGCCGGTACGGCTCATCGTGGAGCTCGAGCAGCGCAAGCATGTCGTTGTCGACGATGAATTCGGCGGCGAAGTCACGGGCCAGCAGGCCATGATCGCGCACGCCTTCCGAAACGCGCGCTTCGGGCTTGAAGGTGTCGTGGACGTGGATGGCGAACCGCAGCCGGGCCTCGACGGCCGGGTCAAGCCGCGAGCGGATCTGCTCGAGATTGCCCTCGAGGGTCAGGATGTGGGCCTTGATCGTGCCTTCAGGATGGCCCGATCGCGGCTGGCCATAATCGATGTTGGCCTTGTAGCGCGGATCCTGCTGAACGGCGGCCAGAGCCGCCTCGTAATCGACGGCCATCGCGGCTCAGTCAGAGTCCTCGGTCGCGGGCCGGGCAGCAGCATCCAGCGTTGCCATGTCATCGACCGAGAGACGCAGCCCGGCTGCGCCCAGGCTCTCGGCGAGTTGCGCCGGCGTGTTGGCACCGATGATCGGCGCCGTGGTGTCCGGCATCGTGAGCAACCAGGCCAACGCGATCTGCGCCATCGTCTTGCCGCGCGCCCGAGCCACGGCCTCGAGCCTGTCGAGAAGCGTGAAGCCGCGTTCGTTGAGATAGCGCTTGACGCTGCGAACGCGCTGGCTGTCGGGCAGCGCCTGATCGCGGCGGTACTTGCCAGTGAGGAAACCGGCCGCCAGCGGGCTGTAGGGCACGACCCCGAGACCGTACTTGCGCGCGACGGCGTAAGCGTCGTTCTCGAACTCATCGCGATGCGCGAGCGACCAGTGCGGCTGGATGCTCACGTAAGCGGCCAGCCCGGCTTCGCGCGCCGTCAGCAGCGCTTCCACAAGTTGCCAGCCCTTGATGTTCGAGCAGCCGATGTAGCCCACCTTGCCGGCGTGGATCAAATCGTCCAACGCGCGCAGGGTCTCGTCAATGGGCGTGTCGTCATCGGGCCAGTGGGTCTGGTACAGGTCGATGTGATCGGTGCCAAGCCTGCGGAGCGAGTCCTCGCAGGCCGTGATGATGTGGGCGCGGCTCAGGCCTTCGCCGTTCGGTCCCGGCCACATGCGGCCGCGCACCTTGGTCGCGATCACGACGTCGCGGCGATTGCCGCGCGAGCGCATCCAACCGCCGATGACGGTCTCGGCTTCGCCGCCCTTGAGCCCGGGTGCCCAGCTCGAGTAGATGTCGGCCGTGTCGATGAAGTTGCCGCCGGCCTCGACGAAGGCATCGAGGACAGCCAGGCTGTTGGCCTCGTCCGTCGTCCACAAGAACTGCATCGTGCCGAGACAAAGCTCGGAAACCTTCAGGCCGGTGGAACCGAGACGACGGTAGTCCATGACAGGGCTCCGATTGCTGATTGCTGATTGCTGATTGAGTTCCAATCAGCAATCAGCAATCTCAAAGCTCGATCGGTTTCGACAATGTGGCGACAAGCAGACTGACGCAGGCCTCGACGTCGCCGAGGTCGACGACCTCACAGGGCGCATGGACGTACCGACACGGGATCGAGATGCACCCGGCGATCGCCCCACCCCGCGCCAGCTGCATCTCGGCGGCGTCGGTGCGACCGCCTTCGAGCACCTCGAGCTGGTAGGGGATGCGGGCGTCGGCCGCGCGCTTGACGAGCAGGTCACGTAGACGCGGATCGACGAGCAGGCCCGTGTCCTTGGCCTTGATCGCGGCGCCGTCGCCGAGGGCCACGGCCATGCGCGCCCCGTTCGGCGTGTCGCCGGTGGCTGTCACGTCGACGGCCAGCACGACCTCGGGTTCAAACGAGAAGGCCGCCGGGCCAGCGCCGCGCAGACCGAGTTCTTCCTGCACGGTGAACATGAACGCGATCTCGTGGGGCGAGTTCTTCAGTCGTCGCAGTGTCTCGATCAGAATGGCGACACCCACGCGGTCGTCCATGCTCTTGGACATCAGCCGATTGCCGCCCAGTTCGACGAAGGGGCCGGCAAAGCCGCCCACGTCGCCGATGCGCACCGGGACATCGGCCGCGCGTGACACACCGAAGTCGATATACAGATCGGTCAACGACGGGATGTGGTTGGGGTTGTCACGGCGAGCCTCGACGCCAATCGCGCCGATCGCGCCGTTTGTGAAGCGCACGCGGTTGCCTGCTGCATACAACGGCCGCACACCGCCAACGTTGGTGACACGCGCAAAACCGCGCGCATCGATGTGGCTGACGATCAAGCCGATCTCATCCATATGGGCGGCCAGCGCGACCTTGCGTCCGTTGCGGCCACGACCCTTGCGGATCGCGATCAGGTTGCCCATCGGATCGACAGTGACCGAACTCGCCAACCCCTCGATCTCGGCGCGCACGAGGTCACGCACGGCGTCTTCATGGCCCGCTGGCCCGTATGTTTCGGTCAACCTCTGGATGAGTTGCTTCATCTCGTCCTCACACATGTCGCGGCGACAGGCGGGTGGCCCATCGCACAAATTGAACGCTTACGGCGCCAGACGCTGGCGAATCCAGCCCGAGTCGGAGCGTCGATAGAGCAGTCGGTCGTGCATTCGGCCGGATCGGCCCTGCCAGAATTCGATCTCGTCCGGGACAATGCGCCAGCCACCCCACCCCTCAGGCCGCGACGGCGCAGCGCCTGCCAGCCGTCGCTCCACGTCGGCCAGCCGCTCCTCGAGCTCGGCGCGCGACTCGATCGGCTGGCTCTGCGGCGACGCCCAGGCCCCGAGCTGGGCTTCGCGCGGCCGCGACGCATAGTAGGCGTCCGACTCGGCCGCGCTCACTCGCTCCGCCCGACCGACCACACGCACCTGACGCTCGAGCGTCCCCCAAAAGAACACGAGCGCTGCATGCGGGTTGGCCGACAACTCGCGCGACTTGCGGCTCCCGTAGTTTGAAAAGAACACGAAGCCGTCAGCGTCGAAGCTCTTGAGCAGCACCATGCGCGCCGACGGCACCCCCTCGGGCGTGGCCGTCGCCAGGGTCATGGCGTTCGGCTCGCTCAGGCCGCCTTCGGCCGCGACACGCAGCCAGGCTCCAAACAAGCCAATCGGATCGTCGCCGGCCTCGGCTTCGTTGAGGCCGCCCAGGCTGTACTCGCGACGCTGCACGTCGAGATCCCGGCTCACGCTGACTGCCTCACGCAGCGCGCATCGAAGGCAGCCCTGGCCATTCACTCAAGGCAGCGCGCATCAACTCAACCGACGCCCGCCAGTCGGCGACGCGCGCCTGAGCATAGGGGCCGTGCAGATACCGCCCGGGCACGCTGATCGACAGGCTCGGGATGCCGCCGCGGCTGCGATGGATCGCGCCGGCGTCAGTGCCGCCGCCGCCGGGTTGGCGCCGTTGGACCGTGATCGAACGGGCGTCAGCCATCCGCTCGAGATAGGCGAGCAACCGTCGATCGCCGACGGTGTGGCCATCCGCCACGTACAGGGCCGGGCCGGCGCCGACGCGTGTGTTGTAGCGCGTGTTCTCGGCCTCGGGTGCGCTTGGCGGCAGATCGGCAGCGGGCGTGCAATCGAGCGCGAAGCCGACGGTCGGGTCGAATGTGTAGGCCGCGACCTTGGCCCCGCGTAGGCCGATCTCCTCCTGCACCGTGAACGCCGCGCAGATGTCGCAGGCGTAACGATCGCCCTGCAGGAGTTCGATCAGAGTGGCCACGCCGAGCCGATCGTCGAGCGCCTGAGCGCGATCTACGCGCACGACTGGAAGGAAGCGGAGAGCTACGAGCCGCCCGATCCGCTCGACGTCGCGAGCCACGCCCACGGCGAGCTGCCCGACGACCCCGACTTCGAGC
>CAYZRP010000170.1:0-2469 GCA_964480865.1 uncultured Anaerolineales bacterium | reverse complement strand
CTTGCCGCGCAAGGTCGTCGGGCGACGTGGTGAGCCGATCAGGCTGAAGGTGCTGGCGAACGTGCCGCGTTGCCCGACCTTGACCCACGAACGCGCCTGCTTTTCAGAGGGCGCGCCGATGTCGATGCGCAGACTCGCGGGCCTCACGACCGTCGAGCGACGCTCACTGTTGAGCAGATGCATCGGCGCCGCGGCGATCACGCCCGGCACGCGGTCGGGCCCGATCCAGACCGGCTTGCCGATCCACTGGCGATCGTCGACGCCGCCAACCACGTCGAAGCGCAACGCGCCCTCACCGTCGACGCCGGTGATCATGAAGCCGATCTCGTCCATGTGAGCCGCGATCATCACGCGCTCCCGCCGACGGCGTCCGGCGCCGCCCGGCGACTTGCTCGCCGCCTTGACGGCCAGCACGGAGCCCATGGCGTCAACGGTCACGCTGTCGACGTGCGGTTTGATCGCCTCGAGGACGAGGCGTCGGATCGGGCCTTCATCGCCCGAGACCGCGACAGTCTCTGAGAGCTGACGCACGAGATCGAGGTTCGGGATGGCGGTTGTTGAGCGGCGTCGAGGAGCAGCCATCGGTCAATCCAGTTCCTTGGCAAGCCGGTCGAGGTAGTCCGGGGTGAGACCGGCGATGAAGTCGGCCATGAGACGACCAGCCGTGTACACGTCCTGCGGATGCACGACCTCAACCGGGGTGTGCATGTTGCGCAGCGGGATCCCGAGCAGCGCGGTCGGCACGCCCTCCCGCGAGATCTGAATGGCGCGGGCGTCGGTGCCGGTGTGCGCGGTGGTGGGTTCGGATTGATACGAGAAGCCGCCGCGCTCGGCGATGTCGACCAGGTGTTTGTAGACCACCGGGTGGAGGTTTGGGCCGAAGGCGATCGTCGGGCCCTTGCCAAGCTCATAGGTCCGATCGCCGAAGTCGCGGGCGGCTGGGCCGGTGCCAAAGGTGACATCGATGGCGATCGCCAGTTGAGGCGCCAGGGAGAAGGCCGACGTCTGGGCGCCGCCCAGGCTGACCTCCTCCTGCACCGTCGCGACAGCCAGCACATCCCACTCATGTGCGCGGCCGCTGAGCGCCTCGAGACACACTGTGACGGCCGCAACTGAGGCGCGGTTGTCGAGCGCCGGTGCGGTCAACAGGCCGCCGTTGAGCGAGGCCGGCGTCTGGGCGAAGGAGACCACGTCGCCCACGCGCACCTGAGCCGCGACCTCGGGGGCGCTCAAGCCCAGGTCGATGAGCAATTCGGTGACGGGCACCACCCCGCCGCGCAGTGGCGACGGAAGTAAGAAGTCTGACGGCGCCACGACCAGCCCCGGCAGGTCGCGGCGGCCATGGACGGTGACGGGCTGGCCGGGCATGACGCGGGCATCGATGCCACCGATCGGCGAGACATACAGGAACTCGCCGCGCACCGACGCCACCATGAACCCGATGTTGTCCATGTGGGCCGAGAGCATGATGCGCGGGCGCGGCTTGCGCCCCCGCCCGCGCTTGATCGCGGTCAGCGATCCCAGTGCGTCGGTGTGCAGTTCGTCAGACAGGTCACCCCAGGCGGCCGCGATGACGTCACGAATCGGGCGTTCGTGTCCGCTCATCCCGGGCGTGGCGCATAGGGTTTTGAGATGCGCGATCAGGTCCATGATGGGTCAAAACCGGGTCAAACTCAGACAGTCGGTGTGAGGGTTTCCGACGCAGTCGGCGTGGGTGTGAGCGTCACCGCCGCTACCGTCGCCGAGGGCGAGGGCGTCACCGATGACGTCGGCGTCAACGATGGAGTCGGCGTCGGTGTAGGTGTCGGCGTCGGTGTCGCTGTTGGCAACGGCAACGGCGTCAGGGTGATGGTGCTGGTCGGCGTGATCGTTGGCGGGATCGTAGTAGCCGTCGGCGTGGTCGTCGGCGCGGGGATGCTGGCCGTGGGCGACGCTGTCGCGGTGGGCGTCAAGGTCAACAGGGTCGTCGGCGTGATGGTGGGTGTCATCGACGCAGTCGGTGTCGGTGTGTTCGTCGGAGTCAGCGTGGTCGTGCGCGTGGGCGGCACGAACTGCGACGGCGTCGGCGACGTCGTAGCTCCCGGTGTTTCCGGCGTGCCGACGACGATGGCGGTGGGCAGCGTCGGAGTCGCCGAAGGGATCAGGGTGGCCAGGGCCGTCAACGTCGCCTCGATCGGCGACAGCGTGGGTGTTCGCGGGCGATTGGGGTCAGGCGCCACGGCCAGGGCGACGAAACCGAGGCAATAAAACGGCAGCGTGAGCAGGATAATCCCGGTCAACACGCTATAAGTCCGCTGCCGGGCGCGATCTGCAGGAGTCCGTTCCAGGGTCATGGCGTTGGAGGATGATAGCACAGAGGCGTGGGAGCGCGAGTGCGTAGAGCGTGGAGCGTGGCGCGTGGAGCGTGGAGCGTGGAGCGTGGAGCGTGGAGCGATCACGCTATCGCGCGGTAGCGTGATCGCTCCACGC
>CAYZRP010000169.1:0-11855 GCA_964480865.1 uncultured Anaerolineales bacterium | reverse complement strand
GGATCGTGATCACCGAGCTGCCGTACATGGTCAACAAATCCACGCTCATCGAGCGCATCGCTGAGTTGGTCCGCGAGGACCGGATCGACGCCATTTCGGACCTGCGCGACGAATCCGACAGACGTGGCATCAGCGTCGTGATCGAGCTCAAGCGCGGCGCTCAGGCGCGCAAGGTCATCAACCAGCTCTACAAGTACACGGCCCTGCAAAGCACGTTTGGTGTGCAAATGCTGGCACTGGTGAACGATGAGCCCAAGCTGATGCGGCTCAAGCCGGCGTTGATGGCCTTCATCGAGCATCGGCGCGAAGTCATCGTGCGCCGCTCACAGTTCGAGCTCGATAAAGCCCGCGCGCGCGCTCACATTTTGGAAGGCCTGCTGATCGCGCTCGACAACCTCGACGCCGTGATCAACACCATCCGCGAATCACCGGACGCCGAGACCGCCAAGTCGCGCCTGATCGAACGCTTCTCGCTGAGCGAATTGCAGGCGCAGGCGATCCTCGACATGCAGTTGCGCCGCCTGGCCGCTCTCGAGCGCCAGAAGATCGAGGAAGAATACAAGGAGGTCCGCGAGCAGATCGCGTATCTCGAGGACCTGCTGGCCAACCCTGGCAAGGTGCTCACGCTCATCAAGGACGATCTGGCCGCTCTGGCAGAGAAGTACGGCGACGATCGCCGCACCAAGATCGAGGGTGAGGCCAGCGACGAGATGTCCGAAGAGGACCTTGTCGAGAACAAGCCGGTGCTGGTTTCGCTGACCGAGCGTGGCTACATCAAGCGTACACCGCAGGAGAAGTTCAGGGCCCAGAACCGTGGCGGAACGGGCAGCAAGGGCCAGGAGTTGCGCGAGGAAGACGTCGTGCAACACATCTTCCTGGCACGCACGCTCGACACGATCCTGTTCTTCACCGATCGCGGGCGCGTGTACTCCGAGCGCTGCTTCCAGATCCCGGAGGGCGATCGGGCCGACCGGGGCATGTCGATCGCCAACATCATCAACATCCCGCCGGGTGAAGCGATCACGGCGGTGTTGGCGGTGCGTGACTTCGGCGTCTCGGCCTATTGCACGATGGTCACGCGGCTCGGCCGCATCAAGCGCGTGGCGCTGTCGGAGTTTGAGTCGGTGAGGCCGTCGGGCCTGATCGCCACCAACCTCGACGACGGTGACGTCCTGGGTTGGGTGCGCGTCACCAGCGGCGAGAACGAGATCATCATCATCACTGAGCAGGGCCAGGCCTTGCGTTATCACGAGACTGAGGTGCGCGCGATGGGCCGCGCCGCCGCCGGCGTCACCGCCATCCGCCTGACCGACGACGACGTCGTCACCAGCATGGAGGTCGTCGAGCCCGAGGGCGAGTTGCTCGTCGTGACTCAACGTGGCTATGGCAAGCGCACGCCGTTCAGCGAATACTCGGCCAAGGGCCGCGCGACGATGGGCAACCTGACCATCTCGCCCAAGTCGCTCGACACCATCGGCAAGATCGTGTCGGCGCGCGCCGTGCACGAGGGCGACGAGATCACGATCATCTCGACGGCGGGTCAGTCGCTGCGCATGAAGGTCGCCGAGGTGCGCCAGAGCGGCCGATCGACGATGGGCACGCGCCTGATTCAACTCAAGAAAGACGGCGACGTGGTCGCCTCTGTCGCGCGCCTCGCCGGTGCGGACCTTGCGCTGCCGGTTGAGCCGGCGGCGACGACGGGGTGAGCTAGCCACTGGCTGTCAGCCATCAGGTGTCAGCGATCAGCTCACGCAATGCGCAAGCCACGGCGCATTGGCGCGGCAGCGTCGCTGACCGCTGACTGCTGATCGCTCTCCCCGGCTTTCGTGTATACAATAGGCCCATGGCCCTCCGCCCAGCCAGCCTGACATTGGCATATCTGGGGTCGCCGGACCCCGATAAGATCGCCGAGCATCTCGTGGCCTTCGCGAACACCGACGGCGGCACGATCGTGCTCGGCGTCAACGCGTCGGGTTCGCCGGCAGCTCCCGCCGGGCCCGAGGAGCTCGAGGGCGCCGTGCGAGCCGCCGAACGACTCTGTCGTCCACCGGTAACACTCGGGCACTGGGAGCAGATTGAAGTGCCGGGCGGGACGTCGTACGCCATCCACGTGCCGCGTTCGCCCGAGCTTCATGCCATGGCCGACGGCCGCGTGCTCCTGCGCGGGCGCGAGGGCGACGGGTACGCCAATCGACCGCTCGGCGGCGAAGAGATCCGCAGCCTGGCCGCCACGAAGAGCTCCGGCGATTTCGAGTCCGAGCCGATCCCGGGCGCGCGGCGCGAGGACCTCGACGAGGCCGTGGTTGCCGAATACATCGAGAAGCGGCAACTGCGCCAGCGCCGGCCGATCGAGCAGACGCCCGACGAGATCCTGCGCGAGATCGGCGCGATCACGGAGTCCGGCCAGCCGACGGCGAGTGGCATCCTGCTCTTTGGCAAAAACCCGCAGCAGTATGTGCCGCACAGTGGCCTGGTCTTCGTGCGCTTCCCGGGCACGGCTCCGGGCGCCGACGATGGGCTCGCCGGCTATGGTCGCCGTGAGGAGTTCAATGGGCCCTTGGCCCGTGTGATCGAAGGCGCCTGGCAGGTGACGTGGAGCGAGATGTCGGTGGGCGCGGTGGTCAAAGGACTGGAGCGCACCGACATCCACGAGTACCCGGCCTTTGCCGTGCGCGAGGCGCTTGTCAACGCCGTCTGCCACCGCGACTACCGCCTGCGCGGGCGCAAGATTGAGATCCGCATGTATGCGGACCGGCTCGAGGTGATCTCGCCCGGTGGTCTGCCGGGCTTCATCACCGTCGACAACATCGTCGACGAACATTTCTCGCGCAATCCGCGGCTGGTCAACGGCCTCTTCCAGTGGGGTTATATCGAAGAGCTCGGCCTGGGCATCGATCGCATGATCGACGACATGGTCAGCGCCGGGCATCCGCCGCCCAAGTTCTCGCCCAAGCCGTACTCGTTCACGGTTACGCTCTTCAACGCCCGCGACAGGCGGCCCGTGCCCAAGTGGGAGAACGTCATGAACGAGCGCCAGGCCAGGGCGCTGCAGTTCATCCGCGACCACGGCCGAATCGCCAGCAAAGATTACCAGGACCTGTGCCCGGACGTCTCGCCCGAGACTCTACGCCTCGACCTGGCCGATCTGGTCAACCGCGGCCTGCTGCTCAAGATTGGGGCCAAAAAGGGCACTTACTACGTGTTGAAGTAATCCCACGATATCCCCAGGGGATATGTTGGGTAACGGCAAAGGCGCGAAGATCCGATTCGGTGGATCTTCGCGCCTTTGTGGTTTTACATAACTATCCCAAGTTATCCCAATTGGGATATCTGGGTAAACGGGACTTCGGGCTGAAGGTTGTGCTCGTGCCAGTTGAGGTGCCAGAGAGAGGCCGGCGGAAGCCCCACGCGCGCGCGGAAAGCGTCGAACGCAACCTGATCGCCTGTACAGGCGTAGAGCAGGCCAGGTTTGGCCGTGGTGCCACGCCATAATCGCGTGGCCTGCCGGGCGACGGCCGGCGCGGGGTCGATCACGCGCACATCCGGGCCACAGATCCGCTCGAGCAACGGGACGACGAAAGGATAGTGGGTGCAACCGAGCACGAGGGCGTCGATTCCGGCCGCGAGCATGGGCTCGACCCAACGGCGAAGCATGGCCTCGGTGTCGGGTGTGTCGAGCCGGCCGCCCTCGATCTGCTCGACAAGGCCAGGGCAGGTGTGCCGTATGACGCGCACGTCGCGGGCGAAGCGCTCGACGACCGAGGCGAAGAGCTCGCCCTGAAACGTGGCGGGCGTGGCCAGCACGCCGACGACGCCGCTGTGGGTGTGTTCGGCCGCCGGCTTGACGGCGGGCTCCATGCCCACAAAGGGCACGTTGGGGTGGGCCTCGCGCAACGACTTGAGCGCTGCCGCGGAGGCCGTGTTGCAGGCGACCACAATTTCGGTCGCTCCGCAATCAAGCAACAAGCGTGTGATGGCGTGCGAGAACGCCTGCACTTCGGCCATCGGCCGTGGGCCATAGGGGACGTTGGCCGTATCGGCGATGTACACGATCGGCGCGTTCGGAAGCGTCTTGAGCAGGTGGCGCAACACCGAAAGCCCCCCGACGCCGGAGTCGAAGATGCCAAGCATGGGGCCCATTGTAAGGCGTCGGGCGTCAGGTATCAGGCGACAGTGGAACGCCGGGCCGATGAGGCCCGCCGGGCCGATGAACCTTTGGTGAGAAATCGGCGCATTTTGCTGAAGTCGTGGCAAAAAAGAGACTTCAGGAAACACGATGCACAGGGCCGATCGTCGATATGACCTGAGGATGACCCGCGGCACTCGTGCATATGACCGGTGGGCGGATAGAGTGACATCGTTCGAGGCAAAGAGTAAATGAGCCTCGACGGCACTCACACCCGACCCAGGAGTTATCCATGACCACGCAAGCTCAACCTCAATCTCAATCGATGGTGCGTCAGATCGGCGCCGGCGTAGCCTTCATCGTCCTGGGCGCGTTCCTGCTGGTCGTCCAGAACGTGGCGATCAAGTGGCTCGGCCTGGCGGTGATGCCCGGCCTCGCCCTGATCTTCATGGCCTGGGGGTTAATCACACGCACGCCCGGCCTGCTGATCCCGGGCGGCATCCTTGCCGGCCTGGGCGTCGGCGCGATCGCTATCGATCTGTGGGGCGCGGCCCTGACTGAGATGCAGCAGGGCGGCATCTTCATGCTGGCCTTCGCCGGTGGTTGGGCCTTGATCGTTCTGCTGTCGACCCTGATCGGGCGGACGATGACGTGGCCGCTCATCCCCGGCGGGATCATGCTCGTGGTGTCGGCCGCGGCGTTCGGCATCAATGGCGCTCAACAGGCGCTTGAGTTGGCTGGCCGGATCTGGCCCGTGATCTTCATCATCATCGGCGCGGGGACGCTGCTCGGCTTCCGCCGCAAGTCGGCATGACAAAGACGGTGGACCGCGGGGAAGTGGCTGCTGAGCCCGCCCGCGGTCTGCCGTCTGCGGTCCGCGGTCCAACAACAGCAACAGCTCTTTGGGAGTCAGATCAATGTCCCTCATCCTCGAAGCCCGCGATCTACGCAAGCGCTACGGCGAGAACGAAGCCGTCAAAGGCGTCTCGTTCGACATCAAGGCCGGTGAGATCTTCGGCCTGCTCGGCCCGAACGGCGCCGGCAAGACCACCACGATCTCGATGCTCTCCGGCCTGATCGCGCCGACGAGCGGCGACGCCATCATCGCCGGGCATTCGGTCGTGAAAGAGTCGCTCCTGGTGCGCCAGGCCATCGGTGTGGTGCCGCAGGAGATCGCGCTGTACGACGACCTGACTGCGCGCGAGAACCTTGTGTTTTGGGGGCAGATGTACGGCCTCAATGGCGCGCGCCTGAACAAGCGCATCGACGCCGTCCTCGAACAGATCGGCCTTGCCGATCGCGCCAAAGATAGAGTGAAGACGTACTCGGGCGGCATGAAGCGGCGCGTGAACATCGGCGTCGGGCTGCTGCACGAGCCGAAGCTGCTCTTCATGGATGAGCCGACGGTTGGCATCGATCCGCAGAGTCGGCGTGCCATCCTCGACACAGTCATCGCGCTCAATGCTCAGGGTATGGCGGTGCTGTACACCACGCACTACATGGAAGAGGCGGCTGAGCTTTCGCACAGGGTTGGCATCATCGACCACGGCCTCATGATCGCGCTCGGCACGCAACGCGAGCTGACCGAGCAGATCGGCGGGCGCGAGACGCTCAGCCTGCATGTCGGCGATCAACAGACCAGCACGGCGCTGGCCGATGCAGTGCGCGCGCTGCCGGGCGTCGACCATGCGTCGGCCACCGACCATACCGTCGCCGTGATCGTGGCGTCGGCGGCCGAAGCACTCGCGCCCGTCGTCGGCGCGGCGAGTGCCAGGGGCATCCGCATCAAGAGCGTCGAGGTCACCGAGCCCGATCTCGAATCGGTGTTTCTGCACCTCACCGGTCGTGCCCTGCGGGATTGAGCCCAGAGCCCAATCACCAGTGACTCACTTCCATGCCTAAGTCCTTACTGATCGCACTCAAAGACGTCACCCTCGCGTTTCGCGACATCGGTGGCTTGCTGCTGATGCTGGCGGCGCCGTTCGCACTGACTGTCGGCATCGGGCTCGTGACCGGGCGCTTCACCGGCACAGCGAACGCAGGTGTGTCCGATATCCCGGTCGTCATCGTCAACCACGATGACGGCACGCTCGGCCAGGCTGTGGTCGACGTGTACACGGCCGATTCGCTGGCGACGCTGTTGGAGCCGCAGGAGCTCACCGACGAGGCCGAGGCTCGCCGCCTGGTCGATGAAGACAAAGCTGCCGCGGCCGTCATCGTGCCCGCGGGCTTCTCGGAGGCTGTTCTCAACGCCTCAGACGACGCGCCGACGATCCAGCTCATTACAAACCCCGAGCGTCCGCTTAGTTCAGGCGTGATCAAAGCCATCCTCGACGAGGTGCTCAGCCGCGTCGAGGTGGGTCGTGTCGGCGGGCAGGTGGCCGTCGAGCAACTACTGCGGACAGGCCGTATCACGCCCGATCAGGTTCAGCAGATCGGCGAGGCGTTCGGCTCGCAGCAGGCGGCTGTGGCTGGAAACGCCGTGACTGTGAATCGCGTCGATGTCAGTGGGCGCGCGGCGCAGGCGTTCGACGTGTTGACCGTCATCGCGCCCGGCTTCGCGCTGATGTTCCTGATGTTCACGGTGACTAACGCCGGCCGCACGATCGTACAGGAACGTTTGGCGGGCACGCTCCCGCGCCTGCTGACGGCACCCGTGCGCGAGTCTGAGGTGCTCGGCGGGAAGCTGTTCGGCATCTTCCTGATCGGCGTCGCGCAGGTCGCGATCCTGATCGTGGGCACCGGGTTGATGTTCGGCGTCAACTGGGGCGATCCGCTGGGCGTGATCCTGATCGTCCTGGCGTCGTCCGCGGGCGCGGCCGGCTGGGGCGCTTTGTTGGCCGCGCTGGCGCAGAGCCCGGCCCAGGTCGGCGGTGTCGGATCCGCCCTGATGCTGATCTTCGGCATTCTGGGCGGCAGCCTGGGCAACTCGTTCACACTGCCTGCCTGGCTTCAACCGGTCGCCTGGATCACACCCAACTACTGGGGCATCCAGGGCTTCGCCTCGCTTGGCACAGGCGCTGTGCTCGGCGACATCGCGCCGCACCTGGCGGCCCTGAGCCTCATGGCCGTGGCCCTGTTTGGTGTCGCGATCGTGGTGTTCCGCCGACGCGGGCTTGTTTGAGCGTGGAGTGTGAAGTGTAGAGCCAATTGGGTGCAGATAACACGCCCCACGCTCTCCGCACAACACTGCACGTCAGGAACTGGAGTAAGGACCGATGTTAAAGACCTGGGCCATTGCCTGGAAAGACGCACTGATCCGCTTCTCGAGCCGGATGGAGTTGCTGTTCTTCATCGTATTGCCGATGGTGTTCACGCTGCTGCTTGGCGGCGGTCTCGGGATGGGCGCCGGTCAGCAGGACGGGCGCCTGCCGATTGCGGTGATCAATAACGCCGGCTCGCCGTTGGCCGACGAGATGATCGCGGCACTCGATGCATCGACGACTGTGCGCGCGACAGTTTATGAGGCGGCCGCCGCCGATAAGGCGCTGGACGATAAAGATGTGCTGGCGGTGCTCGATATCCCGGCCACGTTCGTCGCCGGTGGGCAGGATCTCGCGCTCGAGTTGCGTTCAGCCGACAACGACGCCAACATCCTGGCGATCGAGCAAGCTGTAAACGCTGCGGCGGCGCGAGCCGGGCAGGCGCTGGCCGCGGCGCAGGCCGTGACCGACCGGGCCAACGAACTGCGATCCTTTGCTGATCAGGCGGAGCGCCAGACGTTCTTCGACGACGCCCAGTCCAAGGCGCGCGCCTTGCTGGATGAGGCACCGAGCCGTGTCGACGTCGTCGTGGCAGCGGTGGCCGATCCGATCGCCTATGAGCCGGCCGAGAACCAGAGCGCGGGCCAACTCATCACGTGGGTGTTCATCCCGCTGATCGGGATCTCGGGCCTGTTCGCGTTCGAACGCGAGCAAGGCACACTGCGGCGCATGTTCGTCACGCCGACCCGCAAGAGCACAGTGCTGCTCGGCACGATCGGCGGGCAGGTCGTGATGGCGCTTGTGCAGATGGCGCTGCTTGTCGTGTTCGGCATGCTGGTGCTCAAGATCAACTGGATGCGTGATCCTGTGGCATTGGGCGCCGTGCTCTTCGCGTCGGCCCTGGCGGCCGGCGCGCTCGGCACGATGCTGGGCACCTTCGTCAAGTCCGAACGTCAGGCCGGCGGTCTGTCGATCATGTTGGGCATGGTGATGGCCATGATGGGCGGGTGCTGGTACCCTGTGGAGTTGTTCCCGGAGGCGGTCCGCTCGGCCGTCCAGGTGTTGCCGACGTACTGGGCGATGCAGGGACTGCTCGACGTCGTGTTGCGCGGGCAGGGTCTGGCGGCGGTGCTGCCCAGTGTGGGCATCCTGCTCGGCTTCGCCACCGTGTTCTTCGCTGTGGGCGTCGCGCGCTTTCGTTACGAGTGAGCGCTTTCATGAAAGGGGGTAGGGGGCATGTGGTACAACCCGATCATCAAGGCGATCTTGCGGTCGCCGCTGCACGGACTTGTCAGCAACGGATATGTGCTCATCACGTTCAAAGGACGCAGGACGGGCGCCGTCTACTCGACGCCTGTGCAATACAGGCAAGAGGGTGAGCAACTGTCTTTTGTCACCCGGCGGAAACGTCTCTGGTGGCGCAATCTGCAGGATGGAGCGCCGGTCGAGTTGATCCTGCGCGGTCAGGTGCGCAAGGCGACGGCTCACGCGATCATCGAGCCGGCCGAAACCGTAGCGGCCGAGATCTGCCGAATCTACGCGCCTTACTTCAAACTGGAACGAGCCACGAAACTCGCCTCGGGTAGCGTGATCGTGTACCTCGACCTTGGGTGATTCAAACCGTCGACCTGACAGGTCCACTCACGATTCGCGGGTTTTCTAGGGGCTTCCAAAAACGCATTCGCCGAAAAGTCGCCGAAATTCAAACCTGCCGGGGTCGTGCCCCCCTCGTGACCTCCGGCACTCGGTAATGTGACCGACCTGATCGGAAAATGGCGTTCATCACCGTTCGATTACAGGAGAGCCTGATGAGCGCCACGACCCTTCCCCTGCAAACACGCCCGGCCCGCAACTCTGACGTGTGGAGCACCCAAAGACCCCTGATCCTGGCCGGACTGGGCGGCCTGGCCCTGCTGATCGTTGCCGGCCTCGGGCTCTGGCTCGATCCGCGCACGATCACGGGTGCGCCGGCCTGGATGAAGCCCGCCAAGTTCGCGCTCTCGACGGCGCTGTACGCCTTCACGATGGCCTGGATGCTGCGCCATATCGATGGCCACCGGCGCTGGGTCAGGGCGATCGGCTGGGGCACCGCCATCGTCTTCGTGATCGAGCTGGCTCTGATCGTCTTGCAGGTCGTGCGTGGCGTGCGCAGCCACTTCAACTTCTCGACGGCGCTCGATGGCGCACTGTTCTCGACGATGGGCGCGGCGATCACTGTCGCGCTCGGCCTGAACGTCGTCGCCGCTGTTCTCATGATCCGCCAGAGGTTCACCGACCCGGTGCTGGCCGTCAGCCTGCGGATGGGCCTCGTCATCACGGCCATCGGCGCCGGCGTCGCCTTCCTGATGACTCAGCCGACGCCCGATCAGCTGGCTGCGATGCAGGCGGGCGGCATGCCGGTCGAGATCGGCGCCCACACCGTCGGCGTCGCGGATGGTGGCGCGGGCCTGCCGATCGTGGGCTGGAGCACAGAGGGCGGCGACCTGCGCATCCCGCACTTCGTCGGCCTGCACGCCTTACAGGTGCTGCCCCTGCTCGGTATCCTGCTCACGCGCGTTGGAAGGGCTCTGAGCCTGCGCCGGCGGACCACACTGACATGGATCGGCAGCCTCGGCTATCTGGGCCTCGTGATCACGTTGACCGCACAGGCCCTTCGCGGTCAGGCGTTGTTCGCGCCCGATGCTCTCACCCTGACGACCTGGATCGGCCTCGGCGTGCTGATGACGCTCAGCGTGGTCGTCACAGTGCTCGGGCCGCGCTCCAGGTAAGCGGATCGGATACCGTCTCAGCTGCGGTGTGTCGAGCCCCTCGACGCACCGCAGCCAGATAGGCTGCATGAACCATGACCTTCGAAGTGCTCTTCTCGCTCAGCAACGTCCTCGTCCTGCCGTTCTGGCTGCTCATGATCCTGGCGCCCCGCTGGCGCTGGACGCAGCGCTTGATTGCGTCGCCCTGGATCGCCGCCGCGCCGGCCGTGCTCTATGCCGCCCTGGTGGTGCCGCAACTTCCGACGCTCCTGATCAGCCTGGCGAACCCGCAACTCGGTGCGATAGCGGCCCTGCTGGGCACACCCGCTGGCGCCACGATCGCGTGGGCACACTTCCTGACGTTCGATCTGTTCGTGGGACGCTGGGTCTACCTCGACTCGCGCGAGCGCGGCTACTCGGCCTGGCTCATCAGCCCTGTGCTGGCCTTTGTCTTCATGTTGGGGCCATTGGGTTTCCTGCTATATTTGCTGCTGCGCGCCCTGCGCGCACCCGCCGCAACGGGGCAGCCGCGATGAAGCTCTTATCCCGCAACTCGCTGAACGACCTCTTCATGTATCTGGCCGGCTGGCTGACGGTGCTGGCGGTTGCCATCGTCTCGTGGATCACGATCCAGGATCCCGTTGCGCGTTGGGTGGGCACCGGGCTCTGCCTGGCCTTCGGCCTGACGGACATCGGGTTGATGATCTGGCCGGAAGCGCGCCACCGCTCGCTCTATATCCTGGCTGGCACGGTGATCACGGTCAGTGTGTTCGTCACAGGGCCGAACAGCTACGCGGCGCCCATCCTGTTCTTTGTGCTTAGCTCCAAGGCGATGATGATGGTGCCGGCCCGCGAAGGCCTGTTCTGGATTGCGGCTTTCGCTGTCATCACCTTTGTGTTTCTGGCGATCGTCCTTGGGCCGCTCCCAGGCCTTGTGACGTTGTTGCCGTATGTCGGCGGCTATCTGTTCTTCGGCGCCTTCGGCAAGAACGCTCAGGATGCCGATACCGCGCGGACCGAAGCGCAACGCCTGCTCAGTGAGTTGCAGGTGGCGCACGCTCAATTGCGTGAGACCTCGGCCCAGGTCGAACGATTGGCCGTCGCCGACGAACGCAACCGACTCTCGCGTGAGCTCCACGACTCGCTCGGCCATCGCCTCACCGTGGCGGTCGTTCAACTCGAGGGCGCCCAGCGCCTCGCCTCGACCGATCCGGAACGCGCCGGACGCATGGTCGGCACCGTCCGCGAACAGATGAAAGAGGCGCTCGCCGATCTGCGTCGGACGCTTCAGGCTCTGCGCAGCCCCAGCGAGGATGATCTGCCGCTCGGCCCGGCGCTCTCGAAACTGACGCGTCAGTTCCAGGACGCGACCGGCCTGAACGTCATGCTGCATGTCTCGCCTGATCTGCCGCCGCTGCCCGAGCGGCAGCGTCACACGCTCTATCGCGGCGCGCAGGAGGCGCTCACCAACGCTCAACGCCACGCCCAGGCCGGGAACATCTGGGTTGAGGTGGCGCCCTGTACCGAGGGCGTACGCCTGACCATCGACGACGATGGCCGCGGCCTGCCCGACGATCCCTCCTCGGGCCTCGGCCTGCGCGGCCTTCGCGAACGTGCCGATGCCCTGGGCGGCGCCCTGACCCTCGGCCCCAGCTCACGTGGCGGTGCCCAGATCATGGTGACGGTGCCGGTTGGAGGAGCGTCTTGATGCTCGACACCAGATTGACGAAAGACGAAGGACGAACGACGAAGGTTGAATGGCCATTCAACCTTCGTCGT
>CAYZRP010000168.1:9385-11934 GCA_964480865.1 uncultured Anaerolineales bacterium | reverse complement strand
TTCGTCCTTCGTCGCGCCGCAGGCGCTTGATCCGCGGTCAGCGGTCCGCCGTCTACCGTCATTCCTCAGATATTGATGTATCCGCCGACCGCGCCGTGAGCGGCTTCCATGATGGTCTCGGAGAGCGACGGATGCGCGTGCACGTTGCGCGCGATCTCCTCGATCGTCAGTTCAGCGCCATGCGCCAGGGTGAGTTCGCCGAGCAACTCGGTGACCTCGGGCCCGATCATGTGCGCGCCGAGCACTTCGCCGTACTTGGCGTCGGTCACGATCTTGACGAAGCCGACGTAGTCGTTGAGGCCAAGCGCCTTGCCATTCGCCTGGAACGGGAACTTGACGACCTTCACCTCATAACCGCGCTCCTTGGCCTTCGCCTCGGTGAGACCGAACGACGCAACCTGCGGATGAGAGTAGACCGCACTCGGCATGAACTCGTATTGCAGCGCCGGCGCGTGATGGCCCGCGATCGCCTCAGCCGCCACGACGCCTTGAGCCGACGCGGTGTGCGCCCAGCCCGTCTTGCCGGTCACATCCCCGATGGCCCAGATGCCGGCCACATTGGTCGACATCTTGTCGTCGACCTGGATGAAGCCCTTCTCGACCTTGACGCCGAGCGCCTCGAGGCCCAGGTTCTCGGAGTTGGGCCGGAAGCCGATCGCGACGAGCGCCTGCTCGGCCTCGAGCACTTCGGTGCCACCCGGGCCCGAGACCGTCACTTTGACGCCCTCGCCAACCTTCTCGATTTTGTCGACCTTGGTGCCGGCCTTGACGGCGATGCCGTGGCGCGTGAACTGCTTGGCCAGCTCGGTGCCGAGCTCTTCATCCTCGCGCGGGAGCAGAGTCGGCAGCATCTCCACCACCGTCACCTTGGAGCCGTAGGCGTTCCAGATCGTGCCAAACTCGCAGCCGATCGCGCCGCCACCGATGATCACGGCCGAGGCAGGCAGCTTCTCCTGCACGATCGCTTCCTTGTACGTCACCACGATCTTGCCGTCGACGTTGAAGGCCGCCGGCGGAGCCACGCGCGCGCCCGTCGCCAGAATGATGTGTTTGGCGGTGTGGGTTTGCTTGCCGCTGCCATCCTTGAGCGTCACCTCGACCTCGGTCTTCGACTTCAGGGTGGCGGTGCCCATCAGCACGTCGACCTTGTGCTTCTTCATCAGGAAGCCGACGCCCTTGGTCAACCGGTCCGACACCTGGCGCGAGCGCTTGACCGCTGCCGCGTAGTCGAGCTTGACGTTCTCGACCGTGAAGCCGAAGTCCTTGCCGCCATGGCGCAGGATCTCGGCGACTGACGCGTTCTTGAGCAGCGACTTGGACGGGATGCAGCCCACGTTCAGGCAGACGCCGCCGATGTATTCTTTGTCGACGATCGCGCACTTCAGACCGAGCTGCGAGGCACGCACAGCCGCGACATAGCCGCCGGGGCCCGCGCCGATGATGATGACGTCGTAATTCATGATGTCTTCCTGTGGCGTCGAAAACGAACGCGCTGCTCGACGCAGCGCACGTGCTCGACCATGACCTGATTGGTCGATATTGTACCAACGCGGCCCGCCGAGGCGATTTCACAGGCGTGAGGTGTGCATGACCCACTGCCAGAGAGTTAAGCCGCGAATTAGACCGCTCAAAGACGCATGGGCATTGAGGGATCCAATTCGCGTCATTCGCGCAATTCGCGGCTTATATATCATCTCTCAACCGCCGAACGCAGCAGGTCGCGCGCAGCCTGACCAAGCAGGGTCGCGTCCACGCCGACCAGGATCAGCCGGAAGCCCCGCGCCATGAAGGGCTTCACCGCTGCGGCACTAATGCCGAAGATACCCACCGGCATCTGGTGAACCTGACAGGCCTCGGCGATCCTGGCGATCGCGCCCTGCACGTCGGGGTGTGACAGTGCGCCGGGGTGACCCAGGCTGGCCGAGAGGTCGTACGGCCCGATCAGCACAGCGTCTACCCCGGGCACCTGGGCGATGGCGTCGATCTCACGCACGGCCTGAGCGCTCTCTGCCTGCACGATCACGACGGTCTCGCTGTTGGCGTTCTCAAGGTACTCGGCGACTCGAAAGCCGTAGCCGTGGGCCGGGCGATGCCCATGCCGCGCGAACCCTCGGGCGGGTATTTCGACCAGCGCACGGCCTGGGCAGCCTGTTCAGCCGTGTGGATCTGCGGCACCATCACGCCGGTCGCGCCGCTGTCGAGGACGTGCTTGAGGGCAGCCTCATCCAGAGCAGGCACGCGCACGATGCACGCGCTTTCGCCGCGGGCCGCCTGAAGCAATCCCTGCAGACTGTTCGTCATGTCGATTGCGCCGTGCTCGCCGTCAAAGCACAACCAGTCGAAACCGACATCGGCCATGACCTCAGCGACCTCGCGCGAATTCAGCGTGACCATCGTGCCGATCAGCAACTCATTGGCTTTGAGGCGTTGGCGCAGAGACGTATTCATGTGAAGTGTCTGTCAGAAGGATTTGGGGGCGGGAAATGGGGTGGGGGGCGCCCGGGGGGGGGGGGCCCCCCCCGCCGGGGGCGCCCCCCAACCACAAAAAA
>CAYZRP010000168.1:5771-9375 GCA_964480865.1 uncultured Anaerolineales bacterium | reverse complement strand
GGGCGGTAACTGGGGTGCCCCGCCGGCGGGGGCGAGCCCCGGGCCGTCGGTGCACCCCATTTCCCGCATATCTCTTCCCGAAATCAATCACGGCGCGACGACCTGCACGGAACCCACATCGACACCGTCGACATCGGAGCCGACGAGCGTGGCGCGCTGCAGCGTGGCCAGGTCGTAGATGCCGACCCGCAGCGTGTAGCCCTCGCCCATGGGTGCGCCGGCCGGCACGACGATGGCGTACTGGTCGCGCACAACCTCGCCCGCCGCCCAGCCCGTCATCGGCCGCGTGCCCCCGACCGGCTGGCTGTCGGATTGGGCGACCAGCGTCCCATCCGGCGCGAGCAGGTGCGTGTAGACGGTGTAGTCCACGGGCACCGGTGCGTCGGCGCGCCACTCGAGCGTGAGCAACACCGACTCGCCCGCCGACACTGCCATCGGCTCGACGGCCGCGCCGGCCAGCTCCGGACCGTGCTCGAAGCGCGCGCCGATCGGCTGTGTCGCCACTGGCGCGCCTTCAGGGCGCAGGACATACAGGGTCAGATACTCGCCAAGATAGGATTGGTAGAACGCCTTGAAACCATTGTGGCTGAGCCAGGCTTCGGCACGATGATCGGGATCATAAACCGGCGGCGGCCCGAACATCACCAGCCAGACGCGTGAGTGACCCTGAGCCAGCGATGCGAGATGATTGGCGGCATCGGCATCGTTGAGGAGCTGGCCGCGGTCCACCCACACCGCCGACACATTTTGGGGCGCGTAGATCTGGAAGAGCATGCGCTGGTCGGGCCCGTTGAGCCAGATCACGTCACCGGGTTCAGCGCGCTCGCTGACCAACGCCAGCATCGCGCCGTAGTTGGCCTTCGTGTAGGTCGGGTCGAAGTAGGCGGCCTGCAGCGACAGGCCCGACAGCGCCACGATCGCCACGGCCGCGAGCCCTCCGAGGCGCGCCCAGTTCAGGGCTGCCAGCCCCTGCGCAAGGAAGATCGCCAGCGGCAGGTAGGTCATGCTCAAGAAGCGCTCGCTGAAGTACGACTGATAGCCCGTCAGGATGAAGACCAGCGGCACCGGCACCAGCCACCACACGATGAGCGTCAAGGTCAAAGCACGCTCACGGCGCCACATCGCCCAGGCGCCGAACACGGCCAACGCGAGGTAGGCCCACGCGGCCCAGCGCCATTCGACGGGCGCTGTGTTCCCGATTGTGAAAGCCTGCAGACCGGTCCACAGCACCTGGCCCAGCCGCTCGAGGCTGATGAAGTTCTCGCGCGCCGCCGCCTGACCGGTCAGCAGGCCCCATTGCGCCGCAAGCCACGGCACGACAAGAGCCGCCGCCGCCAGTTGGGCAATCACCCATGGCCGCAGCGCGCGTCGATCCAGCAAGAGCAGAGCCAACCCCTGCGCGAGCAACGCGAACAGGCCGTAGTAGTGCGTGTGCACCACGAGCGCGCTCGTGAGAGTCACAAGCGCCCAGCGCCCGATCCGCCCGGGCTGGGCCTGCGCGTGCAACAACGCGAGCTGGCTCAGCCCGACGAGCGTCATGAGCAGCGTGTACTGCGTCAGATCCTGTGAGTACCAGACCTGAAAGGGCGAGACAGCCGTGATCAAGGCCGTGCCGAGCGCGATGGGCTGCGAGCGCGTCAGCTTGCGCGCCACGGCGTAGTTGACGGCCACGACCAGCACACCCAGCAAGGCCGGCAGAGTTTTCAACCCGAAAGCGTTGAAGCCAAAGATGGAGTACCAGATGTACAGCAGGCTGTGGAAGGCGCGTGGATGAACTTCAGCGGCAGGGTTGAAGAGCCAACTCAGGCCTTGCGTGACGACCTCGAGCTTGGCGCCCTCGTCACCCCAGATCTCTTGAGCGCCGGCGTTAAAGAAACGTAGCACCGTCGCGAACGACAGCACCGCCACCATGGCGGCCAGCGGCCACAGCGCCGCGTTCCAGCGCGCCGTCAGACGAGGTTGAGGAAGAGTACCGGCGACCATGGATCGTCCGGATTATAGCTGAGGGGCCTCGTCGAATTTACGGAGATGGCGCTACGAGAAATCGTGCAACCGCCGGGCTCAGGGCTGCAATTCCCATTCATGCAGCACAACGTGCGGGGCAGCGGGTTCGGGCGCCGTGATCGGCAGGCGCACGATGTCGGGGTAGGTGTAGAGACCGAAGACCAGTTGATACGGCCCGGCCGCGAGATCCGGCGGCATCGTCAACGTGAACGACTGCAGCACCGTTTCGTTCGCGCGCCAGTCCATCGGCGGGTATGAGTCGCACACGCCGGCGTCGGACTGGGCCCAGATGCGCCCACCGTCGTACGGCGACGGATCGCCATAGACATGCACGAACGCGCCCAGTGGAACGTCAGCCGGTGTCGAAGCCCTCAGCCCAAGAGTCAGCGTGACCGCGTCGCCAGGGCCAGGTGCCGGATCTGAGATGCTCGCCAACCACACGGACAACCGATCCGCGAAGGTGCCCGCCGGGGCCTGGCCCAGCGCGCCACTCAAAGCTGCCCTGGGCGTCGCTTCGAGCAGGGTCGCGCCGGCGAGATCCTGACGCTGCTCGTCGACGACGACGTCGGCCCAGGGCGTAAGCTGCGCGGCAAGATCCTCAAAGGCGCTCAGGCTGAAGTACGTGGCGGTGCGATCGGCCAGCACCAGACACTGATGACTGTCGAAGGCGCCCACCTGCCGCGGCGCGAGCGACGGGCTCAGGTAGCGCACGACGGGATGGGTTGGCGTGAACGGACTGAAGTAGACCGGGCGATCGTCCGGCGTTGTCACAACCCGATTGATGCCGTGGATAAGCGGCGCCTCCATAAAGGCCGTGCGGCTCGCGAAGTCCACCCAGTTCCCCATATCCTGATAGCCCGAGGTCGCCATCGGCACGATCAACAGCCAGGGGAGGAAAGCAGCCAGGGGACGCGGCCAGCGCTGTTCAATCCATTTGCCCAGCCTGCCCAGGGCGAGGCCGAGGAGCAGGGCGAGCGGCACGATCGCCATGGCGCCGCGCGAGTAGCTTGGCGCGTCGGCGGTCAGCAATGAGGGAGCGAGCGCCACGCCGAAAGCCGTCAGCACCACAAGGCCGGCCAGCCGCCCATCTGGCCGTCGCCGCGAGCGCCAGGCGTCGACAAGGGCCGTCGCCACGCCGACCCCGAGGGCGAGCGTGGCGACGATGCCCAACACCGGCCGACCGGCCAGGTTGTAGTGGTCGTCGAGATCGCCCTGCACCCACCAGGCCTTCAGCCAGGCCCAGACGTTGATCGCGATCGTGCTGATGTCGAAGCGCGCGACCGTTGCCGAGCGGGTCGTGAAAAGACTGGCGTGTGTCAGCGCGTAGTAGGCCTGCGGCGTGACGACCAGGGCTGCGGCAAGCCACGCCAGCGCCACGCCTCGGCGCAAGGAAGGTCGAGCCACAGCCAGAACCAGGCCGCCGCCGAGCAGGAAGGCCAGCAGCCCCCAGGCCGCAAAGTACGAGTAGGCGAGCAGCCCGGCAGCCGCTCCGGCGCGCACCCAGCGCCAGGTTCCACCGCGACGGACCGCCCTCGCCCAGGCCAGCCCGGCCAGGGCGACGAGCAGCAGCGCGAAGTTGAGCCGCACCACGTGCGACGAG
>CAYZRP010000168.1:0-5761 GCA_964480865.1 uncultured Anaerolineales bacterium | reverse complement strand
CGGTCAGCGCAGCGAGCGCGCCGAGCCCGGCCCATACGCCGAACAACTCGCGCGCCAGTCGGTACGTCGCCGCCAGCGTCAGCACGCCGACCAGCGCGGCCAGCAGGCGCAACTCACCGATGCCGCGCCCGACGGTCAGCATCCAGCCGGCCAGCACATACATCCAGCTGCTTTCGCGGCCGTAGTTTTCGGGGAAGAAGGTGACGAAGCGCGGGTGCTCGATCAGGTCGACGGCGTTGAGCGCGTACCAGGCTTCGTCGTGATGCAACAGCCGGCTCATCGAGTCGAGATGAGCCGTGCGCAGCCACCAGCCGAGGGCCAGCAAACAAACGCCGAGCCCGAGGACGAGGAGCGTCCCGGGCCCGGAGCGAGAGCGAGAAGCTGACGATGTGTTCACAAGGATCCGGGCCGTCCGTTCAAGGCCCGGGAAGCATCCCCGCGCAGATCAGGCGGGCAGAGGCGCCGAACGACGGCTGGCCCGATTGGCACGCGGGGCCTGAGGCTGGGCAGGCACCGTGGCGACGACGGCCGCCGTGGCCGGATGGGCCGCGATGTCTTTGAGCGCGACCTTGTAAAGCCGGATCAGTTCCTTTTCGTTGGTGCGGAAGCGCCGCAAGGTCTGCAGCGCGCAGAGCGCACACCCGCGCATGGCCCGAAAGGAATCGGTTTCACACTCGACACAGCCGTTCAACCTGACCATCATCAGCGTGAAGGCCAGGCTCTCCGGGTGGCCTTCATCCAGGCTGGCGACGTGATCGACAAGTTTACGGAACTCAAGGCCCGCCGCGTCCCGCAGTTGCGGGATGATCCGCGGAGGAAACAGGATCTCGGTCTCCACGTACATGACGGCCTCCTCAGGCTTCCACTGTCACGAGAAAAACAGGCACCGCTACGATTGCAGGAATCGTCGCAAATCATGGGCGAAAAGCGACTCCCTGATTATAGGAGTCCCGGAGTCACCTGACAAGCACCCGAGTCGATAACCGGGATCTTTAAGATTACGTCGATCCGACGGCCTTTTCGCCCCGGTCGGACCGAACCCCTGAGGGTTGCATCAGGTTGGGATGGGCGGCGCGGCCCACGGCCGGGTTGGGCATAACTTGAGCCCACCCGGACCAGAGTCCCGGAGGGACAGTGGTCCCGCGTGACTGCGGTCACCTTTACGTCCCTGAAGCCAACCGATACCATGCTTTTACTGGCTTGAAACCCACTTTTGGTAAAGGTATTCTCCCCATAGAGGGCTGACGCGCACATGAAGTACAACACCGGTTTCTTAGTCAATGACCACCCGGCTCATCGTTTCTCGAAACTCCACGAGAACCCGGAAGCTCAGTTGGTGATGTTGGTGCCGGGGCAGACGTGGGAACGCGTACGACTGCACATCCAGCGCTACGAGTCCATCGCGTTGGCTGGTCGTTTCGGCGCGATGCCGGGCGAGTACGAGTGGGAGTGGGTCAACGAGCCCGAAGGCATCCGCTGGTGGCGACGCGCCGGCGATGGCAATGAATACCTGTTCGGCGTCGTGGCTGCCATCCGACGGCTGCAGGGCGTCGAGCTTTATGGCATGGTCACGGTCGACGAGAACAGCCCGTTCTGGGCCGACGTCGTGGCCGGGGTCCTGATCGCTGAATTGAACGATCGCGCGCGGCAGATGACCGAAGAGCGCTACATGACCGCGAACCAGGCGTTGCGCCAGCTGCGTCGCGAGCACTACCGGTCGCGCGATCTGCTGACGATCGACCGACAGGACAAGACCATGGTGCGCCGTGGCACCATCCGCGAGGTCGAGAGGTTTCAGGCCGCGCTCAAGAAGCTGTTTGATCGCGTGAATTCCACGACCACGCTCTCGCCTCTGAAGGCGCCGCCTCGCCCCGAGCCCTGAACTCCCATCGAAATCTCGAAAGCCCTCGCCCGTCGAGGGCTTTTTCTTTTCCACGACCGGTGAGGGTCAATCGCAGGTGATCTCCTGCCATTATGTTGTCACTGGCCTATGACCGAAGTCATCTGCCCTTGGCACACACGCGGTGTTAGGATGAGGTTGTTTCCCAACCATCCACAACATCGGTTAGATCCCGTCCGGCAGACGCCGGGAGGGGACACATATGGCACACACGATCTCTCCGCTCGTCAACGACCGACCGCAGCACCGGTTCTCGAGGCTTCGTGATATCCCCGAGACCCAACTGACGATGCTGATCAGTCAGCGCGTGTGGAGCCGGATGCGCGAGTACATCCAGGCCTTCGAAGCCGTCACGCTGGCAGGCCGCTTCGGCGCCGATCCCGGTGATTTCGAGTGGGAGTGGGTGGCCGATCCGCAGGGGTTGCGCTGGTGGCGCCGTGCCGTCGACGGCTCCGAGTATCTGTTCGGCATGGTCGCGGCGGTGCCGGCTGGCGACGACGTCGAGTTGTACGGCATGGTCAGCGTCGATGAGGACAGCGTGTTCTGGCCGGATGTGGTCTCGAGCGCGATCCTGCCCGAGCTCAACGACCGTGCCCATCTGATCGCCCGCGATGATCATTCCGCCAACGAGAGCCAGATCCTGGCGCAACTGCGTCGCGATCACTATCGACACCGCGGCCTCCTGACGTACGACGTGCCCGGTGAACCCGCCATCCGCCGCGGCACCGTCCGCGAGGTCGAGCGCCTGCAAACCGCTCTGCACGGCCTGCTGAGCCGCTGCGCCTCGGCCGTGCTCCCCTCCGAAGTCAATCGCAAGACCACCGGGCAGTTCATGGGGACGTCGTTTTCGCATTCCTGAAGGACGGCGGAAGACGAACGACGAATGACGAATGACGAAAGCTGAACAGCCGTTCAACTTTTGGTCTACGCTCCTCGCGTTCGCCTTCTGTCAAGCCCGCCAGCCCAGATTCACTCGATCGCCTATACAATAGCGCCATGATCCGGCCCTTCGATTGGCGCGACGTCGGACTGGTGCGCGCGCTGAGTGAGCGTGGCATCTGCCTGGATTCGGCCACCCGGCTCACGCGCGGGACGCAGCCGCTTCAGAACGCGATTCTCGCCTACCTCATGCCCAACTCCGGATCGCCGACTCTGATCTGGAAAGAGGACGGGCACCAGGCCTTCGGCCAGCTCAAGCATCGCGCCGGTGAGGAGCGCGCGCGGGCCCTGTTCATCGCGCCGGGCTGGTCGATCGAGCCCTCAGGCTGGCTGGCGCTGGTCGATCAACTGGCGGTTGAAGCCGGCAGCCGCGGCGGGCACAACCTGCTCGCCGAGGTCGACGAGAGCAGCCCGGAGTTCGAAGCCCTGCGCATCTCGGGCTTCGCGATCTACGCGCGTCAGACCATCTGGCGCCTCGACCACGATCTCGCGCCCACCGCCCCGGCCTTGCCGCTGCGCCACGCCGCCAAAGACGATGGACCGAACACCCTGGCGCTCTACAACGACATCGTGCCGCGCCTCGTGCAGCAGGTCGAGCCGACACCCGAAGCCGGGCGCGGCTATGTCCTCGAGCGCGGCAATGACCTTGTGGCGCACCTCGCCGTGCGGCGTGGTCCGTTGGGCATCTGGGTCGATCCCGTCGTGCACCCCGAGGCCTACGACCTCGCTGACGAGATCGTGTCGTCGGCCCTGCACTTCCTGACGACGTCGAACCGGGCCGGGCGCCCCGTGTACGTCAACGTCCGACGTTATCAGGACTGGCTCCAGGAGCCGTTGCGCATGTCGGGCTTCGAAAAGGTGGCGTCGCAGGCCGTGATGGTCAAGCGCCTGGCGGTTCGAGTGGCCGAGCCAGCCCTCAAGCCGATCCCCGCGATCGTCGGCAGGACGACGCGACCCGTTGCGCAACTGGAGCGCCTTGGCGCGCCGGGTGCTTTGGGTGAAGAGCGGATCCTGCCACGCGTGTGAGGATCTGGAGCGCGATTTGTCGGCCGCGGTTGGCGCAGATATCGCGGATCGGTCGCTTATCGGCGAAACCCGTGGCTTAGCGTTTATCAATCAAAGGACCTTAACGACCCCGACGACTCCTTGATAAAATTGTGAAGCGTTGGACCGTGCCAGCGCCAGGTGGCGATGCAAAAGAGAATCACTGACGACCTTCACGCTTTGTTGGCCGTTATCCCGCCGGAAATCGGCGCCAAACTCACATCAGCGAACCGTACCGACGAACTGCTCGAAATCATCCTGGATCTGGGCCGCGTGCCGACCGCCCGTTACATCGATGGCGAGGTCGTGCTGGCCGATCACGAGATCACGCGCAACGAGATCGACTATGTGGTCACGCGGATCGGCGACTTCGACGCCGATAACCGCGCCGGCATGGAGCGAACCCTCCATCGCATCAGCGCGATCCGCAACCGCCGCGGTCAGATCGTTGGTTTGACGTGCCGCGTTGGCCGTGCCGTCTACGGCACGATCGCGATCATCCAGGACATCATCGATAGCGGCAAGAGCCTTCTCATGCTCGGCCGGCCGGGCATCGGTAAGACGACGATGCTGCGCGAAGCCGCTCGCACGCTGGCCGAGAAGAAGCGCGTGGTCATCGTCGACACCTCGAACGAGATCGGCGGCGACGGCGACGTGCCGCACCCGGCCGTCGGCCGCGCGCGTCGCATGCAGGTCGCTCAGCCGACGCTGCAGCACGAGGTGATGATCGAAGCGGTCGAGAACCACAACCCCGAGATCATCGTCATCGACGAGATCGGGCGCGAACTCGAGGCGATGGCCGCCCGCACGATCGCCGAGCGCGGCGTGCAACTGATCGGCACCGCGCACGGCAACACGCTCGAGAACCTGATGCTCAACCCGACCCTGGCCGACCTGATCGGCGGGATCGAGTCGGTGACGCTCTCCGATGAAGAGGCGCGCCGCCGCGGCACGCAGAAGACCGTGCTCGAACGCCGGGCCCCGCCGACCTTCGACGTGTTGATCGAGATCCAGGCGCGTGAGCAACTCGCCGTGCACCACGACGTGGCTGTGGCGGTCGACTCACTCCTGCGCGGCCGGCCGCGCTCGCCCGAACTGCGCAGCGTGGTCGACGGCGAGTTGAAGATCGAGCAGCCGCCGGATCCGCAGCCGCTGGGCCGCAACGCCCGACCGGGCCAGAACCGCGGCAACGGCGCGACGGGCACCGTGCGCACCAGCACCAATCTGCCGCCGGTCCGCACCGGGGATGCGGCCCCGCCGCCCACGCCATCGATGCAGAGCCGGTTGACCGCCGAAGCAGCGACCGACTCGCGCGCCACGCTCGAGCCCGTACGCATCTACGCCTACGGCATCGCGCGCAACCGGCTCGACCAGGCCGTGCGGCATCTGCGCGTGCCCGCCCAGCTTGTCGACTCGATCGATGACGCCCAGACGATCGTCACGCTCAAGACTTATTATCGCCAGCGCCAGCGCCCGATCGCGGACGCCGAGGAGCGCGGCCTGCCGATCTACGTGTTGCGCGCCAACACCACGAACCAGATCGAGAACTTCCTTTCGGATCTGTTCAGCCTGCGGCTTCAGGCCGTGGGCGGCACGAACGAGGCCGAAGACGCCATCGACGAGACCCAGCGCGCGATCCAGCAGGTGCTCAGCGGCGCCGCGTCATACGACCTGACGCCGGCCGCGCCGCACGTCCGTCGCCTTCAGCACGACCTGGCCCGCAAGGCCAACCTGATCTCACACTCGTATGGCAAAGAGCCACGGCGGTGGGTGCGGATTTTCCGAGACTGAGGCATACGCGTGGAGCGGAGAGCGTGGAGCGGAGGGCGCTATTTTAAGAACGCCCCCCACGAACCCCCCCACCACCACTTGAACCAC
>CAYZRP010000167.1:0-12195 GCA_964480865.1 uncultured Anaerolineales bacterium | reverse complement strand
CCTCCGAAATAGGAAGGGACCGCCTAACGGCTCGCATCAGCTGCGTGGCGGGTGAACCGAGGCCGCGACGCCCGAAGGCGCGTCGGTGAACCGAGACCGACACGAATTGGGGCCCCGATTAGCCACGTCAGCTGCATGCGTTCGTTAGGCTGCCATCCAAGGATCAGCCTGCTTGTTGCTGAAGGCGGCTTTCTGATAGCACGCGAACAAGCAACCCACCCAAATAGTCGCCAGACAGGTACGCCCAAGTATCTGTTGACAAAGCAATCGGCGTCTCCTCGTCGGCGTTCGGATCGAAAACAATCCTAAGCAGCGTCCGCTCTTCGTTCCAAAGCATAGGCACGCTTAGATCGATCTCCCAACCCGAGAGCAATGTCCCATTCGGGCGTCGTCGCTCCCGAGTGGGATGATATGACCTGCCAAGCCCAACAAGCTTGATCGATCCTCGCCCCACATTGTCTTGCGGCACGGTGAGCACATGAGACGAGGCCCTCCGTCGGGGCAACCCGCACTCCAAACCAACAAGTGTGTGATTGGAATCAAAGAAGAGGAGAGGTTGTCCGCCGGAATAGTTCACGTAGTGCCGGAAATCTCGTATAGCTAGGCTTTCCGCGACCAACAGCTGATCTGTTGCTCCTGTATCAGTGCGGACAACAAGCCTCCCTTCAGGCGACTCCTGAGTGACGGCTACGATAAGGTGGCTTTCAGTGTCAGAAACAACCATGGTGGCTCAAGTATATGTGGTAAGGAGCAGCCTAACATATCAGTAGACCGACTCCCATTGAGGTTGATTTTGGGAGCAATGGGATGTTTTTGCAACTAGCCTGGAATTGCCTTTGACAAGGAATACGAACACGGCTTATTTTACGCCTTCTGAAATGGCCCGTAAGGCAGGTTGCCGTGTTCAGGGTCGGTTTCGGGGCATTGACTGACACAAAGGCAGTTTTGGGGTTAGGGAAGACCACAAAACTGGCACGCGGCTATTGCCGCTGTGGCGAGGCGAAAAAACGGAACGGGGGCCAATCTGGTCGATTGGCCCCCGTTGGACAAACACGTCGCGCAGACCAGGCTTACAGGTCTTTGACGAACAGGGCCTCAGTGCCTTCGCTCTTCTCGAGCTTGAAGCCACGCTCCTGAAGCGCCCGGATCATGCGGGCATTGTCGTGTGTGGTCTCGGCCGTGATCCGCTTGAAACCCCACCGGCGCGCCACTTCGATGCCGTAATCCGAGAGGAGCTTGCCGACACCGCGTCCCTGCCAGGCATCCTCGACCAGCACCGCGTATGAGCACGTCTCGCCGTCGCCTTCCGCCACCAGCCGGACCGCGCCGACGAATTTGCACTTGTCTTCCTCACAAACCTGGGCCATGATCGCGATCTCGCGATCATAGTCTGTGAAGACGTACCGCGCCGCCAGTTCGTGCGTCGCTTCCTTGAACAGATAGCGGAAGCGGTACCGTAGCGTCTGCGCCGACGAGCGCATGATCAACTCGCGCCACTGCCGCTCATCCTCAGGCCGGATCGGGCGCAGCAGCACCTCGGTACCGTCCGCCAGCTGAGTCTCCTTGACGAGTTCCTCAGGATACGGCCGGATCGCCAGATGCGAATACTTGCGGCCCGGCTGCTTCATCGTCTCCAGATCGACCACGACGCGCGCGTCAAGGGCGATCACGTCCTTCGGCCCGACCAGGAGCGGATTAATGTCCAGCTCGCTGATCTCGGGATGATCCGCCACGAGGTACGAGAAGCGCATCAGCACTTCGATCGCCTTGTCGAGGTTCGCCAGCGGCCGACCACGATAGCCCTTCAGCAACGGATACGACTTCAGGCTCTCGATCATCCGGCGCGCCAACCGCTCGTTCAGCGGCGGCAACCCCAGCGTGCGGTCCGCATACAGCTCGGCCGTCACACCACCCATGCCCACCAGCAGGATCGCGCCGAAGACCGGGTCGTTCTTGGCGCCGACAATCAGCTCCGTGCCGTTGCGCGTATCGACCATCTTCTGAACCGTCACGCCCTGCACGTCAGCATCCGGCCGCTTGGCCTTCGCGCTCGCGACGATACGATCGAACGCCGCGCGCACTTCTGGCTCGGTCTGCAGGTTGAGCGCCACGCCGCCAACATCCGTCTTGTGCGTGATCTGGGGCGACAGCACCTTGAGCACGACCGGGTAACCGATCTTCTCGGCCAACTTCACAGCCACATCCGCTGTGTGAGCGTCCTCGGGTCGAATGACCGGGATGCCGTAAGCGGCGAGCAGGTTCTTCGAGGCCGACTCGGACAGCACAGGATCGGCCGCCGACAGATCCGCCGGGATCAGGCCCTTGCGCTCTTCCTCGCCCAGCTTGACGTCGACCGGAACATCCTTCGGGATTTCGTAGAGGACGTCGCGATTGCGCGCATAGGAAACCAGGTGCATGAAGGCGCGCACCGCCGGGCCGGGCCGCGTGTAATTCGGGATGCCGGCCGCATTCATGATCGTCCGACCCTCGGCCACCGCCTGCCCACCCATCCAGGCCGCCAGCACCGGTTTGTCACTGCCCTTCGCGGCCTCGGCGATGATGCGCGCCGTCTCGGTCGGGTCGGTCATGGCCTGCGGGGTCAGGATCACCAGCACCGCGTCGACGTTCGGATCCGCGAGCGTGATCGACATCGCCTCGGCATAACGATCAGCGGGCGCGTCGCCGAGGACATCCACGGGATTGTTGTGCGACCAGAAGGCCGGCAACGTCGCGTTGAGCTTCGCGAGCGTCTCGGGCGTCAACGTCGCCAGCTTGCCACCCTCGCCGATCAGCTTGTCGGTGGCGATGACGCCAGGGCCGCCGGCGTTCGTGACCACACCCAGGCGGTCGCCGTTCGGCAGCTTCTGACGGCCGAGCAGCGCCGCGCAGTCGAACATGTCATCGAGATCGTAGACGCGCTCGATGCCCGCGCGCTGAAAGGCCGCGTCGTACACGGCGTCTTCACCCGCGAGCGCGCCGGTGTGCGAGGCCGCAGCCTTGGCTGACTCGGCGAAGCGGCCCGACTTATAGGCCACGATCGGCTTGCCGCGCGAGAACGCGCGCGCCGCCGACATGAAGTCGCGGGGCTTGGGGATCGACTCGACGTACATGATCATCGACTCGGTCGCCGGATCCTCGCCGAAATAGTCGATGAGGTCGCCGAACGTCACGTCGAGCATGTTGCCGATCGAGACGAAGTACGAGAAGCCGATGCCCTGCAGCAGAGCCCAGTCGAGCACCGACGTGCAAAGCGCGCCCGACTGCGAGATGAAGCCGATGTTGCCGGCCTTGGGCATCGCGGCGTTCGCGAAGCTCAGGTTGATCTTGAGCGGCGGCACGATCACGCCCAGGCAGTTCGGGCCGATGATGCGCATGCCGTCGAACTTGGCCTGCTCCGCCTTCACCTGCTCCTCGAGCGCCACACCTTCGGGGCCAATCTCGCGGAAGCCCGCCGAGATGATCACGATGCCGCGGATTCCAGCCTCGCCCGCCTGCCGGATCAGGCCCGGCACCGTCGTCGACGGCGTGCAGATCACGGCCAGGTCCGGCACCTTCGGCAGGCTGCCAAGATCCGGAAAGGCCGGGATCGACTGCACCGAGTCGCGCTTCGGGTTGATCGGATACACCGCGCCCTTGTAGCCGGTGCCGATCATGTTGTGCAACACGTTGTAGCCGACGCTCGACGGGTTGTCGCTTGCGCCGATCACGGCGACTCGCTCTGGTTTGAAGATCTTGTCGAGATTCCGAGTGGACATACCATCCCTCCCAGGATGAATTATTGCGGTAACAGCCACCAGGCGCCGGCCGCGATCAGGCCGGCCTCAACCAGCCCACCGACGCCCACAAAGGTAAACGCCCCGATCCAGAATTCGATCGGGAACAGACGGATCAACGAGTCAGACCACAAGAACGTCCAGGTGCCGTCGGCGAAGAAGATCTTGTGGAAGGTGACGAAGAGCGAGTCGAAGTTGATGGCGATGTACGCCACGAGCCCGAGATACAACACGATCGTCAGAGCCGAACCCAGCAGCAGCGCGCCGCGCAACGCGCCGGCCGGCCCCCAGACCGCCAGCGCGATCACGGCCAGCACAGCGACGACCAGCGACGCGACCCAGACCTGCAGCGCCCCGCCGGTCACGGCGCGGACGTCGACCATGTGCGACACCTCGCGCTCGTTGTAGAAGAACTCGGGGCCGCGCTCGGCCGTGTAATGGATGGCCGACTCGGGCGGTGCCGCCTCGCCATTCTCGAACTTCCACTCCGCCAGATCGCCAACCGATGGATCGCTCAAGATGTATTGGATCGAGCGCTTCGACCAGAGAAGGCGATCGGCCTTTGTGAAGCCGTAGTAGTCGGCCGGGAAGTTCGGCGTGTTGTAGATGACGTCCGGGAACGTTGGCGTCATCAACAGTCGCACATTGGTCAGGCTCAGAACGACGGGGATGCTCAGGATCAGGACGATCCGCAGAACCCACGCGAGGCTTTCAGGCATTGCTTTCTTCATCCGAGACAGCCCCATTCTACCGCCAAGTCCCGGCCAGACGGCCCGGGCCGAGGCCAGGTGAGATTATGGCCCTCCGTCAAGGGCTCGACTACTGCCGCATGACCACAAATCCGCCCTCATTCGGCGTCGTCGATGTGACAAGCATCATACCCGAGCCGACCCGAATGGGCCATTAAGGGGAGGCGGGAGCGGGAGAGACGAGCCGCAGATGTCGCGGATTGCGCGGATGATCGAGGTGACACATCCCAATCCGCGTCATCCGCGAATTCCGCGGCCAGAATCCTTGGCTCAACGCCCGAGGGCCGAGGTGTCGCCGCCGAGGAAGTAGCCGAGGACGATGGCGTCGGCGTACTGCTCGACCGGCGCCCAGTCATCGGTGAAGATCGTGGTCGACGCCGGCGTCGGCTGAATGTTGGCGACCGCGTCGGTCAGGGCCGCGCGCAGCAGCGGATGAGCGTCGGCGGGCAGCGCAGCCAGGTTGGCCGCGAGCGCCGCGGCGTCGGTCGGCTGCACGGTCGCGTAGACCATCGAGTTGAAGCCGGTGTTCGGCACGTCGACGACGTGCACCGACGGGAAGACGGCCCTGAGCGTGCCGACCAGGGCCTCGATCAGGCGGCGGTCGGAGGGAGTCCGGCCGACGTTGATCACCAGAGCGCCGTCATCGGTGAGATGGCCACGCACCGTCTCGAAGAACTCGCGCGTCGTCAGTTGCCACGGGATGTAAGGCGGCCGGTAGGCATCGACGCCGATAACCGAGTAGGTGCCGGGCAACTGCTCGAGCTCCCAGCGCCCGTCGCCGACGATGACGTTGAGGTTCGGCTCGGTCATGTCGAAGTAACGCCGGCCGACGTCGACCACGGCCGGGTCGATCTCGATGCCATCGATCGGCAGCGCGCCGTAGACGGCCGTGTACTGCTTGGCGACGGTGCCGGCCGCAAGCCCGACCAGCGCCATGTTCGCGACGTGCGGTTGCTTGTTGAAGTACGGCGCCACGAGAAAGAGATCGAACGTGCCACCGGTGCGCAGGTTGTTCGGGTTGTAGATCGAGTGGTAGACCAGGCTGTCGTTGAGGAAGAGCCAGCGTGTGTCGCCGGCCTGCGCCACCTGGATGAAGTTGTAGCTCGATTCGCGCTCCGAGCCCGGCACCAACATGGCGCCCGGGTAGAGCGACTCAATCGGGCGCAGCGAGCCCATCGGCGAGAGCCAGGTGCTGAGGAGCAGGACGAGCGGCAGCGCCAGCGCGAGGGCGCCGCGACGCGGGTCGGCGCGCCACAGCCCGATCAGGGCGACGAGCAGCAACAGGCCCGAGAGGATCAGGAACGTCCCGCGCGTGCCGACCGCCGGGACAAGGACGAGCACCGGCAGGAACGTCCCGAGCAGCGAGCCCATGGTCGAGATGGCGTAGATGCGGCCCGAGGCCGAGCCGGCGCTGGCAGCGTCGACAACGGCGAGGCGCACCGCGAACGGCGACGCGCAGCCGAGCAACGTCACCGGCGCGGCGAACAGGAGCAGAGTCCCCACGAACGAGCCGCCCAGCAGTGCGAGGTTGACGCTGCCCATCGCGACGGCCGCAAAGCGCAGCACCGGCTGCGCGATCAGGGGCGTCAGGCCCGAGAGGAAGGCGCCGACCGCCAGGATCGTGTAGAAGGTGCGCGGGTGCGGCGATCGATCCGCCCAGCGCCCGCCCAGGAAGTAGCCGGCCGCCAGGTACAGCAGCATCAGGCCGATGATGTTGGCCCAGACCAGGTTGCTCGAGCCGAAGACGTTGCCGACCAGGCGCTGGGCCGAGATCTCGATGCCGAGCACAACCATGCCGGAGACGAAGACAGTCAGATAGAGGTAACGATTGGAGGAAGCTTTCACAGCGATGCAGTGTCACCGATCGGGCCCGAACGCGCAAGTGAGCGGAAAATGTGACTTTGGCTCCAGGGCCGGCCTGGACACTGGTGCTACCATGAAGGCATAGTTTTGTCGGGAGAACCCTATATGCAAGCTACAACGTTCGGTTTCCGAACCCTGATGGTCGTCGCGTTGCTGGCCCTTGCGCTCGCGCCCGCAGAGACACCGGCGCTGGCCGCCGTGCCGGGCCCAACGATCATGGGGCTGGCCTTCCAGAACAGTTTGCGCGGCCCAGGCCATGCGCTGGCTGGAGCCGGCGATCACCTCTACGTCAGCCAGGGTGGCTATCTGGCCGTGTTGGACCTATCTGCACCAGCCGGGCAACAGCAGGTCGGCAGCCTGGCGCTCGACGGCGAGATCACGGACCTGGCGGTGTCGGGCTCGACGCTCATGGCGATCGTGTGGCCGCGCACGACCCCGCGCTTCACACTCGCACCATATGTTGAGTTGCTGTCGTTGGCCGATCCGGCGGCGCCGCAACCCGCGGGCACATTGCCGGTTCCCACGCCCACGGGCTGGTCCGTCGACGGCGACAACGTTTACGTGGGCAGCGCGTCCGGCGTGACCACTGTGGTGACGCCAGGCTCGACGCCTGGCGCGCCGACGATCGCGCAGTACACCACGGGCATCACGTCCAGCAGCTTCGTGGCCCGAGGTTCGTATCTATTCGCCGTCGACGATCTGACGGATACATTCGATGTACGCATCTTCGACACCACGCCGGGCGCGAACTTCCGCCGCGTCGCCGAAACCGAGATCCTGGCCCCCTGGATGTCGGGCATCAATGCGACGACGCTGGTGGGCGATCTCCTGTACATCAGCACCAACTTCAAGTTCAGCTCCCCCGTCTATTCGCTGGACGTCAGCGATCCGACAGCCCCAAAGAGCGCTTCGGCCAGTCTCAGCGTCCAGGCCGCCTTCAGCGACGGCGATACGGTGGCCCTTCTCACCTACGCGGGCCCCAACGGGCCGCAACAACAGGCTCAGCTGCGGTCCATCGCGGACCCGGTGGAACCGACGTTACTACATGCGTTCGATATTCCACGATCGACGGCGGGCGCGATCATCGGCCATCGCTTCTACTTCAGCGGGCCGCAGCACCTCAGCTATATCGATCTACTCGCCGCCCAGCCCACCGTTCAGGCGCTCGATCTGCGCTCCGGACCCGCGGATTGGGAGGTCGTCGGCGATCGCCTGTACACGGCCGAGGAGTCCAACGACAGTCTTGTGTCGAGCGCTTTCAGGGTCCTCGATCTGACGGACCGCGGCCGCCCGGCGATCTTGGCCTCGCTTCCGGAATACAGGCCCAACCGCCTCGACGTTGACGAACCGTGGGCCGTGACCTCTGGCCCTTCCCGCTGGACGCTCTACGATGTCGGCGTGACGACCCCGACCGTGGCGTACAGCACCACTACCACCAGCCCGATCTGGGATCTGGCCCTGGATGAAGACCGGCTGGCGCTGCTGCAGCCTGACGCCACTCGCGTCTACGATCTTGCGTCGACGACGCCGACTCTAATCGCCACCGTGCCGATGACCGGCACGAACGTGGCGATGTCGGGATCGTTGCTGTGGGTCTACAACGCTGACACCGGCAACGCCCGAGCCATCGACCTGACGACGCCGAGCGCACCCATGATCTCGGACCCGGCCGAGTTGGGCCCGTATGCTTATGTGGGCGACGTGGCCGTCACCGGCGATCTGCTGCTGCTCGGAATGGCGGGCGGCGAACTCGTCGTGGCTCAGGACGAAGCGTCCGGTGCGCCTTCTGTGACCATCCTCGACCTCACGAAACTGACCGGTCCATCTGGGATCCTCAGCCTGGATGTGAAAGGATCCCACGTACTCGTCGGGCTCAGTAGTGGGCACTGCATGGACGTCGACCTCAGCGTGCCGAACGCGCCAACGCCAACCTGGATCGCATCGGGTGCGAATCGGCCCTGCGACGCCCGGTGGGACGGCGCCGATCTGATCCTGGGCCCGTACACCCAGACCGACCTCGACAACGGCTATGACTCGTTCCAGCTGTTCCCGCTTTCCGAGCGAGTCTGGTTGCCGTCGGTCGAGGCTTTCCAACCCTAGCCGGGAGGAGCCTCACGTCAACGAGAACGGCGCGCCTGTGGGCGCGCCGTTCTCGTGGCGACGCGTTCGGCCGATCAACGCCCGTCTTCCATCTCCGTGATCTGCTGAGCAGACATGCCGTCGACGATCGGGCGGTCAGCCTGCTCGAGCAGGCGCCGGTAACCGTGTGCGTCGATGAGGTGGCCGGACTTGGCGGCCTTGGTCTCGAGATAAAACGCGTTGTGCGGGTTCGGCGCGATCACGTGCGGAATGCGGCCCGAGACCCTGACCCCCAGCGACGTGAGGCCTTCGATCTTGCGCGGGTTGTTGGTGATCAGTTGCACCGACTTGATCCCCAGCGAGTCGAGCATATGCGCGGCGACGCTGTAGTCGCGTTCATCGTCGCGAAATCCGAGCGCCTCGTTGGCCTCGACGGTGTCGAGGCCGCTGTCCTGCAGTTCGTAGGCGCGAATCTTGTTGGTCAGGCCGATCCCGCGACCCTCCTGACGCAGATAGAGAACGATGCCGTGGTCCATCGACCCGATCATGCGCAGCGCGCCTTCGAGCTGGTCGCGGCAGTCGCAGCGCAGCGACCCGAGCGCGTCGCCCGTCAGGCACTCGGAGTGCAGGCGCACCGGCACGTCCGTCACGGTCCATGGCGTGCCGCGCACGATGGCGACGTGCTCCTTGCGATCACGCGCCTCGGAGAAGGCGACGATGTGGAAGTCGCCGAAGCGCGAGGGCAGCTCCGCGAAGGCCACGATCTTGACGCAAACATGGTCGGCGCCATACCCGGCGCAATCATGGTCGTTGCCCGCGTTGAGCATCTCGCGGATGTGCTGATGGATATGGTCGTTCATGAGGTCCTTTCCAAAGCCAGGCTACGAAAAGTGTATCAATCGGGGTCGGCGAATACCCTGAAGCCGACCATGTCGTCGCCGCACTCGGCCGCGTAATACGCGCGGGCCGCGCTGCGACAGGCGCCGGGGACGTCATGCCACGAACCGCCGCGCACCACCCGCAATGATTCGTCGCCGCGGGTCGTCCAGGAGAACCCGTCGCCGAGCGCGCCCGAGTAATCGTCGTGCCAGTTGTCCTGGCACCACTCCCACAGGTTGCCGTGCATGTCGTGGAGGCCGTAGGCATTCGCCGGAAAGGTCCCGGCCGGCGTCGTCGTGTGGCGATAGGGACCGCGCGGTTCCGCAGCATAGACGTGCTCGCCGCAGTAGTTGGCCAACTCCGCCGTGATCGTATCGCCCCAGTGGAAGGGACCGACGCCGCCGGCGCGGCAGGCGTGCTCCCACTGGCTCTCGGCCGGCAGGTGGCAACGGCGGTCGATCATCTTGGATAGCCGCTGACAGAACGCCTGAGCTTCGTGCCAGGATACGTTCTCAACCGGCAACGACTCGCCGACGAAGCGACAGGGCGCGGCCTTGCCCATCACGCGTTTCCACTGGGCCTGCGTGACGAGATCGCGCCCGGCCCAGAACACGTCGAGCCTCACGCGATGTTGCGGGTGCTCCTCTGCCAGGCCCTGGCCGCGGATCGAGCCCATTTGAAAGGTTCCGCCGGGGATGGTGAGGAGCGCTAGCTTGACGTCGCGGCCCAGATCTTCTTCAACACCCACCACGAGGCGACGTGGCCGATCAATCACCTGACCTCGGGCATCGACCACCACGGTCTGATTCTCGAATGACATGATCATCGTCATGGCGGTCGCTCCACAGGCAAAGATAAGGAAGAAGATCTTCGGCCGCGAATTGCGCGAATTACGCGAATGGGAAGGGGTCGCTCATCGCACCACATACGGAAGTATTCGCGTAATTCGCGGCCAAACAAAGAGGAATTCCAGCCAACTCCGCGCGCACACGCACCCTGCGATCAAGGCGGCTCGTTGCCCAGGATGTGGCCGGCGGCATCGGTGCGCAGGCGGCCCTTGGTCATATCGAGCAGGACGAACTCGTTGCCCCACGGATCCTGCACCACGACGCAGCGCCCGATCTGGATATCGAACGGCCCGTGCACGACTCGACCACCGGCCTGTGCGAAGGCGACGGCCGCATCGTCGGCGGAGTTGACCAGGAAGTCGATTTCGGGGCTCTGTCGCTCGCGCTGGAGCACGATCTCGGTGTCGGTGTCAGACAGGCCGAGGCCGACGGCTTCGTCTGAGCGCCAGACGAGCCGAAGACCGAGGCGGTCGCGATAGAAGCTCAGGGCCTGATCGAGATCGGGGACAAACAGTCGAACGCAGTCGACCTTCTTGAGGAGCGCGGAGTTCATCGTCGCCTCATCAAACACGCCCGCCATCGCGCCGTGGCCAGCAGCGCCATGGCGCAATCCCAAACACTACGCTGTCGGCGGCAGGCCGACGAGGACGTTCTGGCCTTCGATGCGCACGGGATACGCAGGGATGCTGACGATCGCCGGGAACGATAAGACCTGACCGCTGCGCACATCGAAGCGGGCACCATGGCGCGGGCACTCGATCTCGACTCCGTCGAGCTCGCCCTCGGCCACCGGGCCATCGTCATGCGAGCAGACGTCGGCGATCGCGTACAGCGTGCCGGCGATGTTGAACACAGCCAGCGGCCGGCCGTCGACCTCGAGGATCTTGCGTTTGCCGTTCGGCAGCTCGTCGAGCGTGGCGACGGCCACGAAGACGGCGGTGGAGGGATCGACTTTGTCGTAGAGGGTCATAGGTTTCAGGCGCCTTGATGTCAGACCGCGGACGGCAGACCGCCGACCGCGGAAGTCCGAGCATAGATGCTCGCAATCATTCAACAACAACCGCGATCAGCGGTCTGCCGTCCGCGGTCATTCCTCCGGGTTGGATTCTCCGCTCAACCCATACGCGCCGGCCTTCAACACCTTGAGCGAGAGAAGCGCGCACTTGAGGCGAGCGGGCGTGAGATCGATGCCGAGCAGTTCGAGGACGTCGTCCTTGTTGAGGGCGCGCAGCTCGGCGAGCGTGGCGCCCTGGATCTTCTCCATGAGCATCGAGGCCGAGGCCTGCGAGATCGCGCAGCCGCGGCCGGTGAAGGCCGACTCGACCACGTGGCCGGTGTCGTCGAGGCGGACGTCGATGCGCAGCTTGTCGCCGCACAGCGGGTTCTCGTCCTCGTACGTGAAGGTGTTCGGATCGAGCGTCCCGCGGAAGCGCGGGTTCTTGTAGTGGTCGAGGATCAGTTCGCGGTAGAAGTCGTCCATGGTTTCGGGCGTCGATCAGGCGAAGACCTGCTTGACGCGATACAGGCCCGTGATCAGTCGATCGACGTCCTCGCGGGTATTGTACAGATAGAAGGATGCGCGAGCGGTGGCGGCCAGGTCGAAGCGCTCGTGCAGCGGCTGCGCGCAGTGATGGCCGGCGCGCACGGCGATGCCCTCGCGATCGAGCACCTGGGCGATGTCGTGCGGGTGCACACCCTCGAGCGTGAACGCTGCCACGCCGCCTTTCTGCTCGGCCGACGGGCCGTACACGCGCAGCCCCGGCACTTCCTCGAGCCGCTCAAGGGCATAGCCGATCAACTCGCGCTCGTGAGCGGCGACGGCCTGCATGCCGAGCCCGCTGAGGTAGTCGACGGCTGCGCCGAGGCCGACGCCCTCGGCGATCGCGGGCGTGCCCGCCTCGAACTTGTGCGGAAGGTCGTTGGGCTTGAAGCCGGCCAGGGTCACTTTACGGATCATGTCGCCGCCGCCCATGAAGACCGGCATCGCCTCGAGCAGATCCTGCC
>CAYZRP010000166.1:0-12234 GCA_964480865.1 uncultured Anaerolineales bacterium | reverse complement strand
GCGCAAGGCGGCGACATCATCGAGCTCAACAGCGGCAGCTACGGCGACCTGACGATCAACAACCGCAACCCCGCCTCAACGGTACTCATCCGCCCCGCGACCGGCGCCACCGCCGTCTTCACGCACATCCGGATCCAGAACAGCAGCCGCTGGACCGTGATCGGGGTCTCCGTCAAGCCGCGCTACACGAACGGCGCAGACGGCACTGACGCTGTGTCACTGGATGGCAGCGACCTCGCCTTCGAAGACAGCGTGATCAACTACGTCGACAGCGTCGCGGGCTGGTCGGTGGCCGACTGGCTGGCACGCGCCGGGAACGGCATCTCGATCGACGGCACACGCGTGACCGTGCGCGGCAACACAATCACGGCGGTCGATCACGGCATCAACAGCAGCGCCACGGATGCGCTTGTCTCTCACAACCTGATCGCCAACTTTCGCGGCGACGGCATCCGCGGCCTGGGCGACCGGACGGTCTACGAGTACAACACGATCAAGAACGCCTATGGCATCGACGACAACCACGACGACGGCTTTCAGTCATGGTCGTACGGGGCCGGCGGGGTCGGCACCGGCGTGGTCAAGGACGTTGTGCTGCGCGGCAACGTCATCATCGACTTCGAAGACCCGAACCAGTTCGAGCGCACCGAACTGCAGGGCATCGGCCTGTTCGACGGCATGTTCGAGAACTGGGTCGTCGAGAACAACCTCGTCATCACCAACCACTGGCACGGCATCTCGTTTTATGGTGCGATCAACTGCCGGATCGTCAACAACACTGTCATCGACAACGACGCAACGCCCGAGCCCGATCCGTGGATCATGGTCCACAACCACAAAGACGGCCGGGCCTCGACGGGCGTGATCGTGCGCAACAACATCGCCACCGATTACTCGCTCGAGGGCGGTGTCACGGCCGATCACAACCTCGAGATCACGATGGCGGCTGCCGCCACGCACTTCATCAATCCTCTGGGTGGCCTCGGCGACTATCATCTCAAGCCCACAAGCCCGGCGGTCGACACGGGCAGCGCCGCCAACGCGCCAACGCTCGATCGCGACGAGCTGCCCCGGCCCCAGGGCCTGGGCTTCGACCTGGGCGCTTACGAGTTCGCCGATCAACTCTCGGTCGCGGCGATGCCCGGCAACGGAGCCCTGCATCTGAATTGGGCCGTCACGCTGGCGGTCCCGACCGATGCCACCTGGCGGATCACCTACACCGGCCCCGCCGGCGATCAGGCCTCGCCGATCACGGGCCTGCCGACCGGCACGCGGACATACAGCCTCACTGGCCTGACGAACAATGCACCCTACACGATCACGGTCAATGCGCTGGTCAACGGCAGCGCGATCCTGACGGACACCGTCACGGCCACGCCGGCCGAACGCCTCATCGTCCTCGCCTTGATCCGCAAATAGAGCGCGGATCGACACCGTCGGCTTCAACACGGGTGCGCATCAGAGCCGGGCCCCGAGCCAGGGCTCTGTTCGAGGTCACTGCCGAAGTTCTTCAGGGGCTCATGCCGCTTACGAGCACTTCGAGTCGCTGTCTGAAGCAGCCTGGAAGTCGGAACAGTGCCGCTGTGGCATTGGCTGCCTCCCGGTATCTTGAACGAGGCCTCATCGTGCGGCACGCCGACGCCGCCACATCGCCTGCACGGTATCGCGCCATTTCGCCTTCTCGGCCTCAGTGCCGAAGCCGTTGACGTCACCGTGGCTCAGGCCGTCCAGGAAGGCCACGACGGTCGCATGGCTGCCCACGATCAGGTTGTTCCCGACCGATCGGTTGGGCAGTTGCTGTCTGGCGTCCCAGTGAAAGGCGTGGATGAGCTGGTCGATCAGGAAGGTGCGCTCGCGAACCGAACGCGCTACGGGGTAGCGATCGACAAACGTAGCGAAGACGGGGAGCGCGTTCGACCCGATCAGATCCTGATGTCGCCAGCTGGCGTGCCAGGCCGCGGTTGTCGTCGCCCAATCGCAGCCAGGTGTCGGACAGTCGACGACATCGCTCGAACCGACCGGCGAGAGGAGGATCACAGTGCCGCAGCGCGGGCACTCGACCTCGCGACGGCTGACGTGGAGGATGCTGCGGCAGCGTTGCAGCAACGCCCACCCGACGTCTTCGACGAGCGCCTCATCGATGGCCCCGCGCGCATCGTTCTGGTACAGACGCCAGATTCTGCTTCGGCTGACCTTCGGCGCCCACTGGATTTTCTCCATGCCGCATCATACAGGGCGACGACCCGGTGCGGCGGGTCATGGCCGCCAGCAAAAGACGTCGCGCGTCGGTGTGCCGGCGTCGTTGGCCGACCGCCATTCGGCATAGAACCGGGTCGGGCTGGCATAGGTGGCCGTGATCCAGCGGAAATTCGTGAAGGTCAGGACGTTGGTGGAGGGCACGTACGTCTAGGTCCCGGTGCGAACGTCACCCCAGAGGGCGTACGTGCTGGTGCCATCCGCATGCAGTTGCACCTGATAGGCGCCGCCATCGAGCATGCCGTACTCGTGCTCCTGGCAGTCGTAGTTCCCGGCGGGTGACACTGCTGACGGTGGCCCCAGAACCGAAGGCAGGAATACACGTTGCGGCCCTGATGGCTGCTGCAGCGTTCCGGCGCGCACCTCCGCCGAGAACGCGAGCACGGTCGTGGCGGTCAGGGCACTCGCGAGCAAGAAGGTCGACGCGGCGTTTTGCCAGGCTCCGTCCTGTATCGTCCCCTGCTTCGCTGGTTTCATGTTCGCCTGCGTGGATGCCTCAGCCCCGGCCGCACAGGCCGGACAAGGTCTCGCCCAGCATACGCCCGGAGAGAACCCGGCGGCAAGCGGCAGCGAACGCCAAATCCGCGGGATCGTCCCCGGTGCGCCAGGAGCCGCGATCGATCGGCTGTGACGTACAAGCCTCCGGTCACCTTGACTTCGAGTGCGCCCGAAGTAGGATGGCCCCGCGCCAACCGACATCGACCAAACGAGTTTTGTCGGGTCTGTCGAATCCACGGCTCCTTGATCGACTACTACATGAGAGGCGACAATCCGCCGCTCGGGAGGACATCATGAGGTTTCTGTGCCTGGTCTATTTCGAGAACGCCATCTGGGATTCGATCTCGCCCGAGGAAGACATCCGCCTGACCGATGAATCGCTCGCGTACGACGGCGTGCTGGCGCGGGGCGGCCACTTCATCGCCGCCAACGCCCTGCAACCGACCGAGACGGCCACGACCCTCCAGGTCCGCAATGGCCAGGTGACGAGCAAGGACGGGCCCTTCGCCGAGACCAAGGAAGTGCTGGGTGGCTTCATCCTGATCGAGGCCCGCGACAAACAGGAAGCGCTGACCCTGGCGGCCGGCATCCCGATGGCGCGCTACGGCAGCATCGAGGTCCGACCGATCCAGGTGCTGACGGCCAGCACGGGCGGTGCGACATGAACGTCAAAGGCATTGGCCTCTCGCTGCTCGGCCTGACCCTGACCGGGGCCGCCCTGCGCGCCGGCCTCGCGCCGGCAGACGGCCTGACAGGCGGTGATCCAGCCGGAAACTCCGTCACGATCGTCGGCCGCGTCTGGCTCGATCGCTGCCAACCCGCTACCGCGTCGTGCGTCCCGCTCGGCGACGGGCACAAACGCGGCGATGGGATCGAGCAATCGGCCGAGCCTGGCGTCGGCGCCGTCACCGTTACGCTCACCGAGCGCTGCGTCGGCGAACCTCTCGCGCAGACGACCACGAACACCACCGGGGTCTTCGCCTTCACCGACCTCGAGCCCGGCACCTACTGCGTGACCGTCGACCCACAGACCGCCGGCAACGAGGCCATCGCGGCCGGACGTTGGACGACGCCGCTCAGCGGCCGGCTCGACACCGCGGCCAGTCGGATCGTCCTGCTTGGTCCGGGCCGGATCGTCACAGGCGTCAGGTTCGGTCGCGACGTCGACTGGGTCTGGCCGCTGGATTGAGTGCATCCCGCGAGGTGCAGTGCGCCCGACACTGGAGGTCCAAGATGAAATACGTCTGCCTGGTCTACTTCGATCGCGACCTGTGGGAGGCCGTCTCGCCCGACGAGGCCAGACGGATGCGCGAAGAGAACCGGCTTCACGACGAGGCTCTGGCGCGGAGCGGTCTCGGAAGCACACAGCCTCTACAATCGACTGAGACCGCCGTGACCCTGCGCGTGCGCGAAGGGCAGATCACCACCTACGACGGTCCCTTTGCCGAGACCAAGGAAGTGTTGGGCGGGTTCGTGACCGTCGAGGCGCCCGACCTGAACGCCGCGCTGCTCCTGGCGGCCCGGATCCCGCTGGCGCGCTATGGCAGCGTCGAAGTCCGACCCGCGCTCGAGATGTGAACGACCGTGATGACCGGCAACGATGAAGACACGAAGGCTGGCGACGCACGCGCTCAGATAGACGCGCTCTATCGGACCGAGTCGCGCCGCATCCTGGCGACGTTGATCCGCCTCCTGGGCGATTTCGACCTGGCTGAGGAAGCCCTGCAGGAGGCCTTCGCGGCCGCGGCTCAGCAATGGCCGAACCAGGGCCTGCCGGCCAATCCGCGCGCCTGGCTGGTCTCGGTCGGCCGCTTTCGCGTGATCGACGGCCTGCGTCGACGCGCGCGCTTCGATGCTTCGCTGCAGTCTCTTGCTGACCGTTTCGGCGGCGACGCCCCGGACCCTGCGACCATGGAACACGATGACATCGGCGACGAACGCTTGCGCCTGATCTTCACTTGCTGTCACCCGGCGCTCCCTGGCGAGGCCCAGGTCGCCCTGACCCTGCGGACCGTGTGCGGGCTGACCACCGAGGAGATCGCGAGCGCGTACCTGACCCGCGCGCCGACGATCTCGCAACGCATCGTGCGCGCCAAGGCCCGCATTCGCGACGCACAGATTCCATATGAAGTGCCCACAGCGGCCGAGCTGCCGGAGCGTCTCGAAGCGGTGTTGAACGTCATCTACCTCGTATTCAACGAGGGCTACTCGGCCACGTCGGGTCCGGCCGTCGTGCGTCACGACCTGGCCGGCGAGGCCATCCGCCTCGGGCGCCTGCTGGTCGAACTGATGCCCGAGCCCGAAGCACTCGGCCTGCTGGCGCTGATGCTCCTCCACGACTCGCGCCGTGCGGCGCGCACGACGCCGGAGGGCAGGCTTGTGTTGCTCGAGGACCAGGATCGCGAGCTGTGGGACCGAGGCCAGATCGCCGAGGGGGTGGCCTGCGTCGAACGCGCCTTCGCGTCACGACGCATCGGGCCGTACACGCTTCAGGCCGCAATCGCGGCCCTGCACGCCGAGGCCCCAACCTCTGCCGAAACCGATTGGGTCGAGATCGTGGCGTTGTACGACGTCCTAACTCGTGTGGAGCCTACGCCGGTCGTACGCCTCAACCGCGCCGTCGCCGTGGCGATGCGCGACGGGGCGGCTGCCGGCCTGGCCCTGATCGACACCCTGCTCGCGACCGGCGACCTGGCCAACTATCACCTGGCCCATGCCGCCCGCGCCGACCTCTGTCGCCGGCTTGGTCGAGTCGATGACGCGCGTGCTGCCTACGCGCAGGCCATCCGCCTCGCTCGTCAGGCCGCCGAGCGCGCCTTCCTCGAGGAGCGATTGGCCGCGCTGAACTCCGACTGAGCCACAGCGATTCCGCCACCCTTGAACGGAGTGTTCGCCGATCGCTCCAGTTGTCGTCACCGGTAATCCGACTTTCGGCGGACACACCTGGCGTCGGATGACGATATGCTCTTGAGGCGCCGCGCCCGACAGTCGGGCGCGGAGTCCCTATGACGACCTGCCACCTGTCGCACCGCGCCCCTCATCAACACGCCAGCCCGCGGGCCAGCGCCTCGTGCCGGGCCAGGTCCTGTGGGCCCTCGGGTATCCGGCCATGACCGCGACCGTGCAGCGACGGCTGGTCTGGATCGTCATGGCCGCGACTTTGATCCTGACCGTTCTGGCCGTGCCACCGAGATTCGCTGACCTGTCGACGCCGTGCGTGGGCCTGCGCTGTGACCTGGATAGCGCTCTTCTGTCGCCTGAGTCGGCGGTGGTGTTGAGCCAGTGGGGCCTGTCTCTGCATCACTATGCACTGGCCTCGCTCGCGCTGGCGCTCGTTCAGAACGTCATCGGCTGGGCCCTGGCGACCGTCCTGCTTCGACGCGGCGCGCTGGATCGCATGACCCTGTTGGCCGCCCTCAACTTGAGCTCGGGCGGTTTCCTCAATTCACTGTTGAGCGCGCTGACGATCGGGGCCAACTGGGCGGCCTGGCCTGCCGCCTTCATCAGCTATGTGAGCAACGTCAGCTCGATGCTGGTCTTCGCCGTCTTCCCCGACGGCCGCTTCGTGCCGCGCTGGACACGCTACCTGTTCGGCCTGCTCATCGTGAGCGAGTGGTTCTACATGGTGTTCAACACGCTCTCCACCACGCGCGGCGTGGTGATCCGCGTCGCCTGGCTGGAAGTTGTCGACAACGCGGTCTGGCTGAGCGCGTTCGCCCTGATCATCGGCGCCCAGCTGTTCCGCTATTACCGCGTCTCCAATCCGTTGCAGAAGGTCCAGACCCGCTGGTTCGTGTTCGGGTTGGCGTTGAGCCTGGGGTGGTTTCTGGGGTTCCTGTTGCTGGCCTTCCTCTTCGGCTGGCGAGAGGATCCGCGCTTCGAGTTGCTCCTGGCGGCGTCGCTGCCATGGCCGATGTTGATCATCATGGCGTCGCTGGCGATCGCGATCCTGCGCTACAGGTTGTGGGACATCGACCTGATCATCCGGCGGACGCTGCAGTACTCGCTGCTCAGCGGCCTGCTCGCGCTGCTCTACGTCGGCCTCGTGACCGCGCTGCAGAGCCTGATCCGGTTGGTCAGCGATCAACAATCCAGCCTGAGCATCGTGGTCTCGACGCTCGTGATCGCCGCGTTGTTCTCGCCGCTGCGTCAGCGGCTGCAGGTCTTCATCGATGGGCGCTTCGACCGGCGGCGTTACGACGCGCAGCGCGTGCTGGCGGCTTTCGCGGCCACCTGTCGCGATGAAAACGACCTCGGCCGACTCTCTGAACAACTGACCCAGGTCGTGAGCGATACCCTCCAGCCCGAATCCGTCAGCCTGTGGATCGCGCCCGGCGCGCCAGAACCCATTGACGAACCGTTCACGCGCCGGGCGTAACCCGGCGTTGTGTCGCGGGCGGACGCAGGCCAGCCTCAGGGCGCACGTTCCACGCGCAGACGCGCCCACAGCCCGATCGGCCACCCGTCTGCGATCTGCCACAGCTGAACATAGGCGGCGGCGGCCGTGGCGTCGTCGCCGGCCAACTCGGCGGCGAGGCCTTGCAGATAAAGCCAGGGCCGGCACCACTCCCCGTCGGGACAACCGACCGTGTTCGCAAGCGCTGCGGACCGCGCCGCAATCGGCGCCGGCGGAGCACCGTCCAGCAGATCGTGCCGGAGCTGCCCCATCTCGCTCGCCAGGGTATCTGTCGCGCCGGGCGCGGTTTGAGCCTGAGGCCGTCGGGCGACCTGCAGGCGTCCCGAGAGCGCCAGGGTCGTCAGCTCAACCGTGATCGGGCCGCTTGTCGCCTCGACGACAAACGAGACACCCCGGTCCGTCGACGTCACGGCGGCGAGGGTTGGCGCATCCGCGGCCAGCGTGATCACGAACCGCGCCTGCAGGTGGCGATCGTCAGCGGCTACCAGCCACAACTCGCGCGCCGACCCGCGCGGATCGGCGACCACAAGCCAGCGCAAGGCCGCGGCCGGCAAGGGCGGCAGTTCGCCGCTCGAGCGGACATCCACGCCCAGTCCGTCGAGGTGATCCACCAGTGACGGTAGCCTCTCGACCGAGACCGCGGCGATGGCGCCCGCCAGCGCTTCCCGCGTGTCGCACAACGTCACGCCCGCGCAAAGGGCGTAGAAACTCGTGTTCGCGTCGGCTGCAAGAAAATGCTGGGCTGACTCTCGCCATTCGGTGGCACTTTCGCCTGTCACGACGGCCACCTTGAGCGCGTCTGCGAACAATTCGTTGGCGCGCCCGACATGGCCTTCGCGGGCCGCGGCCTCGCCCAGTCGGTAGCGCAGGCGCAGCTGCCATTCAGCGGCCGAGAGCTCGGATGCTGTGACATCCCGGAGGACTGACACGGCCGCCTCCCGTTCGGCATCGTCTGACGGCAGCGACCGCGCGTCGGCGCACACAGCGGCGTCGCCGGAGGGACCGGGCTCGAGCACCGTGTAGGCTGTATCGAGCCATTCGAAAGCGTCGCCGGTCCAGGCGTAGTGATCGGTCTGGTTCACCGAACACAGCGTCGGCACATACAGGGCCATGACCGATTGGAAGGCCAGGCCGGGCCGGCCGCCAGGGGCCGCCCACGGCTCGACGCTGCTGCTGCCCGTGGTGACAAACGCTGGCCCGCCGACCGACAGGCTGCGGGGCGTTCCGTTGGAGACATCGTAGATCGTGGTCAGGCGGTAGGCGTCGCAGCACGAGACCTGGCTCATCACCACGACGATCTCGTCGAACCCATCACCGGTGAGGTCGACGATCGTGACGTCACTGGTCACCTCATCGGCGCTCAAGACGTCGCTATCGAGGACGGCGATCGACACTGAACCTTGATGCTTGCCGACCCACAGATAGGCCATCCTGTCGAGCACCACCAGGTCAGCTGTGTCGAAGCCGGCGGGCGCCTGCAGAGGCTGAACGGTCAAGGCCATCCGCGGCTCATGGGCCGCGAACCAGCCTGGCAAGGTGTCGGGCGTCGTCTGGCCTGTGTCGAGCGCCGCCTGAATCAGGTTCACGTACGCGGCCACTTCCCACTCGCCCCCGACCCTGCCGGGTCCGCCAGCCGCTGCCAGGTTGTAAGCGCGATCCCAGCGCCAGCGCTCGGCCTGCGGTGCATCCGGATAGCGCAGCAGGGCCTCGGTCTCGGCGTCGGCCAGGAAACCATGGAAGACGAGCCATGTGGAACGATCGGCCAGGGCAGGCTCGGTGCCTTCGCCGTAGTGCTCGAGCCAGGCCGCCATCTGGCCGATGCGTTCGTCAGCGGCCTCCGGGCTCCAGTCGCGAAGACGCCAGCTGCTCGTGTCGTCGGCCGGCGGCGCCAGCGGTGTGACCGTCGCTGGAAGCGTGGGCAAGACGAGCGGCATAGGCGTGCGCGTGGCCGTCAGCGCCGTTGTCGCCCTTGCGATGGGGGTGGGCGTCGACGGAACCGGTGTCGATGCCTCAAAGCCTGGGGTGCGCGTCGGCCCAATCGACGGCATTGGCGAGGCCGGCTGTGTCTGCTGACAGGCTGCCAGGGCGAGCGCCACCATCAGGCCGGGCCAGCGAAAGCGGGATCGGTTCACCGACTCACCCCCCGCACGAAAGCTCGGCCTTGCGCATGATGGCGGAGTGCCGTACAATCAGAACACATGTTCTATATCGTCTCACTTCTTTGAGTTCACCCATTGCGCCACTCCCGTTGAGGTCCGTCATGTCAAAGCGCATCCACACCCCTCGGCCCCGCGATCGTTCGTTCGAAGCCTACGTGCTCTGGCTCGACGCCTTCGTCGCGCGCTTCCTGCCGCGCGCGCCCCGCAATCTTCTCGACAGTGGCGTGCGTGAGAAGACCGAACTGAGTTGGCGCAACTACTGGGCGACGCTTGATCGCAACGAACGGATCGACACGGCGGCCTGACATCAGGGCAGTGGGTGTGCCTGGCCCATCGCGATGAGCGCCCAGACAGTGCCCGCCATCAGGATGGCCCTGGCCGCCCATGACAACGGCGAGAGTCGTGAAGTCGCCGGTGCGGGCAGGGTCGGCGGCGCCAGGCGCATGTAGAACGCACCCAAACTCAGTCCAGCGAGCGCACCGCCCAGGTGCGCCCAATTGTCGATCATGCGGTAGCCGACCGCGCCAAGCACAGCGACAAAGACGGCTGACTCGACCACGGGTCTGAAGGCCGCGGTCGGCAACACGGTGCGCCGATGCCACAGCACAGCGCCAAGAAACCCGACGAGCCCCAGGATCCCACCCGAGGCGCCGACTGACGTGCCGCCCGTGCCAAACAGGCTGAACACACTGCCCGTCAACGCTGCTACCAGAAACACAGCGGGCACGACGCGCCGATCCGTCAGCCTGGCCACCAGCGTGTCGAATACGATCAGCGCGACAGTGTTCGAGAACCAGTGTTGCAGCGAACCGTGCAGGAGGGTGGCCGTGAGCAGGCGCCAGCCCTCGCCGGCCCAGATGGCAGCTTTGACCAGCGCGGCAGCGGCCACAGAGTCCTCAAGGCCCACATAGATCTGCATCACACCGACCACGCTGATTGCAATCGGAAGAACCCAATCGACACCGACCGTTCGTCCGCCGAGCCAGGCTTCGTAACGGCCACCAGCGATGAGATCAGACGTGGCAACCGGCGGGTAGTGATTGGCGCGCCAGCGGTCGAAAACCTTACTGAACACGGGACCACCGCCGGCGAGGAGACCCATGGCCAACCAGTACAACGCAGCGTCGGGTTTTTGGAAGAGCGCCAGGAGCGCGAGGCCCCAACAGAACACCAGAGCCGCGGTGGGCATTCCCCAGCCCTGATTGGCCTGCAAACGCAGTCGCGCGACGATCGCGTCATGCAGAAAGTCGACCTCTTCAGGGGCGACCAGGCGCGTCTGCTCCAGCACGGCCACGAGACGGATGCTGTCTTCCTTGTCCGTCCGGATCGCCTCGATCAACCGGTCCTGCGAACAATCCCAGAAGCGACCATCCTTCCAATAACCGAAGCCCGGGATCGGGGGTGCGATGAAACAGCCGGGTTCCATCCACGGCTGAAAGCCGGGCTCAAGGGTATCGAGCGGTGTGGCCTTGTTCATGTATAGACTCTGTCTCGTCATGATTGTGAAACAACCGGGTCATATCCTGATGGTGGCCAGCGCAAGTGTAGCGAACTTATCCTCGATACAATGCATCTCACTCCTGACGTTGGCCCGGCAAGGCGTGGGCGCACCCGCCGCCCTCATTCGGCACGAAATCTCTCGGCGATCGTGTAGCCTCCATCAACGGGGATGCTGACACCCGTGACGAAATCCGACGCGCGAGACGCCAGGTACACGGCGGTCCCCACCAGGTCATCGGGCTCGCCCCAACGACCGGCCGGGGTCTTGCGCCGGATCTGGTCGCCCAGTTCGGTTTCCGGCATCCCGCGGGTCAGGTCGGTTTCGTACCAGCCGGGCAGGATCGCGTTGACCTGGATGTGGTGCGGGGCCAACTCAACCGCCAGCGAACGCGTCAGGCCGAGGATGCCGGCCTTGGCCGACGCGTAGTCGACGAAGTCTGGCGCGCCGAAGAGCGAGTAGACCGAGCCGATATTGACGATCTTGCCACCGCGACCCTGGGCAACCATGGCCCGCGCGGCGTGTCTGGCGCACAGGAAGGGACCGGTCAGGTTGGCGTCGATCACGGCATCCCAGTCTGCGCGTGAGAGCTCGAGCACCGGCCCGCCCCGAAACAGGGCAGCGTTGTTGATGAGGATGTCTAGGCTGCCGAACCGCTCGACGACGTTGTCGACGGCCTGACGCACGCCCTCTTCCTCGCGGACGTCGAGCGCGAGCACGCGGGCGGGATCACCCAGCTCGCGACCGATGGCCTCATTCTTGGCCGGATCGCGCCCCGTGATGACCACTGTCGCTCCGGCCGCGCGCAGGCCGAGGGCCATGGCCCGCCCGAGCCCACCATTGCCGCCCGTGACCAGGGCGACTCTGCCTTCCAATGTGAAGAGCGAATTGGACATGGGAGCCCTACTCCGCTCGAGCGTCCGGGGCCCGCGGTGGGACGTTTCGATAGCGCTTAGCCTGGTATTCGGCCGCTGTCTCTTCGCTGATCTGCCGCATAGCGGGGTTGCGATCCTTGGCCACCTTGAAGGCCAACTCGGTCGGCAGCAGATGCCACATCAATCGCTCGTTCCCGCTCGCGACGAGGTCACGCAGGCGCTGCGACGTCACCACCTCGTCATTGGCCGCCTCGGCCGTATAGCCGAAGTACGCCTCCAGACAGAACTGGATTTCCTCCAGATACCACAACGTTCGGGCGTGACAGCCCGCATAGGCCACCTTCAATTCCTGCATGGGACCTCTCTCGGACCGGCGCCGATCGCGCCGTGTGCCAGGCCGATTATGGCATGAACGCTTTCTATACGTGCCACGAATCAGCCTTGGTGAAACAGGAAATGCAGAATGAGAAGTGGGCCGCGGGTGAGGGCGGGGCCCGGGTCATCCTGCTCGCCGACGACAACGACACGATG
>CAYZRP010000165.1:1834-12545 GCA_964480865.1 uncultured Anaerolineales bacterium | reverse complement strand
CGTCCATCAGGCCGCGCGCAGGGTCGCCCAGATCTCGCGCAGCGACATGCGCTTGCCGTACATGAGCAGACTGGTGCGGAAGATCTTGGCTCCGCCCCAGATGACGAGCGGCACCGTGATGATCAGGCCGGCCAGGCTGATGACGATGTCTTCCACAGGGATGTCACCGTGCGGCAGGCGGATCATCATCATCATCGGCGCGGTCAGCGGGATCCAACTCAGGATGCGCGCCACGATGAAGTTCGGGTTGGCGAAGACGAAGCCGTTGATCATCCACGGGATGGCGGCCGCGAACGAGAACATGCCCGCGATCTGCTGGCTCTCGCGCATGCTCGTGCCGAGCGAACCAGCCGTCGCCATCAACGTGCCGAACATCAGATAGCCGAGGATGAAGTACGCGATGGCCAGCGCAAACACGCCGGGGCTCAAAACCGCCAGCGCTGCGACGGCCGCGGCCCCCAAGCCGCCCGTGACGAACACGGCCGACAGGATCCAGACCGTCACCTGCGTCAGGCCAAGCGCGCCGAGGCCGATGACTTTGCCGGCGAGCAGATCGGCGGCCGTCACCGAAGACAGCACGACCTCCATCACGCGGTTCTCCTTCTCTTCACCGACGCTGCGCAACAGGTAGCCGGCCGACGTGAAGATGGAGACGAAGAGCAGGATCGAAATGCCGAACGAGATGGCGAAACCTGCGCCTTGAGCAAAGACATTGGAGCCGTTGTCGTCGGTCACGACCTGGCCCTGTTCGTCGAGCGAAACGGGATCAACGCTCTCGGTGAGCAGCCGCTCCACGCGATCCGTGGTGGCTGCATCAACTTTCGAGTCGAGCAACCCCCGAACCAGAAAGCGTTGCATCCGGTCGCTGTCGAGCGCGATCAGGTTCGAAAACCCGCCACCGCTGCGCACGTACGACGCCACTGAACCACCGTCTGCGAAATCCGCCGGGATGACCACATACCCGACCACGTTGCGATCGAGCAGGGCATTGCGCGCAGCAGGTTCATCGGCATACAGTGCGAAGGTGTCGGAGAAGTCGTCGGGGACCGGCGAGTAAAGACCTGAGTCATCGACGACGCCAATGCGTTCCGTCGCGCCGCCGAATTGCTCTTCGAAGAAGCCGGCAGCCTGCCCACCAAAGAACGAGGCCACGATCAGGCCGATCAGACCGAGCGCCGGGATCAGCAACGTCGCGAAGATGAAGCCGCCGCGACGCACGTTGACCAGGTACTCATGGCGCGCGATCGTCAGCGTTTTGCGTGTAAGTCCAAACATGTCGTCTATTTCCCCGTCACTACGCGGACGAAGATCTCGTCCAGCGGGACGCTGGCCACCTCAAAGCGCTCGATCGCGGCCCCGCCGTCGATCAGGCTGCGCAAAAACGATTGCGGCGTTTGGTCGGGAGCCAGAGTGATGCGCTCGCCCCGTGGCCGGCCGCTTCCGTTCGTCAGGGCTTCGCTGTGCGCCACGCCTGGGCGCCCCTCGACCCCGACAAACGGCGCGATCTCGATCGCGTTGGGCGAGAACTGGCGCTTGATGTCGGTCAGGTCGCCGTTGAGCACGATCCGACCATGATTGATCAGCGCGATCCGCTCGCAGAGCGTCTCCACAAGGTGCATTTCATGAGCCGAGAGGATGATCGTCTTGCCCTCGGCGCGCAGCTCGCGGATGAGCGTGCGCACAAGATCAACGTTCACGGGGTCAAGGCCCTGAAACGGCTCGTCGAGGATGACCATCTGCGGTTCGTGGATGATCGTCGCAGCGATCTGCAGCTTCTGTTGCATGCCGCGCGAGAGCTCCTGGACCTTGGCCTTCGCACGATCGTCGAGCTCGACGCGCTTGAGGAGTGCCGTGCCGCGTTCGCGCGCCACGGAACTCGACAGGCCCTTGAGCTCACCAAAGTAGATCAACGTATCAAGGACGCGCAACCCGCGGTACAGGCCGCGTTCCTCCGGCAGATAGCCGATCTGCTCGCGGCCCAGGCCTGGGGCGTGGTTGAGGATGCGGATCGTTCCAGCATCCGGCTTGAGGATGTCCATGATCATGCGGATCGTCGTGGTCTTGCCGGCGCCGTTGGGGCCGAGCAAGCCGAAGATCCCTCCCTGCTCCACGTCGAAGCTGACATCCTGAACGGCAGTGACGTTGGCGAAGGACTTCTTAAGTTGTGAGACCGATAGTGCGGGTGGCATAAACACAGTATACGTCCTGACCTGGAGCGGGTTGCGTGGCGGCGTCCGGCATGAGCCGCGCACGGCCCGTATAGCCTCGCGGGCGTGCGGCACTCCCTCCACGTATGATGGGCCGCACAGACTGGAGGGAACTCATGGCACTGGCGACGGCGTTCGTCTTCATTTCGGCGGCCCTGGTCTATATCTCTCGCGCCTCGCTGCGCGCCCCCGGTTCACACGGTTTCTATCGCTTTTTCGCCTGGGAGTGCATCCTGGCCCTGGCGTTGTTGAACCTCGAGGTCTGGTTTCGCGATCCCTTTGCCTGGACTCAGATCCTGTCGTGGATCTTACTCTTTGGCTGTCTGGTCCCGCTGTATTTCGGGATCCGCACGCTCATTGCCAATGGGCGGGCCGCCTCGCAGCGCAGCGGCGAACCGCAATTGCTGGCGTTCGAAAAGACCACGGCGCTCGTGACAACCGGCATCTATGCCTACATCCGCCATCCGCTGTACAGCTCGCTGCTCCTGTTGGCCTGGGGCGTCTTCCTCAAAGGGCCCGGCGCATGGACTTTGATTCTGGCGGGCGCGGCCACCGGGTTCCTGCTCCTCACCGCGCGGGCTGATGAAGCCGAATGCGCGCGGTACTTCGGCGAGCCTTATCGTGCATACATGCAGAAGACGACGCGCTTTCTGCCCTATCTTTTCTAGAGCCAGGATTTTCGCCCGGCATAGGCCGCGTGTGTGGGGCGGTCAGTCGGCGCAGATTCTGGCGGCGCATTTGGCGAATGACGCGAATGGGTGCTTGCACATCCAGCGCGTCTTGTCCTTCCAGGTTCGGGTGAACCGAGAGGTTCGCCGATGATGCTCCGGGGAATCGTCGAGCCATTGGCGCGGAAGGAATGAGACCCATCCTTCGCGATATCTGCCGCCAAACCTCCGAATGAACAAGAGAGGCGAATGCCCCGATACAACTGGTTCAAACTCTGCCAGGGTATCATCCTGGCGTACACTTCTGTGCACCTTCGCCGCAGGAGAAGTCCGCCATGAGCCTCGACTACTACGATCCGCATCGTCATCCACCGTCGCGACAACGGCGCCCGGCCAACCGTCGCGATGACGCCTGGATCCAGGCGCTGTTGCATCGCGGCGAGATCGCGCACATTGCCACGCGCTGGGATGATCAACTCTTTCAGACGCCGACCAGTTACTGGTACGACGAAGCGCGCCATCGCATCATCTTCCACTCGAACATCGCCGGCCGGGTGCGCGCCAACGTCGAACGGCATCCGGGCGTCTGCCTCGAGGTGAGCGAATACGGCCGATTCCTGGCGAGCAACGATCCGCTCGAAGCCTCAGTGCAGTACCGTGCCGTCATCGTCTTCGGCACCGTCACCATCCTGACCGACCTCGACGATCGCCGCGACGCCCTGACCGGCCTACTCGGCAAGTACTTCCCGCAACTGTCTATCGGCGAAGAGATCATGCCGATCGGCGACGCGGCCCTTGCGCGCACCAGCGTCTACACCATCGCCATCGACGACTGGAGCGGCAAAGAGAACTGGGCCGACGTCGCCGACCAGACCGACGCGTGGCCGGCGCTGGATGCGCGCTGGCTGGCGCATGAGTTCAAGCCGGTTGGAAGACGAATGACGAAGGACGAATGACGAAGGTCGTGTGAGACGACCTTCGTCATTCGTCCTTCGTCTTGCGCCAGTCATCGCTCTTGAAAGGATCACCCATGCCCCCTCACCTCTTCGCCTTCCTGGCTGTGGCGGTTCCGGTGGTGCTGGTGCCCGGGCCGAGTCTGATCGCCATCGTGGCGCGCGGCATCGCTCAGGGCCGGCGCGCCGGCGTCGTCTTCGCCATGGGCGACTCGCTCGGCCTCGTCGTGCAGGTGATCGCCATCGCGGCCGGGCTCGCGGCGCTTCTGCAGACGTCGGTGCTCGTGTTCAGGATCGTGCAGTACGCAGGCGCGGCCTACTTGGCCTATCTTGGCGTGCAGTTGTGGCGCTCGAGCGACAGGCCGGTATTCACTCAGAGTGTCGAAACAACGACTGACCAAACCGGTCGCGCGATCTTCGCGCAGGGTTTCCTGGTGGGCGTGTCGAACCCGAAGGCCGGGCTCTTCCTGCTCGCGTTCCTGCCGCAGTTCGTGGAGCCTGCGGCGGGGCCGGCCGCGGTGCAGATCCTGCTCTACGGCCTGGTCTTCACTTCGCTAACGATCACGTACGGCAGCCTGATGGGCGCGTTCGCGGGCAGCGTTGGCGGCTGGTTGAGGACGCGTGCGGCCCTTCAGCGCTGGATCCAGCGACTGGCGGCCGTGACGTTTGTGGGGCTTGGGGTGAGGCTGGCGCTGACGGAAAGACAGTGAAGCGAGGAGCGAGGAGCGAACGCGGTCGCGCGACAGCGTTCGCACCTCGCTCCTCGACTTACACGCCCACCTGGCTCTGCAGATAGGCTTCGATGAAGCCGTCGAGTTCGCCGTCGAGAACCTTGTCGGTCTGGCTGGTCTCGTGGTCGGTGCGATGGTCTTTGACCATCTGGTAGGGATGCAGGACATAGGACCGGATCTGCTGGCCCCACTCCGCCTTGACGCGGCCGCCTTTGAGGGCGTTGATCTCCTTCTGCCGCTCTTCTTCTTTCATCGCCAGCAGTCGTGAGCGCAACACCTTCATCGCGTTCTCGCGGTTCTGGGTCAGCGAGCGCTCGTTCTGACAGGTGACGATCAGGCCGGTCGGCAGGTGGCGGATGCGGACAGCCGTGGCGTTCTTCTGAACGTTCTGACCGCCGGCGCCGTTGGCACGGTACGTGTCCATCTCGATCTCGCTCGGCGGGATCTCGATCGAGCCGATGTCCTCGACCTCGGGATAGACCTCGACCGACGCGAACGACGTGTGCCGGCGCGCCGACGAGTCAAAGGGCGAGATGCGCACAAGCCGGTGCGTGCCCTTCTCAGCCTTGAGCAGGCCGTACGCGAACGGGCCATTGACCGTCATCGTGACCGACTTGATGCCGGCTTCTTCGCCCTCGCTCAGGTCGAGCACTTCAGCCTTGAAGTGATGATCCTCACAGTAGCGCTGATACATGCGGTAGAGCATGCCGACCCAGTCTTGCGACTCGGTGCCGCCGGCGCCGGCGAAGATCGTGAAGATCGCATTGTCGCGGTCGTAGCGGCCTGAGAGCATGGCCTCGGTCTCGATCTCGCGCACGAGCTTTTCGAGCCGCGCGACCTCGGTCTCGAGCTCCTTGCGCATGCTCTCATCGTCGAGCTGGCTCAACTCGAGCGCGTCAGCGATGCCCTGTTTGGCGGCCTTCAGCTGGTTAAGCTCATCGCGCACCGTCGAGAGTTCTCGCATGGTGCGCTGCGCGTTTTCGGGGTTGTTCCAGAGCGTCGGGTCCTGGGATTCGGACTCGAGATGGGCGAGGCGTTCTTCTTTGACAGGTAGGTCAAAGACGCTCCAGCAGGGTATGCAGGCGCTCGTCGATGACGTTCAGGCGTGCGGTCAGGTCTTCCATGTTGTCCCTTTGTGATTCGCGAAACGAGCAGGCTCGCTCCACGAGGTAGTTAGAGAGTTTCTTCTGGCTCTTCGATCAGGCCGTTCACGAACTTCTCGGCGTCGAACGGCGCGAAATCTTCGAAGTGCTCGCCGGTGCCGATGAACACGATCGGCAGACCGAGCTCGCGGCGGATGGCGAAGGCCATGCCACCCTTGGCCGAGCTATCGAGCTTGGTCAGCACGACGCCGGTGACGCCCGACGCATCCTTGAAGCCGCGCGCCTGCGACAGCGCATTCTGGCCCGTGATCGCGTCGAGCACCAACCAGGTCTCGTGCGGCGCGCCCGGAACGGCCTTGCCGATCACGCGTGAGACCTTGCGCAGTTCTTCCATCAAATTGTACTTGCTCTGCAAACGCCCGGCCGTGTCAACGATCAGCACGTCGATGCCGCGCGCCTGAGCTGCCGCCGCGGCGTCGTAGGCCACGGCGCTCGGGTCGGCGTTCGGCTGGCCGGCGATCACGGGAAAGTTGAGGCGCTCACCCCAGACCTGCAGTTGATCGACAGCGGCCGCGCGGAAGGTGTCGGCGGCGGCGGCCATGACGGTCTTGCCCTGCCCGCGCAGATAGCGCGCCAGCTTGGCCACCGTCGTGGTCTTGCCCGAACCGTTGACGCCGACCAGCGCGACGACGGTCGGCTGGTGATCGAAGCGCACCTGGCGCGGTTCGCCGAGCAGGCGGCGCAACTCATCGCGCAGCGCCGAGCGCAGCCTGGCCGCGTTCACGATGCCCTCGGCCGAGGCGCGAGCGCGAAGCCGCCCGATCATCTCGTCGGCGATGACGGCGCCCATGTCGGCCTGGATCAGAGCGATCTCGAGCTGCTCCCAGGTGTCGTCGGTGATGTCGCTCTGACCGAGCAGCGTGGCGACGCGGCCGAAGACCGCGTCGCGCGTGCGTGTCAGGCTGTCGCGAATAGACTTGAACATGGCTGGGGATTATATCGGGTTCGGCCGCCTCCCGCATCGCCACAGCTAGAGGATACGGCCATCGAGTCGGGGCGATGCTGCCCTCCCCCTCCGGGGGAGGGCGCGCCGCCACAGCGCCTCGGCCATTTCCACAACCGGCGGCGGCGCGGGTGGGGGCAACCCGCGTTGTTATAATTCGCGGATGTCTTCGCCACGGCGCGCCGCCATCGATTTCGGGATCAGCAACACCGACGTCCTCGTCGAGGCCGACGGCGTACAGCGCCATTGGACTTTGCCGAGCCGCGGCGTGCCGGACGCGGAACGCGTGGCTCAGGTGCTCGCCCAGGGCGGTGAAGCGCTGGACGGGATCGATGACCTGGCCGTCACCGGCGGGCGCAGCCGCGAACTGCCGGGCCAGTTGGGTCGCACGACCGTCACCGTCATCGACGAGATTGCGGCCATCGGTCGCGGCGGCCAGCTCGCGGCCGGCGCCGAGGACACGCCGTTGTTGGTGGTCAGCTGCGGCTCGGGAACGGCAGCCGTCGCGGCGCGCGGCAAGGCCTATGCTCATGTCAGCGGCACGGCGGTCGGCGGTGGCACGCTGCTCGGGCTGAGCCGGCTGCTGCTCGGTACTGTCGACCCGCGCGAGATCGACGGGCTGGCCGCCACCGGCGACCGCAACGGCGTCGACCTGGCCCTCAAAGACGTGATCGGCGCGGGGATCGGCCTGTTGCACGCGGATACGACCGCCGTGAACTTTGGCCGGATCGGCAGGGAGGATTTCGAGCCCAGGCGCGAGGACGTCGCCGCCGGGATTGTGACGCTTGTGGGTCAGACGATCGGCCTGATCGCCGTCAACGCCGCCCGAGCTCAGCAACTCGAGCGGATCGTGTTGATCGGGCGGCTGCTCGACCTCCCCACCCTGCGCGACGCCGTCCTCAAGGTCGGCGATCTGTATGGCACCCGGCTCGACGTCCTGCCCGATCCGGGTTATGTCACAGTGTTAGGAGCCTTGTACCATTTGTGAATTGATGATTGCTGATTGATGATTGCTGATTGTGCGAGCCGATATCAGCGACATCAATCAACAATCAGCAATCACCGATCAGCAATCGCCATGACTCGTCCCAAGTATTCGATCGTCGCCCCCGTTTTCAATGAAGAAGAGACGCTGCCGGTGTTCTATGAACGCATGGCTGGCGTGATGGACAAGCTCGATGGGCCCAGCGAGCTTGTGCTGGTCTTCGATGGCAGCCGCGACAGGTCACCCGAGATCGGGCGGCAGCTGCGCGACAAGGATCCGCGCGTCAAGGTCATCGACTTCGCGCGCAACTTCGGCCATCAGATCGCGATCACGGCCGGCATCGACTACGCCGAGGGCGACGCCGTGGCGATCATCGACTCGGATCTGCAGGATCCACCGGAAGTGATCCTCGATCTCGTCGCCAAGTGGAAGGAAGGTTACGAGGTGATCTACGCTCAACGCCGCAAGCGCGCGGGCGAGACCTTCTTCAAGCTGTTCACGGCCGCGGCCTTCTATCGCATCATCCGCGGCATGGCCTCGATCGACATCCCGCAGGATACCGGTGACTTCCGCCTGATCGACCGCAAGGTGGTGATGGTCATGCGCCAGCTGCGCGAGCATCATCGCTTTATGCGCGGCCTGTCGGTCTGGGTCGGCTTCAAGCAGACCGGCGTGCAGTACGACAGGCATGAGCGCTACGCCGGGACGACGCAGTATCCGCTGCGCAAGATGGTCAAGTTCGCGAGCGACGCCATCACGGGCTTCAGCTACGCGCCGATCCAGTGGGTGACGACACTTGGCTTCTGGATCTCGTTGATCGCGCTGTTGAGCATCCCGGTCGTGGCCGCGCTGCGCTTCTTCTACAGCGCCACGTTCTTCACAGGCCAGGCGAGCACCCTGATCGCCGTACTGTTCATGGGCGGCGTGCAGTTGATCTCGGTCGGCATCCTGGGCGAGTACCTGGGCCGCATCTATGAGGAGGTCAAGAAGCGCCCCCTCTACATCGTCCGTGAAGCGCCGCCGAAACCCGAGTTGGTCGAAGAACCCGAGAAGGTCGCATGAGCCTCAGCCACCTTGACGAGCACGGCAACGCGCGCATGGTCGACGTCGGCGCGAAGGCCGACACCGAGCGCGTGGCCGTGGCCGCCGCCGAGGTACTGATGCTGCCCGAGACCCTGGCCGCGATCCGCGCCGGCCAGATCAAGAAGGGCGACGTGTTGACGACGGCCCAACTCGCCGGCGTGATGGCGGCCAAGCGCACGTCGGACCTGATCCCTCTGTGTCATCCACTGGCGTTGACGCACGTCGACGTCGTCTGTGAGCTGCGCGACGAGTTGCCGGGCGTGGCCATCCGTGCCACAGCGCGCACCGTCGGCAAGACCGGCGTCGAGATGGAAGCGCTGACGGCCGCGACGGTCGCGGCGCTGACAGTCTACGACATGGCCAAGGCTGTCGAGAAGACCATGCGCATCACGAACGTCAGGCTGCTCGAGAAGCTCGGCGGCAAGAGCGGCCCCTGGCGGGCCTGACCTCCCTTCCCTCACAACCAGACCGTACAACCTCGGGCCTCCAGGTCGGACACCCAGTCGGGCACGCCAGGCAGGGGATTCCAGCGCAGGTCGAGCCGCTCGAGCGCCGGCAGATCCCGAAGCCCACGCGGCAGGCTTCTGAGCACATTGGCGCGCAGGTCAAGGCTGCGCAGCGAACGCAACTGACCGATGGCATCGGGCAACGACTTCAGTTGATTCGATCGCAGATTGAGCTCGGACAGCCCGGTCAAGGCCACGGCCGACTCGGGCAACGCCTCGAGGTCATTGCCCTCCAGGTTGAGGACGCGCAGGCTCGTGAGTGCACCGAGCCCGTCGGGCAGGCGCACGAGCTGGTTATGAGATACATGCAACTCGCGAAGGGAGCCGAGCCGGGCGACGTCATCCGGCAAGCGGGACAAGAAAGTACTCGAGGCGCGCAACTCGACCAGCGACAACAGATCACCGATCCAGCCGGGCAACGAGCCGAGCGGGTTCTCGGCGACGTTGAGGTAGCGCAGGCCGTGCAGGTGCGCGAGCGGTGCCGGCACCGCATTCAGGGCGTTGTCGGCCAGGTACACGTAGGTCAAATCCCGACTCGCCTCCAGCGAATGTGGGGGAAGCTCGACCAGGTGGTTGTGACCGAGGTCCAGCATGCGCAGCGCCTCGAGACCCTCGAGGCTGCGCCCCACGTGCTTCAGGCCGTTGACGGAGGCGTTGAGCACCTCGAGCCGATTGAGGCCGGCGAGACGATCAGGGAGTTCGAACAGCCGGTTATGGAAGACGCTCAAGAAGCGCAGATCCCGACACTCTACGACCCACTCGGGCAACCGGATCAGGCGATTGCGATCGAGGTCGATTGCCTCCCAGTCGCGACGATTGGGGTCTGGCACATCATCGAGATCGTGTCCGGCGACATCCAGGCCGCGTGCGACGGCAGCGGCCCAGCGGCTGTGAAGGGGTGGGTGCGCGTGGCTCATCGCTTCACCTTAGCATGATCGCGCAGGTTCCGATATCGAGTGGCGCCGCATGTGCCCGGACATCGACGAGATCCCGCCGTTATCCGGCACTTCGCGATAGTGTGCCAGCACGACCCGTCAGGTTTTCTTTGCCGCGGATCGCGCGGATTTCGCTGAAGGAACGAAATGCCACACCATCCGTTGACGGACCGGTCGACATCCGCGCAATCCGCGGCTGACAACTCGCACGGCGACACTCCCGATATCGCAGCAACACTGCAGCGCTCATCGGGGTACACTTCATTCATGCAGGTCAACATCCTCTTCTTCGCCACACTCAAGGACCGCGCCGGGCTCCCCCGCACGGCTCTGAACCTTCCCGTGGGCGCCACGGTCGCGGGGCTGCGCGAGGCGCTGGCCGCCGCCTTCCCCGGCCTGGCTCCGGCCCTGCCCAGCGCCCTCGTCTCCGTCAACCACGAGTACGCCTTCAACGAAGACGCGCTCAACGATGGCGACGAGGTCGCGCTCTTCCCGCCAGTCTCTGGAGGGATTGGTGATTGTTGATTGATGCCGTAT
>CAYZRP010000165.1:0-1734 GCA_964480865.1 uncultured Anaerolineales bacterium | reverse complement strand
TCAGCAATCACTATGTTTCCCACGATCTTCAAAATCACAAACGACGTCCTGGATCTTGACGCGCTCGTGGCCGCGATCACGCTGCCGAGCACCGGCGCCGCCTGTGTCTTCACCGGCATGGTCCGCGGCGTGACCACCCGACCCGACCGCGACTCGATCGGCCCGCACGAGACCACGCGGCTCGAGTATGAGGCCTACGTGCCGATGGCCGAAGCCAAGATGAAACAGGTCGCTGACGAGATCCGCGAGCGCTGGCCGACGATCGAGGGCATCGCCATCGTGCAGCGCATCGGGCCGCTCGACCCCGGCACGCCGACCGTGCTGATCGCGTGCTCGGCCGGCCACCGCGACACGGGCGTGTTCGAGGCGGCCCGCTACGGCATCGACCGGCTCAAAGAAATCGTGCCCGTCTGGAAGAAAGAGATCGGCCCCGCCGGTGAGGTATGGATCGAGGGGCACTACACGCCTGGCGAGTCTGATAAGAAAGCCGGGTAATCCTTCGCCACGAATGACACGAATTTCCACGAATTGGCACGAATCAGAATGATAGGAATTGCCACGATCTTCTCACGCTTGATTCGTGCCAATTCGATTCAATTCGTGCAATTCGTGGCAAAAAAAACTGATGACCACCTTCAAGTGCACAAACTGCGGCAGGACACAGACGCTGACGTTCACGGGCTATCGCTGCCCGGTATGCACGGGCGTGTTAGGGCTCACGGAAACTCCGACGTTTGATGCAAACGCCGTCAATCCGACCCAGCCCGGGATATGGCGCTATCGACACACCTTCGGGCTGCCCGATGACGCCCCCGTTGTCACGCTGGGCGAGGGCAATACGGCGCTCATCCCGGTCGAGTTGGATGGGCGCACGATCCATCTCAAGCATGAAGGCTTGAACCCGAGCGGTGCATTCAAGGACCGTGGCATGGCCGTGGTCTTCAGCTGGCTGCGCCACGTCGGTGTGACGGACGCGATCGAGGACTCGTCGGGCAACGCCGGAGCGTCGTTCGCGGCATATGCGGCGCGATCAGGTGTGCGAGCGCGCGTGTTCGTGCCCGCGGCCGCGTCCGGCGCCAAACGCAAGCAGATCGAGGCGTATGGCGCGGAGCTTGTCGCCGTCGAGGGCCCACGCTCGAAAGCCGCGGAGGCCGCGCATACGGCAGCCAACGCCGGGGCCGTGTACGCCAGCCATGTCTACAACCCGCTTGGCCTGCTCGGCAACGCCACCTGCGCCTACGAGATCGTGGCGCAATTGGGAAGAGCGCCGGAGGCTGTCGTGCTGCCCGTCGGGCACGGCACTTTGCTGTTGGGCGTGGCGTATGGATTCAAGGCACTTCGAGCGGCCGGCGTCATCGCCACGATTCCACGTTTGATCGCAGTGCAGGCGCTGAACTGCGCGCCGCTCTGGGCCGTGGCGCAGTACGGGCGCGCCGGCATCGGCTGGGTGACCGAAGGCGAGACCATCGCCGAAGGCATCCGCGTCGTGATGCCAATGCGCGGCGACGCCGTGCTGGCCGCGATCACCGAGAGCGGTGGCAGCGTCGCCGCCATCGACGAAGATCGCATCAGCCCCGCGCATGCCGCGCTGGCCGCGCAGGGCCTCTTCGTCGAGCACACGAGCGCCACGATCTGGCCCGTGCTCGCCGAGACGCCCGGCGACGTCGTCGGCATCCTCACCGGGCATGGGTTGAAGAGCGTGGAGCGGAGAGCGTAGAGCGTGGAGCGAACGCT
>CAYZRP010000164.1:0-12919 GCA_964480865.1 uncultured Anaerolineales bacterium | reverse complement strand
TCGACCACCAGATAGAACGGCACCATGCCGCCGTTGAAGATCATGGTGAAGAACAGCAGCCAGACCAGCAGGTTATGGCCCGGCAACTCGCTGCGTGACACCGCGAACGCCAGCGAAGCCGTGACCATCAGACCCAGTCCCGTTCCCAGGACGGTGGTCAGCAGGGTGACGTTGAAAGCCGGCACCAGCCGCGAGGCCGTACTCAGCAGCACCGCATACGACTCCAACGACCAGTGGGCCGGGTCGAGGGTGACGCCGTGCGTGCGGTAAAAATCCGCCTCGGTGAGTGACCCAAACAGAATGTATAGAAACGGGCCGAGCGTGAAGACCACCAGTCCCGAGAGCAACGCGACGTTGAACACGTCGAAGAGCTTCGATCCCAGTCCGGTTTCGACCCGCTGCGATTGACGCCCGGATAAGACGGAAAACGCACCACGAAGCGTTCGTTTCATGAAGGCCTCGACCACAATCCCTGACCCGTCAGCCGGTTGGCGGCCTTGTTCGCAAAGAACACCAGCACCAGCCCGACCACACCCTTGAACAACCCCACTGCCGTCGCCAGGCTCAGTTGGCTCTTGAGGAAGCCGGCGCGATAGACCCAGGTGTCGATCACGTCGCCCACCTCGTAGAGACTGGCGTCCGAGCCCTGCAAGATCAGGATCTGGAGGAAATTAGAGTTGAGGATCGCGCTGATCTGCAGGATCAACATGATCACGATCACGGCCGCGATCCCGGGCAGTGTGATCTGCAACGCGCGCTGAAAGCGATTGGCGCCGTCGACCTTGGCCGCTTCATAGAGCTCGGGGTTAATGCCCGCGATCGCGGCCAGGTAGATGATGGTCTCCCATCCGATCTCCTTCCAGATGCCGGTGCCGACCACGAGACCGTAGAACGTCGACTTGTTGCCCAGGATCTGCCAGGGCTCCAACCCGAGTCGCTGTAGCTGGATGTTGACCACCCCCATGCTTTGCGAAAACGTGTAGGTCAACAGACCGCCGATCACGATCCAGGAGATGAAGTGCGGCAGGTACGACACCGTCTGAACGAAGCGCTTGAACCAGCCGTCGCCGACCTCGTTCAGCAACAGTGCCAGCAGAATCGGCGCCGGGAAGACGAACAACAGGTTGAAACCACTGATCAGGATCGTGTTGCGCAACAGCCGCGGGAAGTTCGGCGACGAGAAGAAGAATGCAAAGTGATCGAAACCTACCCAGGGGCTGCCGTCGAATCCGCGGAACAACCGGAAATCCTTGAACGCGATCACCACGCCCCACATGGGCAGATACGAGAAGATGAGGAAGTACAGGATGCCGGGCAATGCCAGCAGGTACAGGTAGCGATAGAACCACATCTTGCGCAGGAGCTTTGACAGCCGGGCGCGCCACGCCGGCGTGTGGCCGGCAAGGGTGGGAGTGGTCATTGGCCGTCTCCTCCGGCTGCGTCGGGCTTGCGGCAGGCATCCGTGCCACTCGCCTCGCAATAGCGCGCATAGTGCCCGTCGTAGGCTTCGGTCAGGTTCGGGTCGGGACGGATCGGCTGGCTGCGAGCCGCCATGGTGGCGGCACCGGCCTGGCAGTTGTCGAACAGCCCGGCGCCAACGCCCGCCAGCACCGCTGCGCCCAGGCTGGCTGATTCGGAAATCGCCACAAGTTCGATCGGCCGGCCTGTGATATCGGCCACGATGTGCGGCCAGATCTGGCTGCGCGAGCCGCCGCCGATCATCTTGAAGGCCGTGACATCCGCCGCCTCATCCACCTCGGAGAGCATGCGACGCAACTCGAAGGCAACGCCTTCCATCATGGCGCGACTCAGATCGCCGCGTGTATGCCGCAGCGCCACCGAGCTGAAACTCAGATCGAGCGTTTCATTCCCGACCGCGCGACCGCGTGGGTGCGGTCGGAAGAGGACGCCGTGCGAACCTGGCGGCGCGCCGAGGACCGCCTGGTTGAGCGCCTGGTAGCGAGCCGCCGACCCGGTCACGTGTGGCCACAGCAGCGAGACCAGCCAATCGACAATCGCGCCCACGCCACCCAGCGACACGATCCCGCCGAAGTGCCCTGGGATCGCGTGCCGGCTGACCGACATGCCCGCCTCCAGCGCACCTGCCTGCCCATGCGGGATCGTCAGGATCACCCAGGCCGTGCCACACGACAACAACGCCTGACCGATCTGGGTCGTGCCTGTCCCGACCGCGGCGCAATACTGGTCGTGAGCGCCCAGGACAACCGGCAGCCCGATGGGCAGGCCAGTCTGCTGGCTGGCCCAGGCCGTGATCTGGCCGGTCACTTGACCCGACTCGCCGATCGGCGAGAGTTGCTCGGGTTCGACGCCAGCCAACTCGAGCAATGACGTGTCCCAGCCGCCCTCGGCAAGGTTGTAGAGCTGCGTGATGCTGGCGTTGGACGGATCCATACCATACGCGCCGCACAACCGTGAGGTCACAAAGTCGTTGACGAAGCAGAAGCGCTGAGTGCGTTTGAAGTCGCTTTCCTGATGAGTGCGAAACCAGGCGATGTGATTCAGCGGCAGGCCCGGGCTCAGGGGCCAGCCCGTTGTCCGGTACAGGGCATCGGCGCCGAGCGTCGCCGCGGCGACGGCCGACTCGGTGTCGGCGCGCTCATCCATCCAGCTGAAGGCCATGTGGGTCGGCGTTCCATCCGCCGCGAGCGGAATGGTGGTGCCGCCCTGGGCCGACAGACTGAGCGCCACGATCTTGTGCATCCGTGGCAGCCGCGAGGTCACGGCCCGGCAGGCCTCGGCCACCGCTGACCAGATCTGCTCGGGATCCTGCTCGACCCAGCCAGCGCGCGGCGTCGAGAGCTGCAACGCGCTCCGCGCCGACGCCACGATCTCACCGCGCAGATTGAAGGCCAGACACTTGACCGCCGATGTGCCGACATCCAGACCCAACAACAGTTGCATCACTGGCTCCTGTTCACACGCGCCAACATGTCCCGGGCGTTCGTCGCGAAGATGGCTTCGACCGCCGCCGGGGACAGTCGGAGCGTGGTGGCCGCCTGGCGCATGGCCAGCAGTTCCTCATAAAGGAAGAAGGTCAGGGATTCGGCCTCGGCGAGGCTCACTTCCGCCAGATGCGGATCGGCGTCGACGTCCGCGTACAGGCCGGGTGGCACCAGGTTCACGTACGTGCCCTGACGGCACTCCCGGCGCAACCGCATCCGCGTGATCGGCAGATCGCTGCCGAACACCACCCGCGAGGCTCCGACGGTTCGGAGCACGTCCGTCATCACCCAGGCATTCGTGTTCGCGCTGAAGTCGAAGGCCAGTCGCTGGGTGTGACGCAAAACGGTCAACGCATCGCCAAGGTCCTCGGGGCAATACGCCCGCCCCAGATGCGCCACGATCAACTGCACGCCTGGAAAATCGCGCTCGATCTCAACCAATTGCGCGAGATTGAGCGGATCACCCAGACGACGTGAGCGCGGCAGGTGCAGCATGACGAGCCACTGGCGCTGGCTGGCCAGCTCCAGGTGAGCACGCGGCAGGAAGTCGTAGATCGAGATCTCATCCGAGCCCAGGTGCGGTGGCGCGAACTCGAGATAGGGCTTGAGGCCGAAGAAGGCCCCACCCCGCACGGTCGCGTCGAGGTCATCGGCCGGCGTCTCCGGCAATGAGACACACAACGCCGGCGCCGATTGCCGGCACGCCTGCGCGGCAACCCAGGCGTTATTGCCGGCGACATCGATGTAGCGCTCGGGCCAGCCGAAGAGCACGGGCGTCACACGTCGACCCGGGAAGAGCGCCGCGTAAGTGGCGGCTAGAGTCTCGGGCGTCTGTTCGGACGCAACGGCCAGGGCCCACTGCGCGCCGCGCACAACCGGGACGGGTCGCACGGCGAAAGACTGCAACCAGAGATGGGCATGGACGTCGACGATCTCTTCCGGGAGGAAATCGTCCAGCGACTCCCGGAAGATCGTGTGATCGTGGGACTTCAAGCTCGGGAACACGGTCGCGTCTTCCTAGTCAGCCGTCGAGAACTCCTGGCTGAGCGACAGGAACTCATCCAGGACCAGACAGGCCGCGCCGGTGCAGATCGCGTCCTGCCGAAACTGCGACAGTCCGATCAACAGGGAGGCCTGTGTCGCCGGCAAGGCCTGCGCTTTGACGCCTTCGATAACGTCTTCGAGGATCACCTCGCCGATCTGCAGACCGGCCCAGCCGCCGATGATGACCCGTTCTGGATTGAAGAGATTGACCAGGTTCGCGATCCCGGCGCTGAGGACACGCACCGTATCGCGCACAGCCGCCTTTGCTGCCGCGTCGCCTTTCCGGTAGGCCGCAATCAGGCGCTCAAGCGCGGCCACCTGGTCGCCGTCGGCGGCCGTGAGACCGTTGCCAGCCTGCTCGCGCCAGCTGGTAAGGATGCCGGGCACGCCCAGATAAGAGTCGAGGCACCCTTTGCCGCCGCAGCGGCAGATCCGGCCATCCAGGCTGATCTTGGTATGCCCCCACTCGCCAGCGCTGTTGGCTGAGCCTCGGAACAGGCGACCCTGTGTCACCACACCGGCGCCGACGCTGGTGCCCAGCAAAACGACGATGATGTCCTGCGCGCCCCGCCCAACGCCGTACCAGGCCTCAGCCAACGCCATCGCCTTGGCGTTGTTCTCGACAAAGACCGGCAGATCGACCAAGTGGGCGATCCGCTCCGCCAGAGACTCAGCCCGCCATTCCCAGGTTGATGCACCCCCCACCAGGAGCGGGTGCGGCTCGACGATGCCGGGGACGCCGACGCCGATCCCAAGGACCTTGTCGCGAGGTAGATCTGCGATCAACTCATTCACCCGGCGCGCGATCACGGCGATGTGGGGCTCAGGCGTCTTCACACCAGGCGAAATCGCGTCATAGGTGGCTTTGAGCTTGCGCCGCGAGAGGTCAAACAATACGAGTTGAACGTGCGTCTCGTCCAGCTCCACGCCGATCAGGTAGCCGAACTGGGCATTGATGTCGAGGATTGCGCGAGGCCGCCCCCCTCGCGACTTGGTCGCGCCAGTCTCGAGCAGGACGCCGTCCTGGATGAGCGTGGTGACCACATTGGTGATGGTGCTCGGGCTGAGATCTGTCTGCTGGCTGAGCTCCAGGCGGCTCATCGGCCCGTGCAGATACAGGTGGCGGAGCAACACGGTGTGGTTGAACCGCCTGAGGTCTACGGTGCGTTTGGGAACCAGCATGGGGCCTCGATTCCGAGCACAAACCAGCCGGGACTTATTTCTAGACTTATTTTATATCAAAAAATAACCGAGTCAATAGGGTCTTCCTGAGCTAACATCTTGAGCGACACCGGGGGCAGGTCAGGCCATGGACGCGTTCGCTTCGGCCCCTGCCCATCACAACTCGATCGGTGTTTTCCAGTGCCCACGAGAAGGCCTGTGTCCTGGCCCAGCCCACAACCGCGATGAGCCAGAAGTGTCACACCGAGGAATTGACGCAGTTCATCCAGAGTCGTCACGGTCTGCCCGTCTATGTGGCGGTCTCCGCGAGCAAGGAACTCTCCGAGCAAATGCTGGCGCAGTACATGACCATCCCCGAGGGTCATTTCGCGCCGGACAAGGCCCGCAACCAGATTGCGGAGCTTGAAGGCCCGGCGCTCAGGTGTTTGGCCTGCGAGAGCTGTCACAAGGTCGGCAAGCCGGCGGCGGACGGCTCGGTCGGACCGTGCCAGAAGTGCCACAGCCGTTACGGGTTCAGCCCCAGGCAGGCGCGCAAGCCCGAGACCTGCCATAACTGCCACGTCGGCCCCGACCTGCGCGACCTGCGGCTTCAGCGGCTTGGGGACCGCAGGCACGACTCACGATGTCGGCGAACACCTGAGCTGGGACCTGCTTTCATCGATCAGCGAGCGTCGGCCGGCCCGGGAAGACAACAAGGTGTGCATGCAGAACATCTACAGTGTCTGCCATAACCAGCAGTTCGTGACGGACGACTACACCCTGGCGGACGGCGCAACCGGGGCGGTCAACAATTCCATCGTGTAGAGCAACGACATCGCGAAACCGTTGCGCGACGGAAAATTGCTCACCGACTAAGCGTTCGACAAACCCATCGAGTTCACGTACTGCGAGACCTGGCACCACTACGGCCGGACCGCCAAGTTCGGCGTATGGATGCAGGGCGCCGACTACACGCAATGGCACGGCGCCTACGAGGTCGTCAAGGGCCTGGCCGAACTCCAGACGATGGCCAATGAAATCCTGAACAAGTAGCTATGTCGCTCCTCACTCTCGCGTTCCCTGCCGCCCGCGTGTGGAAGCTCCCGGTCTCGAGAGATCAGGCCATGCTCCTCATGCTGGCGGTCAACGAACTCTTCCTGGGGGTCGACACGTATCTCGCCCACAGCCTGAGCGGCACGATCCGACCGTACGAGTGGATCCCCATCTACTTCGGCCCGATCGCCGGCATCCTGCTGGCGCTGGCCGGCCTCCTGGCGCTGCGTCGGCGCGATCTTACGAGCACCCTGGCGACGCTTGTGTTCGTGGCCAGCGCAGTCGTCGGGCTACTCGGCGCGTATTTTCACGTCGTGCGCACCGTGTTGCCCAATGCGCCAGCCGGCGCGCAGGTCACGCTCGACCTGTTCGTCCTGGCGCCGCCGGTCCTGGGCCCCTTGGCTATCGCGCTGGTGGACCTGCTCGGGGTCAGCGCGGCCTGGGTTGAAGACCCGACCGACAGCGGCCGCCTGCGACTGCCGGGCGGCATCCATCTACAGCTGCCCTACTCCAAGACGAACGCCTATTTTTTCGCCGTGGCCATGGGCATCCTGATGGCGCTCCTGAGCAGCGTGTTGGATCACGCCCGGACGGGCTTCACCAACCCCTGGCTCTGGCTCCCGACCGGCGTAGGCGTGTTCGCTCTCGTCGTGGCAGCGCTGATGGGCATGGCCTCGCAGCCGCTACGTGGCGATGCGCTGGTTTATGTGCTGGCAATGGGGCTTCTGATCGTGGTCGGCTTGATCGGCGCTGGGCTCCACGTCCTGTCGGATGTGGGTCTGAACAACGCTCTGATCCTCGAGCGCTTCCTGCGTGGCGCGCCGTTCATGGCCCCTCTTCTTTTCTGCAATATGGGGATGCTGGGCCTGATCGTGCTGCTTGAACCGCGAGAACGCTGAAACTTATTCCGCTCGAGACCCGATGCCACACGTGAACGCGCGCCCATGGATCGCTGGATCGATCTCTTGGCGTGGGAAGAACAAGGGCGATTGCTTCGGCCCGACTCTGGATCGTCCGTCACGTTCGCCGTCCCATCGGTTCACGGCGTCAACGCCGCGAAAAGCCCAGGCGGCGTGCGTTTGGGTTCGGCAAAAGCCGGACCGTCGAGCCTCGTTTTGATCCCTACACCTGCGGACTGATCAATGATAGGCCCACTGCCGGGCCGAACTGAATGACCATGAAGCTACGGATAGCCAACCTACCGAACCGCTTGAACAAGCGGTAGTCGCTGGATCCCGAGTCGGAAAACGACTCTCCATCCTTGAAGATACAAGGGGATCTTGCGCATCCACTCATCTGGGTATCTTTCCGCCTCACACCGCATAGGCACGAAAAAACCGGAGCTCAAAGAGCTCCGGTTCTGCCTTAAGTAGCGGGGGCAGGATTCGAACCTACGACCTCCGGGTTATGAGTTGCCATCCTGTCGCCGCGCACTTCAGACCGTTGGGCCACTGCGCGACGAAAACCCGGAGAGGTGGGGTTGTTGGGAGCCCGGCAATCGATGTTGTTGGCAGACACCATACGGCTTCTTCTGAGGATTGTCAACGCCTGACCACACGTATGATCAGTTCTTCCGCTCCTCAGAAAGCCTCATGTCGTGATACCCAATAGTCGGCGCATGGTCAGTGATCGTCCGCGATTCCGACGTCGTAGGCGTGTGGCTGCTTCCACACGAAACAGAGTCGCCATTGGTCGTTGATCCAGCTATTGTGCTGGCCCGCCCGATCGCGCTTCATGGCCTCCAGTTTCTTGCCTGGAGGCGCCAGCAAATCCTGCAGAAGGTAGGTATCGTCCATATACAGGAGCTTGCGTCGTGCCGTTCGCTGGATAGCGGGCGGGAGCTTACGCAACAGAGTTCCCAGGAAGGCTTTTGGGGTTCTGCGTCGGCACAGCTCTTGATCACAAGCACAAGATTACGTAGACGCAGTATTGTCGTCAAACGATATTATCGACGCTCAGAGGCCCCCTCCAGAGCAACGACAAGATCCGCCCAATGGGCGCTACGGAACTAGGACGACATGGACATGTCGCGGTCCATGCACACCGCGTGTGATCACCATCTCGATATCGGCGGTGCGACTGGGGCCGGTGACGAAAACGAGGTTGCTGGAAGTGCGGGTGACACCGGGATGCGCTGCGAAGAACTGCGCCATCGTCGCCACCAGAGCCTGGACCGGTAACAACGCGATATGCGTCAGTGGTAGCAATGACGCGGCACGGGGCCGGCCCGGACCGCTGAGCAGCGCCAACGACCCTGTGTCCGCCACGCCCGCAAACGCTCCCGTCAGGCCTGCTCGCGGCCGATCCAGAGCCGCAAGATGAGCCGCGCGTCCGGGGCCGTCGAGCGGCATCGCGACGGACACGGTCCGAAAGCCGGCGGCGCGCAACGCGGTCGAGAGACCTGGCAGCGGCAATGCGTCGTCCGCCCAGGCCAGGACCTCGTCGCCACCCGCCATATGCAGCAATCCGAGGACCGTCTCCACTACGTCGGCATGGGTCTTGGGCTGATGAAACTCTCCGCCGACGGCCGTGAGTTCCTGCGCGAATTGCGCCGCGAGCGTTTCGTTGGCGAGCGATGTGCTTGCCTCTCGCTCGCGCGACAGGCTCGGGCGGGCCGCGGGCAAATGGGTGTGCTCCAAGGCGCGGCGGACCTGGTCCAAGAACGCATCCCGAGTCGTCATGCTTTCATCCTCTTGCGAGCCCGGAACTGCGCACCAAAGCTGCGGCGCGCGAAGACCGGGAAGTCACGCGATTGAGTCCAGGCTGAGAGCGGCGGCGGCAGCCATCGGATCCACCCATTGCGCGCGATCAGGCGCGACCCGAAGCCCGCCAGCGTCGCGCCGACGCGAAACACAGACGGGCGTGTGGCCGCGAACTGGAAGAGACGGAGCCCCAGCTTCAACCAGGTCGGCGTCTTGCCAGCGCGGTCGGCCTGATCACGCAGCAACAACAACATCTGTGGCAGATCGATGCGCACCGGACAGGCCTCGCGACAGGCGCCGCACAGACTGCTTGCATGTGGCAGATCCTTCCAGGGGCCGATTCCCTGCAGCGCTGGCGTGAGCACAGAGCCCACTGGCCCGGGATACACGCTTCCATAGGCATGACCGCCGATCTCGCGATACACCGGGCAGGCGTTGAGACATGCGCCGCAACGGATGCAGTAGAGGATCTCGGCCAACTCAGTTCCCAGAATCCTCAACCGGCCGTTATCCACGAGCACCACATGCAGTTCTTCGGGTCCGTCGGGTTCGTCGGGTCGGCGCGGCCCGGTGACCAGGTTGTTATAGACCGTCAGCTTCTGGCCGGTGGCCGAACGTGCCAGCACCTGTAGCATCACGGATAGGTCATCCAACGTGGGCACTAACCGTTCGGCGCCTATCAGCGCCACGTGAATGCGCGGAAGGCTGGTCGTCAGACGTCCATTGCCTTCATTGGTGACGAGGCACAGCGTACCGGTTTCGGCGACGCCGAAGTTCACGCCGCTGACGCCCATCTCGGCGGAAAGAAACACCCGGCGCATATCCTCGCGCACCGCGGCGGTCATCTCCGCCGGATCCTGGGTCAACGGCATGGGCAGTTTCTCGTGCAGCAACTGGCCGATCTCTTCTTTGGTTTTGTGGACGGCGGGGACCACAATGTGCGATGGCGTCTCGCCGGCGAGCTGGATGATGCGCTCGCCCAGGTCTGACTCGATCACACTCAGACCGGCTGCTTCAAGCGCCCGGTTGAGGTGGATCTCCTCGCTCACCATCGATTTGGACTTAACCACCGTTCGCACGCCGGCCTGACGCGCGATATCCAGGACGATCTCCGTCGCTTCATGGGCATCCGCAGCCCAATGCACGTGACCGCCCGCGGCCTCGACCGCGTCCGCGAACTGCACCAGATAACGATCCAGCTGGCTGAGGGTGTGCGCCCGAATCGCGCGCGCCCGGTCACGCACCCCATCGGGCGTCGCGAGAGTCTCGAGCGCCGACGCGCGTAAAGAGATGAAGCGAGCCGTGGCCCGATCCAGCGCGCCGTGCAGTTGCTCGTTGGCGACGGCGTCCTCCACCCGCTCAAAGAACGTGATCGGCGCGCTCATGCCGCGCCGTCCTGCGAGTCGCCGGCCAGGATCTCGGCGATGTGGAGCGTCGTCACGGCGCCCCCGCGACGATGCAGTCCGCCGCCGATGTGCAGCAGGCAACTGACATCGCACCCAACGACGGCCTCAGCTCCCGTGCTGGCGACATGATCGAGTTTGCGTGTCAACATGGCGCTGGAGATATCGGCCATCTTCACCGCGAACAGGCCGCCGAATCCGCAGCACTCGGTCGCGCCCGGCAGCTCCGTCACAGTCAACCCCTGGACTTGATCCAGTAAGGCCCGCGGCTGCCGATCCACGCCCAGCCCGCGCAGCAGATGGCAGGAGCCGTGATAGGTCACGTGTCCGGCATAGTAGGCACCCAGATCCGTGACGCCGACGACATCCACCAAAAACTGCGCGAACTCAACCGTGCGTGCGGCCACTTGCTCCGCCATCGACCCGTAGAGTGAGTCACCCGCGAACAACTCTGGATAGTGATGTTTGAGCATATCGGCGCACGAGCCGGACGGCACGACGATCGGCCCTTCAGTTGGAGCCAGCACATCGAGCGTGTGACGCGCCATGGCGCGCGCCTCATCCCACAGGCCGCCGTTGAAAGCGGGCTGGCCGCAGCAGGTCTGCCCTTCTGGCAGGTTCACGTAATAGCCGAGTCTCTCGAGCACGCGGACCACGGCCAGGCCGGCTTCCGGGCGCAAGGTCTCGATCAGACAGGTCGCGAACAATTGGACGGCTTGTGTCATCGTTCTACCTTTCCGTTGCGGGCCATGCTTCTCCGTTTCCTGACTCGTGGCCGAGATGTGCGGCGCAGGCTCTTGAACAGGAAACTCCTACCGGCGCGAGGCCAGCGGCTGTGCGAGCACGTTCGTCGTGACCGGAGCACGCCACGGTCAAGATCAAACGGGATGCCCTCGCGGACGATCGTCAGCCTTCGTGTCGGTTCAGGCGCGATCGTTCTTGTCGGACATATCGAGATGCGGTGCGCTGGCGACGCAGCCCCGGTCATCGAAGACATTCAGGAAGCAAACCGTCGTATTCGTCGGAATGGGCGCATGAACTCGACCCGACATGGGATCAAGCACGGCAGGAAGCCGGTTGAATTTGCGGTCCTGCCATTGACCGGCCGCACGGGTGTAGTTGATCTCCGCGGAGACCAGCGGCCTGGAACTCTCAAACTCCGCCCACAGGGTTTGCCCCTCGACCCACTGGCGCTTCCAATGGGGAAGCGGGGTTCCACCGATCAGCTGGCTGTCGGCAAAGACTCCGATCTCAACCGGCGCCCAGCCGTCAGGATGGCTGTGCGGCATTTCAACCCGGATGCAGAGCGCTCTTTCCCCTCCAGGGGAGTTGTAGGACTTCTGTAGGGAATCGAGTGGGTAGGCAAAATCGTTGGTTCCGCTGACCCAGCACATGGGCATCTGGGCCGATGCCAGGTAGTGTGAGGGATCCCACAGCGCTTCCCAACGCTCGATCAACGGCCGAGGTACTGACGGAAACACCTCATCGTTCCAAAAGGAATTCGCTCCGAGATAACCGCACCCGTAGACCGGTATCGCACACTTCAGCTCGGGCAGGACTCCGGCTGTGAGGCTCGTCATATACCCGCCCCACGAGATGCCCGTTATCCCGATTCTTTCGGGATCCACCCCGGGCTGTGAAGCCAGAATGGCATGCGCCCGACTGACGGCGGCGATGACATGAAAGACCCACTGATCTGGGATGGGCTTTCCAGCAGCCTCAAACGATGCATCCCATCCGGGTGGACCGCCGTGAGCATGACGAACGGGGGCGGCGCCATCCTGAATGAGGGGAGTGGAAGGCACACACCCGCACTGGTCAATGGCGATCGCCGCATAACCTCTTTGGTTCCACAACTGAACCCATTCAGCGTAGGCCGTCCCTCCGCCCCCATGCAGCAGGATCATCCCCGGGCAGGGACTCCTGGCCGGCACCGAAGGCATCCCCAGCCAGGCGAACACCCTGGTCGACTGGCCTTGCCAGGACACATTGTCGAAGAACACGCCCTGAAGGCCTGGAAACGTGTGTTCTTCGGATCGCCAGACCGTAGGCGGACGTTCGGGTTCGACAAGTGCCCAAGGGACACGTTCAGGCATTTTCGTGACTCCCAGGCACGTGCCGCATGCCCGGACAACCCACAGCTCGGATCAATGGTCTCAACGCAGGAAGGCCTCGGTGAGGCCGCCGTCGACGCTGAGGATCTGGCCCGTGGTCTTGGCGAGCTTGGTGCTCGTGAGCAGGAAGGCGGCTTCGGCCTGGTCGGCCAGCGTGATCGGCGCCTTGGTCAGCGTGCGTTGGGCGTAGAAGGCCGCGAGCTTGGAGCGCAGCGCTTCGGTGTCCTCGGCCTCGTCGAAGGCCACCTTGTACTTGGTCAGCGAGCTGATCACGCGATCGCGCGGGAACATGCTGCTGCCCTCCACCACGGTCGCCGGCGCGAGACCGTTGACGCGCACCAGCGGCGCCAGCTCGATCGCCAGCTCGCGCACGAGGTGGTCGGCCGCGGCCTTGCTGGTGTCATAGGCCACCGAGCCGCCCTTGGCCACCACGGCGTTGACGCTGGTCGTCAGCACCAGCGTGCCCTTGAGCCCCTGCG
>CAYZRP010000163.1:0-12963 GCA_964480865.1 uncultured Anaerolineales bacterium | reverse complement strand
GGAGCGTGGAGCGTGGAGCGTGGAGCGTGGAGCGTGGAGCGTGGAGCGTGGAGCGTGGAGCGTGGAGCGTGGAGCGTGGAGCGTGGAGCGTGGAGCGTGGAGCGTGGAGCGTGGAGCGTGGAGCGTGGAGCGTGGAGCGTGTTTAAGGCTCGATTGATTCTCGTGTGCTGTCAAGGCCCAATGGCTCAATAGCGCCTCGGGTCGGCCATAAGCCCGATCGCCCATCGACCCGCCTGCCCGCCCCCTGAGGGGGCGGGCGCGCCGCCAAAACACCTCTGCCATTTCGACAACCTCAGGCGGCGCGGGTGGGGGCGCCACCTGACAAAAACAGCGGTGCGACAACGCCCGTTGCCGCACCGCCTGATGTCTCTTCTCAGTCTTCCGTATGGAACCCCACCTCCGACGCTTCGCCGATATTGAATGTGCGGAAGCGCCCGGAGAGTCGCGCATCCTTGCCGATCATGGAGCCAGAGAGCAGCGCATCGTCGACCTCAGCGCCTTCATCAAGAATGGAGTCGCGGATGATCGAGTTGATCACGCGGCACCCCGCCCCGATCGTGGCGTGCGGACCCACGACCGAGTGCGTGAGTCTGGCGGTCGGGTGGATGTTCACCGGCGGGATCACGACGCTGCCGTCGCCCGCATCGTACTGCGCGGCGTTGTCGAGACCGTGGGCGAGCAGATAGCGATTCGTCTCGAGCACGGTCTCGGTCTTGCCGCAGTCAAGCCAGACGTCGACCTTCTCGACCCTCATCTTCAACCCGCGCTTGAGCATCACGTTGACGGCGTCCGCCAGGAAGTACTCGTTCTGCGTGCGAACGTCGCCTTCGATCTGTTCGCGAATGGCTTCGATGAGTTGGCCGCTGTCCTTAAAGTAATAGAACCCCACGACGACCAGGTTGTTGTCCTTTTCCTTGGGCTTCTCGATCAGGTTCGTGACATATCCGTCTGCCCCGACCTTGGCCACACCAAAGCGGCGCGGATCTTCAACTTCCTTGACCCAGGTGACCGCGTCGGCTGTCTCGGTCTTTAGCTTGGTCAGGTCGGTCTCGATGATCGTGTCGACGAAGACCATCAGCATGGGCGCCGCGTTGGCGCCGCTCAGGCGCTCGCGCGCGAGGTAGATGGCCGTCGACTGGCCGTTGAGTTCCTTCTGCTCGAAGTAGCTGGCCTTGATGTGCGGATAGTTCTGGGCCACATAGGCTTCGATCTGTTCACCCAGGTGGCCGACGATGAAGATGATCTCGTCGACGCCCTCGAGCGTCTGGAACATGTCGAGGACGTGTCCCAGCACGGGCTTGCCGGCGACGTTCACCAGCGGCTTGGGCTTGGTGAAGGTGTGCGGGCGCAAACGCTTGCCGTACCCTGCGAGTGGAATGACGACTTTCATGTGTGTATCCCTGATGTGACGCGCCCGATGGAGTGGCACAATCTCGCGCGTCTTCGGGATTATAGCTTTAGCGGCGCGCCCGCATCTGAACTTCAGTACTAGGGGCGCTCCACACGTTTGTGTAGAAACTGGGGGCCTGCCCGGTCCTTTTCGGAGGAAATCTCCGTTTCCACAATATAGAGTCCGACTCCATTTCCGCGCATTTGTCCCGATATTCCGGTGCTATTGAAGACGAAGCCGACTTTTCTCATCGTATAATTGAAGGGTTGGAAAGGGGCGGATTTGTGACAGCTGCCACAAATGGGCGCCCAGGCCGGTTGCCGGCAGTTCATCCACGGGCTACACTGGTGCCCTTCTCAGAAAACAACGTGCCTGCCGATCGCTGATGGATCGGCTTCCAGAAAGACATTCGCGCATGGCAGAAGACGCCCTGCACAAGCTGGCTCTCGGCAGCGTGGCCGACCGTTGCGCCGAGGAAAGCCGCCGCTTCTTCAATCGTCAGAGCTACGACGCCCGGTTCTGCTTCGAGCTGTTCCGCCGCGCCTTCGGGCGCCGCGATAGCCGGGCCTGGGACATGGTGTATGCCCAGTATCAACCGCTGGTGAAGGGCTGGGTGGTCCGCCATCCGAGCTTCGCAAGCCTGGGCGAAGAACCCGCCTACTACATCAATCGCGCCTTCGAGCGCATGTTCACGGCCATCTCACCCGAAAAGTTCGAGAAGTTCGAGGACCTGCGCCAGGTGCTGCGCTATCTGCAGATGTGCACGGGCAGCGTGATCGTCGACGCCGTTCGCCGGCTCGAGACGGCCGAGCAGGTGGCCCTCGACGAGGCTGAGCACATAAGCCACCCCGACGCCGAATCAGTCGAAGGCGCAGTGTTTTCCGACTCGACCCGCGCGCGTTTCTGGCAGTGGCTCGAGGGGCGCCTCAAGGACGACCTCGAACGCGCTGTGATGCACGGTTGCTTCGTCCTCGACATGAAGCCACGCGAACTGGCCGCCGCCAAGGGCAGCGCCTTCGGCTCGGTGGCCGAGGTGTATCGGATCAAGCAGAACGTGCTCGAGCGCCTGCGCCGCGATCCTGAACTGCGCGAGTATCTCGAAAGCATGGCGTAGGTCGTTAAGCGAGTGATCGTCGGGGCCGCCGTGTGGCTTTTTCCCGGAGGGGTGGGATGCCGGGACAACCTTCCCTCGGCATCCGGGAAAAAACCCCCGAGCGACGTTAAGTAGGACGATGGTACTGGTTGGGGGATTGAGCAAGGGAGACGTACGATCGTGACCACCCTCATGTGCACCTGCGCCACACCGCCCGAAGACGCCCGGCTGCTGGCCTTTCTCGATGGCGAGCCCGACCCCGAGCTTGCCGCCGATCTGGTCCGCTGCCCAAGCTGTCGTGAGCGGCTGGCGACCCTCGACGTCCAACAGAGGTCGCTCATGACGAATTTGCGCCAGACCGAAGCCCCGTCGTCGCTTGAGCTGGGTGAGTACGTCCTCGGGTTGATCCCAGGTTCCCGTAAACGCGAAATCGAAGACTTCTTGAAAGAGTCGGACCGCGGCCGCGCCGATGTGGCCCAGCTGCGCGCGTACCTCGACTCGCTCAAGGGTGACGTCGAGTTCACGCCGCTCGAGCGCGTGCAGGTGCTGGTGGCCGAACTGGTTCGCGGCTTCGGGCCCGCGGCCGGGCCGGCCTTCGCCCCGGCGCTCGCGGGCATCCGCGGCGGCGCCTCCGACGACAGCACCCGGCTCTACCGCGCCGGCGACGTCAGCATCGCGCTCGACGTCATGGAGAGCGGCGGCTCGCGCACGGTGCTCGGCCTCGTGAGCGGCGCCGAGCCCGATGGCCTCGAGGTCGAACTGTGGCAGGGCGATGCCCTCGCTAAGGTCGTGGCCGTCGATGAGGTTGGCAACTTCTCGCTCGAGAACGTGGCACGCGGCCAGTACACGCTGGCGCTGACCGCGCCCGAATTGGAGATCCACGTCCCGGGCTTCAGCGTCTGATCGGTCTCGGTCCGTCGCTGCAGTGACGGACCGAGACTGAATGCAGCGACGCGGGGTCACTCGACCCCGCGTCAAACCAACTCAAAAGGACGTTTATGCCACGGTCTGGCGGCTCCATCGCCCAGGCCGATTTGGATTTAAGGCTGTGAGCTCGCTCATGTCGGTACCCCACCCCCGACAGGGTCCCCTGCCCGAGCCGCAAGACCTGGTCGCCGCCTGGCGATCCGGCGACGCGGCCATGCGCGCCGCGCTGGTCTCTCAGCACGCGTCGGCGGTCGATGAGTCGTATGCCCAGACACTCAAGGGCCTGGCAGATCAGGGCCTGCGGAATGATCTACGCGAGTGCCTCGACGTCGCCGACCTGCTGCTCGCCCTGGGTGAGGCCAACGGAATCGCGCCGATCCAGGCCCTCGGCCTGCTGGCCCGAGCCAACGGCGTCGGCATCGGGCACGGCGACTATGCCGCCGCTATCCCCGACTATGAAACGGCCGCGAACCTTTACCTGGGTCTCGATCGTCCTGTCGATGCCGCGCGCTCGCGGACCGGGCAGGTCTATGCGTTGGCGATCGAGCAACAGGATGACGCCGCCCTGTCCATTGGCGAAGCAGCCGCTCGAGTGCTGCGAGAGGCGGGCCGTCGGGAGCTGTTGCCGCATCTGCTGATGAACATGGGCGCGGTCTTCGGCCGTGCTGGAAGAGACCGTGAAGCTTTGATCAAGTTCGACGAGGTTCGAGAGTTATGCATCGGGCTGGGAACGTCGGCACGGCGCCAGCTGGCTCAAGTCGACGTCAATCGCAGCATCGTGCTGCGAAACCTGGGCGACTTCGCCGCTTCGATCGAGGCCGCTCAGAACGCCCATACCATCTCGATCGAGCAGAACATGCCGGTCGACACGGCTAACGCAAACGAGTGCCTTGCCGTCACGTATGCCATTCTGGGCCGCTACAACGAAAGCCTGCTGCTCTTCCAGAAGACCCTCGAGATCCTGGACGCCGGGGGTCGGCGGCGCGATGCCGCTATGGTCGAGCTCTCGATCAGCAACTGTCTGTTGAAACTCGGGCGCCTCGTGGATGGGCTGGAACACGCCAATCGAGCGCGTGTGGCCTTCGAGCAACTCGGCGGGAGGATCGAATTGGGCCAGGCCAGCCTGTTCGAGGCACAGATCCTTGCCAGCCTCGACCGCACCCAGGAAGCTGAAGACGCGATCGCCCTGGCCCAGGCGCAATTCGCCGCCGAGCGAAGCGACGCCTGGCTGGCGCAGGCCAACCTCGCGCGCGCCAGCCTGATCGGCGCAGGTGGGAACGTCCAGGAAAGCCTGGATCTCGCCCTTCAAGTAGCTGGAACCTTTGACGAACTCGGCCAACAACAGAATGCAGCGCTCTCTCGACTGCTCGCCGCGCGCGCAGCGTTGCGCCTCGCGCACACCGAGCGCGCCAAGGAGTATGCGACTCTCGCTCTCGAGACCGGACAATCACTGGGAGCTTCGGATCTCGTTCAACCCGCCCTTCAGATCCTGGGCGAAATCGAGCGAAAGGCGGAAAACTGGCAGGCGGCCCTGGAAGCGTTCGAGAAATCGATGATGGAGCTTGAACGCGTTCGCAGCCAGATGATGATCGAGGACCGCTCCTTCTTCCTCCGTAACAAGCTCTCCATCTACGAAGACGCCGTGGACGCGAGCCTGGCGAGCGGGCAACCCGCCCTGGGCCTTGGCTACACGGAACGAGCCAAATCGCGCGCCTTGCTCGACCTTCTCGACCAGCGGGTCAACATCGGCCTGACCGCGCAGACAGCCGAGGACCTGCCGCTTGTCGAGGAGTTGCTCGCGTTGCGCGCCGTGCGGGACGAAACCGTCAGACGCTGGCAGAGCGAGCATGCGCTCCAACTTCGCAGCCCGGCCTCGTCAGGTCCAGACGACATCCGCCTCGAGCTCGCCCGGATCGAAAAACGGATCACGGCGCTCTGGCATCAACTCTTGATGCGCAACGCGAGTTACGCGCGCGAAGCCGATCTCTGGCAGGTTGCGAAAACCGACGTGTTGCCCCTGCTGCCGACGGGGTCGATCCTCCTTGAGTACTTCATCGTCCACGGCGAACTCGTCGCTTTTGTGGCGACGTCTGACGGCGTCGTGGCCAGGCGGCTTGGGCTGTCGCTCAAGCAACTGGCCACGCTGACGAACCCCTGGCAGTTGAACCTGGCATCGTGCCAGGACGCTGCCGGCAGGGGGCAAAACCTGTCGGCCGGGCTGACCAAAAACGCCAATGCGGCGCTCGCTCGCCTGTACACGGCCCTAATCGCGCCCGTGAGCGAGCATCTGGTCGAAGGCTCGGATCTGATCATCGTGCCTCACGGCCCGCTCCACTATCTTCCTTTCGCGGCGCTCTTCGACGGCACACGCTATCTTGCGGATAGGTTCACACTTCGTTCTCTGCCAAGCGCGGGTCTGCTTCGGCACGTCGGGCCCGCAGACCTCGATCTGGCCGGCGGTCGCACCGGGCCAACCGGGTTGTTGGCGGTCGGCTACTCCTCGAACGGTCAGCTGCCCGCCGCCCGGCTGGAAGCCATGTCTATCGCTCGCCTGATGGCCGGCCAGGCACTGGTTGAAGACGAGGCGACGGCCCGGGCGGTGTTGGCCAAAGCCCCGGGCCTGCGCGCGCTTCACCTTGCGACGCATGCCGAGTTTCGGGCGGACAATCCTCTGTTCTCGGGCCTGGCGCTGGCCGATGGCTGGCTGACCACGCTTGACCTTTTCAACTGGCAACTCGATGCATCGTTGGTGACGCTCAGCGCCTGCCAGACCGGGCGCAGTGTCATCGGTGGCGGCGACGAGATCCTCGGTCTGCTCAGGGCCCTGTTGTATGCAGGGTCACGCAGCATCGTCGCGAGCCTGTGGCCCGTTCAGGACGTGGTCACATCGGAGCTGATGGAGCAGTTCTACCTGGCCCTGGCCGCCGGCGTGCATAAAGCCGCGGCCTTGCGGCAGGCTCAGATCGAACTGCGCCAGGCCGGTCGAACACACCCCTATTTTTGGGCACCCTTTTTCCTTGTCGGAGACGCAGGACCTCTATGAATATAAACAGTGAAGTCAGATCCGCCTGGGGGGCGCTCGTTCGATTGACGCTGATCGGGTTTCTGCTGATCTGCGGCGTCCAGGGTGGACCGGCCCTGGGCCAGGCCAATATGGGGGCCTATCACCTGCCTGCAGTGCTCAACGGCTTCACTTCATTGTTGTCGCTGTCCAACATCGACATACCCAGCGGCGCCAAAGTCGGCTGTTCACCCTTCGGCCGTGTAGGATCAAACGAACGCCGCCTCATCCTGTCAGACGGGGGAACATACTTCAACGATGTCGTGATCCTCACAGGACGACCGACTGACGTTCACTCGATCGCCCGGTCGGTCCTCGGCGAGCCCGAACCGCTCAACGAGCGAACGCTCGAGTATTTGGGGCAATTCGCACGCGGCGCCGACACGCCGGAAAAGGTCCAGGAGTTGTTGCGGTACAGCCAGCAGTCGGTCAGCCTGTACAGCACGGGCCTGCTCCCGAATGGCCAACCACGAACTGCGCTCGATGCCGTCAAGCTCGTGCTGCAAGAATCGTTGCGTTTGTATACGAGCCATCAGATTGCAACCCCGGTCTTCGCCGATCTCAACTTTGTGACGGGTTTTCCTTCGGTGAATGGCAACCCGTGGAGCATCGGCGGCAGCCCGTGGGGCGTCGACGCCAATCCCTGGAGCATCGGCGGCAGCCCGTGGAGCATCGGCGGTAGCCCGGTCAAAGGCACCGACGCCGAGAAACTGGCGCAGACGCAGACGATCGCCGAGGGCGCGTTCTGGCGCCAGTGGGCCTTCCAGGATCGCGGGATCAACCTGTACGGCAGCACCTATCAGCGCACTCTGCCGTCGACCGCGGATGGGTCAGGCAGTCGCGTCGTCCTTTTCGACACCGCGCCGTATACGACAGCGGGCCTTCACAACGAAAGCCGTCAACGGCTGTCCCTGAACCTGTGCGTGCACCTGGTTCCTTTGCCGACGCTCGAGACGACGCCGGACAAGTCGGGCTACCTGCGCGATCACGGCCTCTTCGGGGCCGGCCTGACCTTCGCCGCTGCCCCGCAAAGCGAAATGCACCTGGTTCGCGTGTTAGATGACAACGCCGTCGGCGACCTGTATTCGTTGACGGGCGGCATCGAAGGCGCCAATCAATTCATGCTGCCGTACAACAACGGCACGATGCGGGGCGTCGTTTACAACTTCAGCCTGGGGCTCAAGCCCGTCAACACCGAGATCCCGATCGACATCCAGAATCTGTTGCAGGAAATCGTGCACGCGATGCCGATCGAGGAGCAGCCTGAACTCATCAACGGGCTGCCCCTCCTGTCGCTCGAGATTCCGCTCGCCATCGCGTACGACATGGGGGCCGTTCTCGTGGCCTCAGCCGGCAACGACTCGGCCGGACTGGCGACGCCCGAACCACAGAACGCGCCGGCAGCGTACAGCTTCGTCCTTGGCGTTCAAAGCACCAATATGAGCCAACAGCGCTCGTGCTACAGCAACGACGGCGAAGTGGGAGCGCCCGGCGGCGACGGCGGTCTGTCACCGGCCTGTGAACCTCAACTCAGCCTGTGCAACGTCGGCACGCAGTGCGACTTCGGAGTCGTCAGCCTCGTCTCGGAGCACAGCAACACGGTCGGCTTCGCTTACTGGGTGGGCTCGTCGTTCGCAGCGCCTATGGTCAGCGGGATCGCCGCCGACGCCCTGGAAAACGGCGTGACGTACGATAAAGTCATGGCAAATCTCGAAGGGGCGGCCGCACGGACCGGGGTGGTCAGCGCGACTGACGCAACCAAGCCGTAATCGCGGCGCCGCGGGCGTCGCCACTGTCAACTCGATGGTGCATACATGGGCCAGTGGGCGAGAAGCTCAACCTGCCTGTCGGCCTGAAGATCCGGCCTGGCTCGCGTTAACATCAACATTATGGCACCCAATCCGTCTCCCAACCCGTCGCCTGCGCGTCCGTTCGGCTGCATGTTGATCCTGCTCATCGTGGCCCTTATTTGCGGCAGCCTGTTCTGGGGCCCGGCCGTCACCCTCGACGACATCGAGATCCCGGCGGCGAAGAGCCCGAACTGCCAGGCGCTTGCTCTGGGAGGCAACTCGGGCCCGGCCTTGAAGATCGGCGAAAGCGGCCTGTGGTATGAAGACACGATCGTCCTGACCGGAACGCCGGCGGCGATTGTCTTGGCCACGCAGGTGCTTGGCAACGCCGAGCAACTCGACATCACGCCGCTCGTCAACCGTCCCCCCAACGACCAGACCGGTGCGCCCATCGGCGGCCCTCAGGTCCAGCGGTACGACGGCTATGCCCTGGCTTTGTATACGACCGGCCAGGCTGCCGGGCCGTTGGCTGCGGTCCGAGCCGTCCTTGAAAGCTCCTTGCAACTGTACGAGGACGGCCTGATCCCGCAACCGGTGTTCGCGGATCTCAACTACGTGACGGGCTTCCCGTCCGTCAACGGAAGTCCATGGAGTATTGGCGGCAGCCCGTGGGGGGTGGATGCCAATCCCTGGAGCATCGGCGGCAGCCCGTGGAGCATCGGTGGCAGCCCCTGGAGCATTGGCGGCAGCCCATTCGAATCCGACGCCCAGAAGCTGTCGCGGTACCGCACGATCGCCGAACGCGCCTTCTGGACGCAATGGCCCCTGCAGGCAGGCGCCGGTCTCGGCGTGTATGCGCCAGGGCCGTACGAGCGGCAGACCCCGGCCGACGGCGCCAACACCCGCGTCGTCATCTTCGACACGTCGCCGTACACAACCGACGGGCTGCAAACCGAGACCCGCACCGAGATGCAGGTCAACCTGTGCAACCATCTCGTGCCGATGCCCGCCAACGACGCGCCCACGGACGAGTCGGGTTACCTGCGCGATCACGGCCTGTTCGCCGCCGGCCTCACTTACGCCGTGGCGCCCGAGACCGAACTGCACCTGGTGCGCGTGCTCAACGACAACGCCGTCGGCGACATGTTCACGCTGGTCAAGGGCATCTCGGAGTTCACGCGCGTCGCGTCGAACAACCACCGGAACCCGTTGAACGGATATGTCTATAACTTCAGCCTGGGGCTCAAGCGCGACCCGGCCGTCATCCCGGTTGACATCGTGGATTTGAACGACAAGTTGATCCAGGCGATGGTCGACAAGGGCCTGACGCCGCCCGAGTTGATCGACGGATTGCCCCTGCAATCGCTCGAAGCGCCGCTCAACATCGCCCGCGCGCTCGGGGCCGTGATCGTGGCGGCGGCCGGCAACGACTCGGCCGAGGAGAATCCGGCATTAGCGGAGAACGCGCCGGCCAGCTTCAGCGCCGTGCTCGGAGTCCAGGCCACCAACCTCGATCCCAAGCAGTCGTGCTACGCCAACACCGGCGAGGCCGGCGCGCCCGGCGCCGACGGCGGCCCCGTCACGCCGATGCCGACCGACCCGGCCAGCGGATCCGACTGTGCGCCGCGGCTGGCGGACTGCAAGGCCGACGCGCCCTGCCCTTACGGCATCGTCAGCCTTGTCTCCGAGCAGGCGGACACTGTCGGGTTTGCCTACTGGGTCGGGTCGTCGTTCGCATCGCCGCTCGTCGCGGGCGCCGCTGCCGACGCGCTCTCGGCCGGGATCGCGCCGGACATCGTACAGGCCAGCGCGCTGACCGACAGTGCCTCGGCGAACGGGGTTGTCAACGCCGTCGAAGCCGCCACCCCCTGACCCCCACCCCCGGCCCCTCCCCCGATCCGCGCACGGAATGAAGATGGGCAGACGCGCCTGGCGCGGATCGATGGAGGGGAGAAGGAGTCGAATGGAAACGGGCCGCCGTACCGCAAACAGCACGGCGGCCCGTTGTGATTCGCAATGCAACGACTCGGTGGCTTGCGAAGCCGACGACCCGACTACCCGACTACTCGACTAAATGCATGCGCCCGTCAGCGCCCAGGTCGAAGCCGTGCGGGCCTTGCGGCACGAGGCGATCGACTTCGAAGGCGCCGGTGTCCATCAGCTCCCACAGGAGCTGCAGCGGGGCCTTGCCCTCGACCCACTTCTCGACGACCACGAGGCCGTGCGTGGGCAGGATCGTGAAAGCCACCTTGCGCGGATCATTGGGGTTGCGCAGACACTCGGCCCGCCCGAACGACGTCTTGATCGCGCGCGCCTGAGCGTCGGTCGCGCACGAAACCGGGTAGTGGTAGTACGGCACGTCGAGCGGCACGAACTCCACGACCTTCGGATCGTAGGCACAGACGCCGCGATGGCCGTGAAGCTTCGAACGCACCACCGGCACGCTCGCCCCGGCGTCATCGCCCCAGGCCGCGCCGAGCGTGACGCTGGGCAATGAGAAGTCGAGGTCGCGCAGCTCGACGGCCTCGGACGAGGGTGAGTCGTTGCGCTTGCCCTCGACGTGGCGCACCACGGCGCCGAGCCCGTCGGGCCGCACGCTGACGATCACGGCCAACTCATCGTCAGTCAGGTTCTGCTTCTCGACGGGGCGCGCGCTGCCCGTGATCGTGGCGATCAAGGCCTGCAGATGGGCATCCCAGGTGGCGAAGCACCCCTCGCTGTACTGGCTGGCGATCGAGTCGCCGACGGCCGGCACGTTCGTCAGATCCGACACGCGTACCATCTCGGTGAAGAAATTGCGCTGGCCTAGCTCGAGACCCGCGGTCTTCATCGCCTGCGGCGTCGAGAGGCGCTGCCACTCGGCCTGGGTCACGACCGGCTCTGTGACGGCGTGCTGAGTCACTTCACCTGTGCTGACGCTGGTGACGATGCGGCGCACCATGTCGTCGTAGAAGGCCTCGGCGTCGTCGCCCATCGTCACATGCGGGTAGCCGCCGACGAGGTCGAGGTAGTAGGCCGACTCGACTGTGGCGTCGCCGACCACGATCACCAGGCGGATGCACTTGGCCTGCGCCTGAACCAATCGGATGAACGACATGATCGGCCCGCCGCGCCGGCCCTGCTCGATCAGCGTGCGATAGGCCGTCTCGGCCAGGCCCGGGAAAGCGAAGTCCGCTGCGTCAGGTATCTCTTTCGCCAGCACGCGCTCGAAATAGCCGAGACGCTCCTGAAGTTGCGCGGGCGTCACATGCATGACGGTGTAGGTCAGCGGTGTATGGTTCAGGCCGAAGCGGCGTCGGCCCGTGAGCATGACCGACTCGCGCCAGTTGACGGGCTCGCCGTAGCGGGCGGTGGTGACGAACAGCGTCGTCTGCGCATTGGGCCGCTCCTGGACGTAGTGGCCGAGCGCGGCAAAGCGTTCCTGCAGACGCGCCAGCACAGTCTGCAACAGCGGATCTTCACCGCCGGCGGCCGGCACGAAACTGACCTGCGTGGTTTTGAGCCAGTTGTGGATGCGTTCGGCAAGCGGCGCCTGGGCTGCGACGACCATAGGGGACCTCCGGGTAGAGAGCTGGGCAATCCGATCCGCCACGCGGCAGGCGGACCCCGACCAATCAGGCCGTGAAAGGCAATTCAACCACAGTTGCGCGGACCCCGCCAGCATCAACCGCTGCGCCCGGTTCGACGGCCGCGCGCAACACAGTCAGGCCAGCTGCGCCCAGATCGGGGAGATCTGCGGCGCTGGTCACCGTTCCGAGCGCGGATCCGGTGGGAACCGCGTTGTCGTCGAGGGCCCGCACCTCGGCGCCCACCGACAGCGGCGCGTCGGCGCGCAGGCCACGCAACCGGCGGGCCAGTTTGCCTCGGCTCTCCATGCGCGCCAGGATCTCCTGGCCGATGTAGCAGCCTTTGTTGAAGCTGACCGAGCCCCACAGATCGAGCTCGAGCGGGATGTAGGCGTCGGTGAGTTCATGGCTCGCGGCAGGCTCCCCTGCCCGCACGCGCAGTTGCTCGAATGCGGCCTCGTCGCCGCGCGTGGCGCCCTGCGCCTCGAGACGATCCAGCCATAGCGGAAGAGACGCGGCTGGCGGCAACACCACGAAGCCGGCGTCTCCGAGCACAGTCAGTCGCGCGACGACGACGTCATCGAGCACGGAAACCTCGCCCGCCGAAGGCAGGCCCGCTTCGGGCAACACGGCGCCGATCACTGCCTCGGCTGATGGGCCGACGAGCACGAGCTCGCCGCGCTCGGCCGCCACATCCTGCAGCTTGACCTCATCGCGGAAGAAGATGTAGCCAGTCAGCCACTTGCGCACGGCCGTCGAGCGACCGGCGCCCGTGAGCAACAGCAACTCCTCGCCGAGGTTGAGCACGTCGATGCGATCGACGATGCGCGCGATCGGCGTCGTCAGGATCGTGCTGGCAACGCGCCCGGCGGGCAACGCCTTGAGATCCTGAGTCGACAGACGATGGAGGAGATCGAGCCTGTCACGGCCCGTCACACGGACGCGCCCGGCGGCTGAGCGGTCGAAGACGGCGGCCGCCGTCAGGGCCTGGCGGTAGGCGTCCACGTTCGGCTGGGTCATCAACTCGCCGATGACCCGCGGGCCTTGAGGCCCTCGAGGTGGTCGCGGTCGTGATCAACCACTTCCTCGACGATGCGCTCGGCGATGGTCTTGCCCTTGAGCCAGGCCGGGCGGCT
>CAYZRP010000162.1:0-12970 GCA_964480865.1 uncultured Anaerolineales bacterium | reverse complement strand
GAGCGAACGCTACCGCGCCAGATCGCGGTAGCGTTCGCTCCACGCTCCACGCTCCTCGCTCCTCGCCCCTCGCTCCTCGATGCTAAGATGGCCATGTGAACGACTTCACCCTCCTGACCCTGAACGCCTTCGGCTTGCCGATGTTCCTGGCGAGCCGGCGGTGGCCACGGTTGGTGCGCGAACTACATAAGCATCCGGTGTCGGTGCTGTGTCTTCAGGAGATCCAGCAGAACCATTACCTGCGCCAATTGCTGAGCGGCCTGACCGGCTATGAGCACTTCGCTTACCACCCAAACCGGCTGGCGCCGCGCGGCGGTCTGTTCACGGCGTCGCGGTTGCCGATCGAACGCCATGACTTCTCGCCGTACGAGGAGACCGGACGCTGGTTGAGCGCGGCAGCCGGTGATCGCTTTCTGGGCAAGGGCTTTCTGGTGACGCACCTGCAGGTCGGCAACCTGCCGATCGCGATCCTCAACACGCATCTCAACGCCAACTACTCGGGCGATTGGAGCCCGGCAAACGGCTTCGCCCGGGTGCTGCAAGATCAGGTGAAACAACTGGCGGCCTGGGTGCAGGTGCAACCCCGCGAAGCCCTGATCGTCATCTGCGGCGACTTCAACTTCCCTCGACCGAGCTTCCTGTACCAGGCGTTGATGCATGACACCGGGTTGGTGGACCCTCTGGCGGACGATCCGCGCCCGACCTATCGCCCGTTCGGCGGCATCCCGGCGAAGTGGGCGCTGCCGATCGACTTCGTGCTTGTCCGTCCTCCGTCGCACATTGCCGTGGATATGAAGGCCGACATTCTGCCGATCGAGGATTCGGCCGCGCTCCACCCTCGTCGTCGCTTCCTCTCCGACCACTGCGCCCTCACCTTGCATCTGACCTGGACGTCTTCGGTCGTCTGAATCTCGATCGCGCACGGCATCCTTCTTGCAGGACTCGAATCGGCACCTGCCGATCACCACCCGCGCGTGCCGCGTCGGCCCCGACGCGCTCACGCCTCATGCGCCAAGGACGCACAGAACATGAAGGGCTTGAAGTTGTTGTCGTCAGAAATAACGTTGGGCACCCTGGTCGCCATCTTGAGCGTGCTGGCCGCCGTCTCCGGCTATCAGAGCTCGATGGCTGACTCGGACCAAACCAAGAACAACGTCCTCGGGCAGAAGATGCTGACGGACGCAAACGCCGAGTACCTCAGCGCCAACCAGATGATCGTGTACGACTATCAGATGTACGACGGTTATTACATGGCCGAGGACGCCGACAAGGAAGCCTATTACCAGGCCAGTTTCTCGCCCGAACTGCAGGAGTCGATCGCGGCCAACGCCGAGGATCCCTTCAGCGAGTCTTACTACGACGCCATGCAGGCCGGACCGCAGGGCATGTTCGATGAGGCCGACAGTCTCTTCAACCTGGCCGAGAAGTGGAACGAGCGCGGCGACGCCCTCCAGTTGATCCTGCTTATCAGTGCTCTGGGCCTGGCCCTGGCCGCCTGGGCCACGTTGCTCGCGCCCGAGAGCCGCCTCCGTGTGCTCTTCGGCCTGTGCGCCGTTGTCGCGCTGGTCTATAGCCTCTTCCTTTACATCCAGGTTCCGGTCATCGCCTGAACCTCAACCGAACCTGACCTGACCAAATACAGGGCGCGCGGCTTCTCCGCGCGTCTTGTGTTTGGGGGCGATCGCTTCGCAACGCCGATGACGAAGGCAGAGCCGTGATGCCCATGCGACGTCTTGGCATGGCCTTGGTCTCGCGTGGGCACCGTCAAACCCCATTCTTACGCCCCCCAAACCATGTGACGATTCTCCCAATGGCCGTTGCGAAACGCCAGGCCGTTTCCCCGGAACATCTGGGCCGCGCACACTCGACCCACCACATGTGGCACCGTCAAATGGTTGAGAGGGGAGTCGACGTGCATGACCCCTCGAACTTCCTGATCTCCTACAGACTCCTCCAGCCGAGATGGTATCTCTTTGCACGCAAGACGTGCACCCAGAGGTGCGCCATCACGTGTTGAAAAGGAGTAGCATTCGATGAAACTCACGAGATCGACACAAGGGGTGACCTGGGCCGTTCGCAGCGGGCTTGTGCTGGGAGGGCTGGCGATCGCCGCCTGTGTTCCGGTGACAGTGCCCCCTGGTCAACAGGCCACTGCCACAGAGGATCCGACCGAGACACCCGTCGCGACTTTCACTGACGTCAACACCGAGACCGCCACACCAGAGGGCACTGTGACGCTGGCGCCCGATGGCACTGTGACGGCGACGGTGACGGCCACTGAAACCGCGACCGACACCGCGACAGCCGAGCCGTCGCTCACGCCCTCGGCCACGGAGACGATCACGCCGACCGAGACCCTGACGGCGACCGAGACGGTGACAGTGACCATGACGGTCATGCCGACCGAGACCCTGACCGCGACGGTGACGACGACGCCCGGCACACCCAGCGCCACCGTCACGGCCACACTGACGACGCCGGCCCCAACCACCACGCCCGACCCGAGCGAGACGGTCGTGCCTGGCGAGCGGGTCGAGTTCATCGGCACGATCGAGTCGTTCCAGGACGGGTACCTGATCGTCAGCGGCCGCAAGGTCGTGGTCACGACGGAGACCCGGATCAAGTTCCAGCCGCACAAGGGCCTGAACGTCAAGGTGGAAGGCATCCTGCAGGCGGACGGCTCGATCCTGGCCAGCGAGATCAAGTCGGTGCCGGACGGCCTGGCCACGCACTGGCCGCACCAGACCTGGACGCCCATGCCCGACTTCACCTGGACGCCGCGGCCGACCCACGAGTCGACGCAGCAGCCGACACAAGCGGGCACCGAGACGGAGTTCACGGGCACCGTGTCCTCCATCAACGGTGACGTCTACGTCGTGGATGGCGTGACCGTGATCGTCGTCGGCAAGGTGAAGGACGCCATCAACGTTGGCGACGTCGTCAAAGTCGAAGGCATCCTGCAGGCCGACGGCACCGTGCTTGCTCATGAGATCAAACTCGCGAGCCGCGACCATGACCGCGACGGCGGCGACGATGATGGCAACGGCAACGGGCATGGTCACGATGACGATGATGGCGAAGGGAACGGCCACGGCAACGGCGGTGGCAACGGTGGAGGGAATGGAAACGGGAACGGGAACGGGAATGGGAACGGCCACGGCAACGGCGGTGGTCACGGGGGCGGCAATGGGGGCGGCCACCATCCGTAACCCCGGGTGCTGACATCCCTGAACGAAGAAACGCGCTGGCTCACGAGCCAGCGCGTTTCGTTTGCCGAGCCGGTGTGAGCGTCCATCCGCAATCGGACCAGGGCAATCGCGTCTTAATCGGCGCAGCGGGCGAACTTGCCACGAATTCCACGAATTGAAACGAAAGAGCACGAAGTCAGCATTATTTGGCTGAGGCTTGAGAACTCTTCTTGATATCCTTCGTATCCATTCGTTTCAATTCGTGAAATTCGTGGCAAGAAAAGGATCTTCGACAACAAGACGCGATTGCCCTGCAATCGGACTGTGCTCTTACACGGAGACCCTGCCCTGTGTTAGCGTTAAGCCCTGATCCGCAGCGCCCCATTCGCCCCGTTGCGCCGGACTGTTCCCTGGAGACGACCATGACAGAACGAACCCTGATCACGCAGATCTGCGTCGTCGTGCACGACGTGAAGCAGGTCAACGCCCGTTGGGCTAAAGTGCTTGGCCTTCCCGAGGCCGAGATCGTGACAGTCTTTCAAGGCGGTATCCTGCATTACACCCAGGGTCAGCCGGCCGACTACACTGACTGCCAGGTCGCGAAATACGATCTCGGCCAGGTCGTCCTCGAACTCATCCAACCCGGCCAGACGCCGAGCCCGTGGAGGGCCTTCCTCGAGCGCAACGGACAGGGTGTCTTTCATTTCTGTGTGCTTGTCAAAGATCGCGCGGGCTTCCAGCAGACCCTCTCCGACATCGGCGTGGGCCTGCCTTATCACATCGGCTACTTCCCACAGGGCTCATACAGCTATGTGGACGCAAAAGAACAACTGGGCCTCGAACTGAGCGTGAATACGCTCATGGATTACGGCGAGTTGTTCAGGCAACTGCAAGATGGCACCGCTCGTCCCATGGACGAGTTGCGATAGTCCGGTCAACTCACATCTCAGAGGAGCTCGTATGAATTACCGTCGTCTCGGAAAGTCGGGTCTCAAGGTCAGCGAGATCTCATTCGGCGCCTGGGTCACGTTCGCGAACCAGATGGGCGTCGATCAGGCGTTGGCCTGCATGACCGCGGCCTACGACGCGGGCTGCAATTTCTTCGACAACGCCGAGGTCTATGCCGCCGGCCAGGCCGAGATCGTCATGGGCGAAGCGCTCCAGCAGGCCGGCTGGTCGCGCGACAGCTACATCGTCTCGAGCAAGGTCATGTTCGGCGCGCAGACCGGCCAACCTAAACCGACTCAGCGCGGCCTGAGCCGCAAGCACATCTACGAAGCCTGCTATCAGGCCATGCGCCGGTTGCAGGTCGACTACCTCGATCTCTACTTCTGCCACAGGCCCGATCCCGAGGTGCCGATCGAGGAAGTCGTGCGCGCGATGACCGAGCTTATCCAGCGCGGCGATGTGCTGTACTGGGGAACGTCGGAGTGGTCAGCCACCGAGATCATGGAAGCCTACGGCGTCGCGCGACACTATGGCCTGATCCCGCCGACGATGGAGCAGCCGCAGTACAACCTCCTGCACCGTCAGCGCGTCGAGCAGGAGTACGCGCGTCTCTATGACGTCGTCGGGTTGGGCACCACGATCTTCTCGCCGCTGGCGACGGGCTTCCTCACCGGCAAGTACAACAATGGCCTCCCCGCGGATGCCCGGGCCAACCTCCCCGGCTACGAGTGGTTGAAGGAACGGCTGCAGGGCCCTGTCGGCGACGCGCGTCTGGCCGCGATCCGCGAGTGGACGACGATCGCCAGCGACCTCGGCACCAGCCTGGCCCGTCTGGCGCTGGCCTGGTGCCTCAAGAACCCTAACGTCAGCACCGTCATCATGGGCGCCACGCGGCCCGAGCAGGTCATCGAGAACATGCAGGCCTTCTCGGTGGTGCCGCTCCTGACCGAAGAGGTGATGGCGCGCATCAACGCCGTCAAGATCGAGGGCATCGAGGTCAACTGAACCGATCGTGACCCACAGCGAGGAGCTCGACGCGGCGGGCTCCTCGCTGTAACCGCGTCGGGTCACGCAGCTCCTTCCAGCGACGATCAACGACGACGCATGAGCCCATCGTGAAGAGACTGCATTACAGCTGGTGGATCTGCGCAGGCGGGACGTTGCTGCTCTTCTGCACGGTCGGGTTGAACACGAGCGCGTTCTCGGTCTATCAGCCCTTCATGATCGCCGGCGGGTTGAGCAACACCGAAGCCTCGGAGATCACGACGCTGCGCAGCCTGGCGGCGCTCCTCTCGTTCCTGCTCGTTGAGCGTTTCTATCGCAAGACGGATCTTCGTCTTGGCGTGACTCTTGCGGCCGTGGGCTCGGCCCTCGCCTTCGTGCTGTTCGGCGTCTCGAACGGCTTCGCCGGCTACGGCCTGGCGGCCATCGTGGCCGGCGTCTCGTACGGGTTCGGCGGCATGATCCCGGTCTCCATGCTGATCGATCGCTGGTTCCGCAGCCACAAGGCGCTCGCGCTGGGCATCTGCGCGGCCGGCACCGGCGCGGCCACGATCCTGGCGCCGCCGATCGTGACGGCCCTGATCGAGCGCACGTCCTTGCCACTGGCCTTTCTGTTTGAGGCCGGCTTCATCGGCGCCGCGTTGATCGTCGTCTGGCTCATCCTCCGCAATCGCCCCGAGGACATGGGCCTCGAGCCGCTGTTCACGGGTAGGAGCGAGAAGCTGGTCGTCGCAGCCGAGCCCGGGCGCGGCGCAAGTCGCGGCGTCGTCATCGCGATGCTGGCCGCGACCGTGTTGATCGGTGTGATGGCCAATCCTGGCTTCTCGCACCTGACTGTGCTGTTCAAGTCGGAAGGCTTCGACAACATGACGGTGGCCTGGGTCGTCTCGGTCGTCGGCGTGTCGCTGACGCTCGGCAAGATGGTCTATGGCCAGATCACGGATCGTCTCGGCGCGTACCGATCGGGATTCGTGTTCTTCGGCCTGCTCGTGGCGGGCGAGATCCTGTGCTGCCTCACGGGGCAGTTGAACGTCGTCGTGGCCGTGATCGCCATGATCTGTCTGGGCCTCGGCCTTCCACTGGCGACGGTGGGGTTATCGGTCTGGGCCGCTGAGGTGTCCGCGCCGGGCGAGTACGGCAAGACGGTCAGGCGCTTCCAGATGGCCTACATGATCGGCGCGCTCGTGTTCGGCCCGGTGCCCGGCATCATCGCCGATGCCACCGGCAGCTATATCCCCGTTTACGTCGTGATGAGCCTGATGGCGGTGGCGGCCATGGCGCTCGTCCAGATCTCGTTTCGACAGGCCCGGACGGCAACAGCCCTGACACGCACGCCATCGGCGCGGATATAGCGCAGCCGCTTCTCCATTCGCCTGAGCTCGCCTGATCCGGCGGCATGAAGCTCCGGTAGATCATCGTGAAGCCGTCGATCGCCTCAGGACCATCGGCGCGGGCCAGCATCTCTGGCAATGCCACGATCGCGCGGGTGGCAGCTCGTCATCGGGATCCAGGCTCAAGATCCAGGCGTCGGTCGCGGCATCCAGGCCCACGTTGCGTGCCGCCGAAACGTCTTTGCGCCATACATGATTCAGGACGCGGGCGCCGAACTCCGCCGTGATCTCGGGCGTGCGATCGGTGGAGCCCGTGTCGACCACGATCAACTCGGAGTCGAGCCTGGCCGTGCTGGGCAACCACCGCGGAGGATCCGTGGCCTCGTTCCAGGCGATGAGGCAGCAACTCAGGCGTGGCATCGTCCCTCTCCGAATGGCGCCCTGCGAACCTGCTGGTTTGGAGCGCGTGACATCGTCACTGCTGAATCGAAACGTCAGAGACGGCGCGCAGGCCACTGCGTTATGAGCGCGAGTTCTCGCTCAACAGGCCTGTTCGCGGGTGCCCGAGAGGCTTCGGTTTTCAACCTTTGTATACCTTGACACGTATATACGTTTTGCGGTATATTACAACAACGAAGCGCGGAATGAACCTCTTTCAACGCGCCACAGGCAGTCACCATCCGACCGGATGGACACACAGGAGAAACCAACGTGAAAATCAGACTGACCAACGTATACGTGGACGATCAGGACAAGGCCCTGCACTTCTACACAGACGTCCTGGGGTTCACCAAGAAGGCCGACTTCAGCCAGGGGCCGTATCGCTGGCTGACCGTCGCCTCGCCCGAGGAGCCGGAAGGCGTTGAGTTGCAGCTGGCGAAGAACGACAACCCGGCCGCCAGGGCCTACCAGGAAGCGCTCTTCCAGCAGGGCCAGCCGGCGATCATGTTCTACACCGATGACGTGCGCGGCGATTACGAGCGGATCAAGGCGCGCGGCGCCGAGTTCACGATGGCGCCCACCGACGTCACGGCGTCGACCATCGCCATGCTCAAGGACACCTGCGGCAATCTCATCCAGATCACCCAACTGGCGAAATGGTGAGGGCGTCATTCGACTCGTGACGGGCCGTTGGCGCTCGGCCGCCCGCGTTCGGTTTCCAATCGTGGTACACCTTTCGGTGCCTGGGCCTATACTGGCGCCATCGACAGGTGGCTCCGAATGACCGCGAAGCGGCCAGGGAACCGTCAGTCGAACGGCGCCGGCCGGCGCCGTCTCGATCAAGCCAGGCGGACGCCCCGCCCGAATGAAGGGCGTCCGCGCCAACGAGCGCCGCGCGTATTCGACAGGATCATGCGCGGATCGCCGGGACATGTCACAAAGCGTATGGAAAGCGTCTTCGAAGTCATCGCGGAACCCAACCGGCGGGCGATCTTGAGCCTGTTGGTGTCGTCACAGCAATCGGTCGGCGACATTGAGCGCCGGCTGCGCATGCCGCAGACGACCGTGTCGAAGCACCTGCGGGTGTTGCGCGAGGCCGGCTTCGTCGAGGCGACGGTCGACGCGCAACGTCGTCTGTATCGGCTGCGGCCTGAGCCGCTGCAAGAGGTCGATGCCTGGCTGACCCCGTTTCGGCAGTTCTGGTCGATGCACGTCGATGCGCTCGAGCGTCATCTCGATCGGATCGATCCACCCATCGAAGCGAAGAAGAAGGCAAGGAAGACGAAATGACCGACCGCATGCCTTACGTGCCCGGTCCCGCCCACGGGGCCAGGGTCCACAAAGACGGAGCAAAGTGGACGCTGGTGCTCGTCCGCGAGCTGCGCCACTCACCCGAGAAGGTCTGGACGGCGTTGACCGATCCCGAGCAACTGCGCGAGTGGGCGCCCTTCGACGCCTCGGGGAATCTGGGATCCACCGGGAACAAAGCGAAGCTCACGACCGTAGGTGCCCCCGCCCTGCACGTGACCGACACCACGGTATTGCGCGCGGAGCCCCATAAGGTGCTCGTGTACAACTGGGGTGACCAGGACGTCCGCTGGGAGCTCGAAGCCATCGAGAGCGGAACGCGACTGACACTGTGGGCCACGATCGCGCGCGGCTACATTGCGATGGGCGCGGCCGGCTGGCACATCTGCTTCGACGTCCTGGATCGGCTGCTGGGCCATGATCCCATCGGCCGGATCGTCGGCCCGGCGGCCTTCGCGGCCGACCTGCCGCGGCTGCAGGCCGAATACGCCCAACAATTCGAAGCCGATTCGGAAACGTCGGCGTAAGAACGACGGCTGACGTCACAGCGCACAGCTTCACTACGAAGGAAACTCTCATGACCAAAACCGCCGCCGCAGAGCGAACACCGTCTCAGATGATCGACGCCCGCATCAAAGAACTGGGTGATTGGCGCGGTGAGATGCTCTCACGGCTGCGGACGCTGATCAAGCAGGCCGCGCCCAAGGTCGTCGAGGAGTGGAAGTGGCGTGGCGTTCCCGTCTGGTACCACGAGGGCATGCTCTGCACGGGCGAGACCTATAAGGATGCGGTCAAGGTGACGTTCGCGAACGGCGCTGCGCTCGACGATCCGGCCGGTCTTTTCAACTCCAGCCTCGAGGGCAACACCCGGCGCGCAATCGACTTCCATCTAGGAGACAAGGTCAACGAGAAGGCCTTCAAGGCGCTCATCCGCGAGGCCGTGGCGTTGAATGCGTTCCGGGCTCAGGCCGGAGCCAGGAAAAAGAAGTGACTCGACATCAACCCATCAAACCCTGATAGGAGAGAGCGATGAGCTCGACCAAAAACACTGGCAAGTCCGACAAAGGCTTCTCAGCCGAAGAGCGCGCCGCGATGCGGGAACGCGCCAAAGAACTGAAGGCCGAGGAGCGCGCGACCAAAGACCGGGCAGCCGGGGAGAGTGACCTGCTGGCCAAGATCGCCGAGATGCCCGAACCCGATCGGTCGATGGCCACCCGGCTTCACGAGATCGTGAAGGCCGCCGCCCCGTCGCTGGCGCCACGCACCTGGTACGGGTCGCCGGCATATGCGAAAGACGGTCAGGTGGTTTGCTTCTTCCAAAACGCGCAGAAGTTCAACACGCGTTACGCGACGCTCGGCTTCAGCGACAAGGCCAATCTCGACGACGGCGCGATGTGGCCGACGTCGTATGCCCTGAAAGAACTGACGGCCGCGGAAGAGGCGCGGATCAGCGCCCTGGTCAAAAAGGCGGCCGGCTGAGCGATTGAGGTCCCATCAGGCAGCCGAAGATAGGCGCCAGTCTGAGACTGGCGCCTGTCCTTCTGTCGATGGGTTTCGCCAGGCAATCGGTCGTTTGGGGGTCGACACGCTTCTCTTTGTGAGTTATACAAGTTGTACTTGTTATACCAGGGATACTTGTATGGCACCTCCTCAGCCTCAGGAAGGCAAATTCGCAGCCACCGTCCGCGTCGGAGAAAAGGGTCAGATCGTGATCCCCAAGGCTGCCCGCGACATGTTCGATATCAAGCCCGGGGACGTTCTTCTGCTCCTGGCTGACGACAAACGCGGCATCGCCATCGTCCGCCGCGAGTTGTTCGCGCAATTCACCGACAACGTCCTGAAGATGTTCAACGCCTCTGATGACCCTGACGCCTGATCACTGACTCTGTCTCATCAGATCGCGGCACGATAGGTCCATATGAAGAAAGTGTTCGGCGTGATCGGTTGGATCAGCGCCAGTTTGCTCACGCTCGCTGCCGCTCTTGGCGGCGGATATGTTTCGGACAATCTCACCTACGCCGAACGCGACATGGCCGGCGTCTGGAGGGCGGGCTTCGTCGAGAAAGACGCCCTGATCGACGGGAACGTCCTGCACTACGTCGAAGGCCCCGACAACGGCCCCGCCCTGCTCCTGATCCACGGCCAGGGCATGGATTGGAAAAACTACGCCCGGGTGCTGCCCGCGCTCTCCCGCCGCTTTCACATCTATGCCGTTGATTGCTATGGGCATGGCGCATCAGCGCGCGTTCCGGCGAAGTACACGGCCAACGGCCTGGGCGCCGACCTGAAGCTCTTCCTCTCCGACGTCGTCAAGGAGCCGGCCGTCGTCTCTGGGCACAGCTCAGGTGGGCTGCTGGCCGCGTGGCTGGCCGCCAACGCGCCCGAGTGGGTAATGGGCGTCATCCTCGAAGATCCACCGTTCTTCACGACGACGATGCCACGCGCGATGAAGACCTGGAACTGGGTCGACCTGGCTTCGACGACTCACGATTTTCTGGAGAGCGGGCAGACCGACTTCGTCGCCTACAACGCCGAGCACAGCCGGCTGTTCACGCTGTTCGGCGGCCTGCAACCCGGTCTGGTAGCCGATATCCTCGCCGCTCGAACCCGTCATCCCGACGAGCCGGTGAAGATCTGGTACATGCCACCCGTCATGAACGAGATGTTCCGCGGCATGAACCATTACGACCCGCGCTTCGGCGACGCGTTCTATACGGGCAGTTGGGACGATGGCTTCGACGTGGCGGACACGCTGGCGCGGATCACGGAGCCGGCTGTCCTGATCCACACAAACTGGAGCTACACGGACGACGGCATCCTCATGGCGGCCATGGACGCCGACGACGCCGAACGAGCGCGATCGCTGGTCGCGGGTGTCGAGTTCTTTCAGGTCGACTCCGGACACGGCTTTCATTTCGAGAAACCCGCACAGTTCATCCAGATCGTGCTCGACCTCGGCGAGCGACTTGCGCGATAGGCCTCGGCCTTATCGTGTGTTCCCTATGACCGACCGGGGGTGCGAAGCAACGCTCGCGCATTGATGACTGGCATCGAACAAATGACAAACGCTGGGGGGACAATGGAAGCAGCTATTCGGACGATCGAGCTCACGAAGAGCTATAGAAACAAGTTAGCCGTGAAGGCGCTCAACCTGACGGTTGACCAGGGCGAGTTGTTCGCATTGCTTGGCGTCAACGGCGCTGGCAAGACGAGCACGATCAAGATGTTGACCTGCCTGAGCCGGCCAACCAGCGGCGACGCGCTCATCCTTGGCAACAGCGTGGTGTCTGCCCCACGGGCTGTGAAGACGATCCTCAACGTTTCGCCTCAAGAAACGGCCGTCGCGCGCCAGCTCTCCGTTCGCGAAAACCTCGAGTTTGTTGCTCAGGTGTATGGGGGTTCCGCCGCGGCTGCCCGAACCGCTGCCGGCGAAAGGCTGGCGCAGTTCGGCCTGACCGATGTGTCGGCCCAACGCGCCGGCCAACTCTCTGGCGGTCAGCAACGGCGTCTCAGCATCGCGATGGCGCTTATCTCGAACCCCCGCATTCTGTTTCTCGATGAGCCGACGCTCGGCCTGGATGTCCTCGCCCGGCGGGAGCTGTGGGCCGCCATCAATGAGCTGAAGGGGCGTGTCACGATCGTATTGACCACGCACTACATGGAAGAAGCCGAGTCGCTGGCAGATCGCATCGGCATCATGGCGCAGGGCGAACTGAAGGCCGTCGGAACGGCCGCGCAGTTGATGGTCGCTACGGGCACTGACACGCTCGAAGACGCTTTCGTCAGTTATGCGTCCGAGACCCGGAGGTCGTCGTGAGATCCACCGTGTTCGCTTCCCGAAATGCGAAGGAAGTGCTGCGGGATCCACTGAACGTGGCCTTCGGCATCGGCTTTCCGCTGATCGTGCTGCTGCTGCTTTCGGCCATCCAGGCCAATATCCCTGTCAGCCTGTTTTCGATCGATCGGCTGGCGCCTGGCATCGCGGTCTTTGGCCTGTCGTTCTTCTCACTGTTCGCCGGCACCCTGATCGCCAAGGATAGGGTCACGTCGCTCTTGATGCGATTGTTTGCATCGCCACTGACGGCATCCGACTTCATCCTCGGGTATGCCTTTCCGCTCCTGCCGATCGCCATGATGCAGGTACTCGTGTGTTTCATCGCCGCGTTTGTGTTGGGATTGCCGATCGGGGCCAATGTGTTCGTGGCGTATGTCAGCCTCCTGCCCGCGGCCGCCTTGTTTATCTTCGTCGGCCTGTTGGCGGGCACCGTCTTCAACGACAAGCAGGTCGGCGCCGTGTGCGGCGCCTTACTGGTGAACCTGAGCGCCTGGCTGAGCGGCACCTGGTTCGATCTCAGCCTTGTCGGCGGCTGGTTCAGGACAGTCGCCTACGCGTTGCCATTCGCGCACGCAGTCGACGCAGCCCGCGCTGCCGTCGCCGGGGACTACGGGTCAGTCTGGCCGCACCTTGGATGGGTGCTCGCGTACGCCGCCGGGCTGGCGATCCTCGCCGCGCTCCTGTTCCGCTCGAAGATGAACAGCGACCAGACCTGAGCCGACTCGGGCCGAGCGCACACGACATCCACGAGACCGAAAGCGGCGCCGGGTCTATCCTGTGGACAGACCCGGCGCCGCTGTGGAGTTGCGACAGGCTGGATGGCGCCCCACCGGCAGTGGACAGGGACGCGACACAGACTCAGATGTCGAGGTTCGCCACGCTCCGGGCATGGGTTTGGATGAAGCGACGGCGTGGAT
>CAYZRP010000161.1:0-13169 GCA_964480865.1 uncultured Anaerolineales bacterium | reverse complement strand
CTCCACGCTCCACGCTCCACGCTCCACGCTCCACGCTCCACGCTCCACGCTCTTCCGGTCATCGGTTATGTAAACTCACAACCCCCGTCCCGATCGATTCGGGAACAACTTCCCGGTCAAACGGGACACGGCCCCATGACACCGGGACGGAGCCGCCCCTATAGTGACCTCAAGAACGAACACAGAAGAGAGCAGCTTGAAAGGAGCCTAACATGGCGCACGACCGAGTTCGCGGTAATCACGACGAGTTGAAGCAGATTTCGAGCATGTTTGCGCAGGAAGCCGAGAACACTCAGAAGTCCCTCCAGGATCTCAAGAGCCGGATGGAGACCCTGAAGGGCGGCGACTGGATCGGCAAGGGTGCGAAGGCCTTCTACAACGAGATGGACAGCGCTGTGTTGCCTGCCATGTCGCGCCTGAACAAGGCCCTGCAGCAAGGCTCGAAGGTGACCAAGGACGTGGCCAACAAGCTGCGCGAGGCGGAGCAAGGCGCCTCGGCGTGCCTGAATGGCTCGAACCTGCGGATCTAATCACCGACACCCACCCGCCCATTCCCACGTCTTTTGGAGGTCACCATGTCAGGCATTGATGAGCGCATGAAGCACAGTTCCATGGATGCCATGGACCAGGCTTTCACCACGGCAGCCCAACAGCTGCAGCAGACCCAGGAAGTCGTCAAGAAGATCTCGAGCATGGTCTCGAATGGCGCGCTCGATGGCGACGCCGGCACTGCCCTCGAGGAAGCTCTGAACCAGAAGCTGACCAAGGCGCTTCAGGTCCTCGAGAAGAAGATGAGCGAGTTGAAGAAGGACATCGACAAGGCCCAGCAGGCGAACCGCGAGGCAGAGCGCCAGGCCCAGGGTCGGTTCCAGTAAGGCCGACTGACGAACAGGAGTTCCGACAATGGCAATCACAAACATTCTCTTCCAGTTTGTCCGCGCGGCCGTCCAGGAGCAGCAACAGCGCATCCAGCAGCAGCAGCAGGCGACCACGCAGGTCATGGACACCATCAAGAGCTACGTCCCGATGGTCCAGGCTTCGTGGATCGGCGGTGACGCTGACGCCTTCGCGGCTGACGTCGCCCGCAAGATCATCCCGGCCATCACGCAATTGATCGCGGCCATGGCTGGCATCAACCTCAACCTGGTGAGCGCCACCGAGATCGTCGACAAGGCCGATGCCGAATGCAAGTCGATGGTCGCGGATCTGGCCAGCACCTTTGACGGAATCATCTAAGCGCCAACCTGGCGCACGCACACCGGGTATTGAAGGAGGATTACGACCATGGCACACGATGTTGTCCAGATGGACTATGACGTGATGACGAACGTTTCGAAGGGCTTCTCGACGCAATCCAAGACTCTGCAGACGATCTCCAAGGTCCTGCAGGGCGTGATCCAGGTCCTGCGCGCGATGGCCTTCCTGAGCGGCGGCACCTCGGCGGCGCTGGCTCAGTACTACCAGGTGATCAAGGACAAGATCGACATCCTGTCCAAGATCTGCGACGAGTTCGCGGAAGACCTCGCCAAGGCTGTCACCGATCACAAGAACGGCGACATCAAGGGCAAGAGCTACTTCGGCGAAGGCGTCCGGGGCTGATCCCGGCGCTCGCCAGCGCGAGGGCGTGCGCGCCGCCAATCTTTACGGGCCGCACAACGATGCGGGTCGTCTGAAGATGCGATGACACAGACGCGCACGCGACATGAGGCGCGCTTCTCGAGAACAACCGGGAGCGCGCCTCGTGTCGTTAGGAGACCGTCATGGCGCATGATCGGGTCAGAGGCAACCACGACGAACTGAAACAGATCGCCACGCTCTTCGGGCAGGAAGCCGACGCCACCCAGCGCACGATCGCGGCGCTGCGACAACGCAAGGACGTCCTGCAGGGCGGCGATTGGATCGGTCAGTCGGCGCGGGCCTTCTATGGAGAGATGGACAGCGCCCTGCTCCCCGCAATGACGCGGCTGCAGCGCGCGTTGGCCCAGGCCCAGAACGTCACGCACAAAATCGCGGCTGCGCTGCGGCAGTGTGAGGCCGACGCCGCCCGCCAGCTGCGTGACCGCGAGGGCTTCGATGGCCAGGCCGGCTCGTCTGGACCCGGATCTGCCGGCACGCCGGGCGGCACCAGCACCATCTGGTCGGGCAGCTTCCAGAGTGGGCCATTCTCGGGCTCCGGCAGCGTCAATGGCCCGCAGGGCGACGTGCGCGACTCGGGGCCGTTCGGCCAGGTCGCCCAGGGCTCGGTGTACAGCGCGCAGGGCGACGTCACTTTCAGCCCGCTTGGCGGTGGTCCGACGGATGCCAAGATCTCGGGCGAGGGTCGGGTCCTGGGTGGCGAAGCCGGCTATGGCTTCAACCAGGACGTCCAGGGCGCGTATGCCGAAGGCTATGCCCTGAGCGGCAAGGGCGGCGTCCAGCTCGGCGAGGGCGAAGGCTGGTATCGTCAGAGCGTCCAGGTCGACGTGCTGGGCGGCTCGGCCTGGGTCGGCCATCGTGGCAGCAATTACGGCATCGGCGCCGAGGCCAACACCATCAAGGTCACCGGCAGCACCGTCCTCGGCACGCAGGACGCGGCGCTCACCGGCGGTGGTGAACTGGCCGGCCCGGCAGCCAATGCCTACGCGGGTGTCAAGGACGGCAGCATCGGGGCCGAGGCCGGCGCATCCTACGCCGGGGTCAAGGCTGAAGGTGGCTTCAACATCTTCGGCTGGAACGTCGGACTCGTCGGCGAGGCTGACCTGGGTGTCGGCGTCGGCGTCTCGGTCGGCAAGAAGACCTCGGTCAAACTTGGGCCGTTTGCCGTCGGCATCACATTCGGGCGGGCGAAGTAAGGGAACGACAGCATGTCCATCGTCTTGGATCGCGCCGAGTTCTTCACACTGGCCTCGCTCTTCCGGGCCGACGGTATCTTTGGCCTTGATGCGAGCGTCATGGTGCCCAAGGAGCCGGCCGAACAGCAGGCCCTCTATGATCGCGGACGCGAACAACTGCGCGAGCGCGAGTTGCTGCGCTTCAACGACCGCAACGAAGTCGAGCTCGAGCAGGGCCTGCGCGACCTGATGGCCACCGTGGTGGATCCGGAGAACACGCTGCTGGTCGTGCGTCAGGTGCCGGGCCGCGGGCGTCAGATCTTCCTGTACTACGAACGCGGGCACGTCTTCATCGAGCAGACCCTGCCCGACGAGCACAGCCATCAACTGGGCGTGGTCGGCGATCATGAAGCGCTGGTAGCCCGCCTGCTCGAGCTCTTCCCGCTGACCGACGCGCCCTTCCCACCCGACGCCTTCACCGTGGCGACCCAACCCCTGCTCGCGGCCTATCAACTCGCAGGCGAGGGCGAGGCCGAGCGCGCCAGGGCGGTCCTGGAGAGCGCAACGACCTCGAATGCCTCACTGGCGAGGCACATGGCCGAGGTCTTTGCTCAGGCGAGTTTCATCGGCAACATCTCGCTGATGAAGCTGGTGCCAGGCCGCACGACCCGGTCGTACGACATCGCGCTGGCCCTGGCCCACGACGAAGCCTGGGGGATCACAGCCGCCGGAGATGATCAGACCATGCGCGTCGAGCGCATGAACGCCACAGTCCTGGCTGAGACGCTGCGCCAGGGCCTGGCCGCGCTCGATCAACCGTTGAAAGGGCTCTGAGCGGCCCGGGGGAGGCACCATGACCGTCCAAGGCACAGCGCCGCGTCAGGATCTGGTACTCGCCACAGCCGTCAGCGCTGTCGCCAATGGGCTGGCCTATACGATTGCCGGAGCGCTCTATTGGGCCTCCACGGGCATGGGTCCTTCGGTCAGCGCGTTAGAGGGCCTGATCCTGTCGTGGTTCGGCGGCTTCTGCGCCGCCTCGGTCCTGGTCGGCCTGCCCTTCCTGATCTGGCGGCGCAACCGCGGCGCCGCTGTGGGTTGGGTGTTCGGCTTCGCCATTATCCAGGCCTGTGCGATCTGCGCGGGTGTGGTCCTCGGGCTGTTGGGGTACGTGAATCTGCCCACAGGCTAAGCCTGTTCACAGGTCTCCGTTCGACCCTGTGGGGTTCGGTCGAACGTTGCCCGGAAAAACCGACGGGCCGGGAGTTCCTGACGCAATTGGGCGAGCCGGCCGATGCGCCCAGGACGGCGGGAATGCTACTCTGCGAGTGGCGGTCAGAGCGTACTCCGCCAGAAAGAGTTGATCGACGATGCACGATCGCGTTCGCTCCGATCACGACCAACTGAAACAGATCGCGGCCCTGTTCGGCCAGCAAGCCGATCTCACGGCGCGAACCCTGATGACCTTGCGGCGGCAGAAAGACGTCCTGCAAGGCGGCGACTGGGCCGGCCAGGGCGCGCGCAAGTTCTATGAAGAGATGGATGGGGCGGTTCTGCCCGCCCTCACCCGCCTCCAGCGCGCGCTGACCCAGGCTCAACAGACCACTCAGAAAGTCAGCGCCCGGATGCGCCAGGCCGAGGCTGACGCCGCCGCGGTGCTGAAGGATCGCGAGGCCTTTTCCGGTCAGGCTAACGCGTCTGGCGGTGGATTCGCCGGCGCCAGCGCGTCGGCCTCCGCCAGTGCTGGCGGGGGCGGCGGTGGCTTCTGGAGCCAGGTCGGCGGGTTCTTCAAGGGCGTCGGCCTCGGCGCCAAAGACATGGTCACCGGTTTGTGGACCGCCGTGACACACCCCATCGACACGATCAAGGGACTGGGCTACGCCGTGACACATCCCGGCGAGCTCTGGGACGCGATCAAAAAGCCCTACACCGAAGCCTGGTCGCGTGGCGATTACGGCGAGGCGATCGGCCGCGGCGCGTTCGAGATCGCGTCGTTGTTCTTCCCGCCGGGCGGCGGCGCGGCAGCCAAGGGCGGCACCAAAGCCGCTGAAGTCGGCGCCGACGTTGCGCGGGTGGCCAACATCGCCAGCGACGTCGCGCGAGCTGGCGAGAAGGCGGCCGAGATCGGGCACGTCGCGAGCACGATCAGCGACGCGGGCCGGGCGGGCGCGCGCTTCGCCGAGGCCGCCGGCGATGTCGTCAAGCTGCACGAGACCTGGGCCGTGGCCGAAGAGGCCGCCAACATCCCCAAGATCCTGGACCGTAGCACCGAACTGGCAACCGTCGGGCGCGGCGGCGAGCGCTCCGGTCAACTTGTCGAGGAACTGGCCGAGCTCAACACCCACGGCGCGGGCGATCGACTGGTCCTGGGCAAGTGGGAGGCTCACGCCGATGAGTTGTCGGCGGCTGAGGTGACACAAAAGGGCGGCTACATCGCTGACGCGAAGGCCAACGGTGGTCGCTGGTTCGAGACCGCGCCCGGGCAATATGATATTCTCAAGGGCCAGGGCCTGCAGATGGACGTGAACCTGCGCGTCCTCGAACGCGAGATGCAAGCCGGCACCTCACGGGTCGAATTCGTCGGGTTCCACGTCGACGACCTCCTGCAGGAAGCCGACGATCTCATGGCCGGTGGGCGCGCGCGCGATGCCTTGAACGCGCGCTATCAAGAGGTGCTTTACCTCGACGAGAACGCAGGCAAGTTCGGCTATGTGCGCGATGGCAATGGTTGGACCTATGCGCCTCCGTCCACTGGCGGCTCGAGCGCTGCGGTGCGCGGCGCGGCGGGCGCCGGCATCGTGATTGGCCGCGATCTCCCGACCGGTGAAGGTGACACGCCATGACGTCCACAACCCCGACTTCTTTTGAAAGCCGCGTCCGCCAGCACTTCGGTTTTCTGATCGAACGCTACGGCTTTCAAATCGAGCACATCGAGTCGAACCCGGCCGAGGACGACGGCGTCGCGATCCTGGCGTCGCCCACCTGCCTGCTCAAGATCGTCGAGCACCATGGCGATGGCCAGATCGAATGGGCGCGGAACGCCGAGCCGGCCGAGTGGCTCAACGCCTTCGGCTTGCATCACTTCATCCACCATCACCTCGGCCTGAGCGGCCCGGTGACTGTCGCCGCCGACAGCCCGGACTGGATGGCGACGCAGGCGGCCACCATTCGGCCACTGATCGAGGGCATCCTGGCGTTCTTTCAGCCTGCCGGTTACAACGAACGAGCGGGCGAACTGGATCTCTACACCGCCGACCGCCGCGCAGCCTATCGACGTGAACGCGCCGCTCGCAAGAGCGCGTAGGAGCCGGGCATGCAACGAGTCACGCTCACTTCGGCCGAGATCGCGTTATTGATGGCGGCGCTGCCCGCCGACCCACGCCCGTTCATCGGGGACAGTGATCTGGTCAACGTCGACAGCACGGTGCTGTACCGTCGGATGGAAGCCGCGCGCGAAGGCGTCCTGTCTCGTCGCCTGGCGACGGTGCGCGATGACAACAGCCTCGAGGTGGCCGCCCCGGTGCGCGCGATGCTCGTGGCGCTCATCCAGCCCCGGTCGGGTTTTCAGCTCATGCATGCCTGGGCCGGCCAGCCCGCGCAACGCGCTATGTTCTCCATCGGCGCCGAGATGACCGTTCTCGACCGGGTCGACGAGGGCCGCCTGCATCACCTCGAAGAGCTCGCCGGCCCCGACCAGATCCCGGCGCGAGCGGCCGAGATCGTGCGTGCCAGCGCCCTGCCCGGCGCCAACGGCAGCGCCGACGCCGTGTTCTCGCTGCCGGGCACGATCTTCGCGCCACTGGCCGAGATGCCGCCCCGCGCCGACGTCGAGCTTGTCGCGCTGCTCACGGCCGCGGGCGTCAACGGCCCAGAAGCCGAGGCTTTCCTCGCCGCAGGCGTGCGACCCCTGCACCAAACCGTCTTCTATTCACTCTCGAGCGATCAGGGCACCGTCCGCTCCGAGGCAGCTGTCTGGTTCGGCACACCCAAGAGCAGCTGGCTGCTCGATGCGGCCACGGCCAAGACCGTCCGGCTGCGCCGTGCCACGGCCACCACGGTGCGTCAGGCCGTCAGCGAGATCGTGGCGCACGCGGCGTAGGGGTGACGGCGGGCCACGGACTGCAGCAGGTGACTGCAATTCAGACGAAGGACGAATGACGAACGACGAAGGTTGAGTCGCCATTCAAACTTCATCCTTCATCGTTGTCTTTGTTACTCATCCCTTGCCGCCTGTAAGCCATCGTTCGTAACGGCGACCCGGACTACCTGGCGCCTCTCACGTCTTCCAGTCAACGTGCCGCGCCCGATCCTCGCCATGCCTATCATCCAGGCGTCGTCACTCACACGCTGAGTGTCATCGCCCACCCGCGCGTGGCACGTCATCGCCCACCCGCGCGTGGCGCGTCATCGCCCACCCGCGCGTGGCGCGTCATCGCCCACCCGCGCGTGGCGTGTCATCGTCCACCCGCGCGTGGCACGTCATCGCCCACCCGCGCGTGGCGTGTCATCCAGAGCGCCTAACCCTTTGAACAATCTGGTGCGCGTAATGAGCGCGAAGGATCTCCTGTCGGACTCGCTAGTCCTGGGAGGAGCGCCTCCGAGCGCCAAGGCGTCTTCGGAGGAGATCCTTCGCGCTCATTGCAGGAGTCTCAACTTCCTATTGGGTCAGGCGCTCTGGATGACACGCTACGCGGTTGAGCCCTGCTCTCGATGACCGCAATTCCGAGGGACATGACGCTCGAATGACTGCGACGAGGTGGAACGCGGCACTCGGACGACCGCAACGCGGAGGGATATGGCGCTCGAATGACACGCCATGTGCGGCGAGGAGGCGGTGCATGCAACTACGATGGTGGTGGGGCATTGCTCCTGCTGGCGACCCGGCAAGCCGTGTGGCGACAACGCGAAGGAGGGACGACGAAGGGTGAATGGCCATTCACGCTTCGTCGTCCCTCCTTCGTCTTTCGTCCTTCGTCGCCGCCCCGAGCGCTTTTCGACGGTCTGCCGTCCGCGGTCCGCGGTCTTCCAATCAGGGCGTTGCCGCGGGCGCGGCCACGCTCGGGTTGAGGACCGCCACCTGGTAAAGGAGGTAGGCCGCGATGCCGAGCACGATCACGAGGATCAGGACCAGCAGTGCCAGAAGCAAATACGTGCGGATCGGCAACGGCCGATTCTCTTTGGGCTGCGGACCATAGATCGCCAGGAGCGCTTTCGCGAACTCCAACACGTTCGGGAAGCGATCAGTCAGCGCCGTGGCGCGCTCGACGATCTTGACCACGCCGGCGCCTTCCAACTCGGGCCGCTCGACGGGCAGCACCGCCCGGTTCTGCGTGACAGCCCGACGGACGCGCTCGTCGCGCAGCAACTTGGGCTCAAAACCCGGCCGGCCAGAAAGCATCTCGTACGTCACAAGCCCCAACGAATGGACGTCAGACGCCGGTGTCACCTGGACGCCGGTGCGCGCCACGAGCACCTCGGGCGCTGTGTACGCCGGCTCGCAACGATCCAGCGCCTGGCTGAGCGCCTGAGCGTCACTGGGCGATACCAGCCAGCCGAGGTCGAGCAGCGCAGCGCGCCAATGGGCCTGCTTGTCGCGATCCACCAGGATCACGTCGGGCGTCAGGCTGAGGTGCAACAGGCCGCGGCTCGCCCACGGCCGCATCTGCTCGGCGATATGCGTCACGATCCAGGCGACTTCGTAGTGCCACAGCTGCGGATTCTCCTTGAGAAGATCCGCCAGGATGACGCCCTCGAATGGCTGGAAGACCATGAAGACCTTCGTTTCGCCACGGAACGTGATCTCGCCGTAAGGGCGCTTCGACGGCGCCGGGTACGGCGGCAGCAGGATCGGCAGGCTATAGCGGGGCTTGCGCATGAAGCCGCGCAGCCACTTCGGGGTGCGGTTGGCGGCGCGGCCGATTGGCTCGAGGGCCTGAGCCTCGCGCTTGAGCCGCTCGTCGCAGTCGGGCGCTGTGTGAGCCACCTTGACCCAGACCGGCTCCTCGTTGCGCTCGGCCGCGTAGATGGCGGCATGGCGATAGACCGTGACGAGCTTGGTGATCTTCAGGTCGCCCAGGTAGTCGCCGAACTTGAAGACCGGATAGCCGGCCTCGGCCGGGCAATCACGCTCGGGGCACCAGAGGTGGCCATCGACGGTCTGACGTTCGCAGCGTTCACAAAAACGAGTGAGCATGGAGAAGGTGGCCTCGGGCGTCAGGTGTCAGGCGTCGGATCAGGCGCGCCTGCTTCGAAACGGGCTCTCACATCCAGCCGGCGGACGTTCAGTCTGGAGATTTTACACCGGCAGCCTTCCACCGCTACCCCAGCACCGAAGTTCTTGGACGCAGATTGCGCGAAATTCGTGCAGACCTCGGCACAGAGTGGGCGGGATGCCTCGGGCAAGCTTGCTTCATTAACGACAGCCGAAGCCGAAACACAGGAGGTAGTCTGGTCGAATAGTGTCATCCGGCTGGCGGAGACCTGTGGAACGGCGGCAGTGGCCGGCGGGAAGCGGGCTTTATAATGACCCTTCGAATAGGTTTGGACCTACGTAGGTTTCCGATCGCTGACCGGAGAACCCTGCTAGATGAAACCCGCCCGCGCAACCCAGCCTGCCTCTGCGGAAATCGAACTCGAGAGCACACCGTCGGCGGACGGTAGCTTGCGCGAGGCCGTCCTGGCCCTGTGCCCGACAGCCGTGGCCATCTACAACCACGAGGGTGTCCGCCTGTATGCGAACGCCAGCGACAACGGAGACTCGCCGCATCGCCGCACGTTGATCCGCCGCGTCGCCGCCACTGGCGAGGCCGTGCGCTTCACCGAGCGCCAGGGCGATCGGTGGGATGACGTGCGCATCGAGCCTGTCTGGGGACCCGACGGGACGTTGCTCGGCATCGCGACCTTCGCCCACGACGTCACGCCCCGAATCCAGGCTGAGGAGAAACTCAAGCTCCTGTCGCTCCAGCTCCCCACCCTGCAAGAGGATGAGCGCCGGCGCATCGCGCAGGATCTTCACGACGACATCGGTCAGGGCATGACGGCCCTGATCCTGAACCTCAAGGCCGTCCACAGTGCGCTGACGTCGGGTCACCGTGGTGTCGAGGATCAGGTCAAGGACACGATCGCAGCCGTTGAGGAACTGATGCGCCACACGCGCCGGATCTTCTACGACCTCCGCCCGCCGACGCTGACCGACGTGCCCCTCGCCAAGTTGCTTGAAGGCTTATGCGCGTCGTTTGCGCTCTCGTCAGGGTTGCGCGTGGTCTTCAGCAGCCACGATCCGCTGCCACAGATCCCTGATGCGCAGGCGACGGCTTTCTATCGTTTTGTGCAGGAAGGCCTGAACAACGTCATCAAACACGGGCGCGCGACCTCGGCCTGGATCAACCTCGAGTACGCCGAAGACGAGGTCAATCTCTCGCTTGAAGATGACGGCCAGGGCTTCGAGCCGGCGGACGCGTCGCGCTATGGCATGGGCCTGCACGGGATCCGTGAGCGGTTCCGATTGCTGAACGGTCATTTCGATATCGAATCGTCACCGGGGCGAGGCACGCGGCTTTACGCGTCGCTGCCCGCGCGCACGTCGACGACGCCCGAAAAGAGGATGTGACATGATACGTGTGGTCGTGGCTGAAGATCATCATCTGGTGCGTCAGGGCATCGTCAAGCTCCTCGAGGGCGCTGGCGACATCTCGGTCGTCGGCGAGGCCGACAACGGCGCGCAGGCGATCGAGCTGGTGGAGGTGCTGCAACCCGACGTGATGGTGCTCGACCTGACCATGCCGCACGTCGACGGCCTCGAGGCGCTGCGCCAGATCGCGCTCAAGCATCCACGCCCGCAGATCGTGATCCTTTCGATGCACGCCGATCCCAACATCGTCCGCCAGACCCTGCGAGCCGGCGCCGTCGGCTACGTCGTCAAGCAATCGGTCGCCGAAGAGTTGCTGGCCGCCGTGCGCGCCGCGCGCAACGGCAGCCTCTTCCTCAGTTCAGGCGTGATCGCGCAAGACTTCTTCACCGAGCGCCCGCAGAACCTGCTCGACCGGTTGTCGCCGCGCGAACGCGAAGTCGTCAAACGTCTTGTTGAAGGCCAGTCGGCCCGCGAGATCGCCGAGGCGCTGCGCACGAGCGTCAAGACCGTCGAGAAGCAGCGCCGTGATGCGATGCGCAAGCTCGACGTCGACAACCTCGCCAGCCTGGTGCGCGTCAGCCTCGAGCTCGGCCTCGTCGTCGGCGCGCCGACGCGTTCGCGCAACGGGTTGTCGAGCCCGTCGGAGGGATTGTCGTGAGCTCGTACATCCTCAGCATCCATCAGCGGACCGGCGGCACGCGGGCCATGATCCTCGACCGACGGGCCAACGCTGTCGCGTCGGCGTTCGGCGAAATCACGCAGTTCTTCCCGCAGACCGGCTGGGTTGAACATGACGCAAACGAGATCTGGGTCGTGACCCGCCGGGTCGTGGCTGAGGCATTGCAGAATGCGCGCATCTCGCCGGAGCAGATCGACGCCATCGGCGTTACCAACCAGCGCGACACCACGGTGTTCTGGGACAGGCGCACTGGCGAGCCCGTCGGCCGGGCCATCGCCTGGCAGGATCAGCGCACCCTGCCCATCTGTGAGCAGCTCATCGCGCGCGACAAGGCCGGCATCGAGGGACGCACCGGCATGGTGATCGTGCCCGACGTCACGGCCGCCAAGATCCGCTGGCTGCTCGACAACGACCGCGCCATCCAGAAGGGCGTGTCGCGCGGCGAGCTGTTGTGTGGCACGATCGACACCTGGCTGATCTGGAAGCTCTCAGGCGGGGCCGCGCACGTCACCGATCACTCGAACGCGGCGGTGACGCTGCTCCTCAACGCCAACTCCCTGACCTACGACGACGACCTGCTCACGGCCCTGAGCATTCCGCGCGACATCCTGCCCGAGCTGCGCCGATCGAGCGAGGTCTACGCCACGACGGATCCTGAGGCGTTCTTCGGCGTGCGCGTGCCGATCGCGGGCGCGGCCGGCGATCAGCAGATCGCGGCGCTGGGCCAGGCCTGTCTCAAAGCCGGCACGGCCAAGAACACTTACAGCAGCGGCAGTTTCATGAATCTCAACACCGGCGTGCGCTACCTGCCGCCGGCCAACGGCCTCTTCTCGCCTGTGCTCTGGACGATCGGCGAGACCGTGGTGTACGGGCTCGAAGGCAAGGCCGACGTCGCTGGCGATGCCCTGCACTGGCTCCGGGACGGCCTGGGTATCATCCGCGAGTTGAGCGAGGTCGAAGGCCTGGCGAGCCAGGTCAGCGACACGCAGGGCGTGTACTTCGTGCCGCCGCTGGGCGGGCCAGACGTCGTGCACGGCGGCTCGTATGCCCGCGGCGCGATCATGGGCATCGCGCGCGGCGTGACGCGGCACCACATCGCCCGCGCCGCGCTTGAAGCGATGGCGTACCAGACCCGCGACTTCTTTGAAGAGATCAAGCGCCGCGCTCCGGATCTGACGCCCGAGGTGCTGCGCGCAGACGGCCGGGTCGCCAAGAGTGACTTCCTGCTCCAGTTCCAGGCCGACATCCTCGGCATACCGGTCGAACGGCCGGTGATGACCAACACCGCCGCCGTCGGCGCTGCCTATCTGGCTGGTCTGGCCGTGGGTTTCTGGTCCTCTATCGAAGAAGTCGCGGCGTGCTGGCGTCGTGAAGTGCGCTTCGAGCCGCGCCTGCCGCTCGATCGACGCGAAGAATGGTATGACGGCTGGCGGCGCGCCATGGAACGGGTCAAACACCCCATCGCCGGCGTCCACTAAGCTCACAGTCTCTGCAGTAGAAAGATACGGGCTGAAAGACAGAGGGCTCGGACGGTCGGGGCCAAACCCCGACCGTCCGAGCCCTCTGTCTTTCGCCTGCCGCTTCCATCCTGAGTTGACGACTTGCCCGTCCCTACTCAGTCCGCTTCAGATGCTCCAATGGAGCATACCTATACACCATCGGTTGATAGCCCATGCACCAACAGGATAGCCTTGTTGGGTGGTCTGCCTGATTCCCATAGCACCCGAACTGGTGATAATGATCACGTCCTTAAGGTTGCGAAAACATCCAGACATTCCTGGCAGAAGCGCGGCGTCCGACCTGTCGGACGCTTATGTTGCGCGGCATTTGATGGCACCCTGGACCTTTGGGGAGCAACGCGCTGCCTGAATGCACGTCTGAGAAAGGAGACGATCCGCGGCTCACCCACCCAAACCAACTGGTTGCAGCTTAGACATGGCATCAAACGAACGGGCACGTTCATCATTCGGAGGGGCAACATGTTTCTGGCAGAATTCCTCGGCACGTTTACCCTGATCGTCCTCGGCGACGGTGTGGTCGCCAACGTTCTGCT
>CAYZRP010000160.1:0-13252 GCA_964480865.1 uncultured Anaerolineales bacterium | reverse complement strand
CGCGTGAACGGGCTCGGGATGTTGCCCTCGATCGCAACCAGGCGCTGGCCCATGGTCTTGCCGAGCCGCGGCACGGCGCGCAGCAGGTCGGACGTGTATGGGTGTTTGGGGTTGCGCAGGATCTCGCGCACCGGCCCGTATTCGACGACCTGGCCCAGGTACATGATCGCAACCGTGTCGGCGATCTGAGCGATCACGCCCAGGTTGTGGGTGATGAACATCACGGCCATGCCGGTGCGCTGCTGCAGCCCGCGGATCAGCGACAGGATCTGGGCCTGGATCGTGACGTCGAGGGCCGTGGTCGGTTCATCGGCGATCAGGAGCGCGGGGTTGCACGACAATGCCATTGCGATCATCGCGCGCTGCCGCATGCCGCCCGAGAACTGGTGCGGGTAGTCGTCGACCCGCTGCTCGGCGCTGGGGATGCCCACCAGCCGAAGCAGTTCGATCGTCATCTCACGCGCCTTGGCCTTGGTCACCGTCTGATGCAGCAGGATGGCCTCCATGACCTGGCTGCCGATGGTGTGCACGGGCGAGAAGGAGCTCATCGGCTCCTGAAAGATCATGGCGATGTCTTTGCCGCGGATCGAGCGGATCCGCTCGCCCGTGGGGTTCAGCGAAGCCAGGTCGACTGTCCCGTTGGTGCCCGCTCCATGCTGTGGCGTCGAAGGGCGGAACAGGATCTGGCCCGATTCGATTCGCCCCGGCGGAGGGATGATGCGCAAGACCGACTGGGCTGTCACAGTCTTGCCGCAGCCGCTCTCGCCCACCACGCCGAGCACCTCGCCTTTGCGAATGGTCAGGTTGACGCCTTCCACAGCGCGGACGATGCCTTCGTCAAGCTGGAAGTTGATCTTGAGGTCTTTGATTTCGAGAAGGATGTCGTCAGTCATGGCGGCCACCTGTCAGCGTGAATAGGGATCGGCCGCGTCGCGCATGCCGTCGCCGACGAAGCTGAATGCCATGACGGATACGATCACGAAAGCCACCGGCGTGAAGAGCCACGGATACAGCGCGATGGCCGCGACGTTCTGAGCGTCCTGCAGCAGAACGCCCCACGAGACGACGGGCGCACGCAGGCCCAGGCCGATGAACGACAACGAGGTCTCAGCCAGGATCATGTACGGGAACGAGATCGACAGGTCGACGATGATGTAGCTCAAGAACGAGGGCAACATATGTCGGGCGATGATGCGCGCATCGGTGCTGCCGCCGATCCGCGCGGCCACGACGAAATCCTCCTCGCGCAGCGACAACAGCTTGCCGCGAACGCGCCGCGCCAGGTGGGTCCAGCCGAGCAGCCCCAGCAGGATCGTGATCGTGAAGTACACCTGCTCGGGCGACCACTCCTTGGGCAGCGCCGCGGCGATGCTCATCCACAACGGCAATGTCGGGATCGAGCGGATGAACTCGATGAAGCGCTGGATGGCGTCATCGACCCAGCCGCCGAAGAAACCCGAGACCCCGCCGATGATCAGGCCGAGGAAGAACGAGATGAACAGGCCCACCACGCCGATCGTCAACGAGGTGCGGGTCGCGTAGAACAACCGCGACAGGATGTCGCGTCCCAGTTGATCGGTGCCCAGCAAATGCAGGTGGCCGTCTTCGACTCCAAACAAGTGCAGGTCCGCCTTGAACAGTCCCCACATCGAGTAGGTGTCGCCCTTGACGAAGAACTGCACGGGCCAGGGCGTGCTCGTGTCTTCCTTGGTCTCGAGCAGAAAGGTCTTGGGGTCCATCACCGCGGACAGGGCATAGGTGAACGGCCGCCAATGGAACTGGCCCTCAGCATCGAAGAGATGAAGAGTCTGGGGCCGGCCGTACAGATAGTCGACCGACCGCGAGGTCGAGCTGTACGGCGCCAGGAATTCCGCAAAAGCAGCGACAAAGACAAAGACCCCGAGGATGGCCACGCCGACCAGGGCCAGGCGATGCTTGCGAAACTTCCACCACATCAATTGGAACTGCGAAGCCGTGTAGTAGCGCAGCTCAGCATCGCGCGTCCGGCTCTTGGCGGCCGGCGCGCTGGCCGGCAGGGTTCCGCTGGCTTCAGCCATGTCAGATCTTCTCCCCATAGCGGATGCGCGGATCGAGCACAGCAAGCAACACGTCTGACAGGAATGTGCCCAGGATCGTCAACGTCGCGTACATCAACAGGATCGCGCCCGACAGATACGTGTCTTGATCGAGCAAGGCCCTGAGAAACAAGGGGCCGGTGTCGGGCAGAGCAAGCACGAATGACACGAGTGGCGCGCCGGCGATGATCGCGGTGAGCTCCCAGCCAATCGTGCTGGCGATCGGGTTGAGCGCGACGCGCACCGGGTATTTCAACAACAGCTTCCATTCGGGCAGGCCCTTCGCGCGAGCCGCCGTCACGTACAACTTGCTCTTCTCGTCGAGCAGGGTCGCGCGCATCGTCCGGATCTCGAAGGCCGTGCCGGCCAGCCCGAGCACAAGCGCCGGGACCCAGAGGTGCCGCAGCAGGTCGACGAACTTGCCCCAACTCCAGGGCGCCTCGGCATATTCAGGCGAGAATAACCCGCCCACGCTGTTGTTGAAGAACATCACGCTGATATACAGAAGGATGAGTGCCAGCATGAAGCTCGGCGTCGCCATGCCGAAGTATCCGAGCATCGTCGCGACATAGTCGCCGGCCGAGTACTGGCGCATCGCCGAGTAGATGCCGATCGGGATCGCCAACCCGTACGTCAGGATGATCGTGGCCAGCGCGAGCATGACGGTCAGACCCACACGCTGGCCCAGCACCTCTGTCACTGGGAGGTGCACGGTCATGGAGACCCCGAAGTTGCCGTGCAGAACGATGTTGCTGATCCAGACGTAATAGCGTTCGTACCAGGGCCGATCCAGCCCGAGCGTGTGGCGCAGCGAGATCACGTCTTCCTGGGTGAACTGGATGCCCGCCGAACGCAGCGACAACGCCCGGCGATCGGCATAGTCGCCTGGGGGCAGTTCGATCGTGACAAACACGATGAACGAAAGCGCCGCGAGCATGACGATCATGATCACAAGACGCTTGAGCAGGAATTTCGCCACGTAGGCCACCTCCCCTCAGGACTCGTCAGGTGAGCGGGGGTCGCCCCCGCCCACCTGACGACGTGTCATTCCTATCGTATCGTCAGCAGACCGGACTCTGCACACGCATAACGGTTCAGCGTTGTTGCCACGGGTTTCGCGAATTGCGCGGATTTGGACAGTGCCAACCTTCCGGCGCCGATCTTCTTCCGTGCAATCCGCGAAATCCGCAGCCAGAATCTCTATCGGTCAGGTCGTGCGCGCACACCTCACTTCTTGAAGTACCACTGATCCGTCCGGTACGGGTACGTGCGGTAGTACTCGAACGCATTGACGGTTAACGTCGGCACGTTGCCCAGCTTGCGTGAGACGATCGTGACCGCCGGCGGCGACGTGATCGTGCCGATCAGGAAGAAGTGCTCCATCTGGATCTCGACCATCTGCTGCCCCAGCGTGACGTACTCATCGGTGCCGGGCAGCGAGGACTTCCACTTGTCGGCCATTTCCCACAGTTGTTTGATATCGTCGGGCGGCTCGATGCCCTGCGCGCCGTTGGTGTTGTACCATTCGGCCCATGGGCCGCCGGTGAGCGGCTCGAGCGCGGCGTCTCCGAACGGCGGGTACAGCCGGAACGGGTTGGAGTAGAGCGGCGCTTCGACCTCGGTGCCACTGTTGGTCACCTGGATGTCGTGCTCGTTGTTGGCCGCCATCGCGCGGTACGCCTCAGTGCTGATCTCCTTCAGCTCGACCTTCACACCGACGGCTTCCCAGTATTCCTTGGCCAGTTCGTGCAGGGCCGGATCGCCCCACTGGATGGCGTAGATCAGGTTGATGATCAGGGGCTTGCCGTCGAGCCGCGCCCTGAAGCCATCGCTCCCCTTTGTCAGACCGATCTCGTCGAGCAGGGCATTGGCCGTATCAGGGTCGTACTCGATGTCCTTGGTGAACCACTCGGGCTTGGCGAACGACACCGAGCTGTGCACCGGGACGCCCTGGGTGGGCTGACACAGGCTGAAGCACAAGGCCTTGTTGATCTCGTCGCGGTTCAACGCCAGCGACATCGCGCGGCTGAAGCGCGGGTCGGAGAAGATCTTGGCCATCTCCGGGTCATTGTGGGTCGCGTTGAACGTGTACGTGCGCCCGTTGCTCGCGCCCTGGGCCATCTGGATGTCGTAGTCGCCCTTGTCCTGGTTCTGCTGGTAGAGCGGCAGGCTGCCGATCTGGAGCGACTGGGCCTTGTACTGAACCTCGCCGTTGATGACCTTCAACTCGATCAACTCAGCATCCGGGGCGTACACCTCTTCGACCTCGTCGATGTACGGAAGCTGATGCCCGGCGGTGTCCACCTTGTAGTAGTAGGGGTTCGGGACGTACAGCTGATGTTCGGGCGTCTCGTCGACCTTGATCCACGCCTCGAGCTTAGGCAGGCCGTAGATGTGGTTGGCGTCTTCCCAGTCGCTGTAGTACAGCGGGATGAAGCGCTTGGCCCAGGACTCGAAGCCCTCGGCGATCGCCTCGTCGTTGGCCTTCTCGTTGTACGTGATGTGCTTGTCCATCAAGTAGTGCTTGGGCGCCCACTCGTGCGTGTAGGTGGTGGCCAGCAGGGTCGTGAACGCCGGGGCCGGCGCCGCGAACTTGAACTTGACGGTCACGTCGTCGACGGCCTCCACCTGCATTGGCTCGCCGCCGTAAACCCAGACGCTTGGGACGTTGGGGTACAGCTCTTTGTTCAGGACGATGTCGTCATACCAGAAGACGATGTCTTCCGTGGTGAAGGGCTGGCCGTCGGACCACTTGTGGCCCTTGCGCAGAACGATGGTCAACTCGGTGAAGTCATCGTTCCACTCGTACGACTTGGCCATATTCGGCACGATGGTCTTCAGGTCGTCCGCGTACCGCAGCAAGTTCACGTGGCGCACACTGAGCCACTCGGAGTTGCCGGCCTCAGGCCCGACTGAAGCGCCGGTGATCCGTCCGCCATAGCTGCCGATCGTGTCGTAAGGCACCACGACAAGGGGCTCCTCAGGCAGCCGGTCTGCGAGCGCGGGCACTTCGCCTTCGGGCAGGAACTTGTACTGGGTCAGCCGCGCGTCGAATTCGGTTCGACCCGACAGTTCGAGCGTGCAGTTGGCGGCTTGTTGGAACTCGGCCAGTTCATACTGTTGGGACCACTGGCCTGGCGCCACGCCCTGCATGTCCGACATCGTGACGGCCGGGCAGGCGCCGCCGCCCTCCGGGGGTGTCGTCGCGGCCGGGGCCGCATCGGTCGGCGCGACGGCAGCGGTAGGCTCCGGGGCGGATGTGGCGGGCACTGCCGTCGCTTCAGGAGCCGGGGTCGGTGTAGCAGAACCGCAAGCCGTGAACAGCAGGCTCAAAACCGTCAATCCAGAAAGCAAGGGATAAGCTCTACGAGAGTGCATCTTCTCCTCCGAAATGGAACGAGCCAATAGCGACAGCGCGGGCCGCGCCTGAGGATGGAGTGGGTTATTGGGCTTTAGCCTCCTTTTTGAGCCTGATCCAGTTGCTTGATCTTGTCGACTTTGGCCTGGGACCGGCCTCCCGCGAATTCGGAAGCCAACCAGTGATCGACGAGTTGACGACCCAACATCGGGCCGATGACTTGAGCGCCCATGGCCATCACCTGGGCGTCATTGCTCTTGCGGGCCCGTTCGGCGGAATACGTGTCATGGCACACGGCCGCCCGCACCCCCGGGATCTTGTTAGCCACCATCGCCATACCGATGCCGGTGCCGCAGATGAGGATGCCGCGAGTGAACTCGCCTTGAGCGATCGCTCGAGAGACGGCGATCGCCACATCCGGGTAATCCACCGGCATACTCGGGTCCTGGCAGCCAAGATCGACGGGATCATGGCCCAGTTCCCGCAGGTATGTCTTCATGTCTTCTTTAAGTTGATAACCAAAGTGGTCGCTGCCCAGAACGATTCTCATTCGGTTGTTCCGTTGAAACGTGCTCTCGAGCGCTTCAGGCGGGGCCCTGTGCCCCACCCGGTTCTGTGACAACTGTCAGAACGGCACCGCGATACCGCAGGTTTGGATCAGGAACAACTGCTGCCCGAATGTCTCACGCTGAAGCGTGACCATCGTGGCGCAGGGCATAGAAGGAGGTCTTGACTTAGAAAGTCGAGTTTGCTATAGTTGTAATGACGACTGACGTCATGAGCGCGATATTAACACATAGTGAAACGCAATGTCAAGACTCTAAAACCCGTTCGGACCGCCACCCACACGTTGACGGAGGCGGCAGAGCACGAAATCCGAACGGCAATTGAACAGGGGCTGTATCATCCGGGCGCTCAGCTTCCGGCCGAATCGGAGCTCGTCCAGTTATTGGGCGTGTCGAGAACTGTGGTTCGAGACGCCCTGCGGCTGCTCGAAGACGAGGGCCTGATCACCCGTCGTCATGGCAAGGGGACTTTCGTTCGCAGCCGGTCGATTCTCCAAAACCTCAACTTCAATTTCGGCACGACCGAGATGATCCGCTCCGCCAGCATGGTGCCTGGCACGACCAACCTCACGGTCCAGATCGGCGCCGCGCCTGAGGAAGCCGCGGCAGCCCTGAACGTGCCCCTGGGCGACCCTGTCGTCACCATCGAGCGCACCCGCACCGCCGATGACAAGCCCGTGGTGTATTCGTGGGATTACATCCCGAAGAACCTGATCGGGGACGCTGAGGTCGACGCCTTCCGGGCGAACAACGAAGAAGGGTCGCTCTACCATCTGCTCAAGAACAGCTTTGGGCTGGTGATCGAATACGGCGTCGCCCGTGTCTTGCCCGTGAACGCGTCAGCCGAAGTCGCCGCCCACCTTCAGGTGCAGGAGGGTTCGGTGTTGCTCTGCCTGCTGCAGACCGACTACACCGCCAGCGACGAACCGGTGCTGTATTCGTGCGAATACCATCTACCGGATGCGTTCGACTTCATCATCATGCGTAGGGGTCCGAGGAAGATGGGAGGCGGCTCATCCGTGTCTGCTGAGTAAGGGCCTCTTCCTCGGTCCTGCCCACTTCCCTCATGGAGAACATCATGTCATCGCTGGCTGTCGACGGCGGAACCCCCGTGCGTTCTGGCAAACCGCTCCTGGTCGAGACTGACGTGTTCGAGGACGAGGAACTGCAGGCGCTGTTGGGCGTCGCGCAGAAGAAGAAGCTGCGTCGCGCCGAGGCGGCCGTGGAATACGAGCGCGCCCTGGCGGAGTGGTTCGGCGCCAAGCACGCCATCGCCGTCTCGAACGGCACGACGGCGTTGCACATCGCCCTGGCCGCTTTCGGAGTCGGGCCGGGCGACGAGGTGATCGTGACGCCTTACACGTTCATCGCGTCGGATAGTTGCGTGCTCGAGCAGAACGCCATCCCGATCTTTGCCGACGTCGACCCTCGTTATCTGACACTCGATCCTGCTGACGTCGAGCGCAAGATCACGCGCCGCACCAAGGCCATCATCCCGGTCAGCATCATGGGCTCGCCGGTCGATCTCGACCCGATCATGGAGCTGGCGCGCAAACACAATCTGTGGGTCGTCGAGGATTGCGCTCAGTCGCCCGGCGCGACCTACAAAGGAAAGAAGGTCGGCACGATCGGGCACGTCGGCACCTTCAGCACGATCTCGGGCAAGATCACAAGCACGGGCGAGGGCGGCTTCGTCATCACGAACGACGACGACCTGTACGACAAGATGTGGGGCTACATGGATTTCGCGCGCAAGCGCTCGCTGGGCGCCGCGTCGAAGTACCACTGGGGCCTGCCCTGCACCAACTACCGCATTACCAACATGCAGGCCGCCATCGGGATCGAGCAGGTCAAGAAGATGGATCGCCTGATCGCCAAGCGCAACGAGAACGCGCACTATCTCACCGAGCGTCTGCGCGGCGTGCCTGGCATCGAAACGCCGCAGGAGCCGCCGTGGGGCGAACGCGTCTACTACTACTACGCGATCCGCATCCAACCCGAGGTGCTCGGCACCGATATGATCAACTTCGCCGTGGCGCTGGCGGCCGAGGGGATCTATGACCTGGGCTACCTCAGCACGACCCGCTGGATCATCCCCCAGCACCTGCAGCCGATCTTCCTGCAAAAGGCCGGCTATGGCGGCACGAAGTGCCCGTTCGAATGCCCCCTGTATGATGGGCACGTCGAGTACGGCCCGGGCCAATGCCCGGTGGCCGAGCGCGCCTGCGAAGAAACGTTCTGGTTGACGAGCGCGCATCCGCTGCTCGCTCAGTCGGACCTTGACGACATCGCGACGGCCGTGGAGAAGGTCGCCAACGCATTCGTCGCAAAAAAAGCGGCGGGTATCTCGATCGCTTACGCGACGGCCGAACACCGGGCCAGGCTTGGCCCGGGCTATTGACGAAACCGCATCGGGAGGCTTCTCACATGGTGGTGTTCTTCATGATCGATGGGCTGCGCCCGGATGCGATCGACGTTGCGCGCTGCCCGAATCTTGTGGCGCAGAAAACACGCGGGGCTTCGACCCTGAGCGCCTCGAGTGTGATGCCGAGCATCACGCTGCCCTGCCACATGTCCATCTTCCACAGCGTCCCGCCGACGCGCCATGGCGTGACCTCGAACGACTGGAGCCCGATGGCGCGGCCGCTGCCTGGCCTCGCCGACGTGGCCAAAGCCGCCGGGTTGGCCTGTGCGTTTTTCTACAACTGGGAGCCGCTGCGCAACGTCAGCCGCCCCGGCAGTCTGTCGATGACCTGGTTCCGCGATAACGTCCTGACCGAACAGGGCGATCAGGCAGTGGCCGAGGCCGCCGCTGAAGCGCTGTCCTCGCATCACTTCGACTTTGCCTTCGTCTACTTCGGCACAGTGGATGAAACCGGCCATGCCCACGGCTGGCTTTCCGATCATTACTTCGCGCAGCTCGAGCGGGTCGATCGCGCGCTCGGGACTGTGCTGGCCAGCCTGCCGGACGACGCTCACGTGCTGATCCACGCCGATCACGGCGGCCACGATCGCTCGCACGGCACGCCCTCGCCCGAGGACATGACCATCCCGTGGATCGTGGCCGGGCCCAGCATCCGCCCGGGCGCCACCCTGACAGAGCCTGTCAGCCTGCTCGACACGGCGCCGACGCTGGCGCGACTGCTGGGCATCAAGCCCGACCCACAGTGGGAGGGCCGCTGCATCGAAGAAGCCTTCTTATAGAGATAGGCGAAACAGGCGGGCTCCGCCTCGACTCTTGGAGCCCCGCTTGTTTCGCCCTGTGTTCTGACGCCGGCTGAAGAGGATCCACCATGAAAGACGTCCGGATCGGGCTCATCGGCACCGGCGGCATGGGCAAAGCCCACGCCACGGCGTTCAGGAACGTGCCGCTGGTCTTCGGCAGCGAGCCGGGCCGGCCCATCCCCGAGATCGTCGCCGACGTCGATGCGAAAGCCGTCGAACGTTGGGCCGGCGAGTTCGGCTTCGCGCGCTGGACGACCGATTGGCGCGAAGTCGTCGCGGATCCTCGCGTCGACGTCGTCGACATCACGACCCCCAACCACCTCCACGCCGAGATGGCCATCGCCGCGGCCGAGGCTGGCAAACACGTCTACTGCGAAAAGCCGCTGGCCACGACCTCGAGCGACGCGGCCCGGATCGTCGCGGCGGTCGAGCGCTCGAAGGTGATCAGCCTCGTCGGCTTCAACTATCTGAAGAACCCGGCCCAGGCGTTCGCGCGCGAGTTGATTGCCGCCGGTGAACTCGGCGAGATCACGCTCTTTCGCGGAGTCTTCGATCAGGACTTCCTCACCGATCCTGGCGTGCCTTTCAGCTGGCGTCTGGATCGGGCCCTGGCCGGCACCGGGGCGCTAGGGGATCTCGGGTCACACACGCTCGCTTTCGCGCACTTCCTGGTCGGCGACATCGCCGAGGTGTGCGCGTTGAGCGCGACGACTGTGAAGGAACGCCTTGTGCCCGCCGGCGGCTCGGGGTATGCGGCAAAAGCCGCCAGCGACGCCCCCAGGCGAGTTGTCGAGAACGAAGACGTCATGGAGTTGCTGGTGCGCTTTGAATGCGGGGCCATCGGCACGATCGGCACAAGCCGGGTCGGCACCGGCCGCAAGCTCGGCCTCAGCTACGAGATCCAGGGTACCCGGGGCGGCCTGGTCTACACCCAGGAACGCATGAACGAGCTCAAGCTCTATCGGCACACCGACCCGGATCGCGAGCGCGGCTACAAGACCGTCTACATCGGGCCGGAACACCCCGGCTACAAGGCCTTCTTCGGCCTGGCCGGCATCGGCCTGGGCTACAACGACCAGAAGATCATCGAGGCCCACCACCTGATCACGGCCGTCGCCCTCAACCAGCCAGTGCAGCCCGATGTGCGCTTTGCCTACCGTATCAACAAGGTCATCGACGCCGCCGATGCATCCTGTCGCGAGCATCGCTGGGTGCAGGTGAGCGAGTTCGACACCGAGGTCGACGGAAGACGAATGACGAATGACGAAGGTTGAGAGGCCATTCAACCTTCGTCATTCGTCCTCCGTCATTCGTCATTCGTCCTTCGTCGGTCTGTGGTCACTGAACATTGCAGCGGGGGGAGACCATGCGCATCGGATTGGTGACGGACAGCCTCGGGCACCTGGCGTTCGATGAGCTGCTCGACACCGCCGCCGCACTGGGCGTCGAGACGCTCGAATTTGGCTGCGGGGGCTGGTCGGCGGCGCCGCACCTCAACCTGGATCAACTCCTCGACAGCGCCGCTGAGCGCGACGCCTTCATTGCCAGGATCCGCGACCACGGGCTTGAGATCAGTGCGCTCAACTGCTCGGGCAATCCGCTGGCGCCCGGGGCGCGCGGCGCCGCCCACGACCGCGTGGTCCACAACACATTGAAACTGGCGCGTCTGCTCGACGTGCACAGGGTGGTCTTGATGTCGGGGCTGCCGGGCGGGCCGGGTGACCAGAACGCGAACTGGATCACGACGGCCTGGCCGCCGGAAGGGCTCGAGATCCTGCGCTATCAGTGGGAAGACGTGGCGCTGCCGTACTGGCGCGATCTGGTCAAACAGGCCCACGAGAACGGCGTCCATCAGCTGTGCGTCGAGCAGCACGCGCACCAGCTTGTGTACAACACCGAGACGCTTTTGAGATTGCGTGATGCGGTTGGGGAAACGGTCGGCGTCAACTTCGACCCCAGCCATGCGCTGTGGATGGGCGGCGACCCGTTGCGCGCAATGTCTCACCTGCGGGGCGCGATCTACCATGTGCACGCCAAGGACACGCGCATCGAGCATCCTAACCGCGAACTCAACACGCTGCTCGAGACGAAACCCAACGAGCGAGTGGCCGAGCGCTCGTGGAACTACGCCACGCTGGGCCATGGCCAGCCGCCGGCCTGGTGGCGCGAGTTCGTGATCCAGCTGAGGCGTAACGGCTACGACGACGTCTTGAGCATCGAGCACGAGGATTACAGCCTGCCGCCGCTCGTCGGCATCCGAAAGTCCATCGACCTGCTTCGCGGCGTCATCGCCTAGAGCCTGCCGGGCGTCTCTTCACCGGGCAGTCTGTGCGGTTTGCCCTATCGTGAGGCACAGAATTCTGGATCCTCATAGGCACTTCAGGGGTTGCGCACGTCCTCCAGAATCCGTAATCTGAGCATGATCGAAGCAGACAACTGAATCAGTCTATGGGCCAGGATGCCCTCGCCGCCTTCAACCGCGTCGAGGGCATTTTGCGTTAACCGCCATGATCATCGCACTGACCGTTTTCGCCATCGCATACGTCGGGATCGCCAGCGAGAAGTTTCCGCGGCACCTGATCGCCCTGATCGGCAGCGCGGTGCTGATCGTGTTCGGCGTCCTCAGCCCGGTCGAGGCCTTCTCGTACATCAACTGGGACACGATCGGGCTGCTGGCCGGCATGTTCGCGCTGGTGGCCGTGTTGATCGAAGCAGGCTTCTTCAAGTGGCTGGCGTTGACCGCCGTGCGCAAGGTCAACTACCACCCGACCTACCTGTTCGTCGCCCTGCTGCTCATGGCTGCGCTGCTCGCGATGTGGATGGACAGCATTACGGTCATGCTCTTCCTCTCGGCCCTGACGCTGCAGCTCTGCCAGCTCCTCAAGATCGATCCGGTGACCCTGATCATCGCCGAGGTCTGCGCGGCCAACACCGGCGGCTCGGCCACCCTGGTCGGCGATCCACCGAACGTGATCCTCGGCACGACCCTGGGCTTCAACTTCGGGGACTTCCTCACCCACACCGGCCCGATCTCGGCCGTGGCCGCGCTCCTGCTGCTCGGCTTCTTCTTGTTCGTCAACCGCAAGCACCTGGGTGACGCGCACGCCGCCCTGACCGACGACACGATCCGCGAGGTCGAGGCCCTGCACAAGGATCCGCTGCACGCGCAGTTGACCCGCATCGGCCTGATCGGCTTCGGCGGCGCCGTCGTCCTGCTCGTCACTCACCACTGGCTGAGCGAGCTCATCCACTTCGAGATCACGGCGGCCCTTTCGGCGCTGGTCCCGGCCATTCTGGTGCTGGTCTTCATCCCGGGCATCGAGCGCAAGATCGTGTTCTCGCGCCTTGTCAAGCACGACCTCGAGAACCTCGTGTTCTTCGCGGGGCTGTTCATGCTGATCGGCGGCCTCGAGAAGTCGCATGCCTTCGAGCAACTGGCGGGGCTGCTCACCGCCAACTCGGCCTCGAACCCGGCCGGCCTCGTGTTTGCCCTGCATTGGGGCCCGGGTCTGCTGAGCGGTATCGTCGACAACGTCCCGCTGGCTCTGGCGATGAGCTACGTCCTCAAGGATGTCGCCGCTGTGCCCGGCATGCCGGCGCTGGCCCTGATGGTCTGGTCGCTGGCGTTGGGCGTCAACCTCGGCGGCAACCTGACGCCGATCGGCGCCTCGGCCAACGTCGTGGCCTACTCGTATCTCGAGCGCAACCACGGCAAGGTCGGTTGGACGCGCTGGCTCAAGATCGCGGCACTGCCCACCATCGCCACCATGCTGCTGGCCTCGGCACTTCTGCTGGTCAAGGGCAATATCGGCTGGTACTGAAAACGTGGAGCGTGGAGCGTAGAGCGTGGAGCGATTCACGCCACGCGATCTGGCGCGGTAGCGTGAATCGCTCCACGCTCCACGCACCACCCACCACCCACCACGCTCCACGCACCACCCGCCACCCACCACGCACCACGCCCCACGCTCCACGCTCCACGCTCCACGCTCCACGCTCCACGCCCTACGCTCCACGCCCTACGCTCC
>CAYZRP010000159.1:0-13416 GCA_964480865.1 uncultured Anaerolineales bacterium | reverse complement strand
TCGCCGGCGCGCGGGGCTCGCCCGTCGATGAGCAACGCCTTCGCGCCACGCGCCTGACGCAACTGCCGCTCAGCGCCGCGCGCCCAGGCCGCTGCCGTCAATGGCGCCACGGGGAAGCCGGCCTGGGCGTGATGGATGGCCGGAGCGAGCACGTCGCGCAGGGGAAGCGCGCCGAAGCGTGCCAGCAAATCGCACCAGCCAGCCACGGCGCCCGGCACCGTGATCGTCAGCGCATGGTAGGGCTTCGCCATCGGCTGATCGGGCGCGGTGAAGAGGCCGGCGCGCTTGATCGCATCGAGGTCGAGCGCGGCCGGCGCTCGGCCTGAGCCGTTCAGCGCCGAGACGGCGCCCGTGCGCGCCTCGTAGTACAGGGCAAAGCAATCGCCGCCGATGCCGGTCGAGCCTGGCTCGGTGACGGCCAGGGTGGCGGCAGTCGCGATGGCGGCATCGGCGGCCGTCCCGCCCTGCATCAGGATCTCCAGGCCGGCCTGCGAGGCCAGGGGCTGGCTCGACGCGACGATCCCGCGCCGCGCGAAAACGGACGAGCGACGGCCGGCAAAATGGAGTTCGGTGCCTGTAGGGTATGTGTTGGTGGGCATGAGATACCGTAGGCGTGAAGCCTGGAAGAACGCACTGCCGCGCCGGATCGCGTTGCGTGTTCGCTCCACGCGCTACGCTCCACGGCTTTTTGACGCTCCCAAAGGAGTCGATTACAATTCTAGCCGGCTTCCAGGCCTGACCAAACTTGATCTCGGGGAAGTGAGTATGCAATCCAAACGTCTGATCCTGTGGGTTCTTTCGGCCTTGTTCGGTGCTGCGGTGACGGCGGCCATCATCTACGTGGGCTTCGCCACCACGCCTGAGCACTTTGCCTACAGCAACGTGCTGCTGCTGTTCCTGTCTTTCGGCGCTGTGGCCTTCATCTGGCTGGATTACCTGCTGAAGACCGATTACCTGAAGAGCTGAACTCACTTCTGTTCTGACCCTTTTGGCCCTGGCACCCGCCGGGGCCTTTTGGTTTCGACCCCTGCGGCTCCGCCCGAAACCGCTGCCTTCTGGCCTCGTTCGTGCACCCCAACCCGAAGCCTGCGCGCCAACTGTCAGGGCCTAATATGACAAAGGCAGGCTTTAATCCACTGCGTTCGGCCGGCCCGAACCGGCTACAATGCGCGCGCACATGCGAAATCGTCTCGCTCAAGTCGGTATTGCGATCCTCGGTGGGATTTTGGCCTGGTTCGGTTCTCAATGGCTGTATCCCTCGGCGCCGGCCCACATCAGCGGGGCGGTCGACCTCACTTTCACGCCGTTCGTGCCCAGCCCCACGCCGACACGCCTGTCGACAGCCACCCCGACAGCCGAGCCGACGCTGACGCTCACGCCCCTGGCCGCCGGAGCGACCCAGCCGGTCATCGAGCCTCAGGATGCGCCGACGGCCACGCCCCGGCCGGCGTACGTCGCGACGCCCGACGCCGAGGCCCTGCAGCGTGGCCTGATGGTGCCGATCCTGACCTATCACTACGTCGAGCCCTGGCCCGGTGACGGCAATCTGCTACGAGAAGGGTTGACGGTCAGGCCCGAGGACTTTGCCGCCCAGATGACGTACCTGGCGGAGCATGGCTTCACCACGATCAGCCTCTACGCACTGACTGACGCGTTGGCGACCGGTCGGCCGTTGCCCGAGAAGTCCGTCATCATCACCTTCGATGACGGCTACGCCGGGCTCTACGACTATGCAGTGCCTGTCATGCGCAGCCTCCATCAAACGGCCACCGTCTTCGTCATCACCGAGTTCGTCGACCAGGGACGCCCCGAGTATCTGTCCTGGCCGGTGCTCAAGTACATGTGGGAGATGGGCTGGAGCGTTGAGCCGCACACCAAGACCCACATCGGGCTCGAAGGCCTGAGCTACAACCGGCAACTCTATGAGATGTTGGGCTCGATCGAAACCGTTGAGGCCAACATCGGCGAGCGGCCGCGCTTCTTCAACTATCCATCAGGAAGCTACGATCAGACCACGCTCGATCTTGCGCCGCAACTCGGGCTGTGGGGTGGGGTCACCACACGGGGCGGGTGGTACCATCGTTACGACGATCGTTACATATTGACGCGTTTGCGCGTCACCGGGTACACGGATCTGCTCCACTTCATTCAGATGGTCGAACACGGGCGCTGACTATGACCTCTTCGCGGCTGCCGGGCTTCTATCGACGTTCAGTGGCCGACCGCGCCGACGAGATCGCCAGGCTGGCCGGGCTGACCGCCGACGAGCGTGCGGCGCTGCACGGCGGGCTCGATCTCGAGCAGGCCGATCACATGATCGAGAATGTCATCGGCACGTTCGCGCTGCCGCTGGCGGTGGCCGCCAACTTCGTGGTGAATGGTCGCGACGTGCTCGTGCCGATGGTGATCGAAGAGCCCTCGGTCGTGGCCAGTGCGTCGTTCATGGCCCGGCTCGCGCGGGATGGTGGCGGCTTTCGCGCTGGCACGACCGAGCCCGAGATGATCGGCCAGATCCAGTTGCTCGACGTGCCCGACCTCGACACCGCGCGTCAGGGCATCGCCGCCGAAACGCCGGCCCTGCTGGCGTTGGCCAACGGCGTCAACCCGTCGATCGTGGCGCGCGGGGGTGGGGCGCGTGGCATCGAGACGCGTGTCTTCGCTGAGTCGCCGGTCGGGCCGTTTCTGGTCGTCCACGTGATCTACGATGCGCGCGACGCGATGGGCGCCAACGCCGTCAACACGGTGGCCGAGGCCCTGGCGCCGGCGCTCGAGAAACTGACCGGCGGCCGGGCGCATCTGCGCATCCTCTCCAACCTGACTGACAGGCGACGCGCCTGGGCGGCCTGCACGATCCCGCTGGCGTCGCTGGCCTTCGACGCCTTCACCGGCGAACAGGTGCGCGACGGCGTCGTCGAAGCCTATGCCTTCGCGGCTGTCGACCCGTACCGAGCTGCCACGCACAACAAGGGCATCCTCAACGGCATCGACCCGGTGATCATCGCCACCGGCAACGACTGGCGCGCGATCGAAGCCGGCGCGCACGCCTACGCGGCTCGCGCCGGCCGCTACACCTCGCTCAGCACCTGGGGCCGCGCCGCCGACGGCGCCCTGGAAGGCCGGCTCGAGTTGCCGCTGGCTGTCGGCATCGTCGGTGGCGCCACGCGCGTTCATCCGGCGGCCCGGGCCGCCCTCAAGATCCTCAACCTTGGCAGCGCCCGCGAGCTGGCTGAAGTCATTGCCGCCGTGGGCCTGGCCCAAAACCTGGGCGCCCTGCGCGCCCTTGCCACAGAGGGCATCCAGCGCGGCCACATGGGCCTCCACGCCCGCCAGATCGCGGCAGCCGCCGGCGCGGTTGGCGACCAGATCGACAGCGTCGCTGCCCAGCTCGTCGCCGAAGGCCAGATCCGTGAGGCACGAGCCAGAGAAATACTCGAGGAGCGAGGAGCGAAGGGCGAGGGGCGAACGTTGCCACGCTAGTCTGTGCTCGCTCCTCGTCCTTCGCTCCTCTCCCCCCAGCCTGTGACCAGAACTGTCACAACCCCCAATTCTTTAAGGAATCCTTCTTGACTCATTAGAACTTCTGTTCTAATAATTGGAACATAAGTTCTAGCGGCCATTATAGCCCGACTGGCGCGTTTCTGCCGGCCATGTCCGCTAACCCGTACACCGCAGCTGCGGAGGTTCCCATGGCGCTGGCCGTCTCCCGAGACTATCTCAACTTCCAGTCGGATCGAATCGAGCGCGTGCTGGCCTCGCATCGAGTCCCGGTCCGCGTGCACGGGGGCACGGTCTCGCCGCGCTGGATTCGCTTTCACCTGACGCCGGCTATTGGCGCCAAGATCGCGACGGTCCGCAATCTCTCTGAAGAGCTGGCGCTGGCCCTGGGTGCCGCCGACGTGCGTGTGGCCCGTGACGGCGAGACCCTGGCGCTCGAAGTGCCCCGGGCCGATGCCGAGCCGGTGCGGCTTGTGCCGATGCTCAAGAACATGGGAAACATCCCGGGCCTGACGGCCTGCGCCGGCCTGGCTGAGGATGGCCGCCCGCTGATGCTCAAACTCAGTTCGCCAGACGTGGCTCATATCCTCGTGGCCGGCGCCACAGGCTCTGGCAAGACCGAACTGATCCGCAGCATGATCCTGTCGCTGGCGATCACCAACCGGCAGAGCAAGGTGCAATTCGCGTTGATCGACCCCAAACGTCGCGGCCTGCGTGGCCTGGCGGTCATGCCGCACTGCATGGGCCCTGTGGCTGAAGACGCGAAGGCAGCGAGCGCGCTGCTCGAGCGCTTGCTGGCCGAGATGGAACGCCGTGACCGCGAGAACATCGACACGCCACACATCGTCCTGGCCGTCGACGAACTGGCCGACCTGCTCATGGTGGGCGGCAAGGCCGTCGAGATCGCGCTGGTGCGGCTGGCGCAGCGCGGGCGTGAGGCCGGCATCCACATCATCGCGGGCGTGCAGAAGCCGTCGGCAGCTGTCATCGGCGGCATGCTCAAGGCCAACTTCCCGGTGCGCCTGGTCGGCAAAGTCGGCAGCGCCGAAGACGCGCGGGTCGCGGCCGGCGTGTCGGGCACCGGCGCCGAGCGCCTGATGGGGCGCGGCGACTTCCTGGCGATCGCGGCCGGGCAGACCGTGCGTTTCCAGGCAGCCTGGATCCCGCCGATGGATTGGGATACGGCATTGCGCCGTTTGTAAAGTGAGTTCTTCGAGGCCACGATGAGCACCGCTCGAGTCCTGTCCATCGCCTTTCTATTCGGCTTCGGCGCCGCGCTGGGGATCATCGTCGCGCAGCGCATGTCGGCCGAGTCGATGGCCGTGATCGTGGGCGTGCTCGCCGGCGTGGCGGCCAGCGTCCCGACGAGCGTGGTGGTGGCGTGGATGGCCGGGCGCATGGCCCAGCGTCAGCCCCCGATCGTGCAGGCAACCTCTGAGCCCAAGATCGTGGTGGTGCCTCCGCAGCCGATGCCGGGCGCCAATATCTACTCGGCCGGATCTGCCGCCAACCCGATCGTCGCCAACCTGACGCCGCGGCTCGAGCCCGCCGAACGCCGTTTCCGCGTCATCGGCGGCAGCGAAGTTGAAATCGACAACACAGACGTTCGATCCTCCGAGGAGTCGACATGGCAGCGGTGAGAGAGAGCATCACAATGTGGAACAAGCGCGACGGGATCTTCCCGCGCACGTTCGTCTGGCGCGGCAACCGCGTCGAGGTCTCGGCCGTCGAGGCCTGCCGCACCGAGAACCGCCAGGGCCGTGCGCGCCGACATATCTTCCGCGTCCGCACCGATCGGGGAACCTTCGAGCTGGCTCAGGAGATCGGGCGCGACGCCTGGCATGTCGAGCAGATGTGGCTGCGCGCCCATTAGGCGATAATCTTCCCGGCGGAGGTAGCTGATGGGCAAAGTCATCGCCGGGATGGCCATGTCGCTCGACGGCTTCGTGGAGGATCGCCACGGCAGCGTCGCAGCGTTGTATCCGGATCTTGCCGCGTTGCGCGAGACCGCGCCTCTGAAGGAAGCGATCCGTGACACGGGCGCTGTCGTGATGGGCTGGCGCGCCTTTGCCATGGCGCCCGATCCCGACGCGTACGCCGGCAACTACGAGTTTCAGGTGCCGATCTTCGTGGTGTCGCATCGCCGGCCGGATCGTCACCCCAAAGAGTCTCCGCCGCTGACCTTCACGTTCGTCGCTCAAGGGGTCGAGAGCGCCATCCGTCAGGCGAAAGCCGCTGCGGGCGACAAAGATGTGATGATCGTCGGCGGCCCCACGACGATCAATTTCGGGCTGCGCGCCGGAGCCATCGACGAACTGCATGTTGATCTCGTGCCGGTGTTATTGGGGCGTGGACTGCGGATGTTCGATGAGGGTGGCCTCAATCAGATGGCGCTCGAGTGTATCAGCGCCGTGACGCTCCCGGGCGGCCGGATCAGCCTCAAATACCGTTTGGCCGGCCCGCTCGTTCAACACTGACGACTTCAACTCCGCTCTTCGCCCTTGTTTCGTTCAGCGAGTGCTGCACATGCTTGCCAAATCCCTGCTGATCTCCTTCCTGAACTACAACTACGAAGCCAATGAGCAGATCCTGCGTCGTATCGATGAGTTGAGCGCCGACGAGCAGCGCTGCGCCGTTGACGTCAGCCACGGCAACGTGTTCGATCTGGTTCGGCACATGGCCGACACCGAATGGAGCTGGCGGCGCATCGCCCGCGGGGAGATCGCGCAACAGTTCCTGTGGGAAGTCGAGTCAGTTCCTGATATCGGCGCACTCCGTCGCTTCCTGGCAGAAGAACAGACTCGGGCCATCGCTTACGTCGAGAGTTTGAGCGAGAATGACCTCGATCGAGACGTCGAGCTGGGGTCGTCGCAGGAAGGCCAGCCTTCGCACGCCAGGGTCTGGCAGATCCTGTTGCATTTGCTCAATCACAGCACCCATCATCGCGCCGAGCTCAGCCGACGGCTGGCCGAACTCCAACATCCTGTCGCCGAGAACGACATCGACTATCTGGACTTTGCGATTCGGTCGCATTGAGTCGAAACGTCCAATGAAAACGCGGCCGAGAGCATTCTCGGCCGCGTTTTCATTGGACGCAGAAGGGTCGACCTATCCCATCGCCAACGTGGTCACCAGCACATCCAGCGCGGTCACCGGGTCCATCCTGCCGGTCTTGACGTCGATGTCGCAGTCGAGCAACTGACGATACAGGCGCTCGAGGCCGGCCAGCGTGTAGTTGCGCGTTTGCTGGCTGAGTTTGCCGGCGGGATACGGATGCAGGCCAAGCGTCTGAGCGATGGCATTCGGCGGCGTGTGCGCCTCGACGAGTTCCTTGGTCTGGATCAGCAACCGATACTGGCGAGTGATCATGGCCAGGACGTAGCCGGCGTCTTCCTTGTCGAGCAGGGCATGTAGCTCGCGCAACGCGGGTTGCGCTTGACGCTGGCCGAGATAATCGACGAAGTCGAACACCCGGGCTTCCACACCGGCCTGGGTCAGCGCATGCACGTCGTCAACGTCGATCGGGCGGCGCCAGGCCACGTAGGTCAGCAATTTGTCGATCTCGTTGCCGAGCGCGCGCGGGTCATGCTCGGCCTCGGCCAACGCCCGCGCAGCTGCTGGCGCGATCTCGCCCTTGACCTGCTTGACACGCTTGCGGATCCAATCGACGAGCGCCTCGCCTTGCGGCACCTCGAACTTCTGAATTTTGGCGAACGGGATCTGGCCCAGCGCCTTGAACAGCGGTCCACGCTCGGGCAAGTCTCGCCGTTCGACGAGCGCCAGGCAGGCGCTGTCGGGAAGTTCTGGCAGGTAAGCGATCAGGGCAGCCAGCGTGGCTTTGCTGCTCTCGCTGATCTCGCCCTCTTCGGCTTTGCCCGTCAGGCGCGAGATCCAGCCCTCGACGATCACGAGGCGAATATCGGCCAGGAAGGGCATCGCCCCGGCTGCGCCCTGAACTTCGGAGAGCGTGACGGAGCGGCCATCAAGGACCGTGATGTTGAGCGAGGCAGTGCCGGGATCGTCGGCGACCCTGGCCTTGAGCTTATCGACGAACTCCGCCATCGCGAATTCGTCGTTGCCGTGCAGGAGGAAGAGGCGCGGAGCCATAGCGCCGGGTGATCGTCGCGCCGCTCAGCCGGCGGTCTCGACGAAGTGTGTGCGGACGGGGCCGGACAGCACGCGGATGTCGACGATGCTCATGTCGCGCACCTCGGGCGACGTGGTAAGCGTGCGCTGCACCGACAGCCCGACGGGCTGCGCGGCGATAAGCGCCAGAGTCGCCAGCGAGGCGGCCATCGGCAGGCGGTCGAGCCGCTGTCGGGAGTCGCGGGTGCCCAGGAAGGCCAGGAAGACGGCGCCGGCCGCGGCCAGCCCGGCCGTCACGTAGTTTGTGCCGCAATGGGGGTGGATAGCGAGATCGTGTTCGCCGGCGCGCATCCGCCGTAGCGCCTCGCTCGCAGACGCCTGGATCTCGTCGGCGGAGACGTCGCCGTAGATGTAGAAGCCGTTCGGCGTCGAGCGTCCGGCCAGGCTGACCTTGCGGCGCAGGCCAAGGAGCGTGATCGTGCCGTGCTCAAGGCCGTGGTTTCGGCGGGTCCGGTCGATGACGGACGTCTTCAGCAGCGTGTCGATCAGTGGGATAGGCATGAGGAGGATTATAACAACCGGGCCCGGATGTTATCCGGGCCCGGTGTCGATCACTCGTCGTTCGTCGCGCGGCGCATGCGCTTGTTAATCCGGCGGATGGCCTTCTTCTTTTCGATCCGGCGCACCTCGCTCTTGGACACAAACCAGCGCTTGTTACGCAGTTGCGTCAAGAGGCCGCTGCGCATCACCTTCTTCTTGAAGCGCTTTAGCAGCTGGTCTTGCGACTCGCTCGGGCGGAGTACAACTTTGGTCGTCATGGCTCATTCACCTCCCTTCAACAGGGGAGTTTGGCCCGGCTGGCGACCGAGCGGGAGGAGTCTACCCTATGGCGGGTACCCTTGTCAATGAAAGGCGGGGATTTGCCGCAGATTTCACGGATTGCGCGGATGGCGTTTCATCCTCCATCCGCGTAAACCGTGGCAAAAACCGCTACTCGGCCTCAATGGCCTCGTCGTCGCGGGTTTTCCAGGTCTTGGTAGCCTTGTCGATGAAGAGGACGCCGTCGAGGTGGTCGATCTCGTGCTGAAAAATGCGCGCCAGCCAGCCGTCGGCCTTGATCTTGATCGGGCGACCCTGGCGGTTGAGCGCCTTGATGGTCACGGCCTTATGGCGCGACACATTGCCGGCGTAGCCCGGGATCGAGAGACAGCCCTCCGCGCCCTCGACCATCTCTTCCGAGCGAGTCGTGATCTCGGGGTTGATGATGACGTACAGCTTCGGCTCCGGCGGCTCGGCATCCTCAGGGAGATCGTCCTCATCAGGCGCGTACTCAATGACGGCCAGGCGCAGCGACTCGGCGACCTGCGGGGCAGCCAGCCCGACGCCGGGCGCCTCGCGCATCGTGGCGATCATGTCGTCGATGAGGCTCTGGACTTCGGGAGCGCGCGGATCGGAGATCGGTTTCGCCTTCTTGCGCAGGATCGGATTGCTCGGGGTAATGATGGTCAACAGAGTCATGCAGCTACGATGATCGACGCTTCTCAGCGTCCTCCTGGGCAACTTCGTGATAAGCGGCCATCCAACGCGCCAGTTCCTCGCGTTGCCGCGCGGACTCGGCCTGTTCCTTGCGGGCCTTGACGGCCTCCATACGGCGGTAGATGTCGTTTTGGACGCCGACCGGATCGAACACGCCTTCGAAGCGCAGTTCCTCGGGGCCGACCTTGGCGATCACATGGCCGTAATTGAGCAACAAACCCAGCGCGCCGGGCCGCTCGTACTTCAAGCTTAACACGTTTCCAAGCGGCGCCGAGCGGCGTTCTTCCGAACCGAGCGGCTTCCGATACAGGTCCACGATTTGATCATTGGTGACCAGATACAGATCGTTCTTCCAGTCTTCGAACTGATACAGCCACCAACCGGCCACCGGCACGAACATGATCAGGCACATGTAGGCCACCACGTCCATCGTGAAGGGCGGTGGCAAAAACCCGAACACGGAGGCCAGGCCGAGGAACAAGATCACCAGGAAGCCGATCGAGGGATAGAACGTTTCACGCACCAGTTCGAACCAGTGCTTGCGATAGATCACGGTCTCGCCCTGGGTATAGCGCAGCTTAAAGGAAAAGAACTCACCGATCTGTTGGAGAAAGCCGGGTCCGTGAGAATCTTTAGCGGCCTTGGCTTTAGCCGGGCCGTCCGGCGGCGGATTGATGCTCCGGCGAATCGCTGCCTTGATCGCCTCGCGCTCCGCCTGGCGACCGCGCGCCCGCGAGCGATTCCACTGCTCCTCGACGAGCGCCGCCAGGCCCTGGGCGTTGCCCACCGACGTAAAGGAGATCGGCCCCGAATAGGTGCGGACGATCACGTCGCCGATGCCGATCGAACGCGTGATGGCGTCGGTGATCCGCACGTCGACCGACAACACCGAGGCCAGCGGCGACTCCTGTCGGCTGTCGTAGATGCCGATGATCTTCTCGAGGTAGACGACGCGTTGATCCGTGACGATGAAGTAGTCGTTGCCCCAATCGAGGGCCAACCACCACATCCACGCGGCCGAGATCAGCACGCCAACGGCGCCCAGAGCCGCGCCCCACACGTAGTCGTTGAGGTAGAAGCCCAGGGCCGCGCCGGCCGCGATCGAGAGCAGGAGCACGAAGGCCGGGAAGATCAAGGCCTGATAGAGGATGATCGGGTGTCGGCGGGCCGCGGCATAGATCTGCTCGCCGGGGGTCAGCCAGTTCAGTTGCATCGCCCGCGCCATGTCGCGGCCCTCGGACATGAGTTCAAGGTTAGCGCGCAGGCCAGGCACCACATGCAGATCCTGCTCGAAACGCTCGCCCTCCAGGCGCAGCAGCTCGCAGTCTGTGACGGTCACCATGGTGGCCGACCGTGCCGAGCGTTTGAGCAAGGCCCGTTCGCCGAAGAAGTCGCCGACCTTCAGGATGCCGAGGTTGTATTCACGGTCACGGACCTGACGGGTGGCGCGCACCTCGCCCTTGGCGATGATGTAGAAGGCGTCGCCGCGATCTCCCTGGCGGAAGATCACGCTGCCGGCAGTATGCTGCTCAATCGTGAAATCCTGGGCGAGCAGAAGCAACTGCTCATCGGTGAACCCTTTGAACAGGAAGATCGGGCGCATCCGTGCCACATAGGCAGCTGCGTTCTCCATCGCACATTCATTCTAGCATCGGCACCCGGTGGCCGCGAATACGTGCTTCAGTTCGATTCGTCAAGTTTGGGCCCGTACGCGGAAGACGCGGATCGGAACGGATACCACGGAGGGTGAAGATACAAGGGGTGTTCAAGCGGGATGTCACCGTCCCGGATCTTCCCGACCTCCGTTCCGATCCGCGTCATCCGCGTACAGAAGGCTGTGTCGATCCGAATTGGTGGTCGACCTGTCCGCAATTCGTGGCAAAATGCGACGATGTCCTCGAAACCGCTATCCCCATCCGCCCAGCGCGTCCAGGACGTGCTCAATGCCACAGGCCGCTCGTTTTCCGTCCAGGAACTGGAGCAGAGCACACGCACCTCGGCCGAGGCTGCCGATGCCGTTGGTTGCACTGTGGCGCAGATCGTCAAGTCGATCATCTTCAAGGCCGCGCAAAGCGAGCGCGTGGTCCTGGTCCTGACGTCGGGCGCCAATCGGGTCGATGAGCGCAAGGTCGCGGCCCTGTTGGGCGAGCCCCTGGCCAAGGCCGACGCCGATTTCGTCCGCGATCGCACCGGATTCGTCATCGGCGGCGTCGCTCCGGTCGGGCACCGCGAAGCGCCGGCCACCTTCATCGATCAGGATCTGCTGACCTACGCCGAGATCTGGGCCGCTGCCGGCACCCCCAACGCGTTGTTCCGCCTGACCCCTGACGACCTCGTCGCGATCAGCCTGGGCCAGGTTGGGGATGTCAAAAAAGCCTGATTGAGGCTCGCGCAGAAGAGTCCTGGGAACGAAAAACCCCGCCCGGCAGATTGCCGGGCGGGCTTGTGTTGTCGCGGGGCTCTTACTTCACCTTGACGGTGATGGCCTTCGGGCGGGCGCTTTCCGCCTTGGGCAGCCGGACCGTCAGGACGCCGTCTTCGAGGTTAGCCTCGACCTTGTTGCTGTCGAGTTCAGCCGGGAGACGGAAGGTGCGCGCGAACTTGCCGTAGCTGCGCTCGCGCACGAGCCAGTCACCCTTCTCTTCATCGGTGGTCTCCGACTTCACCTCACCACGGATGGAAACGGTGTTGCCGAGCACTTCGATCGTCAGATCGTCGGCCTTGAGGCCGGGGACGGCGGCCGTGACGGTGTAGCCGTGCTCGGTGGCCTGAACATCCATCGGCATGCTGAGCGTGTCGACCGAGAAGCGGTCCGACATGGGCGTGAACGCCTCGTCAAACCAGCGATCCATCAGTCGAGCCATGGGGCTGGGGCGATAGTAGGGGCGGATCTTGAGCGACATAGTGAACCTCCAACGTGAACCTGTGTGACTGTGATTGCCGTTTGATGGTTGCACTTTAGTCAGGCTGTGTAAGAGACATGCTTGACGAATATCGGCATTTCGTTAACGGCCGAGTTTCATTGGCGGGGATACACTTTCAGCAGGCCGGATGCAGCCTGGCGTTCATCCTCAGCAACGTCTTAATTCCTTCGCTACACGAATCTAATGAAAGCGGTGGATGCTGAGGGTTGCATTCGGGCGCACGCATCAGTCAGGTCGGCGCCTCGAGGAGTGAAAACATGTCCTGGTCGATCAAACTGGGTCGCTTTGCCGGTATCGATGTCTTTCTCCATCTGACCTTCCTCCTGCTGCTGGCCTTCATCGGGTTCAGCGGATATCTGAGTTCGGGCTCCGTGGCAGGGGCGCTCGAGGGTTTGCTCTTCATGATCGCCCTCTTTGGCAGTGTTGTCCTGCACGAATATGGGCACGCGCTCACGGCGCGTCGGTTTGGGATCCCGACCCGGGATATCACGCTCTATCCGATCGGCGGCGTCGCCCGGCTCGAGCGGATGCCGGAGCGGCCGTGGCAGGAGCTCGTTGTCGCGATCGCTGGCCCGGCCGTGAACGTGGCGATCGCGGGCCTGTTGTTCGTCGGGCTACTGGCCACCGGTAACCTCGGTTGGCCGACGTTGCGCACGCTTGAGTCGGGACCCCTGCTCGAGCGCCTGATGTACACCAACATTTCGCTGGCGCTGTTCAACCTGATCCCGGCCTTTCCGATGGACGGCGGCCGTGTCTTACGGGCCGGCCTGGCCATGTATCTGAACCACGCTCTGGCCACGCGCATCGCGGCTCGACTTGGCCAGGCAGTGGCGATCGTGTTCGGCTTCGTCGGCTTGTTTGCGAATCCGATGCTGATCCTGGTGGCGCTCTTCGTCTGGTTCGCGGCCAGCCAGGAACTCGACGCCGTGCAGCGACGTAGCGCGCTATATGGCATACCGGTGGGACGCGCGATGGTGACAGACTTTCGGACGGTGTCGCAGTATGACCCGTTGTTGCGGGTCAGCGACCTGCTGATCGTGGGCGCCCAGGAAGACTTTCCGGTCGTCGACGACGGCCAGATGGTCGGCTACGTCACGCGCGAAGACGTGATCTCAGGCCTGGCTCGCCGCGGCCTGGGCGGGCGCGTGAGCGAAATCATGCGTCGCCGCTTCATGGCAGCCAACCCGTTCGATCAACTCGAGGCGATCGTCCCGCGCATGCAATCGGTCGCTGCCGAATCGGTGCCTGTCATCGACCAGGGGCAGGTAGTCGGGTTGCTGACAGCCAACAACATCCGCGAGTACCTGATGATCCAGGAAGCGTTGCGACGCCGCAGAGTCTGAGTGCATCAGGACGAAGGACGAAAGACGACGGT
>CAYZRP010000158.1:6005-13479 GCA_964480865.1 uncultured Anaerolineales bacterium | reverse complement strand
GGATGGCCGATGATCTTCCAGCGCGGCTCGAACGTCGTCGGGTCGATGCGCACGCGTTCGATCGCGCCGGGCGCGGCGCGCTGGCCATGCGTGATCTGCGCGCCTTCGAAGGCCGGGCCGGTCGGGCTGGAGCAGCACAGCACCCCGCCCTTATCGCCCAGGACGATTTCGGCGTTGGTGCCGACGTCGACGATCAGCATCAGCTCGTCGCTGGCGTGCGGGGCCTCGGCCAGCTGCACGGCGACGTTGTCGGCGCCGACATGGCCCGCGATGCAGGGCAGCACGTGCACACGCGCGGCCGGGTTCAGACGCAGGCCCAGTTCGCGGGCTTTGAGATCGACCGGTTCGCTCACCGCCAGCGCGAACGGCGCGCCGCCGAGCTCCACGGGGCTGATCCCAAGGAGCAGGTGATGCATGACGGTGTTGCCGACGAGCACGACGTCGACGACGTCGTCGAGCGTGATCCCGGCGGCCTTGACCGCGCGCTCGGCCAGCTGCTGCAGCGTGGTGATAACAGCCCTGTGCATCTTCTGCGTGCCATCCGGGTGCATCATCACATAGCTGACCCGGCTCATCAGATCCTCGCCGAAGCGCACCTGCGGGTTCATCGACGACTCGGTCGCCCTGACGGCGCCGGTGCGCAGATCGCACAGATGCACCACGACCGTCGTTGAGCCGACGTCGACGGCCAGGCCGTACGCGCCCTCGGCGTAACCGGCCTGCACGCGCAGCACCTCGCGATCCTGCCAGAGCGTGACCGTCAAGCCCTGCTTGCCGGCCGCGAGCGCGGGTTGCAGTTGCTGCAACGCAGCCATGTCGATCGCGAGGCCGCTCAGATTCCACTCGGCCAGCAGCGCGGCCTGCAGCCGCTCCCAGTCGCCGCCGTGCGAGTCGAGCGTCGCGGGCTCGACCTCAACGTAGACCTGACGCACCGCCGGGTCGACGTCGATGGCACGGTCGGTGGCCGCCTTGGCCACGATCTGCTTGCGCGCCTGACTCTCTTCGGGGACCACGATCAACAGGTCGCCCTGCACCTCGCAGGCGCAGGCCAGACGACGACCCGGCGGCAACTCGTGCTGATCCAGGTACTTGGCCTCGCGGCCGTCGGGCGCTGTCAGGTGATCGGCCGACGAGGTCAGGGCGTGCTTCGGGAAGTGCCCGGCCTCCACCGAAATCTGGCACTTGCCACACGTCTGCCGCCCGGCGCAGATCGACTCGATCTCCACGCCCAGCTGGCGCGCCGCTTCGAGCAGGTTGGTGCCGCGCTGAACGCGGCCGCGCCTGCCGGAGGGCATCAACGCGATTGTGCAGTCATCCTCAGGTAAATCAGACATCGCAGATCGTTCACCTCGACAAGTCATTATATCCAAGCCAAATCGAAAACCCGACCCTGTCGCAGGCTGGTGGCTTTTGTCACAAATTGGGCGCACCGCACAACACCGCCCCCCGGCCGCGCTCCACGGACCAAACCTTGCATAGTTTTTGCATCTGGTGGTGATGGGCCAGCGGCGGCTATTCCGGCCCCGGGCACAACCAGGCACACGAGGGCCATCTAATTCCACCGGCCCCTATCGGAATTCGAGGGTGCCCGTCCAGGACAATCAGACTCACGGGTTCGATGGGCGGAGTTGCCCGGATCAGACCGCGCCCGAACCCGATCAAGAGCATCGCCCAGCAGCGGGGATGCGGAGCACTCGTATGACGATTTCTCATCCGAAGCGACGACTGACGCGCCGACACTTCCTGATCGGCGCCGGAGCTGTCGCTGGAGTTGGCCTTTTGCCGGCGGCGTGGACCTGGGTGAGTCGGTTTGGCGTCCGGCCGCTCGCGCTAAAGGTCGGACTGCTCACACCGAATGCGACGAGCTACCCGAACCTGGGTGATCGGGTGCTGGCGGGTATTCAGGCCGCGAAGCACCCGTGGATCGCGTCACTCGACGTGCAGTCAGCCGACATCGACGTCGGCTTCGGCAAAGCCATGCAGCAATCGCAGGCGCTGCTCGAGAACGCGAACGTCGATCTTGTGGTCGCGTACGTTAACACGACAGTCGCGGCGAGGCTCCAACCGCTCTTCGAAAACGCCAAACGTCCCTTGATCGTGCTCGATAGCGGCGCCAACATCGTGCGCGCCGAGCAGCACAGCCCCTTCGTCTACTACAACTCGCTGGCTTTGTGGCAATCCAGTTACGCCGCAGGCAGACGCCTTGTCGAACAGCATGGCCCGCGCGTGTTCATCGCCACGGCTTTCTTTGACAGCGGCTATGACAGCCTGAACGCCGTCCGCCAGGGCGTGGTCGATGCAGGCGGCGAGGTGGTCGAGACCTATGTCACGCATCTCGACCCGGCTCGCAACGGGGTCGCAGACGCCATCGAAGCGCTGCGTGCGATGAACCCACAGTCGATCTACGCGCACTACTCCGGCAAAGCCGCTTCCGAGTTCCTCTCGGCCTATATCGACGCAGGCCTGACGACGGCGCTGCCCCTGGCCGGCAGCGGCTTCATGGCGGAAGGCTCGGCTCGCGATGCCCTGGGTGATCGCGCAGCGGGCTTCACGACGACCCTGGGCTGGGCCGCTGATCCTACGTACGCCGTCGAGGCCGTTCGCTACGATCCTTTCGCCGCGCTCGGCCACGACACCGTGCAGTTCATCGGCGCCGCCGTCGAAGCAGCAGGCGAGCCGGCGCACTGGGGCGACCTATCCATCCAGGCGCCCATGACCGGAGCGCGCGGACCGCTCGCGCTCGACGCCGCTCACGTGCTGACTGGCCCCATTACGTGGCGCGACAGTCGGCGCGTGTACGGCATGCTGGCGAATCTGGCTGTCGAAGCCCTGCTGCTACCGGAGGCGCCCGCCATCCCCGAGATGGCGTCGAGTTGGCTCAATCCGTATCTGTGCGGCTGAAAGCGAGTCTCCATGGCTGAACCCTTTTTGAGCGAGATCCGGCTGATGTCGTTCGTCTTTCCGCCCAAGGGTTGGGCGCTTTGCAACGGGCAACTGCTGCCGATCAATCAGAACCAGGCGTTGTTCTCGTTGCTGGGCACGACGTTCGGCGGCGACGGACGCGTGAACTTCGCCCTGCCCGACTTCCGGGGCCGCGTGCCGATCCATGTCGGCAGCGGACGCACGCTGGGCGAGCGCGGCGGCGAGCCGGCCCACACCCTCTCGATCGGCGAGATCCCGACCCACACCCACGTCCTCAACGCCAGCGCGTCAGACGCCAATCAGACAGCGCCAGGCAGCCACGTGCTCGCGCGCGGGCGAGCGCCCCGCTACGCGCCGGACAATGCGCTGGTGGCCGCCAGCGCGGGCGCAGTGACCAACGTCGGCGGCAGCCAGGCGCATCTCAACATGCAGCCGTTTCTGACGATCAGTTTTTGCATCGCCCTGCAGGGGATCTTCCCCTCGGCGACCTGAGGAGGCCGCATGGCACAACCCTATGTCGGCGAGATCCGCATGTTCGCCGGGAACTTTGCCCCGGCCGGCTGGATGTTCTGCGAAGGCCAGTTGCTGCCGATTTCGGAGCACGAAACGCTATTCAATTTGATCGGTACCACCTACGGCGGCGATGGCGAGTCGACGTTCGCGCTGCCCGACCTGCGCGGGCGGCTGCCGCTGCACCAGGGCAGCGGCTTCATCCTGGCCGAGACCGGCGGCGCTGAGGAAATCACGCTGACCGTGTCGCAGATCCCGGCGCACGCGCACCCGTTACTGGTCAGCAGCCACGTCGCTGTCGATCCGAACCCGGGCAATAGCGTGTTGGCTGACTCACCCGTGAACGACGCCTATTCGCCTGACGCCGCAGACACCAACATGGCGCCGACCTCGATCAGCTATGTCGGCGGGAGTCAGCCGCACACGAACTTCCAGCCGTACCTGTGCGTGGACTTCATCATCTCGTTGTTCGGGATATTCCCGTCGCCGACGTGAGCACCTTCGACGCAATCAATCAGGAGCTCCAGCATGGATCCTTTCGTCGCTGAGATTCGCATGTTCCCGTTCAACTTCGCGCCCAAAGGCTGGGCCTGGTGCGATGGCCAGCTCTTGCCGCTCAGCCAGAACACGGCTCTGTTCTCGCTGTTGGGCACGACCTACGGCGGAAACGGCAAGAGCAACTTCGCCTTACCGGACCTGCAGGGTCGCGCGCCCATGCATCCCGGCCAGGGGCCGGGCCTCAGCCTGCACGACCTTGGCGAGACGGGCGGCAGCGAGACTGTCTCGTTGCTCGAGAGCGAGATCCCGTCGCACAGCCACACGCTGCGGGCGGACTCCGTTGACGCCCAGCGCTCGGCGCCCGGCAACAACGTCCTGGCCGCGTCGATCGGGCACACGGCTTACCAGAGCACGACGAACGCCAACCTGACAGCGATGTCGGGCAACGCGCTGGCGCCGGCCGGCGGCGATCAGCCGCACAACAACATGCAGCCGTACCTGACCGTGTACTTCTGCATCGCCCTGCAGGGCGTCTTCCCGCCGCGCACATGAACACCTACGACACCCTCACCCTGCGCCCTGTCGTCGAAGTCGACCACGCCTTCCTGCGCCGCGTCTACGCGAGCACGCGCGCCGAGGAACTGGCGCCGCTTGGTTGGAGCGACGAGCAGTTCACGGCCTTCGTCGACCAGCAGTACGACGCGCAGACCGCGCACTACTGGGCGCATTACGACACGAGCCGCTTCTGCGTGATCGAACACGCCGGCGAGCCTGTCGGGCGCCTGTACGTCGATCGCTGGTCGGACCAGATCCGCGTGGTCGACATCGCCCTGTTGCCCGAGCACCGCAACCACGGCTGGGGCACAGCCCTGCTCGAGCAGGTGCTGGCGGAGGGCGAGCGCGACGGCCTGCCCGTGACGATCCACGTCGAGAGCTTCAACCCGGCCCAGCGCCTGTACTTCAAGTTGGGCTTTGAGCGCATCGGCGGCGACGACGTGTACTGGCTGCTTGAAAAAACACCCATCCGGAGCCTACAACATGCTGGCTGAACTCACCCACACGCACTTCGAGCCCCATGTCGGCTCGATCTTCGACCTCGAACTGAACGACACGGAGCGACTGCCACTCAGGCTGATTGAAGTGCAGACCTCCGCACATGGCGGCGCGGCGGCGCGGCGCAGCTTCTCGCTGATCTTCAGGAGCGACCTGCCGGGCGTTCTGCCGCAAGCCATCTACCGGCTCGATCACCCGGCCATGGGCGCGCTCGGTCTGTTCATCGTGCCCATCGGCCGCGATGCCGTCGGCACGCAATATCAGGCTATCTTCGGTTGATGGGCACACGAGCGACAAGGCTCATGAAATCTTCCTGGCTCGACACGACTCGACTGGCCACCGCCCTGGCGCTGCTGCTCTCGCCGCTCGGCTCCGTCGGCGCGCGGGCCTTGCCCGCCAGCCCGGCCGCGCTGGCCGCCACGCAGACCGTTGCGCTTCACAACGACGCCGACGGCGACGGCCTGGCCGACCCCGGCGACACGTTGCGCTACACGGCCGTCGTGAGCAACACCGGCGATCAGAACGCCCAGGGCGTCACGTTCGCGGAGACCCTCAACGCCAACCTCACGCTCGTCGGTCCGGTGCAGGCCTCGCCGCTCGCAATCGCCGACGTCTACACGGCGTCGAACGTCAGCCCACTGGTCGTGGCAGCCGGCTCTGGCCTGCTCGCCAACGACTTCGGCCTGCCGGCGCCGATCGCGACCGCAGCGGCGTCAGCCGCGACTGCCCAGGGCGGCAGTGTCACGATTGCCACTGACGGCGCCTTCACGTATACAGCGCCGGTCGGGTTCGCAGGAAACGACTCGTTCTCGTACACCGTGAGCAACACGCTCGGCAGCGACACCGGGGCCACCACGATCCATGTCTATGCGCCCCCGGTCGCCCAGGCGGATAGCTACGCCACGCTGCTCGACACGCAGCTGGTGGTCCCGGCCAACGGCGTGCTGGCCAACGACACGCTCTCGGGCAGCTCGATCACGGCCTATGCCTCGGCCAGTTCACAGGGTGGCAGTGTGTCGCTCGGCGCCGACGGTGGATTCACCTATGACCCGCCCGCGGGCTTCACCGGCGGTGACGCGTTCACGTACACGCTCGGCAACCCGGTCGGCTCGAGCACGGCCGTGGTCTCGATCACGGTTGACCTGCCCGGCCCGCCGGTGGCCGTTGCGGACGTCTACACCGGCACGGCCAACATACCGCTACAGGTGCCGGCGTCGGGCGTGCTCGCCAACGACACGCGCAGCGGCGCCGTCATCGACGCCTATGCTGCGACGACGACCGAAGGCGGCAGCGTCAGCCTGGCCGCATCGGGCGCGTTCACGTACACGCCGCCGCTCGACTTCGTCAGCCCGCCAACCGACACGTTCACGTACACGTTGCGCAACGCGCTGGGCGCAAGCACGGCGACCGTGACGCTGACCGTCATCCCGGCCGGCGCGCCGATCGCGGTGGACGACGCCTACACCGTCACGGCAAACATGACCAACACGGTGTCGGCTGTGAGCGGCCTGCTGGCGAACGACACGCTCAACCTGGCCGCGATCAGCGCATACACAACACCCACCACGCTGGGTGGTGTCGCGGTCATCCATGCAAACGGCGGCTTCGACTACGTCCCGCCGATCGATACCATCAGCCCGCCGACCGATTCGTTCACGTACACGCTGACGAACGCGCTCGGCTCGAGCACGGCGACGGCCACGCTCACGATCAACCCGCCGGCCGCACCGACCCTGGCTGACGACGCTTACACGGCCACCGCCGACACCGACCTTGTGATCGCGGCGGTCAGCGGCGTCCTCGACAACGATACGCTGCAGTTCGGGACGCTGACGACCTACACGGTCGCCACGGCTCGCGGCGGCAGCGTCTACCTTGCCGCAACGGGCGCGTTCACCTACACGCCGCCGACCGGGATCATCAGCCCGCCGGCCGACACGTTCAGCTACACCGTCGGGAACGCGCTCGGATCCGACACCGCGACGGTCTCGATCACGATCGATCCGCCCGGCGCGCCGATCGCAATCGGCGAGGCCTACACGGCCACGGCCAACACGGATCTCGTCGTGCCGGCGCTGAGCGGCGTCCTGGCCAACGACACCGTCAACTTCGGCACGCTCTCGGCCTTTGCCACGACCACGTCGGGCGGCGGCAGCGTTGATCTGAGCCCGACGGGCGCCTTCACGTACACACCACCGGCCGATACGATCAGCCCGCCGACGGACACCTTCACGTACACGCTGGCCAACGGCCTCGGCAACGACACGGCGATCGTGACGATCACGATCGATCCGCCGGCCGTCCCAGATGCTGTCGCCGATGCCTACACGGCCGTTGTCGACACCGACCTGGTCGTGAACGCCGCCAGCGGCCTGTTGAGCAACGATGATCTGCAGTTCGCGACGATCAGCGCCTATGCGGCGAGCACGACCCGCGGCGGCAGCGTGGTGGTCGCCGCGACCGGCGCGTTCACGTACACGCCGCCCGCCGG
>CAYZRP010000158.1:0-5905 GCA_964480865.1 uncultured Anaerolineales bacterium | reverse complement strand
GCGGCAGCGTGGTGGTCGCCGCGACCGGCGCGTTCACGTACACGCCGCCCGCCGGTGTCGTCAGCCCGCCGACCGACAGCTTCACCTACACGTTGACCAATCCGCTCGGCAGCGACACGGCCACGGCGACTCTCACGATCAACCCGGCCGCGGCCCCGTCGTTGAACGACGACACGTACACGGCCACGGCCGACACCGACCTGATCGTCGCGGCGGCCAGCGGCGTGCTCGACAACGACACCGCGAACTACGGCGCGATCGTCGACTTTGCGGCGGCCACGGTGCGCGGCGGCAGCGTCGATCTGAGTTCGACGGGCGCATTCACGTACACGCCGCCCGCCGGCGTCGTCAGCCCGCCGACCGACAGCTTCACCTACACGGTTCAGAACGCCCTCGGCGCGCGAACCGCGACGGCCACGATCACGATCAATCCGCCGGGCGCGCCGCTCACGACCGGCGACGCCTACACCACGACGGCCAACACCCTCCTGATCGTGGCGGCCGGGAGCGGCCTGTTCGCAAACGACACGCTGCGCTACGGTGTGCTTGCGGGCTACGCGGCAACGTCGGTTCGCGGCGGCAGCGTCGTCGTCGCCGCCAGCGGGGCGTTCACGTACACGCCGCCAGTCGACACGGTCAGCCTGCCGACCGACTCGTTCACCTACACGGTGACGAACACGCTCGGCTCGAGCACCGGCACCGTCGTGCTGACCATCGCGCCGCCGGACGTTCCGACCGCGACGAACGACGCCTACACCGCCGTCGCCAACACGCCCTTGATCGTCGCGGCCGGCACCGGCGCCTTCGCCAACGACACGCTCAACTTCGCCACGCTGACGGGCCACGCGACGACGTCGGCGCTCGGCGGCAGCGTCGCCATGGATGCGACGGGCGCGTTCACGTACACGCCGCCCGTCGACACGGTCAGCCCGCCGACCGACTCGTTCACGTACACGCTCGGCAACCTGCTCGGATCGAGCACGGGCACTGTCTCGCTGACGATCAACCCGCCCGCCCCACCGACGGCGGCCAGCGACAGCTACACCGGCACCGTCAACGTCCCGCTGACCGTCGCGGCCTCCGGCGTGCTGGCCAACGACACGGTCAACTTCGGCACGATCGTGGCCCACGACCCGACCTCGGCCAACGGCGGCAGCGTGGCCCTCGCGCCGACCGGCGCCTTCACGTACACGTCGGCGCCTGACACGCTCGGCGTCGACACCTTCACCTACACGCTGACCAACACGCTCGGCTCGAGCACCGGCACCGTGACGGTGACGGTGTATCCGCCGCCGCCGGATGCGGTCAATGACGCGTACACGACGACCGGTAACGTCGACCTGTCCGTGGTTGTCGGATCCGGCGTGCTGGGCAACGACACGCTCAATTGGGGCGCGCTCACGGGTTCGTCTGCGACCAGTTCACAGGGCGGCGTCGTGGCCATGAACGCCAACGGCAGCTTCACGTACAACCCGCCCACGGGCTTCACGGGCACCGACACGTTCACGTACACGGTCAGCAACGCCCTGACGAGCGACACCGCCACTGTCAGCGTGACCGTCAGCCAGCGGGTCTGGTTCGTGGACAACACGGCGGCGGCCGGCGGCACCGGCCGGCACAGCGCGCCGTTCGACACCCTGGCCGAGGCTGAGACGGCCTCCAGCGCCAACGACTACATCTACGTCTACTATGGCGACGGCACCAGCACCGGCCAGAACGCGGGCATCACGCTCAAGGCCGGCCAGCGCCTGCTCGGCCAGGACGTGGCCCTGGTCGTCAACGCGACCACGATCGAGGCGGCCGTGCCCGGCAACCGACCGTTGATCGTCGCGGGCGGCGGCAACGCCGTCACGGTCCCGACGGCCACCGGCGTCGAAGTGCGCGGCCTGCGGCTCACCAGCGGCGCCTCGGGCGATGCGCTCGGGCTGACCACCAGCGGCTCCGCGAACGCCGGCCTGACCCTCAGCGACAACGTCTTCAGCGCTCCGTCCAACTTGGGCGTCGACATCGCACACACCGGCACGGGCACCCTGACCGTGAGCCTGAGCAACAGCACCTTCAACGGCGGCGCGCCCGCCCTGCGCATCACGCGCAGCGCCGGCACCGCCTACGTGACGGACTTCAGCAACGTCATCGTGAACGGCACGGCGGTCGACGCCGTGCAGCTCTCGAACGTGGTCTTCGACGCGACGCCCGGCGGCTCGTACAACACCGTGTCAGGCGGCACCTCGGCGCTCGGCGTGAGCGGCAATCCCGTCGACGGCGCCGGCCTGACCCTGACCAACGTCAGCGGCGATCTGGCCTACACGGATCTGGACATCTACGCCACCAGTGCGGCCCTGAGCGGTTCAGGCTCAGGCTCGTTTGCCACAAACTCCGGCCTGCGCCTGACGACGACCGCCGGCGTCTCGACCCTGTCGGCCAGCGGCGGCCCGGCCATCTCCCTCTCGGCGGCCACGCTCGACCTGCAGCTGTCGACCCTGACCAGTGCAGGCAGTTCGACCACCGGCGTGGCGCTCACCAACATCGACGGCACGTTCACGGCCGGGTCGGGCAGCTCGATCGCGAACGCGACGGGCACCGACTTCTACGTGTCGGGCGGCTCGGGCACCATCGCGTATACGGGCACCGTCGCCAACACGTCGGGCGCGTCGGTGTCGATCTCGAATCGAACGGGCGGGACCGTGTCGTTCGGCGGCGCGATCAGCGACACCGGAATGGGCGTTTCGCTCTCTTCGAACACCGGCGCGACCATCGCGTTCAGCGGCGGCCTGACTGTGAACACCGGCGCGAACACGGCCTTCTCGGCCACCGGCGGCGGCACGGTCACGGTCACGGGCTCGACCAACACGCTGGCGACCACCACGGGCACTGCCCTGAACGTCGCCAACACGACGATCGGCGCAGCGGGCCTGATCTTCCGCAGCATCGCCAGCAACGGCGCCTCAAGCGGCATCGTGCTGAACAACACGGGCTCGAGCGGCGGCCTGACGGTGTCGGGCACCGGCTCGGCCGGCTCCGGCGGCACGATCCAGAACTCGACGGCCACGGGCATCTCGCTCACGAACGCCAGCGACATCAACTTGAGCTACATGACAGTGTCGGGCAGCGGTGACGACGGGCTCCATGCGTCGGCCATCACCAACGTCACGGTTGCGCAGTCGACGTTCAGCGCCAGCGGCAACAGTGTCAGCGACGAAGGCCTCGAGTTCGACGACCCGGCCGGGACGCTGACGCTCAACACGGTCACGGTCACAGGCTCGGCGCACAACAACGTCTACGTCGACATCGCCGCGGGCACCCTCTCAGCGCTGACCGTGACGAACGGCAGCTACAGCAACACCGGCGCGACGTACGGCGCGCACGGCATCCTGGTGACCGCGCGCGGCAGCGCCACGATCACGGCCCTGTCGATCACGGGCGCGACCTTCAGCAACAACTTCGACTCGGGCGTCTTCGTCGACGCTGCCGACACCGCCACGATCGGCGACGCCCTGATCCAATCCGGCACATTCAATGGAAACGGCACCGGCGTGACGCTCTCGCAATCGGTGGCCGCCCTGATCAACGGACGCGTCCTCGATAACGGCGTCCAGGCTTCCAACACGCATGCGATCAACGTGTTCTCATCGGGCACCGCCACCGGTGGCGCCCTGAACGCCAGAGTCACTGGAAACACGATTGGGTCCGCCAGCACGACCAGCTCCGGATCAGCAACCGGCAACGGCATCCGTGTCAGGATCCAGGCACAGACCAACGGCCAGGTGCTTGTCGCCAACAACGTCGTGCGTCAGACGCCGACCGCGCGCGGCATCGAGGTCGTCGGCGGATCGGACAGCCTGGATGTGACGATCACGAATAACAACGTCCAGACCGATGCCACACCGGGCTCGTCGTACGCCGCGATCTACGTGAATACGTCAAACCCCACGGGGTCGCAGAACGGCAGTGCGCGCGCCGACGTGCGCGGCAACACGGTGCCGGCCACCACCGACAGCCTGGATTCGTCGGGTGTGTATCTGGTGCTGCGCGAGTTCAGCTCAACGACGTTGCAACTGGTGAACACGACTTCGGCAGCCAGCGCCACGGCGCAGTTGACGAATGCCAACACCGGCAGCGCCAGCGCTTCAGCTGCGAGCGGCTCCGTCGATCTGATCGCAGGCCCGATCGGCCTGCCGCCTCTGATGGCCGCCGACGGCGAGGGCCCCGGCGCCGAGGCCGTCATGGCCGCACAACTCGACGGTGTTCTGGCCACGGCGCTGAAGATGTGGGCCAAGGCCGGCGCCGACGTCGAGCCGCTCGCGGTTATACGCGTCATCGTGACTGATCTGCCCGGCGCTCGCCTGGCCGAGGCTGACGCAGCCGCGAAGGCGATCCTCATCGATGCTGATGCGGCCGGTTGGGGCTGGTTTGTGGACGCCACACCCGATGACGAGAGCGAGTTTGCGAATGGAACCGCCGTCGACAGGGTCGACGCCGTCGACAGGGTCGACGCCCTGACTGTGGTGGCTCATGAGCTTGGCCATCTTCTGGGCCACGACCACGCTGACGGCGGCCTGATGGCCGACCGTCTCGAACGTGGCGTGAGGCGACTGCCACAGGCCGCGCTCGAAGGCGCGACGTCCGGCTCGTTGAGCGTGCCCATTGGCGTGCTCCCCGCGGGCCGATCGGTGACGATCGTGTTCGACGTCCTCGTCGCGAACCCGGTGACGGGTGGAGCGTCGAGCATCAGCCAGCAGGGCACCGTGACAGCATCCAACGCAGCCACGGCCTTGACTGACGACCCGACCACGCCGACCCTCGGCGACGCCAACGTAACGACGCTGGACGCCGGGCGCGCGCTGTACCTGCCTGCCTTGCTGCGCCTGTACGCGGCACGCGCCGACCTGAGCGTCGCCGTCAGCCTGAGCCCGAACAAGGCCGGCTTCTCAACAACCGATCCGGTCGTGATCACGGTAGTAGTCACAAACGCGGGCGGCACGCCAGCCGATGACTTCTGGGTCGATGCCTATCTCAACCCGAGCGCGCCGCCGACCCAGGCCAATCAGCTCTGGAACGAGCGCTGCGGCCTGACGCCGTGCTACGGCATCGCCTGGTACGTGACGGAGCCGCTCGCGCCCGGCGCCAGCCTGACGCTGACCTCGGAGCCCGGTGGACCGTACACTGGCAACACCCGCTGGCCCGGCCACTTCGCCGCCGGCACGACGGACTTGTACGTCTACGTCGACAGCTACAGCGACGACGGCGGATCGGCGGGCCATGTGCTCGAAGATGACGAAGCCAACAACCGTGCCGAACTGCACGGCCTCTCTGTGGCGGGAGACGCACCGGCCGAGGCGATCACATCGATCGTCCTGCCGGCTCGTTGAGCGAGGATGGACATGTATCGATCACTCACCCTGACGGGTCTTCTCGCGACGTTGATCCTGGCCAGCGGCCTGATCCTGGGCCAGGCCACTGCCGCGTTGGCCACGGTCGATGGCCCGGCAGATCGGGCGCCGATCAACACACCTACCACCGCGCCCGCTCACGAACAGCTTTCGGCGATCCGGCTGCAAGCCACCGGCGCCCCGCCCGCGGCCTGGACGGTGGTGCAGTGGAAGGATGCTTTAGGCGGCTGGCACGATGTGGATGGCTGGCGGGGCGAGTTCGACCCGGATGGCTACAAGACCTGGCGCTTCCCGCGCCAGCACTTCGGCACCGGGCCGTTCCGCTGGCAGATCTTCTCGACCAAAGGCGGCGCGCTCTGGGGGATCAGCGAGCCCTTTCAACTGCCCGATGGACCCGATCAGACGTTGAGCATCGTTGTACGCTCACGATAGAGGTTGAGGGGCGAAGAGCGTGGAGCGGGGAGCGTAGAGCGTGGAGCGTGGAGCGTGGAGCGTGGAGCGTGGAGCGTGGAGCG
>CAYZRP010000157.1:0-13544 GCA_964480865.1 uncultured Anaerolineales bacterium | reverse complement strand
CACCCCTCGTTTTCTCGGATCACTTTCAACTGAGGCGATGAAACCGCGTCCTCATGCGATTGCCCTGAGTTCGGGTACGCTCGACAGTCGTCGGGCTGCGCCGAAATGTGAGAGCGAGAAGAGTGTGCGAAGGTCCATCGCCTCGCTCGCTGTGTCGATACGAGTGTGGCGGCCATGGGAGAACCACGAACTCCAAATCAGTTCGCGAAAAACCGTCTAGAATGCTGAAGCCTCAGGATTGAGGCAATACGCAACCGAGGTAAAGACCATGATGTCAGACAACTCAGCGAAATGTCTCGTGTGTGAACGCGACAGCAATCAGATCCCGTTGATGGCGTTTCAGTACCGCTTAGCAACGGTGTGGATCTGCCCCGAGCACCTGCCGATTCTGATCCATCAACCTGGCAGGCTGGCCGATCGACTGGTCGGGGCCGATGGCTTCTCCGGGGCGCAACCCGACTCAGACGAGTAGCCCGGCAGACCGCGTCTTCTCACAGGCATAGACTGCAGCGGCTTGTTGGGCGTAGTCGCGCAGGCTGAGTCGCAAGGCAAGCGGCTCGATCACTTCGACGGCACCTCCGAGCCCCAGCAATCGCGTGCGCGCCTCTTCGAAGAACCCGAAGGTCAGTTCCACCAGCGACCAGCCGTCGTCGGCGTCAACCTGCAACACGGTGGCCGCTGCTTCGCGACCAAGATACCAGGCGAGCCGCGGAAACAGCGATGGCGCGACACGCGCTCTAACGATCAACGTCGGTCTGTCGCGTTCGATCTCGACACACCAGCGCTGCCAGAAACGCTCGAGGTCAAAGTCGGGCGGGCGAACGAACGGCGTCGGGATCTCCTCTGCCGCGACCACGTCGGAGACGGCATAGGCCCGCACACGCCCGTCGCGTGCGCCGACCAGATACCAGGCGCTGGCTTTCGCAACGAGACCATACGGGGCCACGTCGAAGGTGACGGGCCCGTCGATCGGCGGCCCCACACGCACGGTGAGTCGCAGGGCGTGGCCTTCCCACACAGCTGCATAAAGAGCCTGCAGATGTGGCGTGGGCCGATCGGGCTGGTGCCACCCCGTCGAGTCGAGATAGATGCGCTGGTGTGAAGCAGTCGCCGCGCCGCGCCGCGCTTCGGGTAACGACGCCGACAACTTTCGAAGCGCGCTCTGCAGGTCGCGATTGACCCCTAAGGTGGTCAGCGGCTGCGGGACGTGCAGCATGAACAGCGCACGCGCCTCGGACTCGGTCAGCCCGGTCAGTGAGGTGCGATAGTTCTCAAGGAGCGAACACCCGCCGCCCGGGCCGCGCTCGGCGCAGACCGGGACGCCGGCCACGCCAAGCGCCTCGATGTCACGATAAATCGTGCGCTCTGAGACCTCGAGTTCCTGTGCCAGGGCCTGGGCCGTCACCCGGCCACGGGCCTGCAGAATCATCAACAGCGCGATCAGGCGATCCGCTCGCATCCCCCCTCCCTGAACGTTTTGATGCTAGCACGAAATCCTGACAGAGGTTGTCAGGCGGATGGATAAGATGAGACAAGAACGTCGCGCTCAGTCGAGGCGCCCGGCCGACCGCGACGCAGACGCTCAACTCAAGGGGAGAAAACATGACAACCGATGTCCGAATCGTTCGTCTGGAACCGATGCGCGTGGCCTCATCGCTGGGTTTCGGCCGTGAGCCTGAAGGCCTGGCCTGGGAAGCATTGACGCGCTGGGCCGAAGGGGCCGGCCTCAAGATGACCGAACACCGGCTGTTCGGGTTCAACAACCCGTCGCCGACGCCCGGCAGCCCGAACTACGGTTATGAGCAGTGGCTGGTATTGAAGAGCGATGCAGCGCCGACGGCTGACGCTCAGATCAAAACCTTCACCGGTGGCCTCTACGCCGTCATGCGCTGCAAGGGCACGCCGAACCCCGAGATCTGGCAATCGCTGGTCCGCTGGCGCGAAGCAAGTCCGTATCGCGCGTCCCAGCATCAGTGGCTCGAGGAACTCGTCACCCCTGCCCTTCTCGGCCAGTGGGACGAGGTCGAGTTCGATCTGTATCTGCCGATCGCGGAGTAGCTCGCGGATGCGGCGCCGACGGCGCTGACGGATGACGACTGACGAAGGGCGAAGGTTGTCTCACGCAACCTTCGTCCTTCGTCAGTCGTCATCTGGCCGTCAATCCACCGCCTGCAGCGGCCGGGGTCGGCTGTCAGCAGTCTCCCTCAGCAGCCACGGTCGTTGAGCCATCGTCTCCTTGAAGCCGATGGATTTATAGAAGAGTTGATCTGAGCCGACGTAAGCGATGCGCGCGCCGAGGTCGGCGCAGCGCCGGATGCCCTCGAGGACGACAGCGCGGCCAAGACCCAGGCGTCGATAGGTCGGGTCGGTGGCGACGGGCTCGACCAGGGCGATGCGATTGTGGGGCTCGTACCACATGCCACAGAACGAGGCCCAGTCGCCGTTCGGGGCGACGACCGCCAGCGTCAGGTCATGTCGGAAGAACGGGCTCGACTGCATCTGCCGGCGCCAGAGGATGCCCTCGGCCGGCGGCTCACCCTGATGGTTGAACCCGCGCCAGAGGACGCGATGCATGCGAACGAGGTCGTTCTCCTCAGCCAGCGAGACGATGCGGTAGCCGGACGACAGCCGCAGATCGGGAGCAAAGCCCTCGGGCGTCTCCAGATACGACATCGTGCGGAGACCCTCGGCCTCGAGCTCAAACCCCCGTGCGCGGGCGATCGCCTCGAACTCCGGGTCGACATCGGGGAGATAAACTCGTAGCGTCCGCGTGCCGTCGGCATCGACCCGGGCCAGTTCGGCAATCGCGTAATCGAGGAGTTCGGCTTTGAGGTGAGCGTAATCGGGATGAACCGGGAGGAAGGCTTCTCCCACGGTGTATTCATAGTGTGCGACCGCCACCAGCCGGTCGTCATCATGCCAGAGGCGAATGCGACCAAGCAGGCCGAAGTCCAGGTTTGGATGGCTGTGCATGTAGGCCCAGATCGGCTGGATCCAGTTGCCATCCTTGTTGAGTGGTTGATACAGCGAGATCAGAAAATCGCTGATGGCGTAGTAATCCTCAATACTCGTGTAGCGACGGTTGGTGATCACCTTGGCTTCCCCCTCTGCGTGATTCTAACCCTGGACCTGACAGGTCCGTACGAGATTCAGGCAAATTCAAGGCCTCGTCAAAAGGCGTTGACGTGAAAGATGCCGGATTTTCTTACCAACTCCCCCACTCGCGCCATGTCAGACATCCGCCTGACATCGGCGAATGTCACTTGACCTCGGAGGCCGGCCGGGTGTAGCCTCCAAAAACAAACCGACGGTCGGTTTTTCATCGAGGCCGATATGCCCCGAACTGTCAAAGAAGAAGAAAACGCCCAAAAACGCGCTGAAATCCTGGATGCCGCCCAGGGCCTGATCTTCGCCAAGGGCTACGAAGAGATGTCCATCCAGGACATCCTGACTGAGCTCAACATCTCGAAAGGCGCCTTCTACCATTACTACGACTCGAAACCGTCGCTTCTCGAAGCCGTCCTCGACCGGATCATCGGGCAGGTTGCGCGGCTTGTGACGCCCATCGTTCAGGATCCGCACGAGCGCGCGCTGACCAAGATGCAACGCTTCTTCGACACGGTGTCGCAGTGGAAGACGGCCCGCAAGGATTTCTTGCTGGGCCTGACCCGCGCCTGGTACTCCGACAAGAACGCCCTGGTTCGGCAGAAGATCATGGCTCGCCTGATGCACGCCGGCACGCCCTGGATGACGGCCCTGGTACGGCAGGGCATTGCCGAGGGCGACTTCGATACGCCCTACCCCGATCAGATCGGATCTGTGACGTTTGGGCTCGTCCAGAGCCTGGGTGATGTGCTGGCCGGGTGGGCGCTGGCGCCGAATCAAGACATCGCTGAGAGCCGCAAGGTGGTCGCGGCTTTGCGCGCCTACAACGACGCGATCTGTCGGCTGCTCGGCACCCGTCCGGACGCGCTCATCATCATGCGGCCAGAGGTTCTCAAGGTCTGGTTCGGCGAGGAGGCGCTCGTCGAAGCAGCCGGAGAAACAGAGGAGACAAGGTGAACGCATCATCTGGGCTCGCCCTCCATAGGCAGGACGCCTCAACACGCATCCTGTTACTCTGCGGCGCGGCTGCCGGGCCGTTCTTCACGCTGGTCTATCTGGCCCTCGGCGCCACGCGCGTCGACTACGACCCGCTACGCCACCCGGTCAGTTCGCTGGCGATCGGTCCTGAGGGCTGGACCCAGTCCGCCAACTTTTTCGTGACCGGCGCCCTGACCGTGGCGTTTGCCATCGGGCTCTGGCGGCTGCTGCGCCGGCCCGGTGGATCGACGTGGATGCCCATCCTGATCGCGATCATGGGCCTTGGCCTGCTCGGCGCCGGCGCCTTTGTGACCGACCCGATGAACGGCTATCCGCCGGGCACCGTGCTGCTGTCGATGGACTACACGTTCCCGGGGCGCATGCACCGGACGCTTTCCGCTCTGGTCTTTATCGCCCTGCCTGCCGCCTGTTTCGTCATGGGGCGGGTCTTCGGTCGCGCCAACCGACGCGGCTGGGCACGTTATTCGACGATCACGGGCTTCGCGTTCATTGCCCTGTTTGTGATCACCAGCCTGGGCTTTGGTCAGATCGGCGGCCTGCCGGCCGTCGCCGGGCTGTTGCAGCGGCTCACCCTGAGCGTGGGCTTTGCCTGGTTGACCGCCGTCGCGGTCTACCTGTGGCGCGCTGAGGGCGCGTCCTGAGTGTTTCAAGAGGAGTAGTGGTTATGGGTCTTTATTTCCAACAAGCCTGGCGCAATCTGTGGAGGCACAAACGCCGAACGCTGATCGTCGTGGCCGCCATCGGCAGTTGTCTGGCGATGATGATGATGTACGACGGCCTGGTCGCCGGCTTCGAGAACGCCATTTACGGTAACGCCATTCGCGTGCTCGGTGGCAACATCCAGGTGCACGCCGCCGGTTACGGCGAGCAGGTCGAGCAGAACCCGATCCTGCCGTTGCCCAACGACGTCGCGATCATGGAAGCCGCTTCCGCTCAACCGCACGTGCTGAATGCGTCACGACGCATCACCACCGGCGGCCTGGTCAGTAACCGGGAAGGCGCCTTCGCGGTATCGATCGTCGGCATGGAGCCCGAGAAGGAAGCGTCGGTCAACCTGATCGCCCAGAACGTCAAAGAGGGCCGATTCCTGACCGCGGACGACGCCGACCTGGTGCTGATCGGCAAGGGCCTCGCCGAAGAGATGAACCTCGCCGTCGGCGACCGGATCACGGTCGTCGGTCGCGCCACGCACGCCCAGATGCGCCAGCGCACCATGGAGGTCGTCGGCATCTTCGACCTCGGCATGCCCGACATCGAAAAAGCCACGGTGTACGTCTCGCTGGCGGAGGCCCAGAACCTGTATGACCTGGCCGGCCAGTCGACCGAGATCGTCATGTCGCTCGAGCAGCTTGGCCAGGAGCCGCCTGTGATGCAGGCGCTGCAGCCCAGCCTGAGCGGCGCCGAGATCACATCGTGGGAAACCAACTTCCCGGATCTGAAGAACGCCATCTCGCGCAAGGGCGCGGTGATGGACGTCTTCGCGGTCGTGATCCTGGGCATCGCCGGCATCGGCATCCTGAACCTGCTGATGATGGCCGTCTACGAGCGCACGCGTGAGATCGGTTTGCTCGGCGCGCTCGGCATGCGCCCGCTCCAGATCACGTGGCTGTTCCTGATCGAAGGCGCCATGATGGGCCTTGTCGGCGTGCTGGCTGGCGTGGTCCTCGGCCTGGCGGTCAACGGCCTGATGGGCCAGGTCGGCTTCGACTACGGCCAGTTCTCGAGCCTGACCAGCTACACGGCCCTGATCACCGGCAAGGTGTACTCGACGCTTGGCCTCGAGAAGATCGGCCAGCGCGCGATCACGACGCTGGTCATCGCCATCCTGGCGTCGATTTATCCGGCCCGCGAGGCGTCGCAGAGCGAACCCGCGATGGCACTGCATCATGTGTGAGAGGCACGTATGATCCGACTCTTTTCAATGGCCTGGCGTGATCTGGGCCGCAACCGCCGCCGTTCGTTTTTCTCGGCCCTTGCCCTCGCGGTCGGCATGGCCCTGCTCCTGCTGATGGCCGCGACCGTCACCGGTGAGATGCGCGACGCCCTGAACGCGTCCATCCGGCTGCAGACCGGGCACATCGAGGTGCGCGCGGCCGACTACAACCCAGAGAAGACCAGCCTCAAGTGGGAGGATCTTCTCGACACACCCGCCGGCATGGCGAGCCAGATCGCGGCGCTCCCGCAGGTCGAGGCCGCCACGCCCCGGCTGTACGCCGCTGGCATCCTCACCTTCGGCGACGTCACGCGCGGCGTGCGGATCGTCGGCGTCGACGTCAGCTCCACGGCCAATGCTCCGTACACCGCCGGGCTCGTCGAAGGCACCTTCCCGGCTGCCGACGACCGCGAAGGCGTGGTGATCGGCAAGGAACTGGCCAACAAGATCGAGGCCAGGGCCGGCGATCGCGTCAACCTGATGATCAACACCTCGAGCGGCGAGGTCGATGAACAGGCCTTCATCGTCCGCGGCATCTACAACACCGGCATGCCCGGCTACGATGAGGCCACGATCATCATGCCGCTGGCCAAAGCGCAGGCCATCACCGGAGCCGGCGATCGCGCCAGCAGCATCTTCGTGTTGCTGCGGGAGCGCGACCAGGCCGACGCCGTCGCGGCCGCTCTGTCGGCCAACGACGTCACCATCGTCACCTGGGCGAAAGCCAACGAACTTGTGGCGTCGTTCGATCAGTTCGCGGGCGCCTACATGTTCGTGCTGTACCTGATTGTCCTGGGCATCACGGCGACGGTCATCATCAACACTTTGATCATGGCCGTCTTCGAGCGCACACGTGAGATCGGCATCCTGTCGGCGGTCGGCATGCGCAGCGGCCGGATCATGGCCATGTTCTTTGCCGAGTCGAGCCTGCTGGCCGTCGGCGGCATCATCATGGGCCTGATCCTGGGCGGCGTGCTCGTCTGGTATGCCTCGGTCTATGGCTTCTACATCGGCAACTACGGAGTCAGCGGCATCCTGATCGGCGAGACCATTCATGCCTTCCTGACCTGGAACGACGCCATCATGCTGATCGTGATGACCTTCGTCATTACGCTGCTGGCCGCCCTCTACCCCGCCTTCCTGGCGTCGCGGATGGAGCCGGTGGAGGCGCTGCATCGGGGAGAGTAAAACATGCGACGAATGACGACGGACGAACGACGAAAAACGTCGCCAGTCCACCTGGTCCTTCGATCAACGTCATTCGTCGTTCGTCCGTCGTCATTCGTCTGACCAGCAACGATGCGCGGTCACTGAGGAAACGCAATCATGGAAGTCACACGTGTCGAAAACGTCACACGCTCGTTCAAAACGGGCAAGCTTGAAGCGCAGGCATTGCGCGGCGTCAACCTGACGATCGAGGCTGGAGAGTTCACGGCCCTCGTGGGTCCGTCGGGTTCCGGCAAGACGACGCTGTTGCAGCTCATCGGCTGCCTCGATCAACCGACGACCGGCAAGGTCTTCATCAACGGCAAAGACGTCAGCCATCTGAACCGCGACCAGCGCGCCGACATGCGCCGCGGCACCATCGGCTTCATCTTCCAGTTCTTCGCCCTGATCCCGACTCTGTCGGCGGCCGAGAACATCGAACTGCCGATGCTGCTGGCGGGAGCGAAGCCCGACGAACGCCACGCGCGCGTCAAGTGGCTGCTCGAAGCTGTCGATCTGACCGAGCGCTCGCACCATCGCCCCGATCAACTCTCGGGTGGCCAGCAGCAGCGTGTCGCCATCGCGCGCGCGCTCGCGACAAAGCCATCGCTGATCCTGGCCGACGAGCCCACCGCCAACCTGGACACCACCAACGGCAAGCAGGTCATGGACATCATGACCCGGCTTAACCAGGAGACCGGCGTGACCTTCGTCTTCGCCACGCACGACCCGCGCGTGATCTCGTATGCGCGCCGGACCGTCAACCTGCGCGACGGCGTGATCGTGCCCACGGACGAAGCCGTGGCGGCGGTGGCGTAGGAATAAAGACCGCAGTAGAGGTGGCCTTGTCGCCACCCGCGGTCTGCGGTCTGCCGTCTGCGGTCAATGTTGGAGTATGAACATGAACACGCGTCTTGTCATTGCCCTGGGCCTGGCGTTGAGCCTGGTCGCTTGCGATCGCTTTCCGGGCTCGGCGCCCGAGGTCGTGCCGACGGTCGTCTTGAACGGCGGAAACGCACCGGCCGTGACCGAAGCGACAAACGCCTCGGCCCTCCAGGTGAGTGGCGGCAGCGCAGCCGCCTCAGGCGTGATCGTCTCCGCGCAAGAAGCGCGGCTCGCCGCGGCTATGGCCGGGCGCATCGAAAGTGTGGCGGTCGCCGCCGGCGACACCGTCGAGGCCGGCCAGGTGCTGGTGACCCTTGCCGGCGGGGAGCGCCTCGCCGCCGCTGTGACGGCGGCGGACCTCGAACTGCTGAATGCGCGGCAGGCGGTGCAGGATCTGGAAGACTCGGCAACAACGGCCGCGGCTCAGGCCCAGCTGGCCGTCGCCACGGCCCAGGCGAACCTGGATCGCGCGCAGCGTGAGCTCAAAAGCCAGGCCAACCCGGACGTGGCTTATTACCAGGACCAGTTCAACCGGGCTTCGCAGGCCTTGACGGCGGCGGAGCAGAACGCGCAGATCACGGAATACCAGATCGGGCTGCGCGCGGCTGCCGATGCGTTGACCAACACGACCAATGCGTTGAACAACCTCAAAGATCTCGAAGCTCGCTATCCCGGTTACAGCGACCAGCATAACAACGCTTTGGGCAACGCCCAGATCGCCTACGATCGCGCCCTGCAGGATTTTCAGGCGGCTCAGCTGCGCCTGCAGCAAGCCCTGGCCGCCGACGACACGACCGTGTCGGATGCGCAGAAGGCGTACAACACGGCGCAGGCGAACCTCGCGGCGGCTCAACGCGGACCGGATGCCGTTAAGCTGGCTCTGGCTCAGGCTGACGTGGCCGTCGCCGAGGCCGCGCTTGCTGACGCCGAAACGCTCTATGTAACGTTGAAGGATGGACCTGACCCGGATGCATTAGCGCTGGCCGAGGCGCGCGTCACGAACGCCGAGGCTCAATCGACGGCGGCCAAAGCCGCGCTGGCCGATCTCGAGATCAGAGCGCCGTTCGCCGGCACGATTGGCGTAGTGTCGGTCAACGTCGGCGAGTGGGTCACGCCGGGGCAGCCCGTCATCGTCCTGACCGACCTGAGCGCCCTCGAGGTCGAGACCACCGATCTGAGCGAGCGCGATGTGCCCGGCCTCGTCATCGGCCAATCCGCCACCGTCACGATCGACGCGCTCGGCCAGACCGTGAGCGGCCACCTGGTCGCCATCGCGCCGCTGGCCGGCACGCTCGGTGGCGATGTCGTCTACAAGGCCACGATCGCGCTCGACGAACAGCCCGCGAGCCTCCGCCCGGGGATGAGTGTCGGGGTCAGCATTCAGCCGTAAGTCTCGAGGAGCGAAGGGCGTGGAGCGTGGAGGATACGCTCCACGCTCTACGCTCCACGCTCCACGCTCTTCGCCCTCGCTGTTCTCCTAGTTGACGAAAATCGGCGGCGGCGTCACGGTCGTGGGGAGTGCGGCGTTGTAGAGCACGGCCCCACCTGACGCACGCAGGTCGAGTGTGCCGCCAAGGCCCGTATTGGAGAAACGCACGAGCGCGCTACGCCCGTCGGCGAACGTGATCTGCACGCCCGTCTGGCCAGCGGCGTCGGAGCGCACGGCCGTCGACACGCCGCCGTTGGTGTCGATCACGTGCAGGAACAGCGATTGCGTCCCGGCACTGTCAGCGACGTCGATGCGTGTTCCACCGTCCACGATCGTGGTGGTTGCGCTCAACCCGGTGGGCGCAAGGCGGTAGACGTCCAGGCGGTTCGCACCCGACACGTACGAGAGCCGGTCGCCGTTGATCGTCGGTGCCCCCGGCGTGTTGAGGGTCCAGATGCGCGCGATGCCTGAGCCGGCCGTGACGACGCGGTCGAAGACGACGAAGGTACCGGGCTTGAGAAACAGGTACTCGCGCTCGACCTTGCTCACCTGCGACTTCCCCGTATACAGGGGGGTCACCTGAGCGAGCGCGTAGGTGAAGTTCGCGTTGTTGGCGAGCGCGGCCATGTGGCAGGTCTGGTCGTAAACCTGCGTGATCGCGCTGCCGTTCTGCGTGATGCGCACCAGGTTATGCCGATCCTCATCCTGCTCGATGCCGGAGTGCGAGGCGATGTTCGAGTCGTAGGCCAGCCACGAACCGCGATAGATCACGAAGCTGCCCTGGTCGCGATGCGCGTGGCTCTCCGTGTACGGTCCACAGATGAAGTTCGAATAGGCGGCGCCGGTCGTCCAATCGGAGCGCATGGCGAACTGGCCGGTGCCGGGCGCCCAGTACGCGGTCGACAGGGCGTCGAGCGGCTCAGGGTTGAGCACCGGCGGGTTGTAGATGAAGTCGGCGTAGTACATGAACCGCTGACCCATTTCGGGCACTGACGACGCAGCGAGCGCAGTGTCAGCCACTGCCGACAGGCGCTCGTTCGGGTACAGGGCCATCAACTCCAGCAGCTCTTCGCGGTGATAGTCGAATAGCGCGGCAGTCGACTCGCGCGCGTGGTCGCCGGTCGGCGCGAGCCTATCAAGCGTTGGCACGATGCTGTGCAGCATGAAGGCGAGCGTCGCCAGGGTGTGCGTCGTCTTGTCGGCGACGCGCTCACCGGTCGAACGCTCCCACCAGTCATAGAGGCGAAACAGTCCGCGCAGAGAAACGCCGTAGCCGGTGCCCTCGCGCGAGCCGCCGCCGGTCAGATCGCTGTTGAAGGTCGGGAAGAGTTGGGTCTCGAGCTTGCTGGTGCGAAAGGTGTCGATCCAGGTCTGGGCCTGGGCATTCTCACCGCGGCTGGCGAGGCCTGTGAGCATCGTCGCGCGCAGGAATGAGTAGTAGTAATTGTTGGCCGGGTTGTCAATGGACCAGCCCGACCAGGGATAAGTCACCCCGCCCCACTGTGCCTGACTCGGATGCCAGACGTTCCATACCGCCTGATTGGCATAGGTCACCCAGCGGGTGCGCTGCGACGCCGTCAGCCGATCATAAGTCCAGTCGTAGACCAGCATGGTGTCGCCGACCAGATCGCCGACATACAGGTAACTGTCGTTGGAAACCGTCGCACGCTGACCGGCGTTGATCAGGGCTTCTTCGCTCGCCACAAAGGTGTCGATCCAGTTGATGGCGTAGGTGGCATAGGCGACGTTGCCGGTCAGCTGGTACATCAATGCCGCGTGCCAGCCCTCGAAGGCATAGTAGTCGTTGCCGGCGAGCTGACCATCGACGTAGTTGCGGAAGCGCACCGCAGAGGACACGTCGGCCGCCAGCAACTGCTGCAGGCAGCTCTTGGTCGCCGCGTGACTGAGCAGAACACGCGGATGCGTCGTTGGATACATCGGCGTCGTGGCCGTGCTGCGCGTGATGACACATCCGTCCCGCGGCAACACCGGCGCCGAATTGCGCAAGACGGCTGGGAGCCGGATCTGATTGGAGGGGCCCGACTGCGCGAGGGCGGTCTGTGGTTGCGGGAGGAGACTCAACAACAATAGGGTAGTCAGTGTAAGGCGTCTGATCGATATCATGTTTTCATCCTACTGAACCGGATAGATATGCGTCAATGGAGCCTGATCCGAGACGCAGGCACGTATTTCTGCGGAGGAGAAGACGCTTACAGAGTCGGCAACTTGCCCTTAGCCAGGAAATCCACGACCACGTCGTAAAAGCTCAAGATCGACTCACCGGACGCCAGCCCAGAATGATATTGCCGGAAAACCTTGCCCATCGGAAAGACGCGGCCGCCGGCGGCCAGGGCCAGGCCCCAATCCTGCTGATACTCATCCCACAACCAATCGGCGGAGACTGCGGCCCGAATGCACTCGCCCAGGAAAGCCCCGAGGACGTTGATCGTGCCGTCCACCTCGCCATCCGGGCCGCGCCGCTCGCGTTCACGCTCGATGTAGCCTTCGACCCAGGCTACCGAGGCCCGGTTGAGGCCGAATTCGACATCGCTCCGTGGACCAAGTTTCACGACAGCCATTGCGGCCAGCTCCGGCAGACGGAGCAGGCCCTCCTGAATCTCGGCCTCGGTCAACTCAATGTCCCCCATAAGGCTATTCTAGCGGCAGGAGCCAAACGTGCCACCTGGCCTTTTCTAAAAAAGGCGTTCAGACGGCGGCCGACGACGCGGGCCGGATAGGTTGTGGATCAATCGGCCCGGATGGCGTCGCGCAGGGCGCGATAACCGATCACGTGAACGCCACTGCCGGCGACGGCGGATCTCCAGGTTTCGTCGAGAAAGAGCGCACGATCGGCGACACGTGAGCGCCAGTCTGGGGCGATGGCCTGCAACTCGGGCGTGTCGCTGGCGGGGTGGACGATGAAGTGCGTCAGCCCGGGTGGGCACTCGGCCAGGGCCCGCGTGGCCTCGGCCACCCGACCCTGATCAGTGTTCAGCGACATGCAGTAGACATGATCGAAGATCGGGAGGCCCCGTTCCTCGAATTCGTTCGTGACCCGCACCAGGTCAGCAGCCCCTGCCTCGTCGAAGCCACGGGCGCGCAGTTCGTCAACGTCCTGGCGCAGCGCGAACGCTGGAACATGGTGTTCGAACGCCAGGCCGAGGTACAGCGGCAGATAGGCCGGCGTGAACACCGACAGCATGTGCGAGTCGATGTGCGTGACGTCGATGCCGAACGCCAGCGCCTTCTCGAGTTGAGCGCGAATCTCGAGCGCGACGGCGTCAGGAGAAGCATGTACACGGGTTGGATCGGTTCGGTGCGGGAAGTAGCCGGTCGGATCGAAAAGGCCCGTCGCCAGGTCGGCGGTCGAGACGGCCGCCCAGCGATACGCATCCCACTCGGCGGTGAGGGTCATGTGCACGCCCACGTCGGGCTCGCTCGACGCCAACTCGCGAATGCGCTCGGCCGCAGCCGGAAACCATGGGCAGGGCACCATGACCGCGGCCGAGGAGATCAGGCCGAATGACAGCATATCGGCATAGGCAGACACCGTGCTCTGACACATGGCGATGTCATCGGCATGCAGGATCACGACTCGATCTGTGGCTGAGAAGCCCATTTTCTTCAGAAATGCGTTTGAGGCGGTCATGACGTTTCCTCTCCTCGTCGTCGCGCCAGGCACGGTGGCGCGCCCGTCGGACCGACAACCGTTCATGATACTCGAAGCAGATTGACAATCGGCGGCAATCCTCCGATGTGTGCACGGGCGAGATGTCAGGCCGTTTCAGGCCAGTAAGCCTTGTACGCGGATGGCGCGGATCGGCACGGATGACGCGGAGCGATTGTCGATGGAGTCCGCGTGATCCGTTCCGATCCGCGCCATCCGTGGACAGGATGCGGCACCGATCTTCGGGCGCCTGACACCTTGTGCTTGCACACCTCGCGACCCTCTCGTCGCGGCGCCTGCTAGCGTAAGCTATACTCCGG
>CAYZRP010000156.1:0-13634 GCA_964480865.1 uncultured Anaerolineales bacterium | reverse complement strand
ACGCAGAGCGAGTTTCGATGGATTCCGCGTGATCCGTTCCGATCCGCGCCATCCGCGTACAGGATCCGACACCGATCTTCAGGCGTGATGCCTTGCCCGGATGCCTGGTCGCGGATTTGGCAGATCGGGCAGCGGCAATCCTGATGTGGGCGGCGCGACGGTCCTTCCGCGAAATGCGCGACTTTCGCAGTTAAGAAGCACGCCCGCAGGGTACAATCGCGCCAACCCCAGGAGGACCCATGACCTTCGACGTCGACGCCGTGCGCGCCCAGTTCCCGGCGCTGCAGACCAGCACCGTATACCTCGACAACCCCGGCGGCACTCAGGTGCCGCAGCGCGTGATCGAGCGGATGACTGACTATCTCGTGCGTTGCAACGCCAACAAGGGTGGCGGCTTCCGCACGTCGAGCGAAAGCGATGCCGTCATCGCCGCCGCGCACGCCGCCATGGCCGACTTCCTCAATTGCGCGCCGAACGAGGTGGTCTTCGGCGCCAACATGACCACGCTGACCCTTCACGCGTCGCGCTCGCTGGCAAAGTGGCTCAAACCCGGCGACGAGATCGTGGTGACGCGGCTCGACCACGACGCCAACGTCGCGCCCTGGCTGCTTGCCGCGCAGGATGCGGGCGCCACAGTGCGCTGGGTGGACGTCAACGAAGCCGATGTGACTTTGCGCCTCGACGATTTCGAGAAGGCCATCACGCCTCAGACCCGCATCGTGGCCGTCGGCTACGCCTCGAACGCGGTGGGAACCATCAACCCGGTGAAGCGGATCATCGAGATGGCACACGCCGTCGGCGCGCTCGTCTACGTGGATGCCGTGCAGTACGCGCCGCACGGCCTGATCGACGTCCGCGACCTCGACTGTGACTTCCTGGCCTGCTCGGCCTATAAGTTCTACGGCCCGCACGTGGGCGTGCTCTACGGCAAGCACGATCTCCTCGACCGTCTGCCGGCCTACAAGGTGCGCCCCGCCCACGACGAGCCGCCGGACAAGTTCGAGACGGGCACGCTCAACCACGAAGGCATCGCCGGCACGCTCGGCGCCGTCGAGTATCTCGAATGGGTCGGCGATAGGGCCCGTGGTTACACCCCGCTGACCCAGCTCTCGCCGGCACGCAGCGATGCTCGTCGTCAGCGGCTCGCGGCCGGCATGCAGGCACTGCTCGAACATGAGCACGCGCTGGCCCGCGCCCTGATCGCCGGCTTGCAGGCGATCCCGGGCGTGCGCATCTACGGCATCACCGAGCCGGAACGCGTGGTCGAACGCGTGGCGACGGTGTCCTTCACGCTCGAGGGTCAGCACCCGCGTCGCGTGGCCGAGCAACTCGGTGAGCACGACATCAACGTTTGGGACGGGAACTACTACGCCTATGAGGTTGTCCGTCGACTCGGCCTCGAAGAGGGCGGTGGCATGGTCCGCGTCGGTCCCGTGCACTACAACACCCTGGCCGAGATCGAGGCGACCGTGGCCGCCGTGCGCGACCTGGCCGGTTAGGTTCAAGAGAGCTGCCAGCTCTCTCCACATTTCACCCATTTGGGTGCCTTATCGTGGAACTGCCGACACTCAGCTTTGGCTTATGAGTCGGCCATTACAATCCGCGAACTCAGGCCCACATGACACGTGGAGGGAGACCATACATGTCCAAACGCAGTTCTTCGATCGGCCGAGCCATTGGTATCGGAGCTGGCGCCGTCGCCGCCCTGGCCGTGGCCATTCAGCTCGTGCCTTTTGGCCGCGATCATGCCAAACCACCTGTTACTCTACAGGTCAACTGGGATAGCGATCAGACGCGCGATCTCTTTTACCGCGCCTGCGCCGACTGTCACAGCAATGAAACCAAGTGGCCGTGGTACAGCAACGTTGCACCGGTCTCGTGGCTGGTTCAACGTGATGTGAACGAGGGGCGAGAGCACTTCAACATCTCGGAGATGTCGGAGGAGCACGAAGGCGAGGAGCATTCGGAGGGGCGCGACGACCATCACCACTCGCCAGCCGATCTGGTGCGCGATGGCCAGATGCCGATGCCCATCTACCTCATTACACACCCAGAGGCTCGTCTGTCCGACGCCGAGAAACAGCAACTCATCGACGGCCTTGAGGCGACCTTTGGCGGCGAAGAAGGCGTCGTGGCCTACATGCTCGCCAGCGTGCCCTGAGGGCCACTCGCGACGAACGACGAAGGACGGATGACGAGGGTTGAACGGCCGTTCAACCCTCGTCATCCGTCCTTCGTCGTTCGTCAGTTCTTTGTGAGCACGTTGTCGTTGAGTCGCCCGGCCGCGAAGTCATCGAGGTTCTGCAGGGTCGTCTCGGCGATCGTGGTCACGGCCTCCTGGGTGAAGAAGGCCTGATGACCAGTAACCAGCACGTTGGGGAACATCATCAACCGCGCCAACACGTCGTCGGCCACAACGCGGTCAGAGAGATCCTGGAAGAACAGGCCATCTTCCTCCTCATACACATCGAGGCCAACACCCGCCAAACGCTCGTGCCGCAGCGCCTCGATCACGGCCTCGGTGTCGACCAGGCCGCCGCGGCTTGTATTGATCAGGAACGCTCCGGGCTTCATCAGCGCCAACGTCTCAGGATTGATCAGGTGGCGCGTCGCCGGGAGCAGCGGCACATGCAGGCTGACGATGTCGGCCTCCGGCAGCAACTCCTTGAGCGGTTTGTAGGTCATGCCGAGCTCGATGCAGGCCGGGTTCTCAGCGGCGTCGTAACCCAGCAGCTTGCAGCCGAAGCCCTTCATGATCGACGCGAAGGCCTGGCCGATCTTGCCTGTGCCAATCACGCCGACCGTCGAGCCGTGGATATCGCGACCCAGCAAACCGCCAAGACGGAAGTTGAATTCTCGGGTGCGGTTGTAAGCGCGATGCGTTCGTCGATTGAGCGTCTGCAGCAACGCGACAGCGTGCTCGGCCACGGCGTAAGGCGAGTAGTAGGCCACGCGCATCACCGTGATCCCGACACGTTTCGCGGCCTCGAGGTCGACGTTGTTGAAGCCCGTGCTGCGCAAAGCAATGGCGCGCACACCCAGGGACGCGAGTTTCTCGAGCACCGGTGCTGAGCCATCGTCGTTGACAAAGATGCAGATCGCCTCATGGCCCTGAGCCAGAGTCGCCGTTTGCGCGTCAAGCTGCGACGTGGTGAAGTCAAGCGTATGGCGGCCCCGATTGGCTGCCTCGAGAAACTGACGATCGTAGGAGTGCGAGTCATACACAAGGACATTCATGCGGGCCTGTCTCCTGAAGAGGATTGAGTCAGCGGCTGGCCAGAAACGGCAAGTAGAGTTGCTCGCTGTAGGCGGTGTTCGTCAGGGTGAACGAATCAACCAGCCGACCGTCGGGCACCGACGCATCAACGACGAGGTAGTCGCAGGTCAATGTCGCTTTCGTCGCGGCACAACGCTGCGCGCCATGGGCTGAGTTGTCGCGCACCACGCTTTCGGGCAGCACGACGGGAAAGCCATACAGCGGCGCGCCACCTGTGCCATTGACCACGTAGGGGATCCCGTCGATGAGCAGGCGTTCATAGGTGTGATCATGGCCCGCGACCACAAGGTCCGCCCCCCACTCGGCAAAAGGCCACTGCACAGCCGGGTTCGGCCCATGTGTGGCCGACGAATAGGGCGCATGGTGGAGCAGCACCACCTGCCAGGCCACGCCTGACGACTGCAAGACGTCGCGGGCCCAGGCCGCCTGGACGGAACTCAGCCCGATTCCATCTGGCTCGTGGCTGTCACTGTCCAGCACGACGAATTGAACGGCGCCCGAGGTCACCGTGTAGTAGCGCTCGTTGCCAGGCAAGGCAAAGAAGTCGAAGTACGGCTGGGCGTCTGCGGTCAGCCAGTCGTGATTGCCCAGCGCCGGAAAAAAAGCGTTCACGGCAGCGCCTGAACCGTAGGAACCCGTGTAGGGGGCGATGTAGTCGTGGTAGTACTGGCCGACATTCGCGTCGAGGGTATCGCCCGAGCCCGCCGGGTAATTGTTGTCGCCAACTGTGTAGATCTGCTGCGGATCCCAGGTATGCACCAGCTCGGAGACCTGGGCGACATCGGTGCCGGCCCAGCCGTAGTCACCGATGATGGCAAACATAAGGGGACCCGGCGTGAGGGGCAGCCTCGCCGAAGGCATGGGACGCCCCAGGGGTGGTGGTCCACCAGAGCCGGCGGGGTTCACAGCCAACATAAGGGCCAGGGCCACCCTCAAGAACACGGGTGCAGGCACCGCCACACCTCCCCGTTAAGTGACGAACCCCTAGGTGAGGGGGGCACCCAGGAGCTCGTCGAATATCTTATACCGTCTTTAGAGGGATTGGTCAATCTGACCCGGAAGGACCGATTTAGGATCGGCTGAGTGCCCCAGGCAGGAATTGAACCCACATCAGAGCCTTAGGAGTGCCCTGTTCTATCCGTTGAACTACTGGGGCGAAGCATTGGTTATTGGCTATTGGACACAAAATAGCCAATAACCAATAACCAATGCCTGGATTTTACTCGATCTGGCCGCTCGAGAGCACCTGCTTGATCTCGCCGATCAGCTGCGTCACAGGGATTTCGCGCGGGCAGGCCTCGGTGCAGTTGAAGACCGTGCGGCAGCGGAAGACGCCGAACTGATCACCAAGCACCTCGAGGCGCTCCTCGGCCGCCTGATCGCGATCATCGAAGATGAAGCGGTGCGCCTGGACGATAGCGGCCGGCCCGACGTACTCACCGTTGCCCCAGAACGACGGGCAGCTCGTGGTGCATGCCGCGCAGAGGATGCACTTGGTGCCCTGATCGAAACGTTCGCGCGCCTCTGGGCTCTGCAGGCGCTCGCGGCCGTCGGTCGGCAACGGATCGCCGTTAACCAGGAACGGCTGGATGGAGCGGTAGTGCTTGAAGAACGGCTCCATATCGACCGTCAGGTCCTTGATGAGCGGCAGGCCCAGCAACGGCTCGAGCTGCATCGTGCCACCCTCGACCACACAGTCCTTGACCAGGACCTTGCAGGCCAGGGCGTTGCGGCCGTTGATGCGCATCGCATCCGAGCCGCAGATGCCGTGCGCGCACGACCGGCGCAGCGTCAGCGTGCCGTCGTGCTGCCACTTGACGATGTGGAGCACGTCGAGAATCCGGTCGTTGGGCTCTGCCTCGACCGGGTACGTCTCGAAATGAGGCTTCGCATCAATCTCGGGGTTGTACCGCTTGATTTTGACGTTGAATTTCATAGTCACCCCAGATCATTGGCTATTGGCTATTGAGCCTTCCAATAGCCAATAGCCAATAACCCAATAACCAATGTCAATACGTTCGTTCCTTCGGCTGGAACTTCGTGATCGTCACCGGCTTGTACGTGATCTCGCACTCCGCATCGGTAGGCGCCACGGTGGGGGCGCCGGTGTGGCGGATGAACGTGTGCTTCAGCCAGTTGACGTCGTCGCGCTTCGGGAAGTCATCGCGCGAGTGGGCGCCACGGCTCTCGGTGCGGTTGAACGCCGATAGGGCTGTGGCCTCGGCCAGGTCGAGCATCGCGCCGAGCTCGAAGGCCTCGAGCAGGTCGGTGTTGAAGCGCTTGCCCTTGTCGTCGATAGCAACGTTAAGGTAGCGCTTTTTAAGCTCGCGGACCTTGTTCAACGCGATCTGGATCATGGGCCCCGTGCGGAACACGCCGACGTTGTCCATCATGATCTCCTGCATCTCGCTGCGCAGGATCCCGGCCTTTTCGGGGCCCGTCTGGGTGCGGATGCGCTCGAGTTCGGCCACGACGGCAGCTTCGGGCGAAGCCGGCAGCGGCGCGAAGTCGACGCTCTTGACGTACTCGGCCATCGCGCGGCCGCCGCGGCGGCCGAACACGACGAGGTCGACCAGCGAGTTGGTGCCCAGCCGGTTCGCGCCGTGCACCGACACGCACGCGCACTCGCCGGCCGCGAACAGGCCGTGGACGAGCCCGCCGTTGGCGTCGGCCAGCACCTGGCCATTGAGATCCGTCGGAACGCCACCCATCGCGTAGTGCGCGGTCGGCTGGATCGGCACGCCTTCCTTCATCGGCTCGACGCCGAGGTAGATGCGCATCATCTCGATGATGTCGGGCAGTTTCTTCTCGAGCTCCTCGGCGGTCACGGTCTTGCCATTCGGCGCGCTCTTGTAGCCGTTGATGGTCTCGGGCCGGATGTCGAGGTAGACGTAGTCTTTGCCGTTGATGCCGCGGCCTTCTTTGACCTCGAGGTAGATCGCGCGCGAGCAGACGTCGCGCGAGGCCAGGTCTTTCATGTTCGGCGCGTAACGCTCCATGAAGCGCTCGCCTTTGCCGTTGACGAAGACGCCGCCCTCACCGCGCGCGGCCTCGGAGAGCAGCACGCCCATCTTATAGATGCCGGTCGGGTGGAACTGGAAGAACTCCATGTCTTCAAGCGGCAGGTTGCGGCGGTAGACAGCGGCCACGGGCTCGCCCGTCAATGAGTGAGCGTTCGAGGTCACTTTGAACATGCGCCCGAACCCGCCCGAGGCCAGCAGCGTGGCCTTGGCGTGGAAGACGTGGACGTCGCCGGTGTTGATCTCGATCGCCACGGCGCCGACGCAGGCGCCGCTTTCGATGATCAGGTCGACGACGAAGAACTCGTCGAAGAACTTGACCTTCTGCTTGATGCAGGCCTGGTAGAGCGTCTGCAGGATCATGTGGCCGGTGCGGTCGGCGCTCTTGCACGAGCGCATCACCGGGCGCTTGCCGAACTCGGCGCTGTGGCCGCCGAAACGGCGCTGCTCGATGCGGCCGGCCGGCGTGCGGTCGAAGGGCAGGCCCATGTGCTCGAGCTCGACGACGGCCTCGATCGACTCATGCGCGAGCACCTCGGCGGCGTCCTGGTCGACCAGGTAGTCGCCGCCCTTGACGGTGTCGTACATGTACCACTCGGGGTTGTCCTCTTCCATGTTCGCCAGCGGCGCCGCGATGCCGCCCTGCGCCGTGCCCGTATGCGAGCGAGTCGGATACAGTTTGGAGATCACAGCCACGTTCGCGGACTTCGAGGCGTGCAACGCTGCCATCAACCCGGCCCCGCCGGCCCCCACGATGATGGCATCGAACTGATGATGATGAAGCATGAGATCCTCGATGAACAAATGCGACGAATGACGAATGACGAACGACGAAGGTTGAACGGCCGTTCGACCTTCGTCGTTCGTCATTGGTCGTTCGTCATCCCACCTGCACTCCCGCGAACATCGCGTAAGCGCCCAGGGCCGTGATCACGACCCAGACAAGCAGAAGCACAACGTTGATCACACGAGTGGCGCTTTCGCTGTGGATGTAGTCGCCGAGTACCGCGCGCAGGCCATTGACGCCGTGCAACAGCGCCACGGCCAGGATGGTGAAGGTGCTGCCCCATGAAAGGCCGTTCGCCCAGCGCTGAGCGACGAAATCAAGGTCGATGTGGTGAGCGCCGGTCAGCAGCGCGTTGGCCGCGACGTGGATCCACACCAGCACGAAGAGCAGCGCGCCGCTGATGCGCATGAACAGCCACGACCAGGTCTCGAAGGTGCGGCCCGGTCGGCGCACGTAGCGCGGGGCCTTCGAGGTGACCGATTCCTTCAGCGTAGCGCCCCAGGCGAGCACGGCGGCAGTCACGATGAAGGCCACCGGCACCAACAGGTACGTGATGTCGAGGGCCGAGAAGGCCACCGGCGGCTCAGCACCCCCGCACGAACCACCCGTCGCCGGGCAGATGTAGAAGTTGTAGAGGTTCAGCGTGACGAAGTAGGCGGCAGGCAGCCAGAAGATCACGGAGAGCGCGATGATCTTGCGGAAAGAATTCGGCTGCAGGTGCCGGTTCCACCAGGTCGGGAACGTGTCTTTGAGGACGATGTTCAGGCCGTTCACCGCATGGTACACGATGGCGGCAAACAGGAAGTACTCGGAGATCAGGAATGGGATCGAGCCGTACATCCCGATCGCCTTGGTGTACTCTTCGGGCAGATACGCCACCCACGACGTATCCACAATGTGGATCATCAAAAAGAGCAGGATCGCCAGGCCTGACACTCGATGCAGGATGAAGGCATAATGTCCTTCGCGTCCCTGGTAGAGGACGCCCTCTTTAAAGGAGTCCCAACGCGACGTTACAGCAGCCATACAACTCTCCCCGTCACGAAATGGAAAATGGGGGCGAGATCAGTAGGATTTGATCTCGCACGTCGGCTCGATTTTATCATCCTCAATTCCCACGAAATTGGTTGATTTTGAAAAACCTCCGATTTGTGCAGGAAAACACAATAAGCGTTTCTTTCGTGAGTTTTATCAAGTATAAGAAATCCGCATAGAAGCGATAATCATCCTCTGCGTCTCCCAAGCAAGAGAAGACGTACGCCCACAGCCATGAGCAGACACCAGACGAGCACATGGCCGCCCGGGATCAGGCCATACGCGGCGCCGGCCATCACCTGCCACCAGACAAATGCCGGCGTCGGCAAGGTTGAACTCAAGGTGACAAGCCCAGCAAGCCAGGAGAGCAACCCGCCCGCGTAGAGCACGGCATTGAGCGCGTTGCCCGCTGGTAGAGGACGCGGTTTGATCCACGGCCAGAGCGCAAGCGTCGGAAACGCCAGCAACATGAAACTCGCATCACGCGTGAGCACGGCCCCGATGGCGAGCAGCGACAACAAGACGATCAGGGTCTGTCGACGCGCAGGCGTCTTGACCTGATCGGCACGAAACCCCCACCCCGCAGGCGGCCACCAGACGAGGTAAGCCGTAGCCGCGGCGACCAGCAAGGCTACGACGACGATCCAGTCGATGGGGGCGAGGAAGACGGGGTCGTGATTGACATCGAGCGCGGCGTCGCTGCCAGGCTTCGGCAGCCAGCCCTGCACGGCCGCCAGCCACATGATCGCGTAGGCGTTCAAAGCCGGCAGTGCCAGGCCGACGACGCCCAGGATCTCGGGCCACATCGCGCGCCATGAGAGGTCGCGCCCAAACCCTCGGACGGTGGATTGACGGCTCATCGCGCCTCGATTGGCAATCGCTCTAACCTTGGACCTGACAGGTCCACCCAGGATTTGCGGCTTTTCAAGTTCTCACGAAAAGTGCGCTTTCGAGAATCCGGCGTTTTTCTAACCAGGGCTCAGGGCAGCGGCACCAACCGCGCCTGGCGTTTCTCGAAAAAGGTCAGGTGCTTGAGGCCCGCGGCCTTGATCGCCGCGATGGCGACGTCGAGGTGGTCGCCGATGTGCTCGGGCCGATGCGCGTCGGACCCCAACGTCACGCGCTCGCCCCCCATCTCGCAATACCAGCGCAGGATCTCGACTCCCGGCGTCAACATCGCTGCCCGCCGGCGAAACGCCGCCGTATTGATGTCGAGGGCGATCCCGTGATCGATCAGATTGCGCAGCACCGAGCGAATCACATCCTCGTAGCGGGTCGGATCGTACGCGCCATACACATCAAAGCCCACGCGCACGATGACGTCGAAGTGACTGAGCACGTCGAAGCCACCTACACGCGTCATGCGATCGAGTTCCTCAAAGAAGTCGCGACACGCTTCGTCGATTGGCCGGCTGTAGAACTGCGGATCGAAGACCAGTCGTCGACCGACCCAGTGCAACGATCCCAAGGCGTAATCAAAGGGATGCTTCGCCAGAAGCTCCTGACACTCGTTTCTGAAGATGTGCGGTTCGCCAAGTTCCACCGCCGCGCGCACGATCAGGCGGCCCGCAAACTGAGCACGCACCCGCTCAAGCTCGATGAAGTAGGCATCGGTCTTGAACCAGTCGCGCTCCCATTCATCGGGATGCAGATCGTAATGTTCGGTGAAGCCGATCTCGGCGATGCCTTTGTCGACAGCAGCCTGGCACATCGTGACCATGCTGGCCTGACAATCCGGTGAGTAATTGGAATGAAGATGATAGTCCTGAGGAAGCATAGCGCCGTCATTCTAACATCCGTGCCACGCGTGATGATTGTCGCAACGACTTGCGCAGCCGGGGTGACCGAGTCAATTCGACATAGAGCGAGCTTTGCCACGAACTTCACGAATTGAAACGAATTGGCACGAAGTCGGTTAAGGGGGGTTCTGTAAGTCCGAGAACTCTTTCCCATCCTTCGTGCCAATTCGTTTCAATTCGTGAAATTCGTGGCTATGAACTGCCTGTCGAAAACAAGACGCGATTTGCCCTGCGGATTGCGCCGGTAGAGAACGAAATCCTCGTCATCCACGGCACGAAGCCTCAGGCGCAGAACGACTCGATCACGCGGGTGTAGATCTCGACACACTGTTTGACGCTGGCGAGGTCGACCCATTCTTCGAAGGCATGCGCGCCGGTGCCGCTCGGGCCAAAGAGCACGGCCGGGATGCCGACCTCGCCCAACGTCGCGCCGTCGGTCCAGTAGGGCGCCCCGGCGGTGATCGGCTCGTGGCCCAGCACCATGGACGCTGCCGCTCGAACCGTCTGCGCCAACGGGCCTTGAGGGTCGGTCTCCATCGGGCCATAGGCGAGGGTGTTCGTCATCGTGGCCGAGAAGGTCGGGTCCGCACTCGCAAGCCGCTCGAGAATGGCTCTGTATTCGGCGTCGACGCTCTCGGCGGTCTCGCCCGGTAGCGTCCGCCGCTCGAGGCTCAGGACGCAACTGGCCGGATAGGAGGACGGCTCCTGCCCACCGCGGATCAGGCCGGCGTGCAGCGACCCCGTCTTGAGCAGCGGGTGAGCCGGGCGCGTGGCCATCTCGCGTCCCAGGTCTTCGAGCGCCACGAGCACCCGGCCCATGCGCGCAATCGCATCGACGCCCAGCTCGGGCATCGAGCCGTGCGCGGCCACGCCATGCGTCTCAATCTCGTGCCAGACGAAGCCGCGATGAGCCACGACGAGCTCGAGTTCAGTCGGTTCAGCGATCAGGGCGCCGTCGGCCTTGTAGCGAGCCGCGATTGCGCGCGTGCCCTGGCCGGCGACTTCCTCGTCCATCACGGCCGTGAAGATCACATCGCCGCGCAGAGGAGTCTGGCGCTGTTTGGCGGCAACGAGCGCCAGCATGCAGGCCGCGACGCCGGCCTTCATGTCATAGGTGCCACGGCCATACATCCGGCCGTCGGCGATGCGCGGCGTCAGCGGATCGGTCATGCCTGTGATGCCCACTGTGTCGAGGTGGCCGTTGAGCATCAGCGTGCGTCCGCCGCCCGAGCCCGGCACACGCGCCACGACGTTGGGCCGACCATCGCGCACGTCTTCGACCACCGTGTCGATCCCGGCCCGCCGCAACCAATCCGCCACGTAAGCCGCGACAGCCGCCTCGCCGGAGCCCGTGGAGGTCAGATCCGGGTTGATCGACTCGATGCGAACAAGGTCGGAGAGCAATGCGATGAGTGTTTCCATTTGAAAGAGCCTCTGGGTGAATCGCCTACTCGAGGCGTTGGCCGACATTGTAATGTCTTCCAAGGCACGGCGGAGACCACGCAAGGCCATCGCGTCTCATTCGATATGGATCAGGAAGGGCCGCGGATGACGCGGATGAGAGGGGCCATCACCGGTCAGCCAATCGTTCGGCGCTGTCACGCGACATCATCCGCGTCATCCGCGGCCGGACTCTCCGCGCGATGTGAGCCACAACTGCCCTGAGTGGCCTGGGCTCACTCGGCCGTCGCGGCGACGCGATCGATCAAATCATTCTGGTCTCGACGAGCGGTGAGGTGAAGGTCAGGAAGGCCCGTCAGCACAATTAACGAAGTCAGGATGAGGATCAGTTGTAGCCCGAACACAGCCGCGAAGCTCAGACCGGCGCTCTGAGTGGCCGCACCGACCAGGTCGCGCGTGATGCCGTTGATCACGCCACCGAACAGTCGCGCCAACGACACGGCCAGGCCCCAGGCCCCGATGTACAGGCCGGTGTCGCGCGCCGTCGTCATATCGAGCATGAAAGAGTGGTTGGTCACCGTCGAGATGCCGATGGCCAGGCCGAGCAGGACGAGACCGGTGTAGAACAGCGGTCGCGACGCGCTCACGCTGGAGGCCGCGAGCAGCGCGAAGGCGACGGCCCCGAAGAGGGCAGCGCTCTGCGCAACCCTGCGTTTCGAGAGATAGCGCTCGAGCAACGCCGCGAACGCGAGCGCGACGAGGAAGCACACGCCGTAGATCGAGCGCAGCCGCGCCGTTTCAGCCAACGGCATGCCGAGCACCTGGCCGCCGAACGGCTCGAGGATCGCGTCCTGCCCGAGGATGGCGATGAGGAGCAGGATCAGGTATAGGAAGAAACGTCGGGCCGTGCGGTTGTCGACCAGCAGGCGCCAGATCTGCGTCGCACCGAGAGTCGCGCGTGTGGTCACCGCCTGCCTCGTCCGCGGCTCGAGCCCGATCAGACCAAGGAGCCCGAGGCCAAGCGCCACAACGACGACCTGCCAGATCGCGGTGGTCAACGGAGCGGCAAGCGCTTCGACCGTGTCGGGCACATCGGCCACCAGTCGGCTGAACGCGATGCCGCCGGCGATCACACTGAGCAGCATGACGAAGTACATCACGGCCACCGCGCGGCTGCGCGAGCGCTCGTTGAAGAGCTCCGAGGCCAGCGAGAAGTACGCCACGGTGCTGACGTTGTAGCCAAGCCCCCACAGCACGAAGCCCACGACCGCAAGGCCGATCCCGGCGCTGCCTCCGACCTGCAAGAGGGCAACGGGCAAGAGGGCCACGCCCCCCGCGCAGACCAGGATGCCGATGACGACATAGGGTGTGCGGCGCAACCCCGCGATGGGATGTCGATCCGCCCAGGCCCCGAAGCCGACCTGCAGCGGCGCGGCCAGGTAGGGCAGCGACACGAGGGCCGTCACAAGGGTCAGCGACAGGCCAAGTTCGACGTTCATCACCCGGTTGAGGTTGTCATCGACGGGCAGGGTCAGCAGCGCCACGGCGGCGTGCAAGAGCCCTAATTGGAGTGCTTTTCGCCACATAGCTCGGATCGTACGCTGCCCGCCAAGAGCCCGGTATGTAGATTCCCACAGGTTTTGGGCCGTTCTCACCTCTTACCAACCTATTCGGCGGTAGTCCATCCGCCCCTGGCGCGTCTTCGCTGCACACTGCGAACGAGAGATGGTGCCGCGCGGGGGCGCGGAAAGAGAGGGACGTGATGGTCGAGTCTCTGGTGAACGACGTGTTGGTGTGGGTCTACGTCCTGGTCCCAATTGTGGTGTTTGCTGGCGCCATGGGGGCGGCGTCATTCCTGGCCCAGGTGATCAATCGATCGAACGCCCCGGCGCCGAAGGGCGCGCCCAAGGGCGGCAAACCAGCCGGGGGCGGTGGTGGCGGCGGGCATCACTGATTCGAGGACGACGAACGACGAAGGACGAACGACGAAGGTTGTGCGAGACAACCTTCGTCGTTCGTCCTTCGTCGTTGATGCTGCGCTTAAAAGGTCTCAGGGACTGTCCATCCCCGTCGGTGCCAGTCACTGGCGACCCTTTCGTTTTCCACGCTGGCTCTCGCACTGAACCCGCGCGCGCCGCGTGTCATCCCAAGCGCCTGGCCCTCGCGCGTCGCGTGTCATCCCAAATGCCTGACCCGCGCGCGCCGCGTGTCATCCAGAGCGCCTGGCCCACACGCGTCGCGTGTCATCCCAAGCGCCTGGCCCTCGCGCGCCGCGTGTCATCCCAAGCGCCTGTCCCTCGCGCGCCGCGTGTCAT
>CAYZRP010000155.1:9213-13926 GCA_964480865.1 uncultured Anaerolineales bacterium | reverse complement strand
CGGGATCCGGACCTTCGAGAAGGCCACGCGCAACACGACCGACATTAATGCTATTCCGGTCCTGAAGCGCCAGACGCACCTGCCGGTCCTGCTCGATCCCAGCCATGGCACCGGCAAGGCCGATTATGTCGCGGCGGTGGCGAAAGCCGGCATCGCCGCCGGGGCCGACGGCCTGATCATCGAGGTCCATGCCCATCCCGATCAGGCGCTTTCCGACGGGGCCCAGTCGCTCAAGCCAGAGGCCTTTCTGAAGCTCGTGGCCGATGTCCGCCGGATCGCCGAGGCCGTCGACCGACAGCTATAGGCGTCGAAGTAGAGAAGGGGAGTGGCGTCGGCTCCCGGAGCGTTTCGCCGGGGACCGTCGCCATTCTCCCATCATCCACTTCCCACACTTAACCCATCCTTTCCTGCCGAATAAACGAGTAGCGGATCGGCTCACGGCAGTTATAATCACATCTGTGCTGAGTCGAGAGGGTAAGACTGGAAGTCTGATGGGGCGCCCGCCGCTCAGCCTGATCGATTGCGAAGTGGCGATCGTCGGGCTTGGGCTGATGGGCGGCTCGCTGGCGCTGGCTCTGCGTGGTCAGTGCCGGACGATTGTGGGCGTCGACAGGGATCCGGCCGTGGCGCAGGATGCGCTGGCGCGTGGGATCGTCGATCAGGTCACGGTCTTCGAGGCTGCGCACAACACTGATGTCCTCATTCTGGCTTCGCCGGTGCGGGCCATCGTCGGCCAGATCAACCAGCTCTCGATCTCGGCCTTCTACCCGCCGCGTGCGACGGTCGTCATCGATCTCGGTAGCACAAAAGTCGAGGTCATGAAGGCCATGGCCGAGCTGCCGCCGCGCTTTGAGCCGGTCGGTGGCCACCCGATGTCGGGCAAGACCGCATCGGGCCTGGCGAATGCCAGCGCCGATCTCTTCCGAAACAAACCGTTCGTCCTGACCCCGCCCGGGCACACCTCGGTGCGGGCGCTGGCCATCGCGTACGAGCTCGTGGAGCGCGTTGGCGGGAGGCTGCTGGTGATGTCCGCAGAACACCACGATCAACTGGCCGCGCTGATCAGCCATCTGCCATACGCAGCCGCTGTCTCCCTCGTGCGTACTGTTCTGGCCGCCGGCGACGACCAGGCCTGGGAGATGGCGTCTTCGGGCTTCCGCGACTCGACCCGCCTGGCTGCCAGCGACCTCGACATGATGGTCGACATCCTGACGACCAATCGCGGCCCTGTGCTTCGCGCACTGGCTGGCTACCGCGAACAACTCGACGCGCTCGATCAGGCCATCCAGAGCGGCGACGCTGACAGAATCCGCCAGGCCCTGACCGCAGCGCGCGAGAAACGCGCCGCGCTGTTCACGGCCTGATCCCAGCCCAATTCACATGAACGTCTGGACACCGCCGGCTCGCGAGCTGAAGTCCCTGCGCGCCTCGGTGCGCGTCCCCGGCTCCAAATCAATCACGAATCGCGCGCTCCTGACAGCGGCCCTGGCCGATGGCCCGACCACGCTGCAGCACGCGTTGTTTTCGGATGACTCGCGGCACTTTCTCGGCGCGTTGTCGGCGCTCGGCTTCAAGGCGACGGCTGATGCCGCAACGTCCGAGATCCGTGTGGATGGGCAGGGCGGGCGCATCCCGGCGACACACGCCGAGTTGTTCATTGGCAATGCCGGCACTGCCGCACGTTTCCTGACCGCGATGCTGACGCTGGGCCACGGCACGTACGTGCTCGACGGCGAGCCGCGGATGCGCGAGCGCCCGATCGGCGACCTTGTGCTGGCGCTACGCGAACTCGGCGCGGTTGTGTCACCGCTGGCCGCAGACCGGTCGACCGATCCGCGAGGGTGGTGCCCGCCGCTGCGCATCGACGCACATGGCCTGCCCGGCGGCGCCACGCGCGTGGCGGGCGACATCAGCAGCCAGTACCTCAGCGGCCTGTTGCTGGCCGCGCCCTATGCGCAGGGGCCTGTGTCGATCGAGGTCGTCGGCACGCTCAACTCGCAGCCGTACGTCGATCTGACTCTCGCGTTGATGGCGGATTTCGGTGTGCGGGTCGAGCGGGACGGCTACCGCCGGTTCGTCGTCAGCCCGGCGCGATACCGGGCTCAGCCCACGTACGTCATCGAGAGCGACGCGTCGGCGGCCTCGTACTTCTTCGCGTTGCCGGTGGTCGCCGGCGGCTCGGTGCGGGTCGTCGATCTCAGCCGATCCTCGCGTCAGGGTGACGTCGGCTTCATCGATGTGTTGGCGCAAATGGGTTGCCGCGTGATCGACGGCGCGGATTGGATCGAAGTGGCTGCGCCATCAGGTGTCGCGCTGCGTGGCGTCGACGTCGATCTGCGCCACATCCCCGACACAGCCCAGACCCTGGCGGCCGTCGCACCGTTCGCGTCGACGCCGACGACGATCCGGGGCATCGCTTCAGCGCGTGTCAAAGAGACCGATCGCGTCGCGGCCATGGCGGCCGAACTCGAGCGGCTCGGCGTGCGTGTCGAGGAGCGCGACGATGGCCTGACGATCTGGCCGGCTGAGGCGTTGCAGCCCGCTCTCGTGCAAACCTACAACGACCACCGCATGGCCATGGCCTTCGCGCTGACCACGCTGCGAGTGCCCGGCGCACAGATCGCGGACCCGGGCTGCACGTCGAAGACTTTTCCCGGCTACTTCGAGACGCTGGCCGGCGCGTTGAACCAGACCGCTGCGTAGCGCCGGCCGGACCGCGCAGCGCGAGCCGCGAACCTGCCTGTTGTCATCGGCCACCGCGGTTCCCCATCCGAATGCGTGAGAGTCCCATGAGTGCTGCCCGGCAAGTCTCTGCAACGCAGGCAATCCTCGAGGGTCGCCATACAATACACACCGAGGTGAAACGATGACGGCTCAATCGCCCAGCACACCATCCACACCACCGACCGATACGCGCGCCCTGTGGGGCGGCGTGTTGTTCAGCCTCGTGTTCACGGCCCTGATCTGGGCGGCCGGTTCGCGGCTGGAGGCGCAGCCGCTCCTGCCGGACAGCGGAGTGGCCTGGTACTACTGGCGGCTGCCCGAGCCGACGTTCTGGTCGCGCTTCACGGCCTGGGGCTTCTACATCCTGCATCAGGTCGCCAACTGGGGCCTGATCGCGTACGCCCAGTCGCGCGGGCTTAAGTACTCGAACCGCCTGCATGGCGTCAACATCGCGGCGCTGGCGCTCAACGCCGGTTTCATCATCCTGCACTTCGTTCAAACGCACATCTGGTACGACGGGTTGGCGCAGGACGTGTCGATCTTCAGCTCGCAGGGATCCGTGATCCTGCTGCTCGTCTGGGTGCTCCTGATGGAAACGCCGCGCCGCGGCCTGCTGTGGGGTTGGAAGGCGCCGTTTCCGAAGGACATCCTCGGCTGGGCGCGCAAGTATCACGGCTTTGTGTTCTCGTGGGCCGTGGTCTACACCTTCTGGTACCACCCGATGGTGGCGACGCCCGGGCACCTGATCGGGTTCGCCTACACCTTCCTCATGCTCGTGCAGGGCAGCCTGTTCTTCACGCGCGTGCACAACAACCGCTGGTGGATGTTCGTGCAGGAGTCGGTCGTGCTGGCGCACGGCGCGCTGGTGGCTGTCCAACAGGGCAACAACCTGTGGCCGATGTTCGCGTTCGGCTTTGGCGGGGTCTTCATCCTGACGCAGATGCACGGGCTGGGGCTCAGCTGGCGGGTGCGCTGGGGGCTGACCGCGATCTACGTCGCCCTCGTGCTGCTTGTCTACAACGGGCGTTGGGCGGCGCTCAACGAAATCGTGCGCATCCCCGTGATCGAGTATCTGGCGGTTGCCGTGCTGGCCCTGCTGATCGGCGGCGGCCTGTGGCTGTATCGACGGCTGCGGCCCGGCGCGTCGTCGTCGCGCGCCTCCGCACCGCAGGCCGGCGACTAGGCGGCCGTGCCTGGGAGATCCAGCGCCGCCAAGCCCCACTCGCCGCGCAGCAGGCCGTAGATGGCGCTGTCGTGGAAGCGCCCGTCGTCCTCGAGCGAGTGCTGGCGCTGTATGCCCTCGCGTGTGAAGCCCAGGCGCTCGAGCAGGCGAACAGATTCGACGTTGTCGGCAATGGTGCGGGCGTAGATCCGGTGCAGGCCGAGGACCTCGAAGCCGAAGCGACACACAGCGCTGACTGCCTCTGAGCCAAACCCCTGACCCCACACGGATCGCGCCAGGCCGTAGCCGACCTCGGCGCGGCGATGGTATCGATCGCCGCTGTGCTCCGACTGCTGCAGGGACACGAGCCCGATCACGCGATCGTCAGCCGGCCGCGTGACCGCCCAGATCTGGATCCGGTCGGAGGCACATAGCTCGCGCATCTCCTCGATGAAAAGCGCCGCTTCCTCCACGCTCCTGACGGGTGGGTCGTCGAAGCGCTGCACCACAGGATCGCCGCGAAACACGAACACGTCGGCGGCATCGGCCAGGCGCAGCTCGCGCAGCACAAGGCGGTTGGTGGTCAGGATAGCGAACTCCATGGGCGTGCTCCTGGATACTGTATCGCGATACAGCGCAGGCCATACGAGGCAAGTCTTTGCCACGAATCGTCACGCATGAGCGGTGATCACACCCCTTACCTTTCGTGCAAATTCGTTCCCATTCGTGCAATTCGTGGCGAATATCCTTCCTGACACAGCGTGCCTGCGCGCAGACACAGACCGACACCGGGCCTCGCCGGACATCGTGCGTGCACACCATCGTCC
>CAYZRP010000155.1:6066-9113 GCA_964480865.1 uncultured Anaerolineales bacterium | reverse complement strand
ATCTACCCGTGGACGCCGCTCGGTTTCCTCGAAGCCAGCGACGACGTCGCGGTTGTGATCAACACGACACCCATCGGCATGCACCCGAACCCCGACGCCAGCCCCTGGCTCGAGGGCACGCCGTGGCCGGTCGCTGATCTGATCTACGATCTCGTCTACAACCCGGCCGACACGCTCTTCGTGAGTCGGGCGCGCGAGCATGGCCTCGAGGCCACGACCGGCCTGGGCATGCTCGTAGAGCAGGGCGCTCTCGCGTTCGAGTTGTGGACCGGCAAGCCGGCGCCGCGCGAACTCATGCGCAAGGCGGCTGAAGCCCAGCTGGCCGGCGCCACGAAAGCGTGACCCCATGCCCCTTCGATTTCTGACCGCCGGCGAATCGCACGGCCCCGTCGAACTCGTCATCGTCGAGGGCCTCCCGGCCGGGTTGCCGCTTGCACCCGACGACATCAACCCCGACCTGGCGCGTCGCCAGGGCCTCAACGCCAGCGGCAAGCCCTACCCCGGCGCCAGCCCGCGCATGAAACTCGAACGCGACGAGGCCGTGCTGCTCAGCGGGGTCATGGCCGGCGTCACGATCGGCGCGCCTGTGGCGATCGAGGTGGCCAACCGCGACCACGACAAGTGGAAGGGCAAGGCCGTCGCGCCGATGACGGTGCCGCGGCCCGGGCACGCCGATCTGACCGGGGCTGTGAAGTACGGGCACGGCGATCTGCGCATGAGCCTCGAACGCGCCTCGGCCCGCGAGACCACGGCCCGCGTTGCGGCTGGCGCGACGGCGCGCAAGTTGCTGGCCGCGTTCGGCGTGACGGTCGGCAGCTACGTCGTTCAGATCGGATCGGTGCGTGCGGATCTGTCGGCCATGCCGCTCGAGGATCGATTGCGCGGCGCCACCGAGTCTGACGTGCAGTGCCCGGATCCTGCGGCGAGTTCCGCCATGGTCGAGCACATTCAGGACGCGATGCGCGGCAAAGACACGCTCGGTGGCGTGTTCGAGGTCGTCGCGCTGGGCGTGCCACCGGGGCTCGGCAGCCACGTCCATTGGGACCGCAGGCTCACCGGCCGGCTGGCGCAGGCCATGCTTAGCATCCACGCGATGAAGGGCGTCGAGATCGGCGACGCGTTCTCCAACGCCGGCAAGCCCGGCACCCAGGTGCAGGACGCGATCTATCGTGAGGATCAAGCTCTGACGCGCCGGACCAACCGCTCGGGCGGGCTCGAGGGCGGCATCACCACCGGCGAGCCGATCGTGTTGCGCGTCGCCATGAAGCCGATCGCGACCACGCTGACGCCGATCGAGTCGGTCGACCTGGCCAGCGGCGAGCCGCGGCCGATCGAGTATGAACGCTCGGACTTCTGTCCGGTGCCCCGCGCGGGCGTGATCGGCGAGGCCATGGCGTGCGTGGTGTTGGCTGACGCGTTGATCGAAAAACTCGGCGGCGACTCGCTGGCCGAGATGCTGCCGCGCTTCGAGAGCCTGAAGCGCGCGCGCCTCGACGACCTCGACCTCGGCAACACGCCGACCGTGTTCTGGCCCTGACCATGAGCGACGTCAATGTCATCCTCGTCGGCCCGCCGGGTGCTGGCAAGACCAGCGTGGGCAAGGCCGTCGCCGCCCGCCTGGGCCGGCCGTTCGTGGACGTTGATGACGTCATCGTCGCGAAGGCGGGCAAGCCCATCCCTGCCATCTTCCGTGACGACGGCGAGGCGGCGTTCCGCGCGTACGAGCGCGACGTCATCGGCACGCTCGCGACGCGCTCGGGCCACGTGATCGCTCCCGGCGGCGGCGCGTTATTGCAGCCGGGCAATCGGGCCACGCTCGAGCGCAACGGCGTGCTCTTCTGTCTGCGCGCGGACGTCGAGGTGCTCCTGCGGCGCGTTTCAGGCTCCGATCGGCCGCTGCTTCAAGGCGACCCGCGCGCGAAGCTGACGGCGCTGCTGGCCGAGCGCGCGCCGCTGTACGACTCGGTGGTCGAGCAGGTCGATACCTCGGCCGGGCGCGTCGCCGATGCCGTCGACGAGATCGCGCGTCGGCTCGAACCGCGCGACCTGACGATCACGGCGCCGGGCTTCGAGCACACCGTCGCGCTCGGCTACGGCCTGTTGCGTGATCTGGCCGACCTGCTGTCGGCGCGCGGGCTGAGCCGACCGGCTGTGGTTGTGTGCGACGACGTCGTGGCCACGCAGCCGTGGCTGGTCGCCGTCGACGCGCCGCGCGTGATCGTGCCGAGTGGCGAGCAACACAAGACGCTCGACACGGTGCGCCTGATTTATGAGCGCTTCCTCGAGCTGGGTCTCGACCGGGGCAGCCTGGTCGTGGCGGTCGGCGGCGGCGTGATCGGCGACATGACTGGCTTCGCGGCGGCGACTTACATGCGCGGCCTGCGCTGGGTCAACGTCCCTACGACGCTGCTCGCCATGGTTGACGCGAGCCTGGGTGGCAAAACCGGGGTCGATCTGCCGCAGGGCAAGAATCTGGTCGGCGCTTTCCATCCGCCGGCCCTGATCGTGTCGGATCCGCTGACGCTCTCGACCCTGCCGGCCGCCGAGATGCGCTCCGGCCTGGCCGAGGCGATCAAGCACGGCGTCATCGACGACCCTGAGCTGTGGCGACAGTATCTGGCGCGGCCGGCGCTCGGCGGGATCGACCAGCTCGAGCGCGCCATCGCCGTGAAAGCTCGCGTCGTCACCGAAGATCCGTACGAGCGCGGCCGGCGCGCGACGCTGAACCTCGGGCACACGATCGGCCATGGCGTCGAGTCGGCCTCGGGCTACAGGCTGCGGCACGGCGAGGCGATCGCGGTCGGCCTGGTGGCCGAGGCACGGCTGGCTGCCGCGTTGGGCCTGGCCGATCCGGCGCTGGCCGAGGCATTGCGTGATGTGTTGACGCGTTCGGGGCTGCCGGTCGAGGCGCCCGGGCTGGATCCCGAGGCGATCCGCGAGCACATGAGCAGCGACAAGAAGAAGTCCGGCGGTCGGCTCAAGTACGCGCTGCCGGCCGCGATCGGCGACGTGCGCTGGGGCGTCGACGTGCCCGAGGCGTTGCTGGC
>CAYZRP010000155.1:0-5966 GCA_964480865.1 uncultured Anaerolineales bacterium | reverse complement strand
AAGAAAGCGGTGCGCAAGGCCTCGGGGCCGACGGTGCTGGTGCTGCACGGCCCGAACCTCAACCTGCTCGGCACGCGCGAGCCGGCCGTCTACGGCCACACCACGCTGGCCGACATCGACAGGGCGTTGGTGGAGGAGGGTGCGCGGCTTGGCGTTGAGGTGCGCACGCTGCAGAGCAATCATGAGGGCGTGTTGATCGATGCCCTGCACGACGCGCGCACCTGGGCGGCCGGGATCGTCATCAACCCGGGCGGCCTGACTCACACGTCGGTGGCGCTGCGCGACGCGATCGCCAGCATCGGCCTGCCGGCGGTCGAGGTGCATCTCTCCAACACCGACGCGCGCGAGGAGTTCCGCCATCGTTCGCTGACGGCGCCGGTCTGCGTCGGTTCGATTCGGGGTTTCGGCTGGCGCTCGTACCTGCTGGGGCTGCAGGCGCTCGTCGACGTTATTCGCCGCCCGCGGGCAGCGTGAACCAGAACGTGCTGCCGACGCCGTAGGTCGACTCGACGCCCATCTCGCCGCCGAGCAGTTCCACGATCTTGCGGGCCAGCGAGAGGCCGAGGCCCGTGCCCGTCGCCGTGCCCTCGGCCTCGGGCACCCGGTAGAACTTCTGGAACATGTTCTTCATGGCCTCGGGCGGGATGCCGCGCCCGGTGTCCGTGACGTTGATGCGGAAGAACCCGTCGGCCGTGCTCTGCGCCGCGAGCGTGATGCGCCCATCGTCGCGGTTGTACTTGACGGCGTTCGTCAGCAGGTTGAGGACGACCTGCTTGATCTTGCCGCGATCGGTCACCACGAGGCTGACATCCGGCGCCAGCTTCAGCTCGAGCCCGAGGCCGCGCGCCTGCGCCTGATGGCGCACCACCTCCAGACACTCCGCCAACAACTCTGGCAACGCGAACGGTTCGCGCTTGAACTGGATGCGGCCGGACTCGAGCCGTGAGATGTCGAGGAACTCGGTCGTCAGCGTGCTCAGCCGCTCGGTCTCGCGCTGGATGGTCTTGATCAGCTCGACGCGTTTCTCTTCAGGCAGGTTGCGCAGGAGCAGGTGGGTTGTGGCCAGGATCGCGCCAAGCGGCGTGCGCAGCTCGTGCACGAGTTCGCTGATCAGGTCGGATTGCTGGAACAGTCGGGCGTTGACGATGGCGATGGCGGCCTGGTCGGCCAGGGCCTGCAGCGTCACGGTGTCGTCAGCGTCGAACGTGCCGTCGACCTTGTTCAGGCACTGCACAACGCCGATGGCCTTGTCGCGGTGGACGAGCGGGACGCCCAGGATCGAGCGGGTGACAAACGCCGTCTTGTCGTCGACCTTGCGGTGCCAGCGCGTGTCGATGCTGGTGTCGGGCACGATCACGGGCTCGCGGTGAGTGTAGATCCAGCCCGCGATGCTGCCGTTGATCGGCACCACCAGCCCGGCCATCTGCGAAGACTCCATGTTGGTGGCGGCTTCGAAGCGCAGTTCGCCCGATTGTGTGTCTGCCAACATAATCGACGCCGCATCCGCGCCGATCAACTCGCGCGCCGCGTTGATGATGTTGCGCAACAACAACGCCTGCTCCAACGTGGAAGCGAGCGTGCGATTGATCTCCAGCAAGCGCTCAAGGCGCGTTTGTTGGAGTGGATAGTGTGGCGGAGCCATCATGAAAACGTCACCGCGGCCGCGGATTCCTTCTGTCAAGCCTTGCTCATCCTACCCGTGATTTGACGGGGGCGTGCGTTTGGGTGAGTTGTGATCGGTTGACGAAACAACGTCAATATTATGTTCTCCTGGCCCGGCCCCATGGCAATGCAACGAAAAAAGGCCGGATATTCCGGCCCTTCCGCGACAACTGCGCCGGATCCGCTCAATAGGTTGAGTGGGCCAGGCCGAGCCGGACCAGTAACGGCTGCATAAAATGTTTGAGTTGCTGAGACGCCGCCGACTGGGGTTGATGCACCACGATCGGCTGGGGCTGGTCGTCGATGGCCAACGTCACAAGGTCGAGGTTGAGCTCGTGGGCGGCGTCGGAGATGGGTTCGTGCAGGGGCAGGACCTGGACCCGGTGGGCGCGCGACGGCTCCAGGCCGAGTTCACCCAGCGTGTCGATCAAGGCGGTGGCGCGCATCGCTCCGGTGCGCCGATCTTCGGCGACCACAAGCACCAAATCCAGACGTGGCGCAATGCGCGCCACGTTGAGGTCGCATTCGGTACCGAGGTCGAGCACGGTCAACGGAGCCAGCCGGCGCAGTTGAGCCAGCACGGCCTCGGCCTGCAGTGTGTGCGCCTTCAACTCGGCCTCTCGGGGTGCGTTCGCCGTCGGCAGCGCCCATAGCCCGCTGGATCCCTCCAGCAGTTCGGCCTGCACCGCCTCGCGACCGATGTCGGCGACGGGCAGGCGCAGGAGCGACCCCAGGCCGGCCTGCGTGGTGTGCCCAAGCAGCGCGCTTGCGCCCAGAGTGCCCGGCACCGTGTCGGCCACGATCACGGGTGCGATCCGATCGCGCGCCACGGCCGCCACGTTGACGGCCAGCCAGCTCGCGAGCGCCGGGGTCCGGCTCGCGATCACGCCAATCACGGCGCCGGTCGGGGCCGCTTCGGGTGGCTGCGCGGCTCTGGAGAGCAGCGCCTGAACGCGCGCGACGAGTTCGCGCGGGTGGGTGGGTTTGACCAGATAGTCGTCGGCGCCCGCAGCGTAGCCCGCTGCCCGCTCCTCAGCCGTGGCCTTGGCCGTGAAGAGCAGAATCGGCAGGGCGGCATTGTCGGCGTCCTGCCGCAGGCGGCGAGTGACATCGAGGCCGTCCAGGTCTGGCATCATGATGTCGATGATGGCCAGGTGGGGGCGCTCGGCCAACGCCTTCGCGACGGCCTGTCGACCGTTGTTGGCAGCGATGATCGTGAAGCCCTGCCGCTCGAGGATGAGACCGACGAGCTTGAGCGTCTCAAGGTCGTCGTCGGCGATCAGGATCTTGGTGGCCATGTCGCGTGCAGTGTACTACGTAGTCGGGTAGTCGGCTAGTGGGTTAGTCGAGTAGTCGGGTAGTTGGATAGTCAAGTAGTCCTGTAGTCGACCACCGGACCACCGGACTACTCGACTACTCGACTACCCGACTATCCGACTATCCGACTATCCGACCGACTATAATCGCTTCTCACCCATGCGTATCGCGATGCTCTCCTATCACACCTGTCCGCTGGCCACACTGGGTGGCAAGGACACCGGTGGCATGAACGTCTACGTCCGAGATCTGACAAGGGAGTTGGGCCGTGAAGGCATCGCCGTTGATGTGTTCACGCGCTCGCAGGACGAGCATCAGCCCCACGTCAAAGAAGATCTGGGCTATGGGAATAAGGTGGTCCACATCCCCTCGGGGCCCGAGGTGCCGTTGCCAAAGGACGTGCTCTACCGGCACGTGCCCGAGTTCGTCGGCGGCATCCGCGAGTACGCGCGCGCCAATGGATTCCACTACGACCTCGTTCACGCGCACTACTGGCTTTCGGGCGTGGCCGCGCTGAGCCTGCGTGAGGCCTGGGGCACTCCGGTGGTGCAGATGTTCCACACGCTGGGCGTGATGAAGAACCGCATCGCTCAACGCGTCGAGGAGCGCGAGCCCGACATTCGGGTGCGGATCGAGACCGAATTGATGCACGCCGCTGATCGCCTGATCCTGGCGACACCGGCCGAGCAGGCTCAACTGCAGTGGCTCTACCGGGTCGACACGGCCAACACGACCATCATCCCACCGGGCGTCGATCTGAACGTGTTCTATCCGCGCTCGCGTGAGGAAGCCAAACGCGCCATCCAGGCGCCGATCGACTCGTTCCTGCTGCTCTTCGTTGGCCGGATCGAGGCCCTCAAGGGCATCGACACGTTGCTGCATGCTGTGGCCGTGTTGCGCGCGCGCGGATCATGCGAGTGCGGCCAGCTCTCGCTGGCCATCATCGGCGGCGACCCCGACCTGCCGGTCGAACGCCAGACCGACGAGATGCGCCGCGTCATGGCGCTGCGCGATGAGCTCGGCCTGAGCGAGCTCGTGACGTTTCTGGGCAAGCAGGATCAGGATGCCTTGCCCGACTACTACGCCGCCGCCGATTGCGTGATCATGCCCTCGCACTACGAGTCGTTCGGTATGGTGGCGCTCGAGGCGATGGCCTGCGGCACGCCCGTGATCGCTTCGGAGGTCGGCGGGCTCGCGTTCCTGGTGCAGGATGGCACCACAGGCTTCACGGTGCCCGATCAGGATCCGGAGGCGCTGGCGGACAGGATCTGCATCCTCGTCAGCGATCCTGCGCTGCGCGAGCGCATGAGCCAGCAGGCTCATCGCCACGCGCAGGGCTACGGCTGGCCGATCGTCGCCCGGCGTATTCTGGATGTCTATCGCGGGTTGCGCGTGGATCCGGCGCTGAACGGCGTCAGCCCGTGAATGAGTCGTTGATCGCGTAGAGGGCGCAGCGGTAGGAGATGTAGGAGGTCAGCTCCAACAGCGACTTCTCGCGCTTCTCTTTGCGCACCCAGAGGTCGAGGTCGGCGGAGCGATGGATGCACTTGTCGAGCAGGTCGCGAGCCGCGATTTCTGACACGCCCGTCCAGCGGCTGACCTGCGCCGCGATGCTGCGCTTGTGCTTGCGCACGAAGTTGTCGGCCTGGATGTAGTCGCGCTCGCGCTTGCGGCCGTTGCTCAACACCGCCGGAGGCGACCAGAAGAGATCGCGCAGATCGGGATCGATGTAACCCGTCGCGCGCGGGCGATAGGCGCGGGTGCTGCGTAGCTTGAAGAACTGCGCCAGCGTGATGTTGAACTCCTCGATCGGCTCGAAGGGGTACGGCGCCTGCGTGATCGCGGGCTCCTCGCTCCGCAGCTCCTTCATCAACCCATCGCAGAATCGCAGCTTGCGCAGCGCACCCGGGTAGTTGCGGTATTCGCGCTCCCAGCGGGCGCGCGGCTGGATCCAGACCGTGAAGGTCTCGGCCCAATCCTCGTCCGGGTGCTTCTGGGCGTAGTGATCGCCCGACGGGTTGACGTAGTCGCGGCTGTACGGGTTGACACGCTGCAGATACCGGTCGGTCACCGGGTAGGTCAGGAAGTAGTTGCCCTTGACGTTGAAGATCGTCCGGAAGTCCTTGCGCGAGTAGAGCTTGTAGGCGTACGCGACGGCGTGGCCGAGCTCGTGGCGCACCAGGTCGACGATCTCGGTCTGCGTGTACTGGAAGCCGCGCAGGTCCAGGTTGAGCTGGCGCAGGAGTGGGTGGCAATCGTAGAAGCCGAGCGCGATGCTTGTCGTGCCCGCCACGGTGCCGTAGCCGGTCGAGAGATAGAAGTACGGGTCAAGCTTGCGCAGGCGGGTGCGGTGCAGATCCTGGCGTCCGATGCGGATGGCTTCGGCAAAGAACGACCCTTCGATCGACACGGGCAGTCGACTCAGGGGCGTATGAAGCAGCTCCAGGATCTGGGTCGCGTCATTGAACAGGAGTTGTCGGGAGCGGCGCATCGAAGTCAGCTATGCAGCAATGTCCTGAGTGGACGGATGTCGCGGCCCGGCGATGAAATCATCAGGCGCCCTCGGCAGGACTTGAACCCACAACCACTTGATCCGAAGTCAAGCGCTCTGTCCAATTGAGCTACGAGGGCCGATTCGCCCCGAAGGGCGGGCCGCCCGAATGGGCGGGCCAAAGCTGAAGGACGGCGGTAGGGTACATCCTTCAGCTTTGGGTTAGTCAACTGGGTGCCTGACGGGGATCGAACCCGCAACCTCTTCATCCACAGTGAAGCGCTCTGCCATTGAGCTACAGGCACCACGTGTTGCTTGTGGCAACAGCCCCTGATTATACAACAACCGCGCTCCGATCAAGGGATTTTCGTCAGGGATCCAGGGCAATCGCAGTAGGACGTGGCTTCATCGCCTCAGATAAGAAGTGCCGAGAAAACGAGGGGGTGGCATGGGCCGGGGCAACGCCCCGGCCCATGCCACCCCCTCGTTTTCTCGG
>CAYZRP010000154.1:0-14040 GCA_964480865.1 uncultured Anaerolineales bacterium | reverse complement strand
TACTCGAACACCGGCGGCCAGGCCTCGAAGGCCACGCCGCGCGCCGCGGTCGCCAAGTTCGCGGCATCGGGCCAGGGCCGGCCGAAGAAGGACCTGGGCCTGCTGGCGATCTCGTACGGCAACGTCTACGTCGCGCGCGTGGCGATGGGCGCCAACGACGCCCAGACGATCAAGGCGATCCAGGAGGCCGAGGCCTATCCGGGCGTCAGCCTCGTCATCGCCTACACGCACTGCATCGCGCACGGCTACGATCTGAAGTTCGGTCTCGATCAGCAGAAGAAGGCGGTTCAATCCGGCTACTGGCCGATCTTCCGCTACAACCCGAGCGCGCCGGAGGATCAGAACCCCTTCACGCTCGACTGCAAGCCGCCGTCGTTGACGCTCGACAAGTACATCTACAACGAGACGCGCTATCGCATGCTCCTGCAGACCAACGAGGAGCGCGCCGAGATGCTCTACAAGCAGGCGCAACTCGACGTCGAACGCCGCTGGCGCCAGTACGAACAGCTGGCCCAGCCTCACAAACCCGCGGCCTGACGCAGTTGTGGGTGGCGGCTGCCGGGGGGCAGCCGCCAGCCACCCTGGGGGATACCATGCCCGATCTCGCAACCCGTTACCTCGGTTTGGATTTGAAAGGCCCGCTTGTGCCGGCCGCCTCGCCGCTCAGCCGCGACCTTGGCAAGCTGCGCCAGATGGAAGACAGCGGCGCCGCTGCCGTCGTCCTGCATTCGCTCTTCGAAGAGCAGATCGCCCACGAGTCTCAGGCGCTCGATTACTTTCTGACGCACGGGGCGGACAGCTATGCTGAAGCCCTGTCGTACTTCCCAGAGCCGCTGGCCTATCGCCTGGGCCCGGAGCAGTATCTCGATCACATCCGCAAGGCCAAGGCCGCGCTGGGCATTCCCGTGATCGCCAGCCTGAACGGCATCTCGACCGGCGGCTGGTCGCGCCGCCTCAGTGACGTCGACTGGATCCGCTACGCGCGCCTGATCCAGGAAGCCGGCGCCGACGCGCTCGAACTGAATCTCTACTTCGTGCCGACCGACCCGGAGCTGGGCGGCGACCAGGTCGAGGACCTGTACGCCGACCTGCTGATCGACGTCAAGCGCCTGGTCGACATCCCGGTGGCCATGAAGCTCGGCCCGTACTTCAGCAGCTTCTCTAACATGGCCCGCCGCCTGACCCACGCCGGCGCGGACGGCCTTGTGCTGTTCAACCGCTTCTATCAGCCGGACCTTGACATCGAGAACCTCGAGGTGCGTCCGCACCTCGTCTTGAGCCACCGCGACGAACTGCGCCTGCCACTGCGCTGGATCGCGATCCTGTACGGCCGCATCGGCGCGGACTTGGCCTTGAGCACCGGCGTACACACGTCGGAAGACGTCATCAAGGGCTTGATGGCTGGCGCCAGCGTAACGATGATGGCCTCGGCCCTGATGCGCAACGGCATCCCGTACCTCACTGCCGTGCAGGACGAACTGGTCCGCTGGATGGACGAGCACGAGTACGCGTCGCTGTCGCAGTTGCGCGGCAGCCTGAGCCAGAAGTCGGTGGCCTTTCCGGCCGCCTACGAGCGCGCCCAATACGTGCAGATCGTCGGCACGCTCGACACCGGGCGCTGAGTGCGTCCATCGTACGAACCCAGAGCGGCGCAGGCACCAACCGTGCCTGCGCCGCTTTGCCTTTTGTGTCCCGCCAGGCGCGCCGGCTTTCCTATACGGCGAGCGCCGCTTCGTTTCCCCTGCAACGTACAGGGCGCCTCAGACCAGATGAGCCCGGTCTGACCCGGACCTCAGATTGAAGACCATCGTTGAGCGCCAGAGCCGTCATCCTCGCGCTCCTCGGGAGCAGCCGGGCTGAAAGGGCTCACCTCCTGCCACGATCGTCTGGGCCTACCCACGCTGGCCCAGCGCCTTCACACACCTCGCTCACCGCAAATCGTGGCCAATTTGCTCGGCCCGGTCAGGTATGCTCAGGCGCCTTCTGATCTGACGAACGGCAACGGGTGGGCTCGCGGTACCCGGTCCGCCAACCTGCCCGTGCCCCATCCAAATCCGACCAAAACCATCCGATCAGACCGTGAGGTTGATCAGGGGATTGACCGTGACGATCACCACTGGATTGTGAAATCCTTCTCTATTACTGTCTGTGCAGTTAAGCATATACGCCTATCCGTATAGGTCTACATGCAAGGCGATAGAGATGAACAACAACCTCGAGCGCGAAGTCGACCAATTGCACGCCGAGATCTGCGCCGGGCTGGCCGAGCCGACCCGGATCCTGATCCTGTACGAGCTCTCCGAACGCGCCCGAAACGTCACTGAGCTCTCCAACGATCTGGGCCTGAGCCAACCGCTGGTGTCTCGGCACCTGAAGGTGCTGCGCGACCGCGGCATGGTCACGGCCACGCGCATCGGCGCCGCCGTCGAGTACCAGCTCGCTGACCATCGCCTGATCGAAGCCCTGGACCTCCTGCGGGCCATCCTGCGCGACTCGCTGACGCGACGCGCGGGGCTGGTCGACGCGTTCAAGAACGATTGACCTTCCAAGAAGGAGCACGCATGAAGACCCTGTTGATCCTCGGCGCCGGAACCGCCGGCACTATGATGGCCAACAAAATGGCCCAGAAGCTCGACTTGAGTGAGTGGCGTATCGTGATCGTCGACAAGGACGAGACCCACTACTACCAGCCCGGCTTCCTGTTCATCCCCTTCGGCATCTACGGCCCCGATGACGTCCGCCGCTCCAAGCGTCGCTACCTGCCTCAGGGCGTTGAGATTATCTTCTCGGGCATCGAGCGCATCGAGCCCGATGCCAGCCGCGTCGTGCTCAGCAAGAACAACCAGATCGTCTACTACGATCAACTCATCGTCGCGACCGGCACGCGCATCGTCCCCGAAGAGACGCCCGGCCTCAAAGAGGCGGGCTGGCGCCAGAACGTCTTCGACTTCTACACCTTCGACGGCGCCGTCGCGCTTGCCAAGCACCTGCGCCACTGGGCCGGCGGGCGCCTCGTCCTCAACGTGGCCGAGATGCCGATCAAGTGCCCGGTCGCGCCGCTCGAGTTCCTGTTCCTGGCGCACGCCTTCTTCGTCGAGCACGGCCTGCGCGACAAGGTCGAGATCGTCTATGCCACGCCTCTGCCCGGCGCGTTCACGAAGCCGCGCACGGCCGCTGTCATGGGTGACATGCTCAAGGACCGCGGCATTCATCTGGAAGCCGAGTTCATGATCTCCGAGGTCGACAACACCCGTCAGGTCGTCTCGTCCTACGACGGGCGCGAGCTCAACTACGACCTGTTCGTGACGATCCCGGTGCACATGGGCTCGACCGCCATCCAGGCCTCGGGCATGGGCGATGCCCTGCACTTCGTCCCGACCAACCGCCAGAGCCTGCAGAGCAAGAAGTGGGAGAACATCTGGGTGATCGGCGACGCCACCGACCTGCCCGCCTCCAAGGCCGGCTCTGTCGCGCACTTCGAGGCCGACATCCTGACCGAAAACCTGCTGGCCGCCATCGACGGCCTGCACCCCGAGGCGAAGTTCGATGGCCACGCCAACTGTTTCATCGAGTCGGGCTTCGGCAAGGGCTTCCTGATCGATTTCAACTACGACACCGAGCCGCTGCCGGGCAAGTTCCCGATGCCGGGCGTCGGGCCGTTCGACCTGCTCAAGGAGAGCGAGGCCAACCACTGGGGCAAGATGATGTTCCGCTGGGTCTACTGGAACATGCTCCTGCGTGGCGCTGAGCTTCCGCTCGAAACCCAGATGAGCATGGTCGGCAAGCACAACTAAGGAGCCGCCATGACGAACACTGTCAGCGTCAACGCCGACGACCTGGCGCTCCTGTTGCAAAAGGTCGACGCCCTGAGCGATCAGGTGAAGGTTCTCAGCGGCCAGGTCGAGGCCCAGCATCAGAGCGCCCTCGCGATCGAGGAACTCGTCCAGGACGTGACCCCGGTAGCCAACCAGGTCTTCAAGACCGTGGTGCGCGAGCTCGACGAAGTCGATGACGGCTTCGCGAGCGAGGACGTGATCTTCCTGATCAAGCAGCTGCTGGCCAACACGCGCCGCTTCAGCGCGCTGATGAACCAGTTCGAGGCCGCGCTCGACCTGCTCGACGAGGTCCAGGTGCTCAGCAAGCCGGTCTTCAGCTCGGCCGTGCACGCCGCCGACCAGCTCGAGCGCAAGGGCTACTTCGTCTTCGCTCAAGAAGGTCTGCGCATCGCGGACCGGGTCGTGACCGAGTTCACCGAAGAAGACGTGCGCGCGCTCGGCGACAACGTCGTCACGATCCTGCGCACGGTCAAGAACATGACCCAGCCCGACATCATGGCGCTGGCCAACCGCGCGGCCGACAGCCTGCATGAGACAGAGCCGGCCGACTCGAACGTGTCGGTCTGGGCCTTGATGCGCGATCTCAACGACCCGAAGGTACGACAGGGCCTCTCGCGCCTGATGCGCGTCCTGCGCACCTTCTCCGATCAGCCTGGCGGCCAGGCTTCGTCCAACTAAGTCGTCGTGCCCGGCCGCCGCGCCGGGGCGACATCGAACCAAGGAGCAATCATGTCGAACAAAGTCATCGCGGGCGTCGCCGTCGCCGTCAACGCCGAAGGGTTCCTGACCAACCCGACGGAGTGGACCAGGGACATCGCCGCTGAAATCGCCAGGGAAGAGGGTCTGGCCGACCTGACCGACGCCCATTGGAAGGTCATCGACTTCTGCCGTGGCAACGCCGAGAACGGCAAGAGCCCGACTCTGCGCACCATCACCAACGGCACCGGCCTGACCACCAAAGAGCTCTTCGCGCTCTTCCCCAAGGGCCCGGCCAAGAAGGTCGCGCGCATCGCCGGCCTCGGCAAGCCCGAGGGCTGTGTCTGAACATTGCTGATTCCTGATTGCTGATTGTTGATTGGCCGAAACGCCAATCAGCAATCAGCAATCCACAATCAGCAATTCCACAAGCTGGAGACCACCGAACATGACCAACGAAAATCGCCACATCGCCTTCATCTGCTCGAAGGGCAATCTCGACATGGCTTACCCGGCGCTGATCATGGGCTGGGCCGCATTGGGCAACGGCATCGACGTCACGATCTTCTTCACGTTCTGGGGCATGGACATGGTCCGCAAGGATCGCGTCGACCACCTCGAGATCGCGCCGGTGGCCAACACCAGCATGAAGATGAGCATGATGGGCGTCGACACCGGCAACCTCGGCATCCCGAACGCCATGGGCGTGATCCCGGGCATGACGGCCTTCGCCACGCATCTGATGAACGACAAGATGAAGAAGCTCGGTGTCCCGCCGGTGCGCGAGTACCTCGAGATGCTCTCCGACGGCGGCGCCAAGATGTACGCCTGCAAGATGTCGGTCGACATGTTCAACCTCAAGCAGGAGGACTTCCTCCCCTGCGTCGAGAGCATCGTCACCGCCGGCGACTTCATGGACATGACCGAGGGCGCGCAGATCGTGTTCATCTAGACCGAAGCGCACCACGCCTTGAACGCAAAGAGGGCTGGCAGATGATGCCGGCCCTCTTTGTGTTCGGGGAGTCTGATGGCGTGGCGGGGTACCCCCTCCCTCGCCGCGCGGGTCGAACGAGACAACCCGGAGTCGTGCGGCGATTCCCTCCCCCTCCGGGGGAGGGTGCGACGCCCGGGCCAACGGGCGTATCGATCAACGCGTGGCGTCGCGGGCGGGGGCCTAGCCCGCCAGGTACTTGCGACTCTTCGTCGCATAGCGCCGCGCCCGACCGGCCTCGCCCCCTCCCTCGCCGCGCCGGTCGAGCGAGACAACCCGGAGTCGTGCGGCGATTCCCTCCCCCTCCGGGGGAGGGTGCGACGCCCGGGCCAACGGGCGTATCGATCAACGCGTGGCGTCGCGGGCGGGGGCCTAGCCCGCCAGGTACTTGCGACTCTTCGTCGCATAGCGCCGCGCCCGTGTATCGGTCGGATACTTCTCGGCGAGTTCGGCGGCCTCACGCCACATTGGCTCGGCCTCGACCCGGCGCCCCTGCGCCTCAACCACCTCGCCGAGCGTGACCAGGACGTTGGCCAACTCGACGTCGTCCTCCAGGTCACGCATCAGCGCCAGCGCTTCGCTCAATTTGGCCTCGGCCTCGGGCAACCGGCCCAGTTGTTGGTATACGTTGCCGAGGTTATTGGCGGTGTAGGCCACGTATACCCAGTAACCCAGGCGTCGCAATTCATCGGCATTGATCGCGCGGAACGTCGCCTCGGCATCGGGCAGTCGGCCCAGGCCGAAGTACATCGCGCCTTTGGTCAGGGCGATCATCGCCTGATCGTAGGCGACGTTCGGCAGCGGTGAGAGGTGTTCGAGCGCCCGGTCGAGGTACTCGATCGCTTCTTCCAGCCGCCCGGCGTTCGACAGCGCGCTGGCGATATGGTTGCAGAGACGGCTCACCTCAATAGGCTGCGTCGAGGGATCCAACCGTGTTAGCGCCGTCTGCAGAAAGGCTTCACCCTCCAGAGGGCGGCCCACCCGACTCAGAACCACTCCCAGCGTATTGAGCACCGCCACCTCGATCAACGCACGTTCCGGCGTGTCGGGCAGCCGTGGCAGGTCTGACAGCGCCTGTCGACCCAGGCGCTCTGCATCTTCATATCGCAGCAGATAACGATAGCTCTCACTCAAACTGACCCGGCTGCGAACGATCAACTCGGTATCGCCCACCGCGAGCCCAAGCTGTTCAGCCTGTTCGAGAGTCTGAGCCGCAGCCTCGTATTTGTCGTCCAGGATAAGGCATTGTCCGAGCTGGCCGAGCACCCTGCTCTTCAACGCCGGCTCCTCCTGCAGCGCATCCGCGACACGTTGCAGCACCGCACCCCACTCGTGCCAGGCGCCGCGATGTTGCATCAGGTCGAACAGACCGATCGCGAACTGCGCGGCATCAACCCAGGCGCTTCTTTCTTCGCAGCCATACAGAATCGCCCGCACGACGTTTTGCCAGACATGATCGGCCACACTCGTGACCGGCTGCGTCGCGTGCAGTGAGGTACGCCAGTAGATCACGTTCGCGCGGATGCTGCGACGGAAGGTGTCCATGCGTTGTTCAGGGGTAGCCAGCACGATCCGAGGATAGCACAATGAGGCGAAGGCCAGCACCCCACCCCCCAGGACTCTCGCCCTTGTTATGCCGCCTGGCCAGCCAGCCCCCTTACCCTCTCCCCGAGGGGAGAGGGTGCGACGCCCGATCAACCCGGTCCTTCGACCAACGCGTGGCGTCGCGGGAGAGGGGCAAGAAAAACGACGCCCATCCTCCCCCTGAGAACGGGCGTCGCCCCCTGCGATTGTATGAGCGGCCGTTGCCTGCGGCTCTCGCAGCCGCCGTCCGCCGTCTGCGGTCCGCGGTCAGCCGCGCCTAGTTGCGCGTGGTGCGTTCGATCAGCTTCCCATCAGCGCCGACGACGTCGACGATCATGGGCATCTGGCCGGCCGCATGCGTCGAGCAACTCAGGCACGGATCGAAGGTGCGGATCACGGCCTCGACGCGGTTGAGCGCGCCGTCGGTGACCTTGCCGCCGTGGACGAACTGCTTGGCGGTCTGCAGCACGCCGCGGTCCATGGCCATGTTGTTGTTGGCCGTGGCGATGATCAGGTTCGACCAGGTCATCAGGCCGCTCTCGTCGATCTTGTAGTGGTGCAGCAGCGTGCCGCGCGGCGCCTCGGACATGCCGACGCCCTCGCTGCGGTTCGGGCCAGCGTAGGCGCGCACACGCTTGTCGAGGATGTTGGGCATCTCCAGGATCTGCTGGATCCGCTCGATGCCGAACAGCACCTCGATCAGGCGCGCATAGTGATAGTAGAAGGAGCTCAGCGGGACGCCGCGCTGCAGCTCGCGGAACTCGACCCATTCCTTCTCGGCCAGCGGCGTGCCAACATGGTCGATCAGGTTCAGGCGGGCCAGCGGGCCGACGCGGTAGATGCCATCGGGGTAGCCCATCGGCTTGTAGTAGGCCGACTTCAAATAGCTGTAGTTCTCGACCTTCTCGCCGATGTAATCGGCATAGTTCTCGGGCTCCAGGTTGTCGCCGATGATCTTGCCGGCGGCGTCGACGATACGGACCTTGCCGTCGTAGTGCTCGAGCCCGCCGTCCTTCGACACCAGGCCCATGAACAGGGTCGGGAAGTTCGCGAACGACCGGATCTCCTCGCGGAAGTTCTCCTGGATCGGTTTGAACCAGCCCAGCGTCCGCTGCAGGCGCTCGAGGGCCTCAGGGATGTCCTTGAGGATCGCGTCGCGCTGCTCGGCCTTGAGGGGCTCAGCCAGACCGCCGGCGACGATCCACCCGGGGTGGACGCGCTTGCCGCCGAGGCGCTCGATGACCTGCTGGCCGAATTTGCGCAGCCAGATGCCGTCTTGCGCGATCTGCATATTCTCGGCCGCCACGCCGAAGATGTGGCGCTTGGCGGGATCCGCGTCCATGCCGAGCAGCAGGTCCGGGCTCGACAGATGGAAGAAGCTCAGGGCGTGCGACTGCACGATCTGGCCGAGGTTGATGACGCGCCGCAGATTGGCCGCGACCTCTGGGATCTCGACCGCCATGAGGGCGTCGCAGGCCTTCGACGAGGCCACCAGGTGGCTGACCGGGCAGATGCCGCAGATGCGGGCCATCAGCGCGGGCATTTCCTGGAAGGGCCGGCCTTCGCTGAATTTCTCGAAGCCGCGGACCTGGGTGACGTGAAAGTGAGCGTCGGCCACCTCGCCAGCGTCATCGAGTTGGATCGTGATCTTGGCGTGGCCTTCGATCCGGGTGACCGGATCGATCGTGATTTGTTTGGTCATGGTCTTCTCCTCGTCCTTACTTGCCGAAGCGGGTCAGCGACGGGACGTCGGGCATGCGGCCGTTAAGCAACTCGACGAGGGCCGCGAAAATCGTGTCGGCGCTCGGCGGGCAGCCCGGCAGGAAGACGTCGACCTTGACCACGTCGTGCACGGGGCGGACGCGGTCGAGCAGCGGCGGGACGACGAGTGTCGGCACCTGCGGATCGAGCGTGGCCAGCTCGAAGTAAGCGTGCTGGAGCACGGCCTTCTTGCCGACCAGGTTGCGCATCGACGGCACATTGGCCGTGACGGCGCAGTCGCCGAAGGCGATCAGGGTCTTGGTGTGCGCCCGGATCTTCTTGATCTTGTGCAGATCCTCTTCGCTCGCCACAGCGCCCTCGACCAGGGCGATGTCGACTTCGTCGGGATAGGCCTTGAAGTCGACCAGCGGGCTGTAGACCAGATCGGCCAGGTCGGCCACCTGGATCAGGCGCTCGTCGATATCAAGGAAAGACATGTGGCAGCCGGAGCATCCGTCCAGCCACACCGTTGCGATACGCGCTTTTGCCATGGGTTGATCTCCTGTCAGCGTGGGCGCGATCAGCGTCCGCCGTTGCTGCGAACACGCGCCAGCGCCGCAAATCGCGGCTTGACGCGGACCATCTCGGCCACAGACTTGCCCTTCTCAACCAGGGCGCCGGTCGGGCAGACCTGCACGCACTTTCCGCAGGTCGTGCACGTCTCCGAGTCGCCCCAGGCCGTGCCCAGATCCGAGATCAGGCGGGTGTCGACGCCGCGGCCCTGCAGGTCCCACACGTGGGCGCCCTCGACCTCGTCGCAGGCGCGCACGCAGCGTGTGCAGAGGATGCAGCGGTTGTGATCGAGCGCGAAGCGGCTATGCGACGCGTCGACCGACACCTTGGGGTACAGATACGGATAGCGGATGTGGTCGACGCCGAGCTTCTGGGCCAGGCTCTGCAACTCGCAGTGCCCGTTCGACACGCACACCGAGCAGATGTGATTGCGCTCGGCGAACATGAGCTCAAGGATCGAGCGGCGATACTTCTGCAGGCGCTCGGTGTTGGTGAACACTTCCATATCCTGCACCGGCTTGGCGGCGCAGGCCGGGGTCAGCTTGGGCGACCCCTTGATCTCGACCAGGCACAGCCGGCATGCGCCGACGTCGCCAAGGCCTTCGAAGTGGCACAGGGCCGGCACAAAGATGCCGTTCTCCCAGGCGACTTCCAGCAGCGTCTGATCGCTGCGCGCGGAGATTTCACGATCGTCGATCTTGAGTGTCACGACGGTCGCATCAACAGCCGTTGTCGGGCTCATGCCACCACCTCCAGGACCTTCTTCGCGGAGCCGGACTTCAGGCCGGAGCAGACGCCCGCCGGACAGGTCTTGTGTTCGATGTGAGCGATGTACTCGTCACGGAAATAACGTAGCGTGCTGATCACGGGGCTCGGCGCCGTCTGGCCGAGGCCGCACAGGCTGGTCGAGCGAACCACCTCGCACAGCTCTTCGAGCTGCTCGAGATCCGTCATCGTCGCCTGGCCTTCGCAGATCTTGGTCAGGATCGCGTGCATCTCGACAGTGCCGACGCGGCAGGGAACGCACTTGCCGCACGACTCGGTCATGCAGAACTCCATGAAGTAGCGGGCCACGTCGACCATGCACGAGGTGTCGTCCATGACGATCAGGCCGCCCGAGCCCATGATCGAGCCGAGCTGGACCAGGGTTTCGTACTCCACCGGGCGATCGAGGTACGCCTCGGGGATACAGCCACCCGACGGGCCACCGGTCTGGACGGCCTTGAAAGCGTGTCCATCGAGCGTGCCGCCGCCGATATCGAAGACGATCTCGCGCAGCGTGATGCCCATCGGCACTTCGATCAGGCCCGTGTTCTGGACCTTGCCGGTCAGAGCGAAGACCTTGGTGCCCTGGCTCTTGCCGCTGCCGAGGGCCGCGTACCACTCTGCGCCGTTCTTGATAATCGGCGCGACGTTCGCGAACGTCTCAACATTGTTGATCAGGGTCGGGAAGCCCCACAGGCCAGAGGCCGCGGGATACGGCGGGCGTGGGCGCGGCGAGCCGCGGCGGCCTTCGATCGACGCGATCAGGGCCGTCTCTTCACCGCAGACGAAGGCGCCTGCGCCGAGGCGGACGTCGACCTTGAAGCTGAAGTGCGTGCCGCCGATGTTCGCGCCGAGGAGCCCGGCGCGCTCGGCCTGTTTGATGGCCAACTTAAGGCGCTTGACGGCCAGCGGGTACTCCGCGCGGACGTAGACGAAGCCTTCGGTCGCGCCAACCGCGTAGCCGGCGATGGCCATGCCCTCGAGCACGCGATGCGGATCGCTTTCCATGACGCTGCGATCCATGAACGCGCCGGGGTCGCCCTCGTCGCCGTTGCAGATAACGTACTTGCGATCACCGACGGCCTTGGCGACCGTGCTCCACTTGAGGCCAGACGGGAAACCGCCGCCGCCGCGGCCGCGCAGGCCGCTGCGCATGATCGTGTCGACCACGTCCTGCGGCGCCATCGTCGTCAGTGTTTGCAGCAGGGCCTGGTAGCCGCCGACCTGGATCGAGTCTTCGAGGCGTTCGGGGTCCACGACACCGGAGTGCTCGAGCACGATCTTGTGCTGGCGACTGAAGAACGGCTGGGTGGTGTCGCACTCGTTGGCCGCGAGCGGTTCAGCGCCGAGGCTGTCGACCACGGCCGGAACCGTCTCGGTCGAGACGTGAGCATAAGTGTGCGTGACCTTCTCGGTCTCGCCGGCCTTCGACTCGACGTACACCATCGGGCCCTGCGCGCACAGGCCGCAGCAACCCACGGCCTTGACGCGCACGCCCTTGACGCCCTTGGCCTTGACCTGGGCATCGAATTCCTTCTTGATCTTGTCGCTGTGAGAGGCGAGACAGGCGGTGCTGGTGCACACACCCACGACGTGCTCGTAGGCGTTGCTCGTCGCAGTTTCCTTCTCGGCCGCCTGGGTGAGTTCTTCGGGCGTCATGCCGACCTCCACTCTGCCACCTGGGCCATCATCGGGGCCGATTCCATCTTGCCCGACACCGCGCCGTCGAAGACGCCGGCCGGAGCGAGACCGCAGGAGCCGATGCAGCGCGCGGCCAACAGCGAGATCTTGCCGTCAGGCGTCGTCTCACCGACCTTGATGCCGAGCTCGTTCTCGAGCTGGGTCAGCAACGCGCCCGATCCCTTGATGTAGCACGCCGTGCCAAGACAGATCACGCACGTATGCTCGCCCTGGGGCTTGAGGCTGAAGTAGTTGTAGAACGTCGCCACGCCGAGGACGCGGCTGAGCGGAACGCCCAGGCTGCGCGCCACGAACAGCAACGATTCGGGCTCGAGGAACCCAAACGACTCCTGCGCAGTGTGCAGGGTCTCGATCAAAGCCGCCGGCGCGAAGTTATATCGGCGCATGGTGGCCTCCACGAGGCGCCATCGCTTGTCATCAGACGGCGGCGCCACGCGTACAGTCGGTGTCGGCATAAATCCTCCCGGTCAAGCAGTTTCGACTGGTTGCAACGCCTTGATCGGCACTGCCCCCGGTGTTGTATCCTACGGACAAGAGACACAGCCGGACACTGCCAACCTTCCCCTAGGTCAGCGTCAAATGACACACTGCAACGTTCAAATATGGCTTTTTCGGCGATAAGCCGACGATTCATCTCCACAATCGCTCGCCCATACGGACCACCCCTGGCCGCTTTGTGGCACCCCGCTTGGGCCGGGCCAGCATTGATTGCACTGTGAGATTCGTCACTGGCTTGACCACGCGCAGGTCGTTAAGGTGAAGCAGCCGATTCCATGCGGCGAAGCAACAGGAACCCGCACCGTGATCACCTCGCGCGTCTTGATCGTCGGCGAGCACAGCCTCGTGAACCTCGGGCTCTCGACTCTGCTCGGCAACCAATCGACTTTCAAAGTGTTGGCCGAACTCCCACCGGATCAGGCGGTGACGGCCGCTGGCGCGCGCCGACCCGACATCCTGATCCTCGATATCGATAGCGCCTGCGCCGACGGCCTGGCCATCTGCGCCGAACTGACGACCCTGCCCTGTCAGCCGGCGGTTGTGATCCTGACCGGCACGCCAGACGAGTCGCTCGTGGTGCGCGCCATGCAGTCGGGTGCGGCCGGTTTCGCGCTCAAACAGGCTCACGTCACCGAGTTGCTGGAGCAACTGCGGCTCGTGCAAGACGGGCACTGGCTGCGCGACAACGCCCAGTTCCAGTCTGTGCTCGAAGCGGTCCGTCGCGCGGCACGCGCCGCCGATCCGACGGCCTTCGCCACGCTGACGCCGCAGGAACGCCACATCCTTCTGCTGGTCTCCGAGGGGCGCACCAACCACGAGATCGCCCAGGCCCTGCAGCTCGGCGAGGGCACGGTGCGCAACTACATCAGTCACATCCTCGAGAAGCTCGGCTGCGCCAATCGAACTGAAGCGGCGGCCTTCGCCGTCGCGCATCGTCTCAGCGACATCTGGCCCGAAGCCTGACTCGTTGAGAGAAACGAAAGGGCCGCCGGATAGTATCCGGCGGCCCTTTCGTTTCTCTCAACGACGCGCTCAGTCGACCTTGACCAGGCCTTCGCGCTGAGCAACCTCAACCATCTCGTGCGAGCGAGAGATGATCGCGGCGGCGCGGGCGTATTCCTCTTCATAGGTGGTCGTGATGCGCGCCACACCCTGCTCGATGGCCTTCATCGCCACGGCAGCGGCTTCGCGCGGGTACAGTTCCCACTCTTCCATCGCCGGGATGATGTACTCGGGGCTCAGGCCCTTCGCCTCAGCCATGGCGGCCAACGCGCGGGAGGCCTCGATGCACATCTCGTCCGTGATGGTCTTGGCGCGGACGTCGAGAGCTCCACGGAAGATACCCGGGAAGCCCAGGCTGTTGTTGACCTGATTCGGAAAGTCGGAGCGGCCTGTGGCGATCACGGCGGCGCCGGCGGCCTTGGCCTCCCACGGCCAGATCTCGGGCGTCGGGTTCGCGCAGGCGAAGACGATCGGATCCTTGGCCATGCCCTCGACCCACTCGGGCAGGACGATGCCCGGTCCGGGTGTCGCTAGCGCGATCACGACGTCAGCGCCGACCATGGCTTCCTTGATGCCGCCCTGTCGACCTTCCTTGTTGGTGATGTTGCAAAGCTTCCACTTGTTGGCGAACTCGTCCTTCTTGGCCTCGATGTCCTTACGGTGCAGGCCGAGGATGCCGCGGCTGTCGACCAT
>CAYZRP010000153.1:0-14279 GCA_964480865.1 uncultured Anaerolineales bacterium | reverse complement strand
TGACGGCCATCAATCAACTTGGCGTGCCGTTCGATACCGTCAGCCGCTAGAACGCGTCATGGTTGTCCGCCGGCCGGACCGAAAGCGACTAGGGCCCCGGTGTAGGTGACGGCGTAAAGACGGTCGGGCACCAGCGCCCCGCCCAGGATGAGGCCTACAGCGTCGCCCTGAAGGTCCTGACGCCAGAGGAGTCGCCCGTCTCCGGCGAAGGCCATGCAGGCTGCCAGGCTGACGTGATTGCCTGAGGGATCGCCGCCGCACCAGAAGCTGTTATCGCGATTGTCGAGCGCTACGAGTTCCAGCCCGACAAAGGGCGCGTCGACCACCGAGGGGTTCGTGCCGCCGGCGTCGGCCCAGACCAGCCGGGCTGTGTTGAATGTGCCTCCGTAATAGATCCAGGCGCGGCCCGATGGCGAGACGCCGCCATCCGTGGTGTTGCGCAACTGCAGACCCAGGTTGCGCGCATCCAGGCGCACGTAGGGGACGATGGTCGCGCCTTTCTCAGTGAACTGCCACTCGAGCAGGCTATCTGGCGTGCGCTCGAATACTCTGCCGTCGCTGCCGCTCACAAACAGACTCAGCGAGTCGTCGAGGCGGGCCAGGATGACGCCGGTCTTTGTCGAGTAGACGAAGTTCTGGAAGAGCAGCTTGCTGCCGTCGAGGGTCAGCCGCAGAGCTGGCTGACTGAAGCTGTACGAGGCCAGCGGCGACTTCCACACCAGTTGACCACCGGGGTCGAGGGCGAAGAGCCCCGACTCACCGACGGCGTAGATCGTGCCGTCAGCGCTGACGATGGGTGATGCCACCGGCGCGGCGGGATCGGGATTGGGCCAGTTGAGCTTCAGTTCCCCGGCGGGCGAGACCAGATAGATGTTCGAGTGCGCGTCCATCACGACGGCTTCGCCCGTTGGTGTCAGAGCCAGCGGCAGCGGCGCACCGACCTCATTGCGGCGCAGCGTGTAGGCGTCGCGTGCCAGGGTCAGGTCGAACGGCAACGTCAGGCGCCAGGACTCTTGCCCTTCGGCCGTCAGCGCGATCAGGGTCGCGGGCTTGCCGGTCTGCAGGACGATGACGGTGCCATCCGCGCGGACCACAGGCCCGAAGAGCGGCGCCTCGCCCATGAAGGTCCAATCGAGTTGACCGGAGAGCAAACCGGGCTCGCCGCCGGCGCGGGTGCCGTACGGATCGCGGCGGCTCGACGCCCACAACTGCCCGCCGGGCACAGGCGCTGCCGCAGCGCCTCCGCCCACGGCGCCGACCTGCACCTGCGACCAGAGCCACCAGCCGCCGAACCCGGCGATGGCGACAAGGCCAATCGCCATCGCGGCGACTGTGGCGAGCCGTTCCCACTCGGCCAGGGCCAGGAAGATGCGATCGCCGGCCTGGCCGGTCAGTCGCTCGAGCCAACCCGAGCGACGCCGTTCGGGGGCGAAGGCCTGGCGCAGCCCATCGCCCAACAGATTGAAGCCGAGCACCATCGTCAGGATGAGCGCGCCCGAAAACGCCGCAGACCAGGGGCCATCGGCCACGAGCATCTGCGAGAGCTCGGGCAGGCCGCTGGCACGGATCGCGGCGAAGTCACTGACATCCGACGGCAGCCAGATCGCGTATGGAAAGTAGCCGAGCACCCCGAGGCCGGCCGCCGTCAGCAGCGCGCCGCCGACTTCCAGCGAGAGCAGCACCCAGATCAATGGAAGGAGATGCGGAGCGACGTGGCGCAACACGGTCTGCGGCCCGCCGGCGCCGAGTGCCGCGGCGGCTTCGATGTAGCGCTCGCTGCGGATCAGGCGGGTCTGTTCGCGCACGGCCCGCGCCGACTCGGCCCAACCCGTCAGCGACAGGCCGAGGATGAAGGCCGTGACACCCAGGCGTTGGCCGGTGAGCGCCAGCACAAAGAGCGCGACGAACAAGACGGGCACGCTCAACGCTCCGTTGGTCAGCGTGGCGGCGACGCGCGCGGCCCAACTCGATGACCAGCCCGAGAACAGGCCGATCGCCAGACCCACGATCAGGCGAATCGCGGCGACGCTGAACGCCAGAGTCAGTGTCGGGCGGACGCCCCAGAGCAGTCGGCTGAGCGTGTCGCGGCCGAACGAGTCGCTGCCGAGTGGAAAGTCGGCGACCTGGCCGGGCACGAACGGGGGGCGCAGGAACTTGCCCGTGCTGACGCGGATGATGGCCGTGTCTTTGAGCGGGTCACGCGGCGCAAGTTGCGGCCCGAGCCAGGCGAGGCCGAGCGAGAAACCGACGATGATGGCGCCGACCCACAACGACCAGAGGATAGGCCGACGAACACGAGGGTGTGCGCGAGAAGCAAGGGCTGCGGTCATCGATACTCCTCAAGATCGCAGGTCAGGTCGAAGAGACCGCAGACGGCGGACCGCAGACCACAATTAGGTTGCGGAGGCGCCTCTATCTGGTCGACCACTGCTGCGGTCCGCCGTCTGCCGTTTGCGGTCAGCATCAGGCTGTCAGTGCATCGACCTGACGCAGACGTGGATCGGCGGCGCGGGCCGCCAGCGATGCCACGACGTCGGTGAGGAAGAACGCGGCGGTCAGAAGGGTCACCAAGGCAGCCAGCAGTTCAGGATGCAAGAAGTACGTCTCAGTGTGCGCGCCGCCGGGTGTGAACACCGAGGGCGCGACAAGGCTCTGGGCGACCGCGCGGCCGACGCCCGGCCAGACGAAGAGCGACTCGACCAGCACAAGTTCGGCCAGCGTCAATCGGAAGCCGGAAGCGATCGTCAGCACCACGCCCGACAGCGCGGCCGGCAGGGCATGCCGCCAGCGGACGCCGCTCCAGGTGTGGCCGACGCTGCGCGCTGTCACGACGTATTGCTTCTTCAATTCATCGACCAGCAGGTTAGCCGTGATCGCCGCGATCTGGGCAGTCGGGCGCAGCGACAGCGCGAGGGCCGGAAGCACGATATGCAGATCCCAGCCAAAGCCGCTGACCGGCAACGGCGAGGTGATCCCTTGAAAGACGAGCCACAGGGTCAGCACGATCGCCAGCGTGCCGATGTAGAAACCGGGCAATGCGAGGCCGACGCTTGTGATCGGCGCGAGCCAGGGCGCGAGCCGCGGTGGATCCACCTGCGCGGCAGCCAGACCCAACGTGACCCCGAGCGCCACGCTGATCATGAACGACACGGCCATCAGCCCCAGGCTTGTGCCCAGCGCGTTGACGAGAAAGGGCGCAATCGGCGGTTGCGCTCCCACGGGCAGGTTGCCGAGATCGCCGCGGGCCAGGCCCGCGAGATAGGAACCGTACAGACTCACGATATCGGGCATCGTCGCGGCCACGCCATAGGGATTCTGCAACGCGAGGACGTACCGCGCGAGATGAGCGTAGGCGAACCCCCCCAGGTTGGCCAACAGAAGCACGAAAGGCAGAAGAAGCGCTTTGCGCATGCGGGACCTTTCAGTGTGAAGGGAGGATCAAGTTGTGACGAAGGACGAAGGACGAAGGACGAAGGTTACGAGGCACTTCTACCTTCGTCGTTCATCTATCGTCATTCGCCTTCCTACAGGGTCGTCAGTGGTTCGACGTCGACGGTCCAGCCCCTGTTGAGGTTCAGGCCGCGCACAAGGCTCGTTGGATCGGGCGCGCGCACCAGGATCTGCCAGCGGAATTCATTGGCAATTCTACCGAAGAACGCGGGCGCTGGTCCAGCCAGTTCGGCTCCGACAGTGCGTTGATCTTTGATGCGCAGGCGCAGCTGTGCGGCCACGACGCCGGCTTCGGCCTCGGCGCGTTGGGCGTCGGCGTTGCGAAAGAGCAGACGCACCAGTTTGCGAAACGGCGGATAGCCGAGGTCCTTGCGATACGCGATCTCGCGCGCGTAGAACGCTGCGTAGTCGTGGTTGGCCGCGGCCTGGATGGCGTAGTGCTCGGGCTGGAAGGTCTGCAGGATGACGCGCCCGCCGAGCAGACTGCGTCCGGCACGACCAGCGACCTGGGTCAGCAATTGAAAGTTGCGTTCGGCGGAACGATAGTCTGGCAGGCCGAGGCCGACGTCGGCCGAGATGACGCCGACCAGCGTGACGAGCGGCAGGTCGAGGCCCTTGGCGATCATCTGCGTGCCGACGAGCACGTCGGCCTGGCCTGACGTGAACTGATGGAGGATCAACTCATGCGCGCCGCGCGTGCGCGTCACATCTTTGTCCCAGCGCACGACAGTGGCTTCGGGGAAGGCGGCGCTGACTTCTTCCACGAGTTTCTCGGTGCCCAGGCCGAAGTATTTGACCCGGCGGCTGCCGCACTGCGGGCAGGTCTCGGGCTGCGCCTGATGGTGACCGCAGTGGTGGCACTGCAACTCGTTGACGCCTGAGTGATGCGTCAGCGAGGTCTCGCAGTTCGGGCAACGCAGAGGCTGACCGCAGTCGCGGCAGAACACGAAGCTGGCCGAACCGCGACGGTTGAGGAAGAGGATCGCCTGCCGGCGGTTGGCCAGCGTGTCGCTGAGGGCCGTCGTGAGGCGGCGGCTGAAGGTCGAGATGTTGCCGACGCGCAGTTCCTGGCGCATGTCGACCACGTCGACGGGCGGCAGGTCGATCGATTGGGTCAACTCACCGACGGGCTTGTAGTTCGACATCAGGTTGAGGCGCGCGGCCTGTTCCTGAATCTTTTGGGTGTGGCCCATGACGCGGCGCGGGAGTTCGAGCAGGGTCAGATCACCACGACGCGCGCGGAAGTACGAGGTGACGTCGGGTGTGGCGGAGCCGAGGATGGACACGGCGCCGATGTGTCGCGCATAGTGGAGCGCGGCTTCGCGGGCGTGATACGAGACGCCCTGGTACGGATCCTGTTTATAGGCTTCGTCGTGCTCTTCATCGAGCACGATCAGGCCGATGTCGGGCAGCGGCGCGAACAACGCGCTGCGGGCGCCGATGACGACGTCGACCAGGCCGGCTCGGGCGCGGCGCCAGGTATCGTAGCGTTCGCCCTCGTTGAGTTGCGAATGCCAGACAGCGACGCGGCCCGGGAAGCGTGCGGCGAAGCGGCGCACGGTCTGTGGCGTCAGCGAGATCTCGGGCACGAGGACGATGGCGCGTCGGCCCTGAGCGAGCACGGCTTCGAGCGCGCGCAGGTAGATCTCGGTCTTGCCGGCGCCGGTGACGCCGTGCAGCAGGAACGCGCCCGGCTGATGGTTGTTGAGGTCCGTGCTGATCCGCTCCCAGGCGGTTGTCTGCGCCAGCGTAAGCGGCGGTGCGTTCTCGGCCACGAACTCGCGCCCCGCAAGAGGATCGCGCCAGACCTCGGCGTCGCCAAGATCGATCAGGCCGCGTTCAGCGAGGTCACGCAGGTCGTTAAGGTTGCAGCCTGAGGCCGCGTACACCCACGAGACGTCGACCGGCCGATTGTGTTGCGCGAGGAAGTCGAGCGCGGCCGTCAGCCGGTCGTGCTTGGCGGCCGATGAAGAGAGCCTTTCACGCGCACGTTCGAGAAGCGATGGCTCGGCGATCAAGCGCGCGGTGCGGATCTGCTTGGCGTGTACGCTCGGCGGTTGCAGCCGTGTGTACCTGGTCAGGTGTCCGGCCCTGACGAGCGCGTCAGCCGCCGGTCGCCAGTTCTGGCGTGGGAGGGCATGATCGATCTGTCCAGATCGAAGCGAACCACCACGTTTCTGAAGCAGAGCCAGCAACGCGAGTTGCAGACCGGCGGATGGCTGGCGGGCGGTGGCCGGCGTGTCGACCAGACAGAAGACGCTCTCGGACTGTCGCGCCAGGCCGGGGGGCAGCATGAGCGTGATGGTGTCGATCAAGGGTGCCAGGTACGTGTGGCTGATCCAATAGGCGAGGTCGAGTTGAGCAACCGTCACGACCGGGTGTGGATCGACGAGGTCGATCACCGAGCGCAGTCGATCTGTCGCGATCTCGGTCGGAGGATCGTCGCTCAGGCCGACGATCACGCCCTGGGCGTCGCGGCCGCTGAAGGGTACGGTTACGAGATGGCCCGCGCGAATGGTATCCGCAAGATCCGGCGGTACATAAAAGTGAAAGGTGCCAGCCAGGCTGGCGACGTTGACAGCGATCTCGGCGAACATGGGTGAAACGTGATTATAGGGCTCCTGGGCATTATTGAACGAATTGGCGTATCCTATGACCCAATCCACAAAAATGCTGTTACGGTGTTGGGTTAGAATTTGGTATTGTTTTGTGGCTGTGTGACCTGAGCGCTGTTGCCGATGCCGCTTATCTCGCGTAAAGTCGAGGCCTGTCACGGCTGAGGCAACCACATGAAATCGCGAATTGAGCGCACAGCAATTGAAGATGTTTGGGTGATCGAAACCGATTTCGTCTTTGACGAAAGAGGTTTCTTTGTCGAAAGCTACCATGCCGATCGGTTTCGAGAACTTGGCATCGAAACCGCGTTTGTGCAGGACAACCATTCACGGTCGCGCCGCGGCGTGTTGCGGGGTCTGCACTATCAAGACCTGACGGCACCGCAGGCCAAGCTTGTGCGATGCGCGCGCGGAGCCGTGTACGACGTGGCGGTCGACCTGAGGGTCGGTTCCGCGACGTTCGGAAAGTGGGTGGGCGTGGAGCTGAGCGACGCGAACATGCGTCAGATCCTGGTCCCTGTTGGTTTTGCCCACGGCTTCGTGGTGCTCTCCGAAGTGGCCGATCTGCATTACAAATGTTCGTCGTATTACGCACCCGCCGCTGAGGGATCGGTTGCCTGGGATGATCCGGATCTGGCGATCCGGTGGCCCGTGGATGAGCCGATCCTATCAACCCGGGATCGTCAGGCACAGAGTTTGCGCCAGTACACGGCGAACCCGGCGTTTACGTTCGGAGCGATGACAGCTCGCTGACGGTCTGCGAGCTGGTCCTCCGATCAAGGGAGAACCATGCAACTACAGACCACTCAAGAAGGGCGCGGATCGCAACTGCGATCGCTCTGGTTGATCGCCCTGACGCTGGCGTTCACCTTCAGCCTTGTGTTTGGAGGGACGGCGCCGGCGCGCGCCAATACCCCCATGGTGGCTCGGGCTCCGTTGTCAGTGGTGGCCGCGCCGCTCCAGCAGAGCAACGTCAAACTTTATCTCCCCAGTCTAACGCGCTACGACGACTCCAGTTACAGCTCGCCATTTGGCATTTCGATTTACGACGTCATCGACGACTCGACCGGCCTGGCCCACATGCAAACAGCCGGCGCCGACCTGATCTTCACCAACGTCAAATGGTATGACGTCGAATACAGCGAAGGCGGCGCCTACGACTTCTCAACGCTCGACGCAAAAGCAACGGCTGCCGCATCAGCCGGCATGGAACTGGTGGTGTTGTTCGACAATAACCCCGATTGGGCTAGCCTGAACCTGTCGAATCCCCGCGGGCCGCTCAAGGCTGACAAATACGACGATCTTGTCAGAGTCGTTACCGCCCTCGCCACAAGATACAACGGCAATAACGGGCATCCACGGATCAATTACTGGTTGTTCTACGGCGAGCCGGACAACATCTACTCGGGATGGGGCAACAACGGCAATGAGTACGGCGATATGCTGGCGTTGGTATCGCCAGTCATGAAGGCGGCCAATCCCAACGCCAAGATCTACCCAGGCGCGATCGCCTACGAACGCTTCACGGACGATACCGTGAACACCCCTGGCCCGTTCGCTCGTAACTTTCTACCCACCTTCCTGGCGCGGCTCAACACGAAGGCCGGCGGCGCGACAGCGTATATCGACGGGGTCGGCTTCAATGAGTTCGGCCTCTCACCCACCCGCTGGCCGACCTTGCGCGACAAGGCCGCAACCGTCCGACAGATCATGACTGCCGCCAACGTGGGCCAGTTGCCGCTCATCGTGACGGAACTCTCGCGCAATAGCCGAGGGCCCAATGCTACAGAGACGACGCAGGCGCAGTACGTGCTGAAGTTATACGCTCAGGGCATCGCCGCGAATCTGGCCCAACTGCACTGGTTCATGGTGTTCGACGACACCTCCCAACCAGTAAACCTCCGTGACAATTACACCTATGGACTGTTTCGGGAAAGGAAAATCAACGAGCCCAAGCCCTCCTACACGGCCTACCTTGTGGCGGCCCGCGAGTTCGATGGGACGCGCTTCTCGCGTGAACTTGGCGTGGCGGGCACCGAAGGCTATGTGTTCATCGATGGGCCCGAAATCGTGACGGTCGTCTGGGCCACGGGCTCGAATGTGGACGTCAACTTCAGCCAGAGCTGTGCCCGGGTGATCAATCGGCTCGACCAGGTCTCACAGGTCACGGATGGCGCTTCCGGGGACCGAGACGGCTCGGCCAATGGACGTGTGCGGCTCCAGGTCACGACTAACGAGCCCATCATCGTTCGGAACTGCCAGTAAACGACGTCTCCGACGCTCGTGCGGCTATCGCGAAACAAAGGCCTCATCGCCCCCAAAATGGGCGGTGGGGCCTTTTCTGGTTAGTGGCCTTCGCCTGTCAGACTGCTACTGCGACAGGCGCTTCAGGGAGCCCGGGCGGGCACTGGTACCGTCCTTTCACAGTGTTCCGTGGCACAATTGCCGCGTGATGCCGCCCGTGACGCTGCCCGTGACGCAGTCGCGCAGAACTATGCGCCTCTCTCATCCTCTTGTGCCGTTGTTGCTGTTCGCACTCATCCGCGGCGTGCTTTACAGCTTCATTACGCCTCCCTGGCAGGGGCCCGACGAGCCCACACATTTTCACTACCTCGTCGCGCTCTACCTCGATGGACGGGCGTTCCCGGCCGGGGTCCCGGTCGTGCCGGACCTCTATCAGGCCATCTGGGAAAATGCCACTCACTATCGGATCTGGGACCTGAACCAGTGGACGGACCCGACCGTGATCCAGCCGCTGACATCCGATCAGGTGCTGTTGACGCGCGCCGGCGGCCTGTACTACAGGGCCTTGTTTCCAATCTATGCCCTGACTCAAGACTGGCCATTAGACGGGCAACTCTTTGCGTTGCGGGTAGTTTCCGCGAGCTTCATGCTGATCACGGTGGCCTCTGCCTATGGGATCGCTCGCACAGTGTTCCAAAGCGATACCTCGCGGGATCGCATGATCGCCTGGGTCGCGGCGGCGAGCGTGGCGCTACAACCGATGTACGCTTTCATCAGCGCGTCGCTTAATGACGACAATCTCGTCGCGCCCTTCACGGCGCTCGCCACGTTGGGCGTTCTGCGCGCGTTGCGCAGCCAGGCATCGTCTCGCGCAGGATGGGGGTGGTGGGTGTTGGCTGTATCGAGCGCCCTCGGCGCCGTGCTGACGAAGCGAACGGGATTCACCGCAGTGGGCGTACTCGTCGCGGGTATGTTGGCGCTGGCCGTTATCTGGACCAGCCGTGGGCGCGGCTGGCAGAAGATCGTGGGCTGGTTGTGGGGGCTGGGGTTCCTGGCTGCCTGTACGGCCGTCGTGACCCTCATCATGGCACATCCTCTATTGCCACCTGAGGTCACCTGGCGCTTTCAGTTGCCAGAACGCTTCTTGCTGGATCTGTATGAGGCGATCCGCGAAAGCACTTCACGCCACTGGACCGATTGGTACGTTCAGTTCCTGTTTCTGACGCTTTCGTTCTGGGGGTGGTTTGGGTGGCTGAAGGCGCCGCTCGGTTTGCTCACTATCAGCATCCTGAGATATCTCTCCGTGATCATCGTGCTCGGCATCATTGTTCGGGTCGTGGTCCAGGCGTTCGCCAGTCGCACGCAGGAGACTCGTTGGCAGCTCGGCCTGATCGGTGTGCTGCTATTGACCGTCACGGGCAACGGCGCCCTATTGTTGGCCCAGCATCTTGCCAACGGGGAAACCTATTTGCTGGTGGGGCGCTATCTCTTCCCTTCGCTCGCAGCCTGGGGCGTTCTCACTGTGACGGGTTGGCTGGCCTGGTGGCCAAGGCGTTGGGCGGTTCCGGCGCTTGGAGGGCTTGTGGCCTTCTGGGTCGCACTTGATGTGTACGCCTGGTTCTACATCATGGTCCCCTTCTTCTACGCATGAGACGCTGGCTATACCTTGCCGCGGCCCTGTTGTTGCTCGCCTTCATTGCCATGGCGCGGGTGGAGTGGCTATCGGTCATTCAGCCGCTGAGCGACATGACGATCTGGGTCGAGAACGGCTCACCGGCCCGTCAACTCATCCACAATCATCACCCGGGCCTGATGGCATCCTCGTTCGAGGCCGTCGAACCGTTGCCGCCGCCTGATCAAACGATCACATTGGCGGTGCGCGACGCCGAGTCTGGGCGGACGTTGTTCGCGATCGGGCAGACGATGGCGGCATTGACGGGAGCGTGCCTGAACCCGTGTGGCACGGGCGAAGTCAGTCTGCGCTTTGTGCTGCTGCCCGACTCGGTTCCTGAAGATCGATCGTTGATCTTCGAGTTGTCGACGGAGGGTCAGCCGTTGGGGCTCGCGGCTCACTCGCCCGAAGCTTACAGCACGGGTTCGCTTGTCGACAGCCCCGTCTCGGGCGATCTCGTGTTCCGTCTCGATTACAATGGCCCGGTTGGGGCGACGCTGATCTCTCTGGCAAGGGCGACAGCCACCGGGCGGCCCGGCATCGCCGGCAATCCCTTATGGGTGCCGGGCTGGGTGGTCGCATACGTTGTTGTGTTAGGGATAGCCCTGAGCGGCCTGCGCAAGCTCGTTCGGACAGCGCATATTGAAGAAGACAGAACACGACGAGGCGATCGATCCGTCGCCACGGTGTCTCCCTCGTTGAACCTGCCCATGATCCACTGTCATAAACTCGTCATCCAGATCCCGTGTCTCAACGAGGCTGCCACTCTGCCCACCACGCTGGCGGCTTTGCCGCGTGAGATCCCTGGGATCGATGAAATCGTTGTCCTGATCATCGATGATGGCAGCACCGACGATACTGTGGCAATCGCGCGCGCCCACGGGGTAGAGCATTTCGTTCGGCATCCGATGCGCCGCGGCCTGGCGGCTGCGTTCGAAAGCGGTCTTGAGGCCGCACTGGGCCTCGGCGCGGACATCATCGTCAACACCGATGGGGATAATCAATACCCGGGCGAATCGATCCCCGACCTTGTGGCGCCGATCCTGGCCGGGCGCGCCGACCTCGTCGTCGGAGATCGTAAACCGGGCTTCAACCCCGAATTCTCCTGGTCGAAGCGGTTGCTGCAGCGCGTCGGCAGCTGGGTTGTGGCGCAGGCAGCCGGGACGCACGTGCCGGATGCGACGTCGGGGTTTCGCGCTTACACGCGCGACGCCGCCTTGCGGCTGCAACTTTTCACACGATACACCTACACGCTTGAGACCTTGATCCAGGCCAGCAAAAAAGGACTGCGAGTCGCTCACGTCGAGGTCCCGGTCAACTCGGTGACGCGACCTTCGCGACTGATGCGCAGTCAGTGGGAATACGTCAAGCGTTCGGCCGCCACGATCTTGCGTCTGTATGCCATCTACGAGCCGCTGCGCACGTTTGGCCTCTTGAGCCTGCCGTTTATCCTCGTCGGCCTCACTCTGTTGGGGCGGTTTGCTTTGTTCTATTTGCTCGGTTATCTCAACGACGGAGTGGCCCGGCTCCTTCAATCGGTGTTCATTGGCGGCACGTCGCTGATCATTGGCATCCTCATCTTGATCTTCGGCCTGCTCGCTGACCTGATTGCGGCCAATCGCCGGTTGACAGAGGAGACGCTCTATCGGCTCAAGCGCGTCGAACTGGAACGTCGCCTCGATCTCTCTACGAACGACCTGGCGATCAGTGCGCTCGCACAGCCCGAACACAGATCGACACCCTCCGATGAGCACGCCGGTACGCCGGATCGTTCGCCAGAGCAGGCTTCCCCTTGAGTGCCTCGCCCGCGCTGCGCGTCGCGTTGTTGACCACCGCCTTTCCGCGCTGGGTCAACGACAGCCGCGGACCTTCCATGCTCGAAACCGCACGCGCCCTGCGTGATCAAGGCGTACAGGTGCGTGTGGTCACCTTGCATGGGCCGGGATCACGCGGGTTCGAATCTTTCGAATCGATTCCCGTATATCGTCAGCGTTATCTCTGGCCTGATCGTTTCGAGGATCTGCAAGACATCGGTGGCGGATTGCCCGCCGCGTGGAAGCGTGGCTGGCGAATGCGGATATCGTTCGTCCCGATGTTCCTGTCGCTGGTATGGGCTGCGATCTTGCATGGCCGCGCCGTCGACGTGATCCACGCCCACTGGACCCTGGCAGGGCTGGCAGCCTGGCTCGCTTCGTTCGTCACAGGAACCCCGTTCGTCTTGACCGTGCACGGCAGTGACATCTACATCGCGCCGGGGATTCCGGGTGTGACCGCGATGACTTTAGCTATGCTCAGGCGCTGCTCGCGGGTGTTAGCCGTCAGTCGCGATCTGGCGCAGGCCACGGCCGGATTGGGTTTCCCGATCGACAAGGTTGAAGTCCTGCCGGACGGCATCGACCTCGAGCGCTTCACGCCCGGCCAGCCGGAGCGCGAGCCGCTGCTGCTGTTCGTTGGGTCGTTGATCCGGCGAAAAGGCGCGGACATCCTCCTTCGAGCGTTGAACATAGTGCGTGTTGACCATCCGCAGGTTCGATTGACTATCGTCGGCGATGGCCCTGAGCGACAGGCTCTCGAACACCTGGCCGTCGAACTTGGCCTGACGGATCACGTCGATTTTGTGGGATCGCAGTCCCAGAAGCAGATCGCGAGTTGGATGCAACGCGCGCGGCTCTTCGTGTTGCCCTCACGCGAGGAGGCGCTTGGCATCGTGTTACTCGAAGCACTGGCGTCCGCGACACCTTGCGTGGGGAGTCGTGTCGGCGGCGTGCCCGACATCGTGGCCGAAGATGTCGGGGTGCTTGTGCCGCCCGAGGACCCGGTCGCCCTGGCTGAGGCGATTGCGGCGTTGCTGAGAGAGCCAACTCGCTGGAGCGCGCTTCAACAACGGGCGCGCACCCATGTCGAGCAAAACTGCTGGACCTGGAACAGGGTCGCGACGCGTCTGATTGAGATATACAACGACGCTGTCGATTGATAGTCTCGTGTCCACCGCCAGCCTTGACGCGGCTGGAAATGCTTCTACGATCAGTGCTATCTCCGATACCGTCTGTCTTTGTGACAATTAGCAAAGTGAGGGGCTATGGAGCTCGCAAATGGACGAGTTGTGAGGTGGAGTCAAGCAGGTGCGATGGTGACGATCATGGGTGTCATCTGGAGTATTTTCACTGCCACACCGATTCTAACGAGAGCTCAGGCGCAATACATTCATTATCTTCCTCTGGTCACGTTAACCCGTCCAATTGCGTTCGAGTCTGATCGAGACGGAAATGAACATCATGGCCTCTTTCTAATGCAGCCGGATGGAACAGGCGTGTTGCAGGTTCCTGGGGCAACTTGGGTAACCTGCCCAACATGGTCGCACAATGGCAAGAATCTAGTCTTTGCGTCATTACTGGAAAATGACATCTACGCCATCAGTTCAGACGGTGTGGATTTAACCCGATTGACTCAAGGCCCCCGACTTGACTTTGAGCCGGTGTGGTCTCCTGACGATCAGTTCATTGTGTTCGCGGGAACCGACTGGGCTGTCGGGGGGATCTACGCAGTTAGCCCTGATCACTTCAACGAGATACCACTGATTGCAGGCGAAAACCAGATGTACTGGACGCCTCGTTTTTCGAGAGATGGTTCTTTACTTGCTTTTGCGTCGAATCGGGATGGCAACTCGGAGGTGTACCTCGCTGCTGTTGTGCGACAACCGGAGTCTATCCAGATTGTGGGCGTGCCTAGACGACTTACTTTCAACGAGTATTGGGATTCCTACCCGAGTATTTCGCCAGATAACCAATGGGTTGTTTTTTATTCGGCGCGAGATGGAGACAACGAGATTTGGAAGATTCGCACGAATGGTACCGAATTGGTTCAACTCACCAACAATACTGATGATGACGGGGCCCCAGTGTGGTCGCCTGATGGTTCTCAGATCATGTTTACTTCCCAGCGAGATGGTAACTTTGAGGTCTATGTCATGAATGCAGATGGGTCAAACCCTATCAACCTGACTAATAGCCCGTTTTGGGAGGGCTGCGCAAGCTGGTTGCGGTGATTGTGTAGAATCCAGCATCTCTGAGCCCGCCAAGCAAACGCGGTTTTCGCCCATGCCTGTATGGTAATCAAACCCCTCCGCGCAGCGTGGCGATATTTCGCCCACTTCTTCTGCCCTGGCGACCCTGTACAATAGGCGGCTGCACATGCTCGCCTATCTCAAGAAGAGCCGACAGGCGCTCGAACGCGATCTGGCCGAGTCGGCTCGCAAACACCACTTCTCGGCCGCTGCTTACAGCCAGCTTGCGGTGAGC
>CAYZRP010000152.1:0-14498 GCA_964480865.1 uncultured Anaerolineales bacterium | reverse complement strand
TTCGCTCTACGCTCCACGCTCTACGCTCCACGAAAGTACTCGATCACCTGATCCAGCGTCTCATCCAGCGTCACGGTGGGGGCCCAACCGATGAGCGCATGGATCTTGTCGATTGCGGGGACGCGGCGCAGCATATCTTCGAAGCCCTTTTCGTAGGCCTGATCGTAGGGGATGCGCCTGATTGCCGTGTCGGCGCAGCCGCTGCGCGTCGCGATGCGTGAGGCCAGCGCCTCGATCGTGATCTCTTCTTGCGAACCGATGTTGAAGATCTCGCCCTCGGCGCGTGGCTCGGCAGCCAGCGCGACCACAGCCCGCACGACATCCCGCACGTTGCAGAAGCAGCGCGACTGGCCGCCGTCACCATAGACCGTCAGCGGCTCGCCGCGCAGGGCCTGGCCCACCAGACGCGGGATGACCATGCCGTAGCTGCCAGATTGCCGCGGCCCGACCGTGTTGAAGAACCGGCAGATCACGACCGGCAGCCCAAATTGCTTGTGATAGGCCAGTGCCAGGAACTCGTCGATCGCCTTCGACTCGGCGTAGCTCCAGCGGCTCTTGGTCGTCGGGCCGAGGACGCGGTCGTCGTCTTCTCGATACGGAATGGCCGCGCTCTTGCCGTACACCTCAGACGTGGAAGCCAGCACGAGCTTGCGCCTGTAGCGGCGCGCCAGCCGCAGGGCGACCTCGGTAGCCTGCAGGTTGGTCTCGATCGTCCACACCGGGTCGCGCACGATGAGTTCGACCCCGACGGCCGCGGCCAGGTGATAGACGATATCGCTTTCGCTGACCAGGCGGTCCATCACCATCTCATTGGTGGCCGACTCGAACACGTACTGGAAGTCCGGTCGACCCTCGAGATGAGCGATGTTCTCGTAGCGGCCAGTGGCCAGGTTGTCGACCACCACGACCCTGTGTCCCTGTGCCAGCAACGCATCCGCCAGATGGCTGCCGATAAACCCCGCGCCGCCCGTGATCAGAGCGCGAGCAGGTTTTGAAGAAGGCGTCAGGCGTCGGGCGTCAGACGTTGGAGAAGTTGGGTCGATAGACATGGGATGTGCGTCAGCCTGTAGGGGCGCCCCTTGTGGGCACCCTCTTGTGTCAATGACATTCGGCCACCCCGTCGGTCATGGTTTGACGGACGGCATGTCAGTTTCCGGAATTGTACGAAACCATTCGTTTGAGCGCGAACGGAGCAGGTATATCGCCGACAGGCGTGGATCCATTCGTGAGCTTCACGGCGCCCTCACTGACGCCCGACGCCCGACGCCTGACGCCTCTCGATCACGATCTTCCCCGGATGCAGCCGCCTGATCCGCCAGAGGTCCCGGAACATGTTGATGACGCCCTCGATGAAGCGCACTTTGCTGCCGGGCATGTCCGCCCAGGCGACCGGGAACTCGACGATCTTCAACCCGGCCTGTTCGGCCAGATACAGGATCTCGACGTCGAACATGAACCGCTCGATCCGGCACAGGTCGAACAGCGATCGGGCGACGTCGCCGCGGAACGCTTTAAATCCGCATTGGGTGTCACGCAGCCCGCGCAGTCCGACCATCTGATGCTTGATGCCATCGAAGATGCGCGAGGCCAGGCGCCGGCCGATCGGCGGCTTCTGGCGGATGTCGGCGTCGGGCAGGCCGCGCGAGCCGATGACGACATCGGCGCTGCTTGACACCATGGCCTCGAGGATGCGCGGGACCTCGCTGAGCGGGGTCGAGAGATCCGCGTCCATGAACAGCACGGGGTCGCCACGCGAGGCGAGCACGCCGGTGCGCACGGCGCGGCCCTTGCCACGGTTCGGCCTGTACTCAATCAGCCGGGCGCGCGGTTCAGATGCGATGGCCGTCTTGACGATCGCGGCCGTGTGGTCGAGACTGCCATCGTCGACGATGATCAGTTCGTGTTCGGGGTAGTGCTGGCTCAGATACGCCAACACCTCAGAGAGGCCGCGGCCGAGACGTTCTTCTTCGTTGTAGGCCGGGATGATAACGGAAAGCATCGCTGATTGTTGATTGCTGATTTCTGATTGGTGATGGCCGATCAGTGAAGGACGCTGTTGGCGTTCGACACCTTGCGCTGGCGATGTGTTTCGCAGGCGCCAATCAGCAATCAGAAATCAGCAATCAACAATGTCTACTCGTTCTTGATTCGTTCCAGCAAGGCAAACGACAGGCAGTGATCGAGGATCATGTGCACGTCTTCTTGCTGCCCGATGCGATCGCTTGGGGCGATGACGGCGACGTCGGCGAGCTTCGCCAGCTTGCCGCCGGGCCTGCCGCAGAAGCCGATGATGCAGGCGCCGCGGGTCTTGGCGTACTCGACGGCCTTGACGACGTTCGGCGAGTTGCCCGAGGCCGAGATCGCGACGAGCGTGTCGCCGTCCGCCATCAGGTTGATCAACGGCTCGACAAAGACGTCGTGGTACGAGGCGTCGTTGCCCACGGCCGTCATGAACGGCACGTTGTCCGTCAGGGCGATAGCCTTGAAGCGCGCCTTGCCGGGCACGATCGTGAACTTATTGATGTCGTTCATCATGTGCGACGCTGTCGCGGCCGAGCCGCCGTTGCCGATGATGAAGATCGTGCGACCGGCCGCGCGCGCAGCCATCAACGCATCCGCCGCGGCCCGCACCTCGTCGCGCGACAGGTTGCGGATGACGGTTTCAAGTTCGGAAAGGTAAAGATCGATAGAGTCCATGTTGTTAGTCTTGTGGTCGTCTGGTCGAATAGTCGGTTAGTCGGTTGACTGACAGACAAGTAGACTAGCAGACCAGCCGACTGCTTGACTACCTGACCACCGGACTATTCGACTACCCGACTATCTGACCGCTCCAAGCTTTTTCATGTGTTCCCGGGCAGCCCGGCTGTAATTGCCAAAATCGGGCTGGCGGCTGGCCCAATCGATGTACTCGCGACAGCTCTGCTCGGGGTTGCCGCGCGGCTCCCAGCCGAGCGCCTTGAGCTTGTCGATCGACGAAAAGATGTGCCGGGTGTCGCCAAAGCGGTATTCGCCCGGGATGATGGGCTCCAGCGCCGTCTGTCCCGCGGCCTCCGCCATGATCCGGGCGAAGTCGAGCACCGTCCAGGTCTGGCCGGCGCCGACGTTGAAGGCCTGATAGTCGGCGCGCTCATCCTCGAGCACCAGCAGGTTGGCAGCGGCCACATCGCCCACGTAGACGTAATCGCGCAGTTGCAGGCCGTCTTCATAAATCACCGGGCGCTCGCCGGCCACGGTCTGCATGGCGAAGATACGCAGGGCGCCCGAATAGGCGTTGCGGAACGACTGGCGCGGCCCCTGGACGATCGAGTAGCGCATGCCCACGGATGGGATGCCGTAGCGGCGGCCCAGGTTGAGCGCGATCAATTCCTCGGTCTGCTTGCTGATGGCATACGAGTTGTGCGGGCGCGCGCCGCCCTCGTCGGTGAACGCCGGACGCAGCGGCTCGCCGGTCTCGGGATCCAAAATCTCCCAGACGTGCTCGGCGAGTTGCTCGGCCGGGCGCTGGCCCGGATAGTGCGGCTGGCCGTTGGCGCGCAGGTATTTCCCTTCGCCGTACACGGCCTGCGAGCTGGCGACCACGACCTTGCGGATCGGCAGCCGGTGCTCGACGATGATCTCGTACATCAGGGCGGTGCTGACCGCGTTGACGTGAAAGAACTTCGAGAAGTCGGGCAGGTAGTCCTGATAGGCGGCCAGGTGGAAGACGGCGTCGACGCCATCAAGGGCCTTCTCCCACGCGCCTCTGTCGCGCACATCGCCGATCTGGAAGTCGACGTCGGCCGGAACGTAGTCGGGCTTCTGGTGGTCGCGATGGACGGGCGGTTCAAGCGCGTCGAGGACGCGCACGCTGTGGCCGCGGGCGAGCAGCAGGTCTGCGGTGTGTGATCCGATGAAACCGGCGCCGCCGGTGATGAGAACCCTCATGGACGATATCGATTCGCTATAATGCGGCCCGATGGCTACGCACTTACCGGACACACAATCCCGCCGTCCCGCGGTCTTTCTGGATCGGGACGGCGTATTGATCGAGAATATGCCCGATTATGTTCGTTCAGTGGGCGAGGCGATCCCGCTGCCGGGCGCCTTCGAGGGGTTGGCCCGTCTCCGACGTCGCTCGCCCGACCACCTCATTGTGGTGGTCACCAACCAGGCCGGGATTGGAAAGGGCATTATAACCCACGCAACTGTCGAGGCGATCCACGCGCACGTCTCGGCCTGGGCCCGAGCAGCGGGCGGCGGGATCGACGCGTTCTACATCTCCCCACATCGCAACGACGAGCCCAGCCCGCTTCGCAAGCCTGCCCCTGGCATGTTGCTCCAGGCGGCACGCGAGTGGTCAATCGACCTGTCGCGGTCAGTCATGATCGGCGACGCGTTGACCGATGTCCAGGCAGCCATCGCGGCTGGCGTCAGACCCATGCTCGTGCGATCCGGTCGCGGTCACCGCGAAGAGGCCCGTCTGGTGCGCGCGGGCCTCGCGCACGTCCCGGTTTTCGCCGACGTCGCGGCGGCGATTGATGCTTTGTTGCTTGGGCTGCCGTAGTGTCTTGACAACAGACGAAGGACGAACGACGAAGGACGAAGGTCGTGTGAAACAACCTTCGTCCTTCGTCGTTCGTCCTTCGTCTGCTGTCAGAACTAGGTGCCCTTCAGCCTCACCACGACCCCGATCGTGCGGAGCAGGATCGAGGTGTCGAGCCACGGGGACATGTGCTTGACGTAGAAGAGGTCCCACTGCAGTTTGCGGATGTTGTCCTGCAGCGTGCTGGCGTAGCCGTAGTTGACCTGGGCCCAGCCTGAGATGCCGGGCTTGACGAGCAGCCGAGCGCGGAAGAGTGGCATTTTGCGCTCGAGGTCGGTGAAGAACTCGGGGCGTTCGGGGCGTGGCCCGACCAGGCTCATGTCGCCGCTCAACACGTTCCAGAACTGCGTGGTCTCATCGAGACGGGTTCGGCGCAGGAAACGACCGACGCGCGTCACGCGGTCGTCGTTCTCTCGGGCCCATTGTGCGCCGCCGGCCTCGGCGTCGGGCACCATGGTGCGGAACTTCACAATGGTGAAGGGGCGGCCGTTGCGGCCAAGCCGGACCTGGCGGTAGAAGACCCTGCCACCGTCCTCCAGCTTGATCGCCGCCGCGATGAAGGGCAGCGCGACGAGCACGCCGGCCAGGCCGATCAACGCTCCGACGATGTCAACAAGCCGCTTGGTCGCGAAGTAGATCGAGTGGTTGAAGTCGCTGACCGCCGGTCCCTCGAGCCACTGCGCGTCGAGGTGCTCCAGCGGCACCCGGCCCGTGATCTCTTCGTACAGCGTGCTCATGCGGATCAGGGGCATGCCCCGTGACTGGCAATCGAGCAACGCCTGGAAGGTGCGCGGCTGCAGATCGCCCGAGATCGCCAGGACCACGTCGGAGACGTCGTAGGTGCGGATCGCGGCGGCAAGGTCGGCCTGACCGCCGAGGACGCGGATGTTCTTGATGTTTTGCCCGTGCTTGGCTTCGTCGTCGTCGAGGATCCCGACGACCGTGTACATCGAGTTGGCTTCGTCATGCAGGGCCTCGACGATCGCGCGGCCCGCCTTGCCGGCCCCGACGACCAGGAGGCGCCGCTGAAGGAACGGCAGCGAAAAGAGGCCAACATAACCTGCCCGCCAGGCCAGCGTGGCCAGCGTCACCATCGTCAGGAAGTAGATAACGACAGTGCGTGGGAGCGGAAAGGGCTGGGCGACGAAATAGAACCCGATGTACAGCAACAGGCTGACGAGGGCCGCTCCAAGGGCGTCACGGCCAACCGACTCGGGGTGGGGGATGCGGTGGAGATTGAAAAACGCGAAGCTGTTGGTCAGCCATAGGCTTGGCAGCACCAGCAGCCAGACCCAGCGCGTCAGCACGAACTCGCGCAACGGCTCGGCCGGATTTGCCAGCGACCAGAGCCAGAGCGCCAGCGCCGCGCACAGCACGGCGATCAGGCTATCGCCGACCCAGACCAGCCAGCGCCGCTGCTGAAGCCGCAGCCCCGAAACGATGCGGAGCTGCTGGGTGGTGGCACGCGCGGTCATAGTGCTGCCCGATCATCCTCGTGCTTTGCCGCACAAGGATACATTGGCCACACGTTTGAATGGCTTCGCCTGCTCGTCACCATATGGCATTGCATCGTGAAAGGAATTGGGACCATCGCACAGCCAGTAGAGAATTATACGCGTCCCAACCGACTTGGAGACGCGACGAATTGTTCGATGAATGATCTGCCTTGCCCGACCAACCGCCGGGTTTTGCGCACTGCTATTATGTAATGCGAGCAGACTCACGCCTTTCTAAGGCGCGGTAACAAACCTATCCACACTCCGAAACCCCAGGCGTAATGAATGATCGAGTACGCGATCGACAACCTGGGCCAGACGGAACGGCTGGCTCGCGAGTGTCGAACGGCTTCGACTGTCACCATGATCCCATAGAAACCAAGGACCACAAGAGCCAAGCGGCGCATGAAAGGGCTGACAAGTGACGCCACAGCCAGGGCCACGGTTCCACCGGCCCAGATGGCGGGCACAGCCTGCCGAGGGCGCAGCGAACCTGGGTGTTGCCGGAGCATCCGGCCCTTCCACAACCCATAACGCCAGTACTGTTCGGCCAGAGCGCCGAGGTCGGCCCGCGCGAAGTACACGCAGCGGATGCGTGGATCGAAGCGGACGCGTCCGCCTTCACGGCGCACACGCAAGGCGAACTCATAATCCTCGTTTGTAAGCAGCGTTTCGTTGTAGCCGCCCAACGCGCTCCACAGACGCTTTTCGTAGAAGCCGAACGGCACGGTGTCGGCGTCGTGGGCCTGAACGCCGTTATCGCGATAGGCGGCGCCTCCGGAGCCGAGCGGCGTGCGCGCCGCGATGGCGATGGCCTCGGCTGTGTCAGTATTCGCGCCTGGTTCGACCAGCCATGAACCGCCGACGATGTCGGCGCCGCTTTCGGACCAGGCCGTCAGGCAGGCCTCGAGGTAATCATCAGCCGGTTGCGAATGCCCATCGAGACGGGCGATGAAGCGGCCGGTCGCGGCTTCGATGCCGATGTTCAACGCATGCGGGATGTGGCGGTCGGGGTTTGTGAGGACGCGCAGCGGCAGATCGAGCTCGGCCGCGAGGTCGCGAGCGAGCGCGACGGTTTCGTCGGTCGAGCCGCCGTCGACCAGCAGGATCTCGTCGGCGGGCCGGGTCTGCGCCGCAAGCGCCGCCAGGGTTCGGGTCAGGAAGCGAGCTTCGTTGTAACAGGGAATGACAACAGTTAGGGTGTCGGGCACAGACGCATTTTAGAGCAAGTTCACCTGGAGACACTTGAGCCTTCTGCAATATCAGAGACCCACCGCTGCGGCGAGGACCCGCTTCGTCCGTGTGGGTTCACCGCAGGAGCCATCCGAGTCGTCGAAACATCCAACTGGCCAGAGGTACAACGAAATCCAGCCCATTACGCAGCGCCCAGTAGTACACTGGCCGCATGACGCGACGTTTGAACCACCCGACGGTCTCGCGAGCGGGGTGGCGGCTGCCGTCCGGCGTCGGCGTTCCGGCCGGCGCGCCCCGCAGCCGTTCTTGAAGGCGATCCTGGCGGACGTCGTCGATCACGCTCAGCATCATGGACTGGATATCGGCTGGCGCGAGCCGGTTGGCCGGGACCGTCTGGTTGAGTTCGATCGCGCGGCGCAACGCGACGAGCAGGTCATCGACGGTCGCCGAGAGTTCGAAGTGCTCGCGGATCCGGCGCTGCGCCGCTGCGCCCAGGCGTCGCCGACGGTCGGGATCTCGGATCATGTCAGCGAACGCAGAGACATAGGCGTCCCGCTCGGTCTTCGATGGCGCCACCAAGACGCCGACCTCGTCCGTCACCAGCTCGCGCTGTCCACCCACGTCGGCCGCGACCACAGGGAGCCCCATGCTCATGGCCTCAAACAGCGCCAACGAGATGCCTTCGTCTTGTGTGGGCAAGACGAGTGCGTCGCTGGCCGCATACAGTCGGGCCATGCCGGCGGCTGGGATGGCGCCGAGGAGTTTGACGTGCCGGGCCAGCCCGTACCAACGCATCAGAAGCTCGACAAGCCGCCGCTGGGGTCCGTCGCCCGCGATCAGGCACACCCAACCGTTGGGCACCCGTCGCTTCAAGCGGCTCAGGATTTCGAGCAGGAACGTCGGGCGCTTCTGAGGGTCGAGTCGAGCGGGGAAGAGCAGCGCGACCTGATCGTGCGACAGGCCAAGGGCGTCGCGCTCGGCCCCGCGATCGAAGCGAGCCGGGTCGAATACGGTCGTGTCCTGCCCGGTCCGCGCGACCACGATGCGCTCAGGGTCGCTACCCAGGGCCGACATCCAACCCTTCACCTGTTCTGAGCTGACGAGGTTGAGATCGAGTTGAGCCTGGTTCTCGTGCGCGATCCGGGCAAAGCCGCCATTGATCCAGGCGGTGGCGACCATGTGGGTGTAGTCCACGAAGGCTGTATCGGGGCAGACGGCTCGCAAATATGGCAGGCAGCTGTAGCCCAACATCGAGTTGCTGATCAAACAGACGTCGATGCCGCGGCTGTCGATGAGGTGCTTCAAGAAGGTCGGCTGCGCCTCCGGGCTCAGGAACTTGGGCAGGCTGAAGATGTCGTTCGTGTGCTCGGCGAAAGCTTCGCGCCACGGGTCGTCGCTGGCGATGGTTGTCGCGATGGTGACGGTGTGGCCTCGCTGAACCAGTTCGCCTGTCACGTTCAGGTTGAAGCGGTCGGCGCCGCCGAGGTTGAGCCAGGGAAAGACCATCAGCACGTGCAGCCGATCAGTCGTCGTTAGCGGCCGCGCGGGCTGCGGCAGGGCAAGCTCCTCGACGGCGTCGAACGGCCGGGGTGTGGGCGACACAGGCTTCGGAAAGGCATCGCGCCACAGTCGCGGATACTTGCGGCGCAGGCCGTCGCGAAAGAGGGCGCGCTTCGCGGCGTCATTGCGGTTGGGCCAGTTTGCGGGTTGAGGATGCTGGCGATAAAAGATCAGGGGTTCGGGGATCGTGCCGCCCCAGTGGCCGGCGTTCGCCATCTTGAGCCAGTAGTCCCAATCTTCGAGGCCGCCCCGAATGCTTTCATCGTGCCCGCCGATCGCGCGATCGATATCGCGGCGCACCAGGGCGATCGACACGGTCTGGTTCTCTGAGAGAAAGTCTTCGCGACGCTCGAAGCCGACGCGCCACGTGTATGTCTTCGCGCCGAACGCCACGACCCAGGCGTTGACGAACGCCCACTCCGGGTGGCAATCCAGGGCCCAGACCGCCTTCTCGATGAAGGTCGGGTCGATCAGATCATCGGCGTCGAGTTGGAGGACGAGCGGGGTGTGCGCCTCGGCCATACCGGTGTTACGCGCGGCGGCCAGGCCGCGGTTCTCGGCATGTCGAACGACGCGCAGGCCAGGCGCCTCGGCGTAAGCGGCCAGCGCGGCCAGGGTCTCCGGCCGGGTGCTGCCGTCGTCGATCAGAAGCACCTCAGCCGGCTGCAGCGTCGAACGCGCCACGGAACCGATGGCTTCGGCCAGCTGGCCGGGCTCGGGGTTGAAGCAGGGGATCGCGACGGTGAGGCCGTCCGCCATGGGCCGCGTTACAGCTGAAAGCCGGCCTGAACAGCGTCCGTGCGGAACATCTGGACCGTTTCGAGCGAATACTGCGTCAGGTCCTTGCCCGCCAGCGAGAGTTTCTTGAGGATGTCGTTGGTGACCGTGATGACGTGACAGCCGATGTCATCTGCCTGGAAGATATTGAGGAGCTCGCGCGGGCTGGCCCAGATCAACTCCTGTTGCGGATGCGGCCGCATGATATCGAGCGATTCACGAAGTAGCGGGAGCGGATCGCGCCCGGTGTCGGCGATCCGGCCGGCGAAGACCGAGATATATGAATTCGGCCCATCGGCGAGCGCCCGGCTGACCGCCCGAACTTGATCAACTGTCAGCAGAGCAGTGACGTTGAGCTTGACGCCCTGTGCGGCCAGGCGACAAATGAGTTCGGTTGCCGGCTCGGCACGCGTATTGGTGACCGGGATTTTCACATACACGTTGTCGCCCCAGGTGCGGATCAGGTTCGCCTGCCGCTCCATCTCGTCGAAATCGTCCGAGAACACCTCGAACGAGATGGGCCGGTCTGGGATGGCTGCGACGATCTCGCGGGCGAAAGACTGATAGTCGGTGAGCCCGGCTTTGCGCATGAGTGTGGGGTTTGTCGTGAACCCGCTGATATGGGGCAGCCGGTACATTTCGAGCATCCCGGCCTTATCGGCGCCGTCGGCGAAGATTTTGACGTTGAGTTCTTGAACGGTCTTTGGCATGTTGTCTTTCCCAAGTGCGGGCCCCCTGGCGAAGTCGAAAGGATCAACTGGCTTTAGGGCGACGGCTGTTTCAAGATCCAGTCAGCCGCTTCGGCCAGCGACGTGCAGCGAAAATGCGGCGGGCGCCCACGCTCCACTTCGGCATAACCCGCGTCAATGCGCACCGTGCTGCAACCAGCGCGATGGCCGGCTTCGATGTCCTTCCAGCGGTCCCCCACCATGAAACTTCGGACGAGCGCAATATTGTACCGTCCAGCGGCGTCGGTGAGGAGGCCGGGCTCAGGCTTGCGGCAGTGACACCGATCAGCATCGTCGTGATAGCAAACCGAGATCTCATCGAGGGCGAGCTCGCGCATGAGCTGGGCGTTTATCGCTTCGACGGTCCATCGGGGCGTGGCTCCGCGGGCTACGTCAGGCTGGTTGGTCACACTGATCAACAAAAAACCTTCAGCCCGTAGCCGAAGGAGCGCCTCAGCGACGCCCGGCAGGAGCTCGAGTTCGCGCAGATCGGCAGGCGGATACGGCTTTCCGGCGCGGACGACGGCGCGATTGAGCACGCCGTCGCGATCCAGAAAAACCGCACGCCTCATCGGGTGGACTCCCATTTGGTTTGGGCGATCTTGAGTGCTGGGTGCGAGACGAGCAGGTGCCAGATGACGGCCTGAAACGCCTCGCTGTGCGGCGTAACGTTCTCAGGATTGACCGTCGGCACGATCACAACGGCGTCGGCTACCTGGGCTGTGTATCCACCGTCACGGCCCACGATGCCGACGATTTTGGCTCCAACCTCGCGCGCAAACTGTATCGCTTTCACTAGGTTGGGGCTGACGTTCTTTTCGAGGCTGCCGCCGCCCACGGACAGCACGAAGAGCATATCTTTGGGCGTCAATCGGCTGGTCTTGAGCCAGGCGGCGAAGACCGTGTCCCAACCTTCGTCGTTGGTACGTGCGGTTAGTTCGGATACATTGTCTGTCGGCGCGTATGTTTCGATCCCGGCGATCTTTCGAAAATCGTTGACGGCGTGCGAGGCGTTGGCGGCGCTTCCGCCCACGCCCAGAAAGAACAAACGACCTCCGTTCGCACGCATATCAACCAAAAGGCTGGCGATCTTCTCGATGGCCTCGGCGTCCAATTGATCGATGATTGTACGGGCTTCGGCCAGATGCTGGTTGGCGTAACTCATGCGCTCTCTCCTCGTTGTGCAGGCAAGGCCTGCGGCTATATCAATGACCCTTGCTCTTCAAATAAGCATCAGTCTCGGCCAGGCCTTCGGGTGACCCGATCTCGTAGAACCGTTCGGGCACTTCGTAACCGGCCAGCTGGCCGCGGCTCAGCAGATCCTGATAGACCGTTGCCAGATCGAGCACTGTGTCCGCCGGGTATTCGACCAGTGCCGATGTCTTCAGAGCGCCAAGGCCGTAATCAATGTGGCGCATCGCATGCAGCTGACTTTTCTTGTCGTACACTTGAATGACCCCGTCGGTGTAGAGCACGTTGCTGGTGTCCCAGGCCCCTTCGTTCTTGTAGACCGTCATCAAGGCCTGTCGACCCGAGTCGAGGAAGGCGCGCTCGATCGAGCGATAATCGCAATCGAGATATGAGTCGCCGTACAGCACCAGGAAGGCCTCGCCCAGGGCCGGCAATGCCCGCCGCAGCGCGCCGCCGGTGCCGAGCAACTGCGGGCCGTCGAAGACGTAATCGACAGACAGGCCCCACCTTGAACCGTCACCGAGAGCGTCAACGATCATGTCGCCGCGATAACCCACGCAGAACACGATCCGTGTCACGCCGTTGCGTTTGAGCAGTTCAAGCTGATGCACGGCGAAAGGCCGGCCGGCGACCTCGACCATGGCCTTGGGGATTTTCTCGGTGATCGGGCGCAGGCGGGTAGCCAGTCCGCCAGCCAGGATCGCGACAGGCAAGCTCATGCCAGCAGCACCTTTGTGCCCTCGAAGTCGAAGCGGAAGCGCACTTCCTCGAGCCCAGCCTGGGACAGGGCCTGGCGCAGGCGCTTGCGGTCGTCGGCATAGAAGAGCAAGAACCCGCCGCCGCCGGCCCCGACAAGCTTGCCGCCCACGGCGCCGTTGGCGCGCCCCAGTTCGTACCAGGCATCGATCTGCGGATTGCTCATCCCTTGCGAGCGGCGCTTCTTGTGCTCCCAGTGTTCGTGCATAATCTCGCCGAACTCGCGCGGTCGGCCCGCCTCGAGCGCGCTCTGCGTGCGATAGCCGAGCGCCTTGACGTGATGCAGGTTGGCCAGCATGTCGGCGTCGGACTGCTGGCTCTTGACGTGCTGGTCTTTGAGGATGCTCCCGGCGCTTCGTGAGAATCCGGTGAAGAACAACAGGAGGTTATCTTCGAGCTCGAAGAGCGTGTCCATGCTCAGCTTGAGCGGTCGTGCCACGACCTCGTCATTCGATTGAAACTCGAAGCACGTGATGCCGCCGTACGCGGCGATGTATTGATCCTGCTTGCCGATCGGTTCGCCCAGGCGATCGATTTCGATGTGGCAGGCCAATTCGGCCAACTCGCTCGGGTGCACGAGTTGCTTTCGATGGGCGTACAGGGCCTTCAAGAGCGCTGTCGTGAAACTGCCTGAGGAGCCCAGACCGGTGCCGGCCGGGATGTCGGCCAGGGTCGTGATTTCGAGCTGCGGCGTCTTGAAGTCCAGGATTCGGATGGCTTCGCGGATGATCGGGTGCTGGACCTCGTCGACGCCGTCGACGTGCTCGAGCTTCGAGTACTTGAGGAAGATCCCTTCGGTGAAGGGCCGCATCACGGTGACGTAGACGTAGCGGTCGATTGCGGCCGAGATCACGAAGCCGCCGTGGCCCCGATAGTACGAGGGCAGGTCGGTGCCGCCGCCGCCGATCGAGATGCGTAGCGGGCTACGCGCGATGATCATAGCCGGACTCCTGATAGATCCGTTCGACGATGGCGAGCGCGGCGTGCGCATCTCGCAGACCTGCGTTTGGCTGACGCCCCAGACGGATGTCTTCGAGAAACGTCTCGAATTCGATGGCCCACGAACGGTCGCCCATCGGGTATTCCCAAATTGTGGTCTCGGGTGGGCCCATCTGGGGAAGCATCTTGTAGTAAGCCAATCGCTCGACGCCGTAGCTGCCGCCCAGGCCTTCGACGTGCAGCTTGGCGTCGCGGCCGTAGATCTCGAGCGAGAACAGGTTCTTCCACTCGGTGCAACTCACGTGAAGCTGAGCCGTCTGTTTGGTGGCGGTCTCGAGCAGCAAAAAGCCGTTGTCGTCGACGGGCATGTCCCAGAAGTAGGTGTGGGCGCTGCCTGTGACCTTCGTGAAGTCGCCCAAGAAGAGCCGAGAGAGATCGATGAGGTGGACACCCTGGTCGAGCAACTCGCCGCCGCCGGAGAGCCGCGGGTCAGCGCGCCATTCGCGGTCGTAGCCGATGCGCCCGCCGTGACCGTAACGGCCGCGGATGAACATCATCGGCCCGAGCGCGCCACTGGCGAAGATCTCCTGAGCTTTCAGGAGGGCGGGGTGATAGCGATGGTTGAACCCTACGCGAACGAGCCTGCCCTGATGATCGGCGGCGGCGATGACGGGCGCAAGTTCGGCCGTGTTGCGCGCTGCCGGCTTTTCAACGAGGACGTGCTTGCCGGCCTTGACGGCGGCCAGGGTCATCTCGGCGAGTAGATGGTTGGTGGTTGAGACGACGACGATGTCGACGTCAGAACGCTCGATCAGAGCTCGCCAGTCGCCATAAGCTGTGGCGCCGGAATGGCCCCTGACGAGAGCTTCTGCGCGTTCCACCACCACGTCAGCCGCCGCGCTCAGTTGTGCGTTTCCCAGGGCTTTTGACCGCTTTTGGCCGATCAGGCCGCAGCCGATGATGCCGACCCTCATTCCCAGTCCATCCCCCTGTCCTTGGGTACGATGCGTCGCAACGTATAAATATCGCTCTTGGCCAGTGTGTCGCGGCGCTCGGTGAGCCGTTCCCAATCATCCCACACAGCGCTGATCAGTCGACCTGAAATCCCATCGCTGGCTGACGACGCGAGGTACACGACCAAGGCGGCTGCTTTATCGGGAGGTGTGCCGCCAGATTGCGCCTGCTTGAGGGCTTTCTCGTATTCCGTTCGCGCACCTTCTGGGCCGGCGGCCAGGAGTTCGTCGAGCATGCGCGTGTTCATGGCGCCAGGCGCCA
>CAYZRP010000151.1:0-15098 GCA_964480865.1 uncultured Anaerolineales bacterium | reverse complement strand
CCGCGCGCCGCGTGTCATCCAGAGCGCCTAGCCCTGCATGATGTGAAAGCCCCCACAATGAGCGCGAAGGATCTCCTGTCGGACTCATTTGCCCAAGCATGCGTACCTCCAGGGCCATGCGAGTCTCCGGAGGAGATCCTTCGCGCTCATTGCGCGCGTCTGATCGCGGAGTTAGCCAGGCGCTCTGGATGACACGCGGCGCGGAGGCAGGGCGCTCCGGATAACACGCGGCGCGGGAGGCAGGGCGCTCTGGATGACACGCGGCGCGGGAGGCAGGGCGCTCTGAGCCGCACGCGGCGCGCGGATCAACCTGCGGGCAGGCCATCTGGGTCACGGGGACTGCGCGATCTCGCTGTCACGACACGCGTGCAGCGATAGAGAACCCCACAAAAAACGCAAAGGACGAAGGTTGCGTGAGACAACCCTCGTCCTTCGTCTTTCGTCAGCGCCTCAGGCGCTCGATCTGCGGTCCGCCGTCAGCGGTCCGCCGTCTACCTCACGCCTTCACGGCTTCAGCGAGGTACATCTCTTCGACATATTGCTTGACCATGCGGCGCATGCTGAACTGCGGCGCCAGGGTCGAGATGCATTCGCGCACGCGACGCAGCCAGCCGGCCGACGGCCCGATCGAGCCGTCTTCGTAGTACAGCGGCTGGATCTGGTTCTCGAGGACTTCGTACAGGCTCGCCCCGTCCTTGGCGTCCTGCGCCTCGTGGTCGTCCATCTCCGACTCGTCGCCGATGGCCCAGCCGTTCTCGCCGTTGTAGCCTTCCTGCCACCAGCCATCGAGGATCGAGAAGTTCAGCGCGCCATTGAGCGACGCCTTCATGCCCGACGTGCCCGAGGCCTCCAACGGCCGGCGCGGGTTGTTCATCCACACGTCGACGCCCTGAACGAGATAACGCGCCAGGTTGATGTCGTAATCCTCGAGGAAGGCGACGCGGCCCGCAAACTCCGCTCGCTTCAACTGGCGGTAGACGTCTTGAATGATCTTCTTCCCCGGGTCGTCCATCGGGTGGGCTTTGCCCGCGAAGATAATCTGCACCGGCATCTTGACGTTGTTGACGATGCGCAGCAGCCGGTCGACGTCGCGCATGATCAGCGAACCGCGCTTGTAAGTCGAGAAGCGCCGGGCGAAGCCGATCGTCAGCTTGTACGGATCGAGCAGGGTGCCGGCCGCCACGATCTGGATCGGATGCCGTTGGGTCGTGATCCACTGCTGGCGCGCTCGATCGCGGATGTAGCTCGTGAGCTTGCGCTTGAGGTGCAGCCGGGCGGAACGCAGTTCATCATCCGGCACCGCCAGGAACGGTTGCCAGGTCTCCGGATCGTCCACCTCTTCGCGCCAGTCTGGCCCGAGGTAACGATCGTAGAGATTGGACATGCTGCGAGCGAGCCAGCTGCCGGTGTGCACGCCATTCGTGATCGCGCCGATCGGCACACGCTCGACGGGTGTGTTCGGGTACAGGAACTGCCACATCTTGCGGCTGACCTGGCCGTGAAGTTCACTCACACCGTTGCTCTGCCGTGACATCCGCAGAGCGAGCACCGACATGCCGAACGACGTGCCCCAGCTCTGCTGCAACCGCGCCAGATCCATCAGCCCGTCGCGGGTCAAACCCAGCGACGGCCAGTACTGGTTGAAGTAGCGATCCATCATCCAGTCTGGAAACTCTTCGTTGCCGGCCGGGACGGGCGTGTGAGTGGTGAAGACGGTCTCCGACCGGACCTTGGCGACGGCGGCCTCGAAGTCGATGCCGGTGGCCACCAGCTCGCGGATACATTCGAAGGTCAGGAAGGCCGAGTGGCCTTCGTTCATGTGCCAGACCTTGGGCGTGATGCCGAGCAGACGCAGGGCGCGGACGCCACCGATGCCCAGGACGATCTCCTGACAGATGCGCGTGTCCTTGTCGCCGCCATAGAGCCGCGAGGTCAGGTCGCGATCGGCCGGCGCATTCTGCGGCACATCGCTGTCGAGCAACACCAGCGGCACGCGGCCGACCTGGATCTTCCACAGCCGCGTGTGCAGCGTGCGACCCGGCAGCTCGACCGAGACCATCAGCGGCTGGCCGTCTTCGCCGCTGAGCGGAATGATCGGGAGTTGGTCGGAGGTGTAGGTGAGGTAACCGGCCTCCTGCCAGCCGTCTTCGGTGATGTGCTGCGAGAAGTAGCCCTGGTCGTAGTACAGGCCGACGCCGATGAACGGCAGGCCGAGGTCAGACGCTTCCTTGGCGTGATCGCCCGAGAGGACACCGAGGCCGCCTGAGTAAGTGGGGAAGGACTCGTGCAGGCCGAACTCGGTCGAGAAGTAGGCGATCAGGTGGTCAGCTTTGTCGGCGTGCTCGCGCTTGTACCAGGTGCCCTCGGCCTTCATATAGGTGTCGAACGCGACGATCACGCGGTCGAACAGCTCGAGGAAGGTCGGCCGCTGCAGCGCGCCGTTCAGATCCTGCCGTTTGACGCGCCGCAGGAACTTGATCGGGTTGTGGGCCACATCGGCCCACAGTTGCCGATCGATTGATTCGAAGATCTCGGTGACGTCGGGATTCCACGTCCACCACAGGTTATAGACGAGGTCCGCCAGGCGTGAGATGCGCTTCGGCAGATTGACACTGGCCAGCGCGGCCTGGGCATTGAAAGCCCCGTTGAGTGCGCCATTGAATGACACGATACTCCTCCAGTCGTTCATTTGAGGGTAAGCCGAACGACTATACCATACAGGTTTTTGCGGCTCCCTCTTACTTTCGGGCCATTTATCGCCTTGTATACTTGCATCTCTTGTTCCAATCGCGTTTCAACGCGTTCCCTCGTTGGAACAGCGTTCCAAAGGTTAACGGGTCATGGAGTCGACTGAATCAAATCTCTCGTTGCCGGGTCGACAGTGGTTGCCGGATACCCCAGGGCCGTGGCCGGCCATCGTTCTGGTGCATGGGTGGCTCGGCAATGAGACGGTGATGTGGACCTTCGCCTCGACGGTGCCGTCGGGCACCGCACTGTTCAGCCCCCGCGGCGTACACATCGCCGGCCCCAATGGATATGGGTGGTTCCCCGAACACGCTCAGGAGGTCGACGTGCTTGAAGGCATCAGGGCCCTCGAGGCCTATGTGCTGGATCTGCCGCGTCACTTCCCCATCGATCGGAAGCGCGTCACGTTGATGGGGTTCAGCCAGGGCGCCGCGGCCTGCGCCGCGCTCTGGTTGCACAACCCCGGTGTCGCTCAGAAGGTTGCGTTGATGGCCGGCTTTCTTCCAAGGTCTGTTCGTGAGTGGGCCAAACGCGGCCGCCTTACCGGGCGCTCGGCGTTCATTGCCCATGGCTTGAGCGACTCGACGGTGCCGTTGGATCGGGCGCACGACCTGCGCGACAGGCTGGCGGCCGCGGGCGCGGATGTGACGTATGGCGAATACCCGATCGGTCACAAGATGAACAGCCAGGCCCTGCGTGACATGACCGCCTGGTTGGCCTGATTTCCCGCAGATTCACGCGCCGCTGGCAAACCGATGCCAATACTTGCCACCTAACCCAACCTTACGACTCTGGTTAACACCGCTATAAAGGAAACAGGCGTGATGCAAGCAAGAGGACGGCGTCGGCGACGACCCGTTCGCATGCCGAACATGCCGGCGATCCGGGGAGGCCTGGGGAGGTCTGCATGTTGTTTGGTAAACGGACAGGTGTGGTCCTGGCGCTCGCAAGCGCCGCCGCGGTGGGTGTCTTTTCGACGGCGAGCGTGACCGCCCAGACGAGCGAGCGCATGCTGTTGCCACAGGTCTTCCGAAGCTATCGGCCGTCGGGCGCGATTCTGGGGCGCCTGCTGTACGACGCCGCGCCCGAAGTCGGCGCACAGATCGAGCTCGTGAACTACACGCCAAGCCTCAACCCGGCGCTGTCAGTCGAGAACAACGTCTACACGGCCACGACATCGGCCACCGGTGACTTCGTATTCGCCTATCCGGCGATGCTCCAACCTGGCGAACACTATTACCTGCGTTACATCAACCCGACTTTTTTCGGTGACCCAAACGCCTACGATGTTACGCGCGTCTCGACCTGGGCTTCCTACGACCTCCCCAGCTACGCCTACGATGACGTCCTTGCCTTCCCCGACATCAACGTCGCGAATGTCGACATGAACCTGAACGCGCTGAGCGTTCCAGTGCCCCATCAGTTCAGTTGGGGACGACGCGTCGGCGATGACACCGAGGAGTATGACTTCCTGCTGACCGATCAGGCTGAAGCGTACTACCAGACCGGTCCGTTGGGCTACGTCGACCACTTTGACCTTGACGCTCTGCCCACCGGCTTTGACTTCGATCTTCCTTACATCTGGGGCATCCACATCGTTTCGCAGACCGCGGGCGAAGGTTACTCGTTTTTCCTGCCTGTCGCCTTCTCAGCGAACACGCCGATCGGACCGGGATCGGTCGTTGAAGCGCCAGCGTTCCAGGCGTTGCGCTGACTCAATATTGAACGACGAAGGACGAAGGTTGAAGAGCTCTTCAACCTTCGTCCTTCGTCGTTCGTCTTTCGTCTTCCTTCAACCCAGCAGATCGGTCTCGCGCAGGCCAGCCGGAGCCTCCGGCCAGGCCCGCATGTAGTCGTCGTGGTTCCCGACAAAGCGCGTCATCAGGCGTGAGAGAAAGCCGCCGCGTTGTGGCCCACCGGCCAGTTGGCTGCGATGGCAGGCCGAAGCCCTGTCCTTGCGCTCGAGTGCGGCCTCGCTGAGTTTCACACGGCAATGGATCGGAAACTCGACGCTCGCCAGATCGACGAGGTCGATGTCGCCGTTGCGCCCGAACTTGCGCGGGTTCTGGCCGATGATCGGCAGCAGCCGGACAGCCCAGCGTAGAAAGCCTTTCGGGAAGACCGAGTAGTACAGCTTGCGCGGTGCGAAGGCCGGCCCGGCCTCGGGATACATCGAGGCGTCACCGGCAGCCTTGAACGCCACGATCGTGGCCTGATGGATGTGGATGTGATCGGGATGGCGGTAACCGCCGATCGGATCGAATGTGAACACGACCTCGGGTTTGAGCCGCCGGATGGCAGCGACGACGCGCCCGGCGACTTCCTCAATCGGCGCGTTGATCTGCGCATCGGGATGCGCGTTCGCTTCGGTGCCCGGCATGCCTGAGTCGCGATAGCCGAGGTGGACGACCTCGGTCAGCCCGAGCGCGTCGGCCGCGGCGGCAAGTTCAGCGCTGCGCATGTCGGACACGCTGCCGTAGCCTTCGAGGTGCTCGGCATCGGCTGAGCCCGCTTCGCCTCGAGTCGCGCAAACGTAGATGACCTGATGGCCGCGCAGCGCATACTCGGCCAGCGTCCCGCCCGGGCCGAAGGATTCATCGTCAGGGTGCGCGCCGACGAACATGATCGTTGTCATGACGCGAGCCTCGCCCGCATCGTCTGGAAGTTGGTTACAATCATCAACATGATTCGACCTGATACTCGCTTCGGCCGCTTTATCACCAGCCCGCTTGGTAAGCTCATCCTCGGGGCGGGGTTAGGGGGCCTGATCGTGGCGTTCGCCAACATCCAGGACCCCGTAGTCTTCTTCGCCGGCATGGTCATCGGCGTGGTGGTTGTCTTCGCGCTCGGCCGGGTCCGTTGAGCCTCAGCTCAGCGACAGACCTCGCACCGCCTCGGCCGTGCCAGCCGCCACGCCGACGACGTTCGCGTCGATGCGCTTCAGCAGGCCGGTCAGCACATCCTTGGATCCCAACTCCACGAACGTCGTCACACCCTGGCTGACGAGGTAGCGCACCGACTCGGTCCAGCGCACCGGCGAGGTGAGTTGAGCAGGCAATTCACGCCGGATCGCGTCGACGTCGGCCAGCGGCGCCGCCGTGATGTTGCCCACCACGGGAATGCGCGGCTGTTGAACCGCTGTGTTCGCGACTGCCTCAGCATAGCCCGTGACCTCGGGCTCCATCAACGCCGAATGCGCCGCGATCGATACCTGCAAACGCAACGCACGCTTGGCGCCGCGCGCCTTGGCCAGTTCCATGGCCTTCTCGAGCGCGGGCAGGGCGCCTGAGATCACGACCTGACCCGGGCAGTTGTCGTTCGCCACCTGCACCGGCACGCCGGCTTCGGCGCTCGCCTCGGCGCAAATCACCTGCAGGGCGTCGGCGTCGAGGTTGAGGATCGCGGCCATGCCGCCCGGCGCCTGTGCCCCGGCCGCCTTCATCGCTTCGCCCCGACGGCGGATGAGGCGCAGTCCGTCGGCGTACGTCAGTGCGCCGACTGCGACCAGCGCGGTCACTTCACCGACCGAGTGTCCGGCGACATAGGCCGGCGCGAACTCGGCGCCCAGATGCTCGTTTACCGCCCGCAGCGCCGCGATCGACGCCGCCAACAGGGCTGGCTGGGTGTTGACGGTGTCGTTGAGCTCGGCGTCAGGGCCTTCCCAGCACAGCCGGGAGAGCGCGAAGCCGAGCGCCTCATCGGCTTCCTCGAAAGCGAGGCGGGCGCTCGCAAATGCCTCGGCGAGCTCACGGCCCATGCCGATGGTCTGCGAACCCTGGCCCGGAAAGACGAAAGCTGTGGTGCGGGGGATGAGGATGGTCATGGCGCGATTGTAGCCAGATTCGCCGATCTCTCGATTGAGAGATCGGGGAAAAGAAAAAGGGCTGCAGAGCAGCCCTCTTTTCGACCGTGCGCGGTGCGTCCCGAACCGGCTCGGCTCAGGCCGACGCTTTCTTCTCGACGACCTGTTTGCCGTTGTAGAACCCGCACTCGGGGCAGACCCGGTGCGCGGGGACCATCTTGCCGCAGTTCGAGCAGGCGGCCAGGTTCACGGCGCTGAGCGCATCATGGGCGCGGCGGCGGTCGCGGCGGCCCTTCGAGTGTTTGCGTTTTGGATGCGGAGGCATGATCGAACGTCCTTACGTGCTGTGCCCTTTACAGGCAAAATAAGGCCTGCGCTGGGCAGGCTGCAAGGATGAGATTATAACCTGCCGGCAGGGACTGTCAAGACCGAGCAGGGTGCAGCAGAAAAGCGCCTCAAGGCAGTCCGGCTCATAGTATGCCACCAATATGGACAAAACGAACGGACCAAGCCACTCGTGTCCATTCTTCCGCATTTAATTGCGACCGTTCAGCCCTGTCGCGAAAAGATGGGTGAGACATCGAATGCCGCGATCTGACGCGGTTTCGTCGAATGGCATGCTGGAGGCCAGTGGCCGGAATCTGGCAAATGTGACGCCGGTTGGTGCCAGGTGTCACTTGTTGAGTGAACCAAATACGCACAAAATATGAACCATGAGTTCACAAACTGCCCTGGAAGCTGCGGCCTGGCTCCAGTCTCAGGTCCTTGAACTTGAGAGTGTTGGACGGGTAACGCGGACATTTCGACGGCTGGACCCCGAAAGACAACAAGCCGTTCTGCAGGCCATCCTTGATGAGGCGATCGAGCGCGGGCCAACGGCTGTCAACATCAAGTTCGTAGCCGCGCGGGCCGGCGTGGCGGTCGGGTCGCTGTACCAATACTTCAACAGCCGCGATGGCCTGTTGAGATTCGCTATCGAACTGGCGTCGCGCTACCTGGTGGCCGAGATGAATCGCTATCGGCCCCTGCTCGCCTCGCTGCCGCTGCGTGAAGGCCTGGCTGCTTACCTGGCGGGTGGCATCGAGTGGAGCCAGGCGCAGGCCGGGCTGATGGGTTTCTTCGCGCGCGCGGCTTATCAGGGTGATGCCCGGCTGGCGGAGGAGTTTGTGGCGCCCCTGGGCCGGGTGATGCAGGAGACCGTGGTTGAGTTGTTCAACGCAGCCGTGACCCGCGGCGAGATCGCCAAGGCCGTCGATGTCGAAGCGGCTGCTCGAGCCGTTCACGTCGCGCTCATCGCAGTCGCGGACAGCCAGATGCTGCCGTACCTCAATCACTACTATCAGGCCACCGATGATCGCGTGTCGTTCGATCGCCTGGTCTCGGCACTGCTCGACATGATCCTCAAAGGGGTGGCGCCATGAACCCGCCTGTCGTCCTTGAGGCTACGGGCCTGACCAAACGCTATGGGCCGGTGCTGGCCGTCGACGATCTTAGCCTGAGCGTGCAGCAGGGCGAGATCTTCGGCCTCCTCGGGCCGAACGGCGCCGGCAAGACGACGACGATCAGCCTGCTGTGCGGGTGGCTCAAGCCCGATCGCGGTCAAGTCAGGATCCTGGGCAAATCGCTCCTCGACGGGGATGTGCGCAGCCGGATCGGGGTGTGTCCGCAGGAGATCGCGCTTTGGAGCCACCTCACCTGTCTTGAACAACTCGTTCTGGTCGGCGAGCTATACGACGTCCGCCGATCGACGGCGCGTGAACGCGGCCAGCAACTGCTTGTGGACCTCGGCCTGATCGACAAACGTGATCAGCAAGCCCGAACCCTATCGGGTGGGATGCAACGTCGGCTCAATCTCGCCCTGGCGTTGGTGCACGACCCGGACATCGTCGTGCTGGATGAACCGGAGGCTGGCCTGGATCCGCAGAGCCGCGTGGCGGTGCGAGCGTTCATCCGCGGGATCGCACGCCGTAAGACCATCATCCTGACGACGCACAACATGGACGAGGCCGACCGTCTGGCCGACCGGATTGCCATCGTCGATGCGGGGCGGCTGTTGGTGCTCGACACGCCCGAGTCGCTGAAGCGTCGGATTGGCGCGGGCGATGTGCTCGAGATCGCGGTCGACGAGGACCCCGGTTGCCGTCAGCGGGCGTCGGACGTTCTTGAGTCGCTTGACGGACCCTTGCAGGCGCGCTTCGAAGAGGATCGGCTCCAGGTGCGGGCGTTGGACGTCGCCGGCCGGATCCCGCAGATCATCGAGACGTTGCGGGCGGCGGGCCTGACCATCGGCGATTTACGTCTGCGCGGCAACACGCTTGAGGATGTGTTTCTCCAATTGACGGGGCGGAGGTTGCGCGAATGAAACTCTGGTCCATCTTCGTCAAGTCCCTGGTCGAGCAGGTGCGCAATCCGCTGGTTCTTCTTCTCACTCTGGCGTTCGCGCCGTTCTTCGTCCTGATGATCTGGCTGTTCTTTCCGTCGGGAGGCTCAACGACCTACGGGGTCATGGTTGTCAACCAGGATGTCGGCGTGACGGCTGCCGGCGTTCGACAGGTCGCGGGCGAAGACGCGATCGCGGCCATCCGGGCTGTGTCTTACGAGAACGGCAGTCCGATGCTGACGGTCGCGCTCGCCGACGACGTCGCGGCCGCCGAGCGCGCCATGCGCGACCGCAAGGCCGTGGTGTACCTCGTGCTGCCCGCCGACTTCTCGCAGCAGATCGCTGGGGCCCGCGACGGCCGGGCGGCAGAGGGCATCGACCTTGTCTTCGGCGGCGATCTCACAAACCCCTATTACCCGGTCGCCGCGATCCTGGCCACCTCGGCCGTCGACGACTACGTACGCGCGGCCACCCTGAGCCGGCCGCTCCTGCAATACCGCGAGCAGCCCGTCGGTAATTCGGGCGCCCGCACCGAGTTCGAGGTATATGTGCCCGGGATCCTGATCTTCGCCATCGGGATGCTGGTGTTCGGCGCGTCGATGAGCGTGGCGCGCGAGGTCGAGAGCGGCACGCTGCGGCGATTGCTCCTGACCCGTCTGCGCGCGGTCGACCTCCTGGGCGGGATCAGCCTGGCGCAGATCACGGTCGGGCTGGGCGCCGAGTTATTGGCTTTCATGACCGCCGTCGCACTCGGGTTTCGCAGCACGGGCCCGCTCTGGGTCGCCGTGTTGATCGGGGCCCTGACCAGCCTGACCATCGTCGGGCTCGGCATGTTCGTGGCGGCGATCTCCAAAAACGTGTCTCAAGCTTTCATCATCGCCAACTTCCCGTTCGCGCTCTTCATGTTCCTCTCTGGGGCGATGTTCCCGATCCAGGGCGTCGCGCTGTTCGACGTGTCAGGCCACAGCATCAATCTGCTTGACGTGCTGCCGACGCGCCACGCCGTGATCGCCATGAACAAAGTGATGACCCTCGGGGCCGGGCTTGCTGACGTGACCTATGAGCTCGGGGCGTTGCTGCTTCTATCGTGGCTGTACTTCGCGCTGGGCGTGTGGGCGTTTCAGCGCCGCCATCTGCACGTGGCCTAGGCGTTGGCGCGCCAAAGCGAGCGCCTTCAACGCGGCTGAAACGGATAAGCCTGAATGTCGTCAGAGATGGTGGCCAGCAGGCGATCGATCTCGATCTCGTCGCCCTCGTCCAGGGCCTCGGCCCCGGCCGGGGCGCGCTCGACCAGCGAGGAGAAGACCCCGCGGCGCTTGAGCATGTAGCGCATGAACGGCCAGGTCTCGCGGATGAGGAGCGGAAGCAGGCGATTGTGCAGGTTGCGAGCACCGGCTTCGTCGCCGGCCCACCAGAGCTCCTGCACCGTGGCGAGCACGTCGGCGAGCTCGCAGGCGGGCATGCAGCCGTTCGCGCCGCGGCTCAGCTCCTCTGGCAGGAAGCGGCCGCCATAGCCGCCGAAGATCGTCTTGACTTTGTCACCGACCAGGGCGTGCACCTGGGCGATGTGCTTGGGGCCCGGCGGTCGCTCTTCTTTGATGTACTGGATCGACGGGATCTCGTCGACGAGCGTCGCCACCTGTTCGCTCGAGAGCGGCGCGTACTGGGCCGCGTTCTGAAGCACGATCGGCCCATCATACGCATCGGCCAATCGTCGGAACATGTTCATCGTCATCGCGACGTCGGCGCGGGCCGGGGCCATGGCGATGACGGCATCGGCGCCGGCCCTACCTGCGGCGCGCGCGTAGGCGAGCACCTGCGGCACAGAGTTGCCCGAGCAGCCGAAGACCACGGGCAGGCGCCCGTTGACCGTCTCGAGGATGACGTCGAGATGGCGCAGCCGCTCCTCTTCGCCGAGGAAGTAGAACTCGCCGACCATCACCGGCCAGACGATTCCGTGCTGACCGGTCGTGCAGCAGAACTCGGCCGCCGCGCGCAAATCGTCTGTCAGGATTTCAAGGTCTTGATCGTAAGGAGTGGGCAGCAGCCCGAAGACGCCTTTGAGGTGGGGCATGTGTGAGCGGGGAGCGTGGAGCGTAGAGCGTTGAGCAAAGGCTGCCGAAATCTCGCGCGGTAGCGTTCGCTCCTCGCTCTACGCTTTACGCTCCACCGTCTTCCAGCGGCGGCATGCCCTTGTCGAGGCGCAGTTTGTTGATGCCGTTGCGGATCTGGGTCAGCGAGCGGACCATCTCGGCCTCGAGGCGCATGAGCACGTCGAGCGCGTACTCATCGGCGTCGGCGCGGACGGCCTCGGCCTCGGCCTGAGCGCCGCGCACGATCTCGCTCGCGCGGATCTTGGCGTTCTCGGTCAGGACGTCGCGCTCGATCAGCTGATCGCCCTTTTCCTTGGCGAGCTGCACGGTGCGCTCAGACTCTTCGGTCGCCTGAGCCATGATCTTGTCGCGCGAGTTGATGATCTGCTGCGCCTTCTTGACTTCCTCGGGGATCGAGACGCGCATCTGGTCGATCAATTCCAGCACGCGATCCTCGTCCACCAGCAGCTTTCGCGTCAGGGGAAGGGGGCGGCCTTCATTGAAGACCTCTTCGAGGCGGTCAACGAGATGCAGAATGTCCATTCATAGCCTCCGCGCAACGCGGAATCACTTAAGAATGCGCCAAAAATACTACGGAATCATGCGAAATGCAATTCGGGACGGCGGGTGACGCTGGCGGGCAGACCGCGGACGGCCGACGGCTGACCAAAGCGCCACTGTGTCCCCGCACTCCAGCGTGTCATCCAGAGCGCCTGGCCACCATTGCACGGTGACACGCTGAATGAGCGCGAAGGATCTCCTGTCGGACTCAGTGGCAGTGGCAGGCGCCCGCTGAAGGCATGCGAGTCTGCGGAGGAGATCCTTCGTGCTCAATAAGGGGGCCTTCGGGCGATGTACAGGGGCGCTCTGGATGACACGCAAACGCGCCCAGCGAGCGCGACATGCGACGGGGCTCTGGATGACACGCGGCGCGCGTGGCCAGGCGCTGCGGATGACACAGGACGCGCGGGATACGACACTCTATGTGCCGCAAGCGGATGTGACGTAGCGGAGTTGATTGCAGCCACACTACGGCTGAACGACGAGTGCGCCAAGATCAAACATAGCGAAGGACGAAGGTTGAACGGCCGTTCAACCTTCGTCCTTCGTCCTTCGTCTTTCGTCCTTCGTCTTCGTCAACGCCGCAGGCGCTCAATCCCTCAACTGCGACAACGGCACGCTGCCCTCGCCGCCGAGTTCGCGGAAGCGGCGCCGGAGGGCGGCTTCGACGTGCAGGGGCACCATGGTGCTGATATCGCCGCCGAGCGACGCGATCTCGCGGACGGTGGTGCTGCTCAGGAAGGTGTGCTGCTCTTTGGAGATCAGCGTGACCGTCTGGACCTCTGGCGCGAGGCGCTGGTTGGCCAGGGTCATGCGGAACTCGAACTCGAAGTCCGAGAACACGCGCAGACCGCGGACGATCACCTGGGCGCCGACCTTGCGGCAGAAGTCCACGGTCAGGCCGTTGTAGCCCGTGACGCGCACGTTGTCAGTGCCGAGCTCGCGCACGGCCTCCTTGACGAGCCCGATGCGATCCTCGAACGAGAAGACCAGCGACTTGAGCGGCCGATCATAGACGCCGACCACGACAGTGCCGAACAGCTCGGCGCTGCGCTGGATGATGTCGATGTGGCCGAAGTGCACCGGGTCGAACGTGCCCGGGTAGATGGCTGCGATATGGCGAACGCGGTCAGCTGACATCGCCGGAGCCTGTCTGCCAGAATGCGGCGACGAGCTTGCGGATGCCGGCGTGCTCGGGCGACTCCAGCTCGGGGTCGGCTTCGAACACGGCGCGCGCCTCACGGCGGGCCTTCTCAATCGTGGCGATGTCGCTCAGGCCGGCGGCCTGCAGGTTCGCGAAGCCGGCCTGGCGCGTGCCCAGGAAGTCGCCGGGGCCGCGCATCTCCAGATCTTTCTCGGCCAGGACGAAGCCGTCCTGAGTCTGCTCCATGGCCTGGAGCCGTTCGTCGGGCGTCGGGTCGGGCGAGTCGGAGGTGAGCAGGCAGTACGAGGCGTGCTCGCCGCGCCCGACGCGGCCCCGGAACTGATGCAGCTGCGACAGACCGAAGCGGTTCGCGCCGTCGATCAGGATGACCGTGGCGTTCGGGACGTCGACGCCGACTTCGACGACCGAGGTCGAGACCAGGATCTGGGTCTCGTTGGCCTTGAACGCCGCCATCACCGAGTCCTTCTCGTCGGGCTTCATGCGGCCATGCAGGAGGCCGAGTTTGAATTCAGGGAAGATGTCCTTCTGCAGGCGGGCGTGCTCTTCAACAGCGGCGCGGGCCTCGATCTTCTCCGACTCTTCGACGAGCGGGAAGATCAGGTAGGCCTGGCGGCCCTTGTTGACTTCGCGGCGCACGAAGGCGTAGCCGCGCTCACGCTCATTGGCGTGGAGCAGGTAGGTCATGATCGGCTGACGGCCCGGCGGCATCTCGTCGAGGATCGAGAGGTCGAGGTCGCCGAAGACGGTCAGGGCCAGCGTGCGCGGGATGGGCGTGGCGGTCATCACCAGCAGGTGCGGGCTCGAGGCGGAGCCGTCCACACTGCGGCCCTTGGCCCGCAGCGCCGCGCGCTGGGCGACGCCGAAGCGGTGCTGCTCGTCGATCACGCCGACACCGAGGTTGGCGAACTCAACCGGATCCTCGATCAGGGCGTGCGTGCCGACGATCATCTTGATCGAGCCGTCGCGCAGGCCGGCGTAGATCTCGGCCTTCTCGGCGGCGGGCGTGCTGCCTTGAAGCAGACGCACGGGCGCCGACGGGGTCGAGCCGTCGTCGGCCACCTGATCGGCGGGCGGAGCGAAGAGCTTGAGGAGCGTGCGGTAGTGCTGTTCGGCCAGAATGCTGGTCGGCGCCATCAGCGCGGCCTGAGCCCCGCCGCCCACCGCGATGGCCATGGCGGTCGCGGCCACGATCGTCTTGCCCGAGCCGACGTCGCCCTGCAACAGGCGGTTCATGGGCGTGCTGGCCGCCAGATCGGCCCGGATCTCGGCGACGACACGCTTCTGCGCGCCGGTGAGCGGGTAGGGCAGCGAGGCCAGGAAGGCGTCGAGGCCCGCGTCCGAGATCGTCAGCGGCTGCGCGGGCGTGGCCTGCCAGTCGCGGCGCTGACGCAGAACGCCGATCTGCAGCGCGAACAACTCGTCGAAGGCAAGTCGGTGCTGGGCATCGGCGAGCTTCGTCTCGTTATCGGGGAAGTGGATCTGCGCCAGCGCCTCGCCGTAGTTCATCAGCGCGGCGCGCGACACGATCTCGATCGGCAGCGGGTCGGCCTGGCGACGCGCCCAGAAGTTGGCGACCTGGGCCGTCAGGTTGCGCAGACCGCGCTGGTACAGGCCCTCGGTCAGGCCGTAGACCGGCACGATGCGGCCGGTGTTGAGGAGCTCGACGTCGAGCTTCTCCCACTCGCGTGGCTTGATCGTCAGGCGGCCGAGGTATTGATCGACCTTGCCCGAGACCACGACCTGGCGTCCGGGCGTGAGCAGTTGCTTGCGGTACGGGTTGAACTCGGTGACCTCGACCGTGCCGGTGCCGTCGGTGAGCGTCACCTGCAGCATCGTGCGGTTGCCCTTGAACTTGCGCTCGCGCATGTCGCTGACGGTCGCGATCAAGGTGCATTCCTCGCCGTACTGCAGGCGATTGATCGTCTTCATCCGCGCGTAGTTGTCGTAGCGGCGCGGGTAATAGTGCAGCAGGTCGCCAAGGGTCAGAAGGCCCAGGCGCTCGAAATCCTTGGCGGTTTCCGGGCCGACGCCGCGCAGCACGGTCAACGACGCCTCGAGGGCGGCGTTCGGGTCGACCGGGTCGGCGGCGCGCAGCGGGCGCGGGCCCTGGCCCTGGCGCGGCTTCGGATCCACCGGTTCGACGCTCATGCTGGCGCCTTCGAAGCGGCGCCGGCTCTCGCCGCCTCCCTGCTGGGGCTGAGGCTGCGGCTTGGGCTTGGCCTTAGGCTGCTGCTGCGGCCTGGGTTGCGGCTTCGGGCGGGCTTCCGCCGGCGGCTGTTCTCCGACCGGTGAGCCGTTCTCTACGGTCGGGGCCTCGGGAGCGCGCTCTGGCCGGGCATCCCGTTCGGGCCG
>CAYZRP010000150.1:2816-15563 GCA_964480865.1 uncultured Anaerolineales bacterium | reverse complement strand
TGATCCGTTCCGATCCGCGCTATCCGTGTACAGGATCCGGCACCGATCTTCAGGCGCCTGACATCTTGGGCTTGCACACGGGGCAGGTGTGCATGAGAGCTCACGGTCAGCCCGGTTCAGGCGGGCTTCAAACGCTCCGGATCGCTTCCACGACACCGGAGCGGTCGCTGCACCTTCATGCCGATTCGTCACAGGTGAATGGGACGGAGCTAGGCCCTGTGATGCTTCCGATACCCTTGAAGCACGCGTTCGATGCCGGCCCAACCTGCGTAGCGCGGCGCGTCCCAGGTGGGTGCGGGCGCGAGGTTTTGGACGTCGAGATAGGGATCCCGGCGCACCTGATCCCAGGCGTGAAACACCTGGCCTTCGCCATCACACAGGCCAACGTGGCCCCAGTCGCGGCGCTGGCCGTCGACCAGGCCCGAGCAGGCGTAGAACACGAACGCGCCGGCCGGCGGTGGCAGCGCGATCTGCGTTGCTGCGTCGTACTCCAGCGCAGACTCGGTAGCGCTGCTCCCACCGAAGAGTTCGAAGTCATTGGCGACTTCGTAGGCGTCTTCGACGAAGGCCAGACAGCGCAAGGTGTAGTCGCGCGAGCCGAGCCGGGCTTCCGCCCAACTCAACGCTGCAGCGATGTAGGCGTTGTAGGGTTCGGTCATGAGATCAGTGAGACGTCGTCGGTGCGCGGGCTGTTGACGCGTGTCGAAACGGGGCGGGCCTTCATCGCGCCGTCATAGGGCTGGATCAGGCTGAGCAGCTCGGGCGCCGGCAGTTCGCCCTCCGCCAACCAGGTGTCGTAGTGCTCGGGCGCGAGGATGACGGGCATGCGATCGTGGATCGGCGCCATGATGTCGTTGGCCGACGTGGTGATGATCGTGCACGTCGGGATCTCGGAACCCCCGATCGGGGCCCAGACTTCCCACAGGCCCGCGAACGCGAAGGGCTTCTCATCGGCGAGCCGGATGAAATACGGGACCTTGGCGCCGTCGGCTTCCTTCTTCCATTCATAGAAACCATCCGCCGGGATGAGGCAGCGTCGGCGCTTGAAGGCCGATCGGAACGAAGGCTTCTCGGCCACCGTTTCGCCGCGGGCGTTGATCAGCGAGTTCCCGATCTTGGGGTCCTTCGCCCAACTCGGGATCAGGCCCCAGCGCATCACCTCGACATGCCGCGGAGACGTGTTCGGGATGACGGCCACGGCCTGGGTCGGCGCGATGTTGTAGCGCGGCCCCAACTCGCCCAGATCCGGTGACGCATCCGGGTTCAGGCCAAACGCCTCTATCAAATCCGCTGGATCGACCGTGAGGGTGTAACGACCACACATGCGAGGACTATACCGCGAATAGTCATCGGCGGTCAGCTATTAGCCGTCAGCCCACGTGTTGCGCAGGCTCCGCGGGCTTGGCGCAGCAGAGTTGCTGACGGCTGATAGCTGACCGCTATCAGCTAACCGCCTAACTCACCAGCCCCATTGTCGCCCCTGGCGTGAAACCGGGGAAGACATAGCTCGGGTCCGGGTTGCCGAAGCGGGTGGCGAGCAGTTCGCTGACGACCTGGCGATAGTCGGTTGTGACGGCCAGGTCGGCCTGGTCGAAAAGTTGATCGTGGCTCAGGCCGGGCCAATCGCCGTAGACCTTGCCGCCGTTCACGCCGCCGCCGAGCAGGAACAGGGCGGAGCCATGGCCGTGGTCTGTGCCCTGGCTGCTGTTTTGCTCGAGCCGCCGGCCGAACTCGCTCATCACCATGACGGTGACGTTGGTGGACAGCGCGCCGAGATCTCGATGGAAGGCCGCCAGGCTGCGGCCGAGCTCGTCGAGCTGCGCGCCGAACTGACCGGTGCCCTGATCGCCCTGATAGTCGTGCGTATCCCAGCCGCCGTAGTCGAGCGTGGCGACCTGCAATCCAGCGCCGGTCTTGATCAGGCGCGCAAGGGTCGCCAGTTGATCGCCGAGGCCGCCGCCCGGATATTCGACGCCGGCCGCCGGTTCATAGTCGTCGGTCAGGATGTGGCTCATCCCGTCGAGTGCGCGCAGCGTCTGCGCGCCGGCAGCGTGGGCCCAGGTCTCGCCGGTGTACAGGCGGCTGAGCACACGCCGCTGTTCGTCGAAGAACGACTCGTCGCCCCAGAGCTTGAAGTCGTCAAGGTTATCGACGGCCACGGCTCCCGGCGCCTCGCGCAACGACGTAGGGGCGCCACCGATGGCCAGCGCCGGCGCGAGCAAGGCATCGTCACGCACGCCCGTGGCGAGCAGATGGCGGGCGATCCAACCCTCACGCGTGGTCTTGATGCCAGGCGTGCCGAGCTCCATGTACTCCATCGCGTCGAAGTGGCTGCGGGTTTCGTGCGCGAGGCCCGTCGCATGCACGATGGCGAAGGCCCCGTCCTGATACAACTCGCGCAACGGCGCCAGGGCCGGATGCAGGCCGAAGCGATCATCGAGCGGCAACGCCGCGTTCTCGCCGCGCTCGGGCAGCGCCAGCGTCGGCCGGGCTCGGACGTAGTGGCGGCGGTCGTCGCCGATCGGCGGCACCACGTTGAGCGAGTCCCACCCGCCGCGCAGCGAGAGCACGATCAGGCTGCGATCCGCGACCGAAGCTGGAGCACGGCCAGTGGATCCGTTCGGCTCTGCGAAGGCCAGCCGCGTGATGCGCGCGCCCGCCATCGCCGCGATCGCGGCCGAGCATCCGGTCAGGAAGTTGCGTCGGGTGATTCGGGGCATGGGAAGGTCTCCTGGGAGGCGTCAGGCGTCAGGCGTCAGATCGTGACGCACAGCCCGGCTTGACAGCCACCAATGGCGATTCAACACTCAGCGCCTGACGCCTGAGAGCGCCCACAAGGGGCGTCCCTATCTCAGCAAGAAATCCGGCGACATGAACACCAGATTGACAAGGCCGGGAAGACGCCAGCGCAGGTACTCGTCGTCGGTGATGCGATCGTCGACGCCGAACGCGTCGCCGGCCACGAAGCGCGCCAGGTCTTCGGCAATGCTCTCGTCTTGGAGCGGCCGGCCGAGGATGCGCGTCGGCCAGAATGCAGCCAGGTCGCGGGCCGTGCGTGAACTCGGCGACTGCCCGACCAGGTCGAACAGGAAGAGCGGCCGGCTCGAGTCGGGATAGGCCTCGTTCCATTCGGTGATCCAGCCGTGTGCGAGCATGGCCGTGAACTGCCAGCGCGTCAGGACGCTCACCGTGCTCGTCCAGGCGTCACGCACGTCAGGGTAGCCGTTCGGCGCGATGTGCTCGAACATCGGCTGGCCCATGCGGCTCAGCATCCACGACAGGTCGTCGGTCGGTCTGTCGAGCGTCGCATCGAGCGCGCGGATCGCGCTGAAGGCGGTCTCGAGCGGGCGCTTGATCTTGCTGCCCCATGAGTTCAGGAATGCGTCGGTCGTCACGATGGCGCGCACCATCTGCGCGATCTGATCCGGCGCATCGACGTTGGCCAGGAAGGCATCGACGCCGGCCTGCACGGCTTCCTCCGGCGGTTCGTCGGCGATCAGGCGGCGCACCAGCTTGGTGGCGACGTGCCGGGCCGTGCCCGGATGCCGGGCAAGGATGTCGAGCACCTGCTCGCCGTCGACGGTGTCATCCTGATCAGCCGGCAGGATGCGGCCGAGGAAGATCTTGTTGAAGCGGTCGTGCCACTCGGCGTAGTAGTAGAACGTCCCATCCGCCGGGACGTTGCCGCTCTCCCAGCCATCTTTGTCATCGCCGACACGCCAGCCCGAGAACGCGCGCGCGGCTTCATAGACGTCGTTGTCGACGTAGCCGATCGAGTTCGCGTCGTCGAAGCCCTCGACGGTGGTCGGGTCCTTCACGCCGAGGTAGTTCATGGCGCCGAGCGTGTGCAATTCGAGCAACTCGCGCGCGAAGTTCTCGTTCGGGCGCGGCGCCATGCTCGTGTACTGATCGAGGTAATAGATCATGGCCGGGTGTTGCGCGACGGCCTTGAGCATCTCGCCGAAGTTGCCGAGGGCGTGCGCGCGAATCGCATCCCGGTCGTAAAGGCCGAAGTAGGGCAGGGCCTGATCGTGCCCGCCATACACATTGAAGTGGTTGTGCCAGAAGTCGACCATCACCTCGAACAACTGCCGGCGGCTGTGCACGACACGCAGATACGTGGCGAGCCGCGCTTCGACGCCCGGCAGCGAATACATGCGCCAGGCGTCCTCGTTGTTGGGGTCGTACGTGACGTGCTCGGTCCAGATCTGAGCCGGTGTCTTGGCAAGCGTCGTCAGGTTGTTGGCGGACAGCAACGCCTCGAGATCCGAGTCGTCGATCGTCTCGGGCGCGAGTTGTTCGTCGAGCCAGGCCGAGAGTTGCTCAAGGCCGTCGGCGCCTGGCAGGGCCGCGAAGCGCTCGAGATCCCCGGGTCGCGGGCCGAAAGCCAGCCGGCTGTAGACGAGCACGCCGAGCGGCACCTCACCGGTGACGGGCTGAAGGACGGCCGGCAGAGCCGGCGTGGGCACGGCGGGGACGGACGTCGGCTCGACGGACGTATCGGACGGGCCGGCTGAAGCCGGGCGGCCCGTGGCCTGCTCGACTGTGTCAGAGGGATCGCTCGACGGCGGGCGTTGAGTGCAACTGGCGACAACCGTCGCGCCAACGGCCGTGGCCGCGAGCGCCAGCATCTGACGACGTTGGGTGTAGGACGACATGGCCGGACTCCTGGCGCGTCGTGCCATCGACGCGCTGCAGCCACTGTATCGGCTGGTCCTACTTTCAACTGGGCTTCAAGGGGGCGCTAAGGGGGCGGAAGAGGGACAACCAGGCATTTGCGATTGCCGGTTTCTTTCGGACCCGAAGGAAATCGCCAATCACCAATCGCCATTCACTCTGCCTTCAGTCTGAGCCCCTGGCCGCGGAGCACTTCGATGTATTCGTGCTCGGGTTGGGTGGCGCGCAGACGTGAGCGCAGGCGTTTGATCAGACCGTCGATGGCCTCTTCGCTGACACCGGCCGGATCGGCCTCCGGCCAGACGGCGCGCACGATCTCGTCGCGTGTGACCACCTGTCCGACGCGCTCGTACAACAGCCAGAGCAGCGCGAACTGCGCGGCCGACAGCTCGGGCTCGACCGGCCGCGCGTCGACCCAGGCCGTGCGGGCCGTCTGATCGAGCCAGACGCCCTGCAGCCGGCCAACCCGCGGGCCTTCGACGGTCTCGCCGGGATCGTGGTACACGAGCGTCAGCACGCCGGCCAGGACAATCTGGTCGGCGTCTTGCAGTCGGCGTGCCTCACCCACGACTGCAGCGCCGTTGACGAAGGTGCCGTTGCGGCTGCCGAGGTCGCCGAGGTAGAAGCTGCGCTCGATGCGCGTGATCTGAGCATGCTGGCGCGAAATCTGGGGGAGTTCGATCACGACGTCGGCCGGTTCTTCGCGGCCGATCACCACCCGTTCCTGATCCAGCGGCCAGCGCTGACCATCGGGGGTGGTGAGCCAGGCCGTCATGGGGTGCCCTCGGCCGCCGGGCCGTAGCCGACGAGCGCCCAGGTCGGCACGAACCACCAGCCACCGCCGATGGCCGACCCCGCCCAGCCGCCGCCCGGGCTTAACGTGCGCGACGGGTCGGGTGTGCCGTCGGCGGCGTTGAAGAACAGGATCTCGCCGGCTGTGGTGTGCACGGCCACTGTCTCGCCGTCAGTCATCGGTGCCTGAACCAACTCGACGCCGGTGTTGAACGCCCACAGATACTCACCGCTGTAGGCATCCCAGGCATAGATCTGGCCGGCCGCTGTCGTGGCGTAGATGCGTGCGCCGTCTGTGGCCAGACCGCGGACTTCATCATCCTGACCGATGCGCGGCGAGCCCGACCAATCCAGCGGACGGCCGTCCCATAAATAGAAGCCCTGCACATAGCCGCTATAGGATGCCGCGAGCACGATGTCCCAATCAGTCTCGGTCCAGATGATCGGCGGCGTGGCTGGCGATCCGGCCAGGTCGGCCTTCCAGGCGAGATCGCCGGAACCGGCGTCAAATCCATAGAGCTGTTCGTTGCTCCCGGCGACCACCACGCGCCAGTCGTTGGCGGCGATGGGCGCCCAGAGGTCCGTCTCCTCAGCCAGGTTGCGCTCGCCCAGAATCGATCCGTTGGCTGGATCGATGCCGTAGATGATCCCGTCCTCTGTCGGCGCATAGAGCACGTTGCAGCAGGCGAGGGTCAGGCCGCTGTAGAGGATCTTGCCCTCGAAGCTATCGGCGGTGAGACGCCAGACTTCTTCGCCAGAGTAGGCGTTGAGGGCCACGATCTCGCGCGTCTCCTCGTCGCCTTCGCCGTTCGATACCTGGACGATCACGACCTGGCTCTCTTCGCCGAACGCCAGCATCGGTTCGGTGATGACCTGGTCGCCGACCGGGCCAGCGCTGATCCAGCGTCGCACACCGGTCTCCCAATCGAGGCCGGTCACCTCGCCGCTCTCGAGCCCGGCGAAGATCATGTGGTCGCCAATGGTGATGTCGGTGACGATGCCGAAGCCCGGGTACTTCTCCCATTGCGGATCGAGCGCCACGTTCGGGAAGCCGCCGAGGTCGCCGCCGACGAAGCCATTCCGCAGCGAGCTGCCCGACGACATCGGCCACCAGGCATCGCCCTGCGGCGGGTTCGACACCGGTGTCGGGATCAGCGTCGGCTGGACGTAGGGCTCCTCGGTCGGCTCGGGCTCAGCCGTGGGCTCGAGCGTGGGCGTCGACGTCGCCAGGCCGGCGACCTGCGTCTGCATGCTCGCGATCTGCGTCTGCACGGCGTCGGGTTGCGTGGTCGGCGTGGCCGTCGATCGATTCGTCAGGAACTGACTGAGGGTGATGATGCCCCACAGCCCGCCCACGGCCACCACGCCAAGCGCGACCCCGCCAAGCGGCCAGGCCCAGCGGCTCAGCGGGCTGCCGGTGGTCGTTCCGGTCGGCGGGCTCGACGGCGGCCGGGCCGGTGGGCGCGAGGCGCTGCGTGTCACCGGCGGGTGCCCGCCCGTGGCGCCCAGATCGGGCTCGCCCGAGGCTGCCATCATCGGCGCAATCGTCTCCGAGACCAGTTCGCCCTTCAGCGCCGCGACGAAATCGCCGGCGGTGTGGAAGCGCTGCTCGGGGTGTTTCGACAGCGCGCGCGCCAGGGCCGACTCGATTTCGGTCGGCAGCGTCGGGCGCAGCTCGGTCACGGGCAGCGGCGCTGTGTAGAGATGATGATGAAGCAGCGACGCCGTCGTCTCGGCGTTGTTGAACGGGATCTGGCCCGTCAGCATCTCGTAGACCACGACGGCGAAGCTGTACTGATCGGCGCGGCCGTCGACCGGTTCACCGCGGATGTGCTCAGGCGCCGTGTAGCGCGGCGTGCCGAAGAACGACGACGTCTGGGTCAGCGCAGGTGCTGCAGCGATCCAGGCCAGGCCGAAATCGACAAGGGTGACGTGATCGGTCGGGCCGATCAGGATGTTGCTGGGTTTGAGGTCGCGGTGGACGATGCCTTTGCGATGGGCCTCGTCGAGGCCGGCGGCCAACTGGGACGCGAGTGCGAAGGCTCGGGCGGGCGGGAGCGGACCCGTGTCGCGCAGCAGGTCCATGAGGGTACGGCCCTCGACCCACTCGAGCGCCATGTAGGGCTGGCCGTCGTGCTCGCCGAATTCGTAGACCAGGGCGATGTTGGGATGCTTGAGGTTGGCGATGGCCGACGCCTCACGTTGGAAGCGTTGGCGCGCGCTCTCCTCCTGCATCAGGTGGTGGCCGAGCACTTTGAGAGCGACCGGGCGATTCAGCGCCGGATCTACCGCGCGGAAGACAACGCCCATTCCGCCGCGGCCAACTTCCGCTTCGACGCGAAACCGGCCCACCAGGTCGCCAGGGGAGATTCGACCAGGCATTGGCGCCATTATAAGCAATCAGAGTTCTTTAGGTGAAGATGTCGGGGGATACGGAACTTTGGCCGCGAATGGTGCGAGCCTCGGGAACGGGCTTTGCGGCACCCTGCTGGTGTCTATTCATGACCTTTCGCGCGATTCGCGGCCAAAAACTCTGGCACCCTGTCTTGACGGCCTAGTGTGCCGGGCCGCGGCGAGCACTGGCCGGGCGCGCCAGGAGTTTGAGCGCCGAGGCTCGCGTGCGGATCGCGTCGACCAGTGCCTGGCCGGCTGCAGAGAGCGGCGCGCCGCGATCCATCTGGACGAGCGCGCTGGTGCGATGCAGGGCCGGCATGTCGCTGACGTGCAACTGCTTCAGACGGCCTTCTTCAATGAGGTCGGCCACCTGCATCCACGGAAAGAAGCCGGCGCCCGAGCCGGCCAGGACCATCTCGCGAGCCGTTGCGAACGGCACCGTCACCGTGTCGGTCGCGCGCTCCTGCAGCTGCGTGAGCCGCGGTGGCGCCGCCAGCCACCAACGCATCCACAGGAAGGGCCGCGCGTTCCGCAACAGGTCGGTCGTCGTGATCGAGGAGCGGCGCGCGAGCGGATGCCGCGGGGCCGCCACCCACACGACCGACTCGTTCAACGTCAGCAGCGGTCGCAGCGGCAGGTCGCGTGGCTCGTTGGCCGGCCAGACCACGAGCCCCAACGCCGCGATCCCGTCGCGCAGCAGTGGCAGCAGCGACTCGTGGTTTCCCGCGCGCACGGCCAGGGCGACGTCGGGGTGGTCGGCGCGATAACGCGCGATCACGGGGCCGAGGAAGTAGCCCGACAGTGATTCGAGGATGGCCAGCGTCACGCGGCCCGCGCCGCCCTGTTCGGCACGCTCACCCATGTCGATGCCCTCGCGCACGACCTCGATTGCACGGCGCGCGTAGGGCAGGAAGGCTGCGCCTCGATCCGAAAGCACCACACCGCGGCCCTGCCGCACAAAGAGTTTCCCGCCGGCGTCACGTTCGAGCGCCTGGATGCGCGCCGACAGCGTCGGTTGAGCGATGCCCAATTCGCCAGCGGCTTTGCCATAGCTGCCGTGGCGCACGATCTGGTCAAACGCGACGAGTTGTTGCAGATCCATGCGATTTCCCTCTCTCACGGCAGCAATCGACCCATCGATGTTTTCGATTGGTTCTATTGAACTCATCCTCTTGATCGATCGACGCCCGATTCTACAATCTTCCTGTGAGAGGCGATACCCTGCGCGTCACTGCCGAAAATGCTGAGGCGAGTCCGACCTGGAGCTTCGCCCGTCTTTGGCTGGCGAGCTTCCTGTGCTTTGGTGTCCTTTACGCCTACGCTGAGCCGTTCACGGCGATGCTCAGCGCACAGGTCGAAGACGCCGCGACGCGCAGCCTGGTGCTCGGCCTCTTCGGCCTGACCGCACTCATCGCCCGGCCGCTTGGCGGAGCGCTGGCAGATCGGTGGCAACCCCGCCGGGTGCTCGGGTTGGGTGCGCTTGCCCTGGCAGTCGGCGTGTGGGCCGCCAGCGCGTCTCAAGCCGTCGAAGGTCTCATGCTGGCTCGCGTCCTGCAGGCGATCGGCTACGCAACGTTCTCCACGGCCGGTGTGGCCTGGGCGACTCGCCTCGGAGGAGCGGGCACGCGCGCCACGCGTCTCGCGCGGTATGGTATGGCGGCCAACCTGGCGATGGCCGTGATGCCGACGTTTAGTCATGCCTTGAGCGTCGTCGCTCCGGCCGGCTGGATCTCGACGCTGCTGGGCCTTGCGGCGGTGGGCGCGGGCGTCTGCGCTCAGGTCGACGACACAGCGCCGACGGGCCGCGCCAGCGCCATCCGACAACCGCGCCTCGCCGTGGTGCGCGACGTCGGGCCGCGCGTGGCGGTCCTGGCGCTCCTGTTGGGGCTGGGCTTCGGCGTCTTCTGGCAGTACCTGCCGTTGAAAGCCGGCGCTGATGCGGGCGTCGCATACGGGGCATACGGCCTTGTCATCCTGGCGACACGCTGGGCCGCCGGGCCGTGGCTCGATCGTCAGGGGCTTGGGCGGGTCGCGGCCTGGAGCGGCGTCGCGCTGACATTGGGCGCGGCCACGGTCGCCGCCGGCGGATGGCTACAATGGCCGGGTGTGGCCGCGATCGCGATCGGGTGCGGCCTGCTGCAGCCCGCGGTCTTCGCGGCGGCCGTCCGGCGCGCGCCTGAAAGCCCGGGCCTGGCGACCGGCTGGTGCTACGCGGCTTTCGACTTCGGTCTCGCGTTGAGCGGCTGGGCGTTGGGTCCGGCCCTGAGCGCCTGGGGGCCGGCCGGCGTGTTCGCGACAACGGCCGGTCTGATGACCCTCGTTGTCGCGGTGGGACGAGATCGTCATGACGTTTAAAGAGATTCATTGCAGGCAGGCTGATCCCTCCGAGAAGGAGGTTGTGGTGTCGCTGCTGCAAGCGGTTGGGCTGCCCCTCGAGGGCGTCGACGAGCACTTCAGCGATTTCATCGTTGCACAGATCAAAGGTGAACTGGCCGGCTGTGCGGGGCTCGAGATCCACGGTGAACATGGTCTGCTCCGCTCGGTCGCTGTGATGCCCGCCCGACGACGCGAGGGTGTCGGTTCTCGATTGGTGCGCGCCGTGCTCGCCGAGGCGCGACGACAGAGGCTCAAGAGCCTGACGCTTCTCACCGAGACCGCTATCGACTATTTCCCGCACTTCGGCTTCGTCACGATCTCGCGCGACGACGTTCCGGTCGAGGTGCGCGCCTCAGCGGAGTTTCAGGGCGCCTGCCCGGACAGCGCTGTCGTCATGATCCAGTGGCTGAGCCCAATATCGGAGGCGTTGTGAATCGCGACGTGCACATCAAGATCGCGCCCTATGCAGCTGAGCACCAGAGGGGCGTGATCGACCTGATCGTGGGCATCCAACGTCACGAGTTCGGCCTGGCCATCACGGCCGCAGACCAACCCGATCTGATCGACATCCCGGGTTACTACTGCCAGGGTGCTGGCAACTTCTGGGTCGCGCTCGCGGCAAACGACGTGGTTGGCACGGTTGCGCTGCGCGAGTTTGCGCCGGGGCAGGGCGCGCTGCGCAAGATGTTCGTGGCGCCGCAGTATCGGGGCTCGGCGGGTGTCGCTGCGCGGCTTCTGCAGACGCTCCTTGGGTGGGCGCGCGACCATGGCCTGTCGACGATCACGCTCGGGACAACCGACCGCTTCCTGGCGGCGCACCGCTTTTATGCCAAACACGGTTTCACGACGGTGAGCATCGATGCGCTGCCTGAGGCGTTCCCGCGCATGTCGGTCGACACGTTGTTCTTCAAGAAGGCCTTGTCGCCGCTGCGGGTCGCGCGCCAGGACGCTACGGATGTGGAGGCGCGCGTGGACGAGTACGTCAGGCTCCTGCAGGCCTGCGTCGACGACGGCGCGTCGATCGGTTTCCTGCCACCGCTGGGCGAGCTCGAGGCGCGCGACTTCTGGGCGCGCGTGGTGTCCATGCTGCGCGCTGGAGAAGCGTGGTTGTGGTCCGCCGACGTCGACGGCCGACTGGTTGGCACCGTGCAGTTGCACGCGGCCAGCAGCGCGAACGGCCGTCATCGCGGCGAGGTGGCCAAGCTGATGGTGGACCCCGACGCGCGGCGTCGCGGCATTGCCAGGACGCTCATGCTTGCGCTCGAAGCTCAGGCGTTGACGCAGGGGCGCACCACACTCGTCCTCGACACGCGCGCCGGGGATCCGTCGGAGCGGCTGTATATGTCGCTCGGGTACCAGCGAGTTGGCGAGATCCCGCACTACGCGCGCAGTGCCAGCGGCCAGCTGGACTCGACAGCCTTCTATTACAAGCTACTCCAACCATGACCCTCAACATCCGACCCGCGACGCGCGCCGACCTGGAACGCCTCCACGCCATTTACGCCTATCACGTTGTGCACGGCACAGGCTCATGGGAATACGAACCGCCGACGCACGACGTCTTCGCCGAACGTTATGAGGCTGTGTACGCTGCCGGCTTTCCGTATCTGGTGGCCGAGCAGGGCGGGCTCGTCCTGGGATACAGCTACGCGAGTGCGTTCCGGCCGCGTATCGGGTACCGCTTCACCTGTGAGGACTCGATCTACGTGGCGCCGGATGCCCAACGTCGTGGCGTGGCGCGTGCCCTGCTGGCGGAGTTGATCGCTCGTTGTACGGCGAGAGGCCTGCGGCAGATGCTGGCCATCATCGGGGATTCGGAGAACACGGCCTCCATCGAGTTGCATCGCGACCTGGGCTTCACGCTCGAGGCGAATGCGCGTGGCCTGGGCTACAAGTTCGGGCGCGAATTGGGCTGGGTCATGATGCGGCGTTCCCTTGCGGTTGAGCCGCAGGCCGCGCCAGTTCTCGACGTTCGCGTGGACGATCCGGCCAGCGCGGCCGGCCAGGCGTTGCTGTGGGCCCTCACGCTCGAACTGCGCGCGATCGACGGCGATCGCGGTGAAGACGGGCTGGCTGCGCTCACACTCGGCGATTTGCTCTCGCCAGAGACCACCTTCATAGTGGCGCGGCTCGATGGTCAACCGGCGGGCTGTGGCGCGTTGAGGCCGCTGGAGCGGGGTGTCGGCGAGATTAAGCGCATGTACACCACGCCGTGGGCGCGCGGGAACGGCGTGGCCCTGGCAGTGCTGGCCGCGCTCGAGGAGCAGGCGCGGCGGCGTGGCTATTCGACCTTGCGGCTCGAGACCGGCGATCGACAACTGGCCGCGTTGCGCCTTTACGAACGCGCCGGGTATCAGCCGATCCCATGTTACGGGCGATATGCAGAGCGGTCGTGGTCGCGGTGTTTCGAGAAGAACATCCCCGTATAGAGGCCATCGGGTTCACACCCGCCCGAAGGCGGCCCGTAGGGGCGGCCCTTGTGGCCGCCCTCCCCGCCCCCAGACGCGT
>CAYZRP010000150.1:0-2716 GCA_964480865.1 uncultured Anaerolineales bacterium | reverse complement strand
GACAGGCGGGCACGCGAACGGGTGCGGATGGAGGCAGAGGCGCTTGATGCGAAGAGAGGGCGGCCACAAGGGCCGCCCCTACGGTTGTCGAAATGGGCGCTTGCGCGTTTCCCATTTGGCCGGGTTGTCGCGGATGTACCGGCGCACGTTCTGCAAATGCCGCTCGTCTCGGATGATCTCGTCGAAAAAGCCACGCTGCCACAACCGTTTGTGAAACGGCGGCCAATGGCGCTCACGGACGTGACGCCCATACTCAACCGTGGTGATCGACTTGAAAGCGTCAATCACCGCAGACAGGTTGGGCCGACAGCTGGGCTGCTTCAGGATCGTCAGGAGGCCGTGCACGTGATCGGGCATTACGACGTGCTCATCCAAAACCAGGCCTGCAAAGCGCGCCGACAATTTCATCCATTCCGCCTCGACCAATTGGCCAACCTCAGTGAGGCAGCAGGCGCCGTCGAGCACAGAGCCCAGGAGGTCCATGCGCGTCTCCAGCACGATGGTGACGAAATACGAGCCAGGCGTTGTGTAATCGAAGCCGATCAGCCGCAACCGCTTGCGTTGGGGTCCTGGGTAGACGTCGTCATCCATGCCGGTCAGACGCCAGCATAGGATGAGATCCGGCGACGATATCCTCGAAGGCTCCTCGAGTGTACGGGGAACTTGATGGAGAAAACGAGGGCCTGCCTCCGGCCACAACAGGCTACAAGCGCCTGGTCAATGTCACATCTTCATCGACGTAACCCAGGCGGCGGTAGAAGCCCAGCGCGCGCTCGTTGCCCGCGCCGGTCGTGAGCGTGATCAACGCGAAACCCTTCGCGCGCGCCCACTCTTCGCACGCTGCCACAAGCGCGCGCCCGACACCGCGTCCTTTAGCCTCTTCACACGTGGCGAGTTCACCGATATAGGCTTGCGGCTGCGACGTGAAGTGTTCGCTTTCTGAGACAGTGGCGAAACCCAGTCGCTCGCCAGTAACATCTTCGGCGATGAACACGGCCCCTCTGTGTTCCTGTCGCGCGATGCTCTCAGCCAGCCAGCCTTCGACGGCTTTCAACCACAGCGCTCGATCTCGCCAGGGCCGCATGCCGATCGTCAGGCGGGGAGCCAGGCTGAGGACGAAGTCGAGATCAGATGCCGTGAACGGGCGAAGACGAATCATGGGCCCTCCGCACGCCAACGATTGAACTCAACCCAGCGGCTTCAGCTTCGCAATCGACGCCATCAGCCGCTTGACACCCACGGCTTCGAACGCGACTGTCACTTCCTCGTTGTCGCCGGTACCGCGGCTCTCGATCACCATGCCCTCGCCGAAGCTGGCATGCTTGACGCGCATGCCCGTGCGGAACTGGCCCTGTGGCATCTGCGCCGAGCTCAGGTTCATCGACCGGCCCCGCCCCGACGACGAACTCGGCGCCGGCTCGGATTTTTGTCCGGCATAAGGGCTCTCCCAGGTCGTCATACGGTTGTAGGTCGAGGCCGCGCGCGCCTGACTGTTGGGCTTCTGGCCGGTCAGCAGCGTGTCGGGGATGTCGTACAGGAAGCGCGACGGCTCGCTCACCGACGAGTCTCCGTACAGCGAACGCCGGAAGGCGCGCAACAGGTACAGCCGATCCTTGGCGCGCGTCATCCCGACGTACATCAGACGCCGCTCCTCGTTCATCGACTCCGGATCCTCGAACGAGCGCGAGTGCGGCAGCACACCCTCGTCGAGGCCGACGATGAACACGACCGGGTATTCGAGGCCCTTAGCTGCGTGGAGCGTCAACAGGATCGGGGCCTGAGCGTCGGCGGGCGCCGTGTCTTGATCTGACACAAGCGCCACGTTTTGCAGGAAGTCCGACAGCGTGACGTCAGGCTCGGCGGCAGCGACACCGCGGAGTTCGAGGATGTTCGCCCAGCGCTCATCGCCTTCGTCGGAACCATCGCGGATCATGTCGCGCAGGCCGGTGCGGTCGAGCACGGCGTCGATCAACTGGACGACCGAGAGCTCGCCGCGCGCCGCCAGCCAGTGGTTGAGCATCAGACCGAAGTTGGCGATCGAAGCCGCTGCCTTGTTGCCGAAGTAGCCGGCGAAGATCGACTTGGGGCCGCTCTCGCCAAGGTCGCGGACGATGTCACCGGGTGTCAGGTTGGCCGAGGCCGCCACCGACTGCAGCTGGTCGATCGTCTTGGCGCCGATGCCGCGCGTCGGCACGTTGATCACGCGCAGCAGGCTGACCGAGTCGGCCGGGTTATGGATCAGACGCAGATAGCCTGTGAGGTCCTTGATCTCTTTGCGGCCATAGAAACGCTGAGCGCCGACGAGTTTGTACGGCATGCTGGCGCGCACGAAGGCGTCTTCCACAGCGCGCGACTGCGCGTTGGTGCGATACATGACGGCAAAGTCGCCGGCCTCGTACTTGCGCTGGCGCAGAAGATCCTGGATGGTCTCGATCACGAAGCGCGCTTCTTCATCCTCGTTGTAGGCCTCGAAGACGAAGATCTCCATGCCGCCCTGCTTGTCATCGGTCGCGCGCAATCGCTTCTTGGTGCGACCCGGGTGCTTGTCGATGACGGCCATCGCTGCGTTGAGGATCAGTTGGGTCGAGCGGTAGTTCTGTTCGAGCAGGATCGTTCGCAGGCCCGGGTAATCCTCGCGCAGCTTGTTGACGTTGCGATAGTAGGCGCCGCGCCACATGTAGATCGATTGATCCGGGTCGCCGACGCAGTACAGGTT
>CAYZRP010000149.1:0-15656 GCA_964480865.1 uncultured Anaerolineales bacterium | reverse complement strand
AAAATCGCCGGGATATAATCCAGGGCTAATGAGGTGCGCATGGAACTGAGCCAGATCGCCAAAACTGTGGAATGGCTGGACGCCGAGCGTCGCAAGGACAAGCAAGAACTGACTGTGCTGTCCGAGCGGATGGGCGCCATGGCCGCCGAGAACGCCACGTTGATGCGGCGTATCCATCAGCTCGAGTCCGATCTGGCCGCCTCGAACAACCAGGTGGCGCGCCTGAGCAAGATCGACGAGATCCTCGACGGCTATCGTAAGGAACTGACCCGTCAGGTCGGCGAGGTCGAGAAGCGTTTCATCGAGGCGACCAAGGAAGATGAACGCCTGCGCCGCATCGACCGCGATGGCGTGAACAAGTCGATCGCTGAGGTTCGCAAGGAGCTCGAAGGCATCGCGCGCCTCGATCGCGATCTGCAAGCCAGACGCGAGGAAGAGCAGCGCGTCTCCCGTGCGATCTCGGAGCTGCAGAAGCGCGTTGAGGACTTCAACAAGCTGGTCGACGACCGCAACCGCGCCGTCACGCTCGTCGAAGAGGGCCGCCGCCAGGATGCCAAGCGCCTGACCGACGTCCAGACCGAGCACGCCGACATGCGCCGGCGTGTCGACGAGGTGCGCGGCAAGATCGAGATCGTCGAAGACATCGCGCGTCGCGCCGAGGTGCGCATCACCGACGTGGTCAACGCCGAGAGCGAACGGCGCGCGCTGCAGACGCAGTGGACCGAGGCCCAGACGATCCGGCAGACCGAGCACGAGCGCGCCTGGGTGGAATTGCAAGGCAAGGTCGAGGGCTCGTTGTCGACCATGGAAGAGTACGCGCGTCGCGTCAACGCCTATTACGAGTCGAACCGCGAGCTGTCTCGCGCAGCTCAAGAGATGAAGCAGGCCACCGAGCTGCTCGAGCGACGCCTCAACGAGGCCGGCGAGATCCAACGCCTCTCCGAAGATCGCATCCGTCAGGATTGGGCGGCCTTCCTCGCCGACGATCAGAAACGTTGGACGACCCACATGCTCCTGCGCGATGAGCAGTGGCGCGAACACGACCGGCTCGAGGAGAAGCAGACCAGCCAGATCGAATCCCTCGATGAGGCGCTTGTCGAGCTCCGCGACGCGCTCGCTCGCTTCCAGGAGACCGACTCGCAGCGCATGGCCTTGATCGTCAACCTGGCGCGCGAGCTGGCTGCCGACGCCGAGCCGGTTCCCACCCCAAAGACCCGCTAAGCGTCGTCGCTCGTCGACTCTGGCTGGCTCAGGAGCCTGACCATGCATGCTGCCACGCGCGTCACGCGCGCCGGCCTGCCCGAACCTCGTGAGGGCGAGCCCTTTCTGCCGGGCCCCGTCTTCGCGGCGCCCTTCCACGCCTCAGGCGACGGCAAAGATGCGCCGTACGTCTATGCCCGAACGGGCAACCCCACCTGGACACGCTATGAGGCCGCACTGTCTGAACTTGAAGGCGGCCCCGCCTGCATCTTCTCCTCGGGCATGGCCGCCGTCGCGGCTGTGTTCGGCGCCGTGCTGCGGCCCGGCGACCGCGTTGTCCTGCCCACCGATAGCTATTTCGGCGCGCGTCAACTGGTCGACACGTTCTTCCAGGAGATGGGCGTGCGCGTTGAGCGCGCGCCGACGGCCAACAGCGCGCAACGGAATCTTGTCGACGGCGCCCGTCTGGTCTGGCTCGAGACGCCCAGCAACCCGAACCTCGATGTCTGCGATGTGCGCGCGATCGTCGAACACGCGCATGCGCGCGGCGCGCTCGTGGCCGTTGACAACACGACGGCCACGATCCTGGCGCAGAAGCCGCTCGAGCTCGGCGCCGACTTCAGCGTCGCGTCGGACACCAAGGCGATGAGCGGACACTCCGACCTGTTGCTCGGCCACGTCGCCGTGCGTGATCCCGAACGCATCGAGCGCATACGCCATTGGCGTACCCTGGTTGGCGCGGCTCCTGGCCCGATGGATGTCTGGCTGGCCCATCGCTCGCTTGCCACCCTCGACGTTCGGCTCGAGCGACAAACCGCCAACGCCGACGCTATCGCGCGCCATGTCGCGCGTCGTCTATCGCCGTCGACGTTGACGGCCGTGCGCTATCCCGGCCTCGAGGACGATCCGGCGCATGCCGTGGCGGCGTGCCAGATGACGCGCTACGGCACCGTGATCGGCCTCGTCTTCGCCGACAGGGCGCAGGCGGATGCGTTCCTCAACTACGCGAAGCTGATCACGCAGGCCACGAGCTTCGGCGGCGTGCACACCACGGCCGAGCGCCGGATGCGCTGGGGCAGCGACGGTGTCTCGGAGGGCTTCGTGCGGTTGAGCGTCGGCGTCGAGCACGTCGACGATCTGCTGGCCGATATCGATCAGGCTCTGGAGGCGATCGCGTGACGGCGCCGACGGGCCGCGCGCCGCAGGTCATGCGGCGCCTTGAGCACCATGGGCTGGCGTTCTACGACATGACCGACTGGGAAGGCCTGCCCATCGTCCACGCCTTCACCACCCGGCACGGCGGCGTCAGCCCAGAGCCGTTCGCGGGCCTGAACCTGTCTATCAGCGTCGGCGACACGCGCGCCAACGTGGTCGAGAATCGCAGCCGCGCCTTCCGGGCCATGGGGCGTGATCCCGACTCGATCGCGGATCTCTGGCAGGTGCACTCGGCTGACGTGATCTACGCTGATGCGCCGCGCGCGCCGGGACAGGAGCATCATGGCAAGGCTGACGCTCTGATCACCGACAGGCCGAATGTCACGCTGTTCCTGCGTTTCGCGGACTGTGTGCCGATCATGCTGTACGACAAAGCCACGCACACGATCGGGCTCGTGCACGCGGGCTGGCGCGGCACCGTCGCGCGGGTGTGCGCGGCGACGATCGAGGCGATGACAGCGCGCTTCGGCACCAACCCCGCCAACGTCTCGGCGGCGATCGGCCCGTCGATCTCGGCGCAACGCTACGAAGTCGGCCCGGAAGTGGTCGCCGCCGCCGAGGCCGCGCTCGGCGAGCGTGTCGGCGAGACCCTCAGCACCCCGACGGGTTCACCTGAAAGCCGCCCGCACTTCGATCTATGGCGCGCCAATGCCATCGTGCTCGAGCAGGCCGGCGTTTCCGAGATCATCGTCGGGGGCATCTGTACTGCCGAGAACACTCGCGACTTCTATTCGCATCGCGCCGAGCACGGCCGCACCGGCCGCTTCGGCGCTTTGTTGGCCCTGAACGCCTGAACCGATATGAGCGCGGACATGACCCCGACTGCCTCGTTGGCCGAGCGCTGGACTGCCGTGCGCGAACGCATCGCCGATGCCGCTCGATCCACGGGTCGCGATCCGGAGACAATCACGCTGATCGCGGTCAGCAAGACCCACCCGTGGGCCGAGATCGCGGCTCTGTCAGATCTCGGGCAACTCGACTTCGGCGAGAACCGAATCGAGGAAGTCGAGACCAAGCTGCAGCAGACCGGGGCCGAGCGGCTGCGCTGGCACATGATCGGGCACGTCCAATCCCGCAAGGCCGCGGCCGTCGTTCAGGCCGGCTTTGCGCTGATCCATTCGGTCGATACGCTGCGCCTGGCCGAACGGCTCGATCGCCTGGCGGTCGAACAGGGTCGACGTCAGGCGGTGCTGCTCGAGTGCAACGTTTCGGGCGAGGCCAGCAAGGCCGGCTTCGCGGGAAGCGTCGAGGCTGACTGGCCGGCGCTCGTTGATCGCTGGGCTGCACTTCAGTCATTCACGGGGCTCGACGTGCGCGGCCTGATGACGATGGCGCCCTGGGGCACCGACGACGACACGGCCCGGCCGGTCTTCGAGCGGCTGCGCCGTCTGGCCGAGGCGGCGCGCGCCCGGCTCGGTGTCGAGTGGCCGTGGCTGTCGATGGGGATGACCGACGATTATGTCGGGGCGGTGCGTGAGGGTGCCACGCATGTTCGCGTCGGGCGCGCGATCCTGGGCGAACGAGGCTGACGATTGTCCGACGCTTAGCTGCGGGTCAGCAAAGTCGGCTAAAGTTGGGCACGAACAAAAAGGGTCGCGCGGCAATTCGTCGTGTGGCTACGGTTGGCCTGGCTGGCGGCCAGGCCTGAAGGAGAACTCCGTGGGTGCAACACTGGCTGGCATCATCGATCTCGTCGGCAGGCTTCTGACGCTGACGCTGTTCATCAACGCTTTGCTATCGTGGGCGCCGCTCGACCCGATGCATCCGGTTCGACGCACGCTTCGTGACATCTGCGACCCGATCATCGCTCCGTTTCGCCGACTGTTGCCTCCGGTGGGCATGATGGACTTCTCGCCGTTTGTCGCGATGATCGCTATCCAGCTCATCGCCACACTGTTGGCCTCCCTCGTGCTTCAGTTGTTCCCCTGATTGCGATATGGATGTCAGGCCTGGCGGCCACGGCGCCGCGATCACGGTCAAGGTCACGCCGCGCTCGAAGCGCACGGCGGTGTTGGGCACGCTCGCTGACGGCTCGATCAAAATCGCCGTCGCGGCGCCGCCCGAAGATGGCAAGGCCAACGCGGCTTTGTTGCGCTTCCTGGCCCAAACCCTGAACATCCGCGAAGCTCAACTCGAGATCGTGGCCGGTCACGGCTCGCCTCGCAAATTAATCGCCATCGCGGGCCTCAGCCCGGCCGACGTCGAAGCGCGCCTCGTCTCCCGGTGAGATCACGCGAACGCGGGGGGGGGGGGGGGGGCGCCCCAGACCGGGACAGCCCCCCCCCCCCGGTTTGGGTGTGGTGCAGCCCGCAGACGAAGCGCCGATCAGTGTTGATCGAGGCCGAAAGCAGCCAGGCGTTGCCCGGTCTGCGCGCTGATGGTGGCCAGTGCTCGGAACGCGGCATCGCGCACGAGCGGGTCGCGTGGGTCGCCCAACACGCGATAGAGCTCGCGTGCCGCGACAGGATCACCCAGCATGGCCAACGCCTCAGCAGCCGCGATGCGGATCTCAGGAGCGCCTTCGGTGAGCGCGCGATTCAGCAGATCGATCGCGCCACGGCCTGGAGGCACAGCGGCACCCAGTGACGCGGCCCAGGCGATCAACCAGGCCTGGTGTTCGGGCGGCGTGTACGGCTGCGGCGCCGGGCGCGCCTTCTCAAAGCGTGCCTCGACGAGTTCGGCTGCGGCGTTGCGCACCAGCCACTCGGCATCGTGGATCCGACCCTCTTCGAGCAACTTATAGGCGTCGGGCAGGCCCGTGTCCGCGAGACCGAAGTAGGCGGCCCGCCGGGTCTCGTGGCTGGAATCCGCCAGGGCTTCGCTCAAGATCGTGAAGCCGTGCTCGGGGTTGCGTGCCAGGGCCTGGGCGGCGGCCATCTTGATGCTCAGGTCCGCCTGGGCCAGCCCGTTCCGCAACGTCTCGATCGCGGCATCGCTCCCGATGACGGCCAGCGCCAGCGCCGACGCCCAGCGCACGTCGAGGTATGGATCGTTGAGCGCGGCTGCGAGCTGCGAGATCGCACCCGGCTCGCGAAGGGCGCCGAGACCCAGGGCGCCGAGCCGGCGCGCGAAGGGTTCCTTGCCTGCCAGGGTCTGGGCGAACAGGCGCGCGACAGTTGGATCCTGCGACGCGACGAGCGCGGCCATGGCGCGCACGCGCAGGCTTTCGGGCTGCACGGGATCGAGCATCAGACGTGATAGCCTGCGGAAGACGTCGCCGCGCCACGCCGCCCTGGCCGGTGCATCGCGCAGCCAGCCGGCCACCGCGAACAACGATGTGTGCAGCGCATCGGCGGGTTGTTGAAGCAGTTGGGTCGCGATGGACGTCAGATCGCCGCGCGCCGCGAACAGGCCAAGCACCTCGGCCCACAGCGGGTGCGCATCGAGTTCGACGACACCCAGATCTTCGATCGCCTCGGCCGCGAAGTGCGCGGTGAGCAGGCCGTGGCTGAATCCGATTCGATCGCGGCCGATGCGCATCAGCAGCCGGCGTGTCATCAGGCTGTCGAGGATGACGCCGGGCGAGAGATCGGCCTTGCCCGCCTCGTTCTTGGTGACGAGCGGCAGCAGCAGATCGCGCGCTTCGGCCTTCGGCATCCCGGCGCCGTCACGACGTCCAAGGATGCGCAGCGCCAGCAGACGCAAGGCCGTGAGTTCGAGCGCGTTCAGGCCATGACGCCTGACGAAAGCGGACAACCAATCGGCGGGCCGCGGTCCGGGGATGTCGCCCGACAGCGCGCCCCAGATGCGCAGAGTCAGTTCGCCGACCGTGCGTCCCTGGCCGCCGATGTTCAACCAGCCCAGCAGGATGCTCGGGTCGACGTCGAGGACAGCGCGCTTGCGATGGCGTGCGATGCCGTTCTGCCATTCACTGGCCCACCTGGCGGCCAGCGTCTGCGTGCCCTGCGCGTTCGGCGGCGCAATCGCCACCGGCGCGAAGCCCAGGGCTGTCAACGGCCCGAAGCCCGAGAGCCCACAGGCTGCAATGACACGATGTTGTGGATAGGCTTCGAGGAACGTCTTGAGCCAATCGGCCACCGCACGGATGCCGTCAAACGGCAGTTCATCGAGGCCGTCGATCAGGACCAGGCAGGCCGCGCGCTTCAGCCGCATGCGCAGGTGGCGCGAGAGGCTCGTGGCCGTCATCAACGATGCGCGCGCCTGTGTCGCCGCGAGCAGCGGCGTGACCACGTCAGCTTTTGGCGACGGCATCAGGTCGAGGTCGCCGGCGTTGATGAAGATCGGCGTGGGCGACTCGGGGAAGAGCTCCTCGTCGCCGGCGGCTGCCCGGCTTGCGAGCCAGGCCAGCGTCGTGGTCTTGCCGGTGCCCAGGCCGCCGATGATGACGAGCGGCTGGTGGACCGACAGAACGTCGCGGATGGCGAGCGATGGCCCATCGTAGATGCCGGCCAACTCAGGCCAATCGGGAAGCTCAGGGATGATCGTGTTGAGGTCGTCGTCGGGCGGCGGTTCGTTCGGGTCGAAGGCCGGCGGCGGTTGGAGGAAGCGCGGCTCGATCAGGAGCGCGTCGAGCGGGAAGAGCGCGCCGGCCAGGTGCGCGGTCTGGGCGTAGCGGCGGACGTCGTCGCGGAAGTTGCGTTCGGTGCCGGCCGTGAGCTTGACACGCAGTGCGCCGAGCGCGTTCTGCAGCCGGCCCCTGACGTCGGCGAGCCGTTGACGCTGGGTCCACAGCCCGAAGACGACGGCCCAGGCAGCCGCGAAACCCAACCAGAAAGAGAAAGTGTCGATCAAGGGCATTGCGTCGTTGTGCCTCTTCATCCGTCGGGGCCGGCCGGACCACCCGAACCGGCCCCGACTACCGAGGAGGAGACCCGCGCTGAACAGTGCGAGAGTCGTGCCAAACTTTGGCGCAGCTCTTGCATGCGCACGGGTCGGGCGCAGTTCCATTTTAGGGCGGCCCGGTCCTGGTATTAGGTCAAACTCCGTTGGCATTTGCGAGGGACAGTTGGCGGTGACATCCGGCCATATCCGGCCACATCGGGGCACATCGGGGTACATCGGAACACTCCCGATTTCTGTTGTCCTTATCCTTCTGGTCGCCAACCTCCCGTACGCTGTCGCGTTCCTGGCCGGCGATCGGGTCTTCGGCGGCGCTTTGCTTGCCGTGCCCGACGGCTACTCGTACCTCGCCAAGATGCAGCTCGGCGCGTCGGGCGCGTGGCTGTACACGTTGCGCTTCACGACCGACCCGGGCTCGCCGGTGTCGTTGTTCACGTTCTACATCCTGCTCGGCCACATCGCGCGTCTGACTGGCCTCGGCGTTCTCGCGACGTATCACGTCGCCCGGATCGCGACGGGCGCCTTCTTCCTGTGGACGTCCTACCACGTCCTCGGTCCCATCACGCCAGATCCGCGGGCGCGCTTCAAGTGCTGGCTGCTGTTCGTCGCGGCGTCGGGGCTCGGCTGGTTGGTCACGCCGCTCAGCGGCGCGCTCAGCTCCGACCTGTGGGTGGCCGAGTCGATCCCGTTCTTGAGCCTGATGGCCAACCCGCACTTCCCGCTGGCCTGGGCGCTGACCCTGTGGCTGGTGTACACGGCCCTGCCGGCCTGGTCCGGCCCGCACATGCCTGCCAGAGTCTGGCGCGTCGCCAGTCTCAGCCTGGTGCTGGCCGAGGTCTACCCGATGGCGCTGCCCGTCGCGCTGACCACAATCGGCGTCATGGCGTTCCTCGCCTGGCGGCGTGACAGGCTCTGGCCGCGCGAGCCGATGACGATCGTGATCGTCGCCGGCCTCGTCGCCGCGCCGCGGCTGCTCTACACAGCCTGGATCGTGGCCTCGCATCCGCAGCTGGCTTCATGGAACGCCCAGAACGCGTCGCCATCGCCTGATCTGCCGCTGGCCCTGGCCTGGGGCGGGCTGCTGTTGCTCCTGGCGATCCTCGGCGCCGTTGGAGTGCTGCGCTCGAGCAAAACCCACGACACCGATCGACTGTGGATCGTCTGGAGCGTGATCGGCATCGCCGCGCTGTATGTGCCGTACCTGTTGCAGCGTCGGCTCAGCCTCGGCCTGACGTTCCCGCTGGCGATGCTCGCGGCGCTGGGCTGGCACAAGAGCCTGCGGCCGCTGTTGCCGACGCGCTGGACGCCACTCCTTCAAGGGATCCTGGGCCTGGCGCTGGCGCTGAGCAACGGCCTGGTCTGGCTCGGCGCGCTCGCAGCCGCCAACAGCCAGGATGCCGAGATCTTCCTTACGCCGGCAGAGGCTCGCGTGATCGACTCTCTACCGGCGGATGCTGTCGTCGTCTCAGCGCCGGAGTTGGGCGGTTTCATTCCGACGCGCTCGCTGGCGCGTGTCGTCTATGGGCACGCCGCCGAGACTCCTTTCGCGGAGGCGACCCGCGCGGCCGTCCTCGACTTCTATGCCGGCCGCACGCCGGCCGTCGACTTCATCCAAGAGTACGGCGTCACTCACGTGATCTACGGCGAGCGCGAGGCCGCGCTCGGGCCGCTGCCGACGCTGCCGGCCGACTTCCGCCTGGCCTTCGACGACTCGGGCGTGCGGGTCTACGCCAGGAGCGCGACGCCATGAACCTCGCGCTCACGCGATCGCATTCACAGACCTCTTCTGCGGCTTCCGTATCACTTTCGCCAACGACGGTGTCTCCGCGCGAGTGGCGTTGGGTCGTGATCGCCTCCCTGGTCGTGATCATGATCGCGACCCTGCCTTACCTGGTCGGCGTCCTCAGCCAGGACGCATCGCAGCGCTTCACCGGCTTCCTGATCACGATCGACGACGGCCAGACCTATCTCGCCAAGATGGCGCAGGGCGCGCGCGGCGACTGGTTGTATACGTCGGCCTACGCTGCCCAGCCCGGCCAACCCGTGTTCCTGTTCCCGTTCTATTACCTGCTGGGCAAACTCACCGGCCCCGATTGGACGGCGCGGATCCTGGGCTACCATGTCGCGCGCGTGCTGTTCGGCTTCGGCTACCTCGTCGCCGCCTACGCCTGGGTTGCCAAGTTCGTGCCGACCGTTCGCGGCCGCCGGCTCGGCTTCTGGCTCCTGGCCGTCGGCGGCGGCCTGGGTTGGATCCTGTTCGCTGGCGCGGGCTCGGGCCGCCTCGAAGACCTGCCGCTCGATCTCTATCTCCCCGAAGCTTTCTCGTTCCTGTCGCTGTTGACGCTGCCGCATCTGGCCGCGGCCCGCCTCGGCCTCGTGGTGGCCTTGCTCTGCTACAAACGCGGCCGTGTCTGGAGCGGGGGGCTGGCGTTGATGCTCGTCGCCTTCCTCGTGCCGCTCTACCCAATCGTCGCCGGCTTGCTGCTTGTGTTGGGCGAACTGGCGGATGGACTGCAGACGGCGGACCGCGTACCGCGGAAGTTGTCATCCGTGAAGGATCTCTTCGGCTCAGGGATCTGCGGTCCGCGGTCCGCCGTCCGCCGTCTCCTGGCCCTCCTCCTCCCCTCCGTCCCGTACGTTGCCTACGTGATGACCCTGACGGCGTTCGACCCGGACGTGGCCAGGTTCTCGAACCAGAACATCCTGCGGTCGCCCGCGCTGCTGCATTACCTGTTGGCCTATGGGCCGTGGCTCGCGGTCGGCTGGTTCGGCTGGCGACGGTTGCGTCGCACGGCGCCGGCGTTGGCCACCTGGGCCGCCGTCTGGCTGGCGCTCGGGATCGCGCTGACGTACATTCCGATCACGACTCAACGCCGCTTGATCGACGGCTACTGGCTCTGGCTGGCGCCGCTGGCGGCTCGCGGCCTGACGATGTTGAGCCGCGGCGGTCGCGCCCGCCGTCTGCTGGCACCCGCGCTCCTCGCCGCGACGCTTCCCGGGACACTCATCGTCTGGGGTGGGGCGATGGCGGCGGCCTGGGTTCGCGCGCCGATCGCGTTCGTCTCGCGCGAGGAGGCTGTGGCGTTCGAGTGGCTGGCGGCGAATCCACTGCCCGATGGCCTGATCCTGGCGTCGTTTCAGACCGGCAATCGCATCCCGGCCTACACGCCGTACCGCTCCGTCCTCGGCCATGGCGTCGAGACGCCCGACATCGACGCGACCGAGGCGCGCGTGGCTCGCTTCTTCTTGGGCGACCTGACGCAGCAAGCCGGCGCGCAATGGCTGCGCGACGAGGGCGTCGACATTGTGTACGTCGGGCCCGACGAACGCGCGCTCGGGCACTTCGATCCGGACTCGTGGCGTTCGCTCGAGCGCATCTACGCCGTCAACGGCATCAACCTGTACCGTGTGAGGAATGATGACTCGCCCTGATTCGCGGCGCTCCTTCACCTGGCGCGCGGCCTGGCCCGCACTCGTCGTCGTGGGGGCAACGCTCGTGTTGTTCGCGCCCTTCGTCGTCGGGCAGCGCATGTTCTACTGGGGCACGCCGTTGCTGCAGTTTATGCCGTGGCGCGCCTTCGGCTTCGAGCAGATGCTCGCGGGTCAGGCTCCGCTGTGGAACCCGCTGGTTGGCGCCGGCGCGCCGTTGATCGCCAACTATCAGTCGGCGCTCCTCTATCCGCCGAACTGGATCGGCCTGATCCTGCCGCTCGACCTGGCCCACAACTGGCTGCTCGTCGTTCACATCGTCGTGGCCGGGCTGGGCATGGTCGCACTGACTCGCCGGCTCGGGTACGCCGCGCTCGGCCAGGCGGTCACGGGTCTGGCGTTCGGGCTGTCGCAGTACGTCGTGGCGCGCGCGAGCTTCTACAGCATCAACGCCGCTGTAGCCTGGACGCCCTGGCTGGTCTGGTCGTGCGACAGGCTCATGCTCGCCGGATCTCGCTCTGGTCGGCTGCGCAATCTGTCGCTGACGATCGCGTTCGCGGCGCTGCAATTGCTCGCCGGCCACGCGCAGACGACGTGGTACACGTGGCTGCTGATCGCGGCCTGGCTGCTCTGGCGCCTGATCGCTGCGCCGAAAGGCCTGCGCGGCAGACGCCTCGTCGGCGTGATCTGGATCGGGGTCGCGGGCATCGTCGCCGCTGCCATCGCCGCGGCGCAGTTGCTGCCGACGGCCGAGCTGCTCTCGCAATCGCAGCGTTCAGCTGCTGCCGAGTATGGCTTCGCGATGACGTACTCGTTCTCGCCGTGGCGCTTCTTAACGTTGCTCGCGCCCGACGCACTCGGGACGCCAGCTGGTCGCGAGTTCTTCGGTTACGGCATGTATCTCGAGGACGCGGTCTATAGCGGCGTGATCGCGCTGATGCTCGCGCTCGCGACGATGGGCGTATGGGCCTGGCGTTCTCTGCGCCAATGGCGCTTCAAGCGGAAGCAGGACGAGCCGGAGAGGCTCGAGATGCACGCCGAAACTCCGCTCGGCCTTGCGGTGTGCCTGATCGTCGCCGGCGCCGTGCTGGGGCTTGGCGCAAACACGCCGGTCTTCCCGTGGCTCTACGCCCACGTCCCGACGTTCAACATGTTCCAGGCGCCGACGCGCTTCATGCTCTGGCTCGTGTTCGGCCTCGCCTTGCTCGCGGGGTGGGGCGCAACGCGCTGGCGCACGGTCGAGGGTCGCGGCCTGTACTGGGCCCGGCTCGGTACCGCCGGCGCTGCCGGCCTGGCCGTCGTCGCCTGGGCTCTGGCGCTCGCGCTTCAACCCGGCGATCGCGGCCAGACTCTGATGCGCTGGATGGCGCTCGGCGTCGTGCCAGCGGGCGTCAACCTCGCGATCTTCGGCGCGTTGACCTTGCTCGCCCCAGGCCCCGGCAGCGAGAAGACTCAGCCCGTCAGCTGGCGACGCATCCGCACGCAGGCCTGGCCCGCGCTCGTGATCGTGGCCCTCGCGGCGGATCTGGTGACGGCGAACTGGGGCGTCAACCCCGGCGCGGCAGCCGACCTCTATGCGCGACCCGGCGCAGCCGATGCGGCCATCAAAGCGGCGGTCGGGACCGGCAGGCTTTTCTCCTTTCCAGACGACGAACACACGATCAAGTTCGAGCCGTACTTCAGCTTCGAGTCGTACGGCGATCCGCCTGCGATGGCGCGGGGCGCTCGCGACGTGCTGGTGCCCAACACGGGTATGCTCGCCGGGGTCGCGACGTTCAATAACTTCGATCCGTTGTTGTCGGCGCGCTCGCTCGCGTACACCGAGATCGTCAGTGAGACTCGTTCGCTCGCGCTGTTGCGCCTGGCCGACATCCGCGTGCTGGCTGCGCCCAAGACCGGGCCGGCCGGCCTCAACTGGTCTGAGTGGCCGGTCGTGGCCGAGGTCGATGACGTGCAGTTCAGGGTCGTCCCCGGAAAGTCCGCGGAAACCCGGGTGGTATACTCATCTATTGCTGTCGAGAACGTCGAACAGGCCGCTGCAGCCGTGCGATCAGCCGATTTCGACCCCGATCACACCGTGGTCGTCGAACCGGCTTCTGACCCCGGCGTGAGCAGCCTGCCGGACGGGTCCGATGGGCCGGAACGCATCACAGCCGTCGTCTCGCTCGATCGAGACGGGTGGGTGGTGCTCTCAGATGCGGCTTATCCGGGCTGGATAGCATTTGTCGACGGCGCACCGGTTCCAGTGCATCCCGCCAACCTGGCCTTTCGAGCTGTGAGTGTGCCCGCGGGTCAGCACACCGTGGTGTGGATCTATCGACCGTCGTCCTGGACCATCGGCTGGATGACGTCGCTGGTCGGCGTGGCAGTCGCCTGCGCGCTGGCTGCGGCAGCCGCCCTCCAGGGGCGGCCCAAACAGCAACCCATTCAGGTAACGTGATCCGCATCTGACGGCGCGCGTTGCCACCTGACGAGGACGCGACGCCATGATGATGGATGCGGCCCCGACCGCCAAACCTGTGGCGGTCAAAGAACTGTTCTCCCGCCTGCTGGCCAATGTCGAAAAAGTGATCGTGGGCAAGACGCGTGAGGTCGAACTCACGTTGATCGGCCTGTTGTGCAACGGCCACCTCCTCATCGAGGATGTGCCCGGCGTCGGCAAGACGACGCTCGCCAAGGCGATCGCGCGCTCACTCGGCACCAGCTTCAATCGTCTGCAGTTCACGCCCGACATGCTCCCGAGCGATGTCACCGGCGTGTCGATCTTCAACCAGCAGACGCGCGAGTTCGAGTATCGCGCCGGGCCGATCATGGCCCAGGTCGTGCTCGCCGACGAGATCAACCGCGCGACGCCCAAGACGCAGGCCGCGCTGCTCGAGGCGATGGAAGAGCGCCAGGTCACCGTCGACGGCGTCACCCACATGTTGCCCGAACCCTTCATGGTGCTCGCCACGCAGAACCCGATCGAGTACGAAGGCACCTTCCCGCTGCCCGAAGCGCAGCTCGACCGTTTCATCTTCCGACTCTCGCTCGGCTACCCGGGCGCCGCCGACGAGATCGCGGTGCTCGATCGTCAGCAGTTCACGCACCCGGTCGAGTCGCTCGGCCAGGTCGTGACGGTCGGCGAGTTGAAGGCCGCGCAGCAGGCCATCAAGTCCGTTCACGCGGCGCCGGCCCTCAAGGCCTACATCGTCGAGATCGTGCGCCGCACGCGCGATCACGGCGACGTGTACCTTGGCGCCAGCCCGCGCGGCAGCCTGTCGCTGTTCCGCGGCGTGCAAGCGCGGGCCGCGCTCGACGGCCGCGACTACGTGCTCCCCGATGACATCAAGGCGCTGGCCGAGGCCGCGCTCGCGCACCGCGTGATCATCAGCCCGGCCGCGCGCATCCGCAACGTCGAGCCGCGCGCCATCGTCGCCGACGTGGTCAAGTCGGTGGCCGTTCCGGGCGGCAGCCAGCTGCGCAACCCGCACTGAGCCGAGGCTCAGCGCGCTAGCCGTCTCCGAGTGCCAAGGCGCCGTCGCCGATGCGCATCCGTCAGATCCTGGTCCTCTCGCTCGCGATCCTGTCGCTGGCCGTCGCGCTGGTGACAGGCCGTGACCTGTTCTACAGCCTCTTCTACCTGTGGGTGGCGTTGATTGGGATCGCCGCCGGTTGGGCCTGGCTCAGCCTGCGCGGCGTTCGGGTGGCGCGCCAGACGCGTGGCCTCGTTGCTCAGGCCGGCCAGGTCTTCAGCGAACGCCTGCAGCTGCGCAACCAAAGCCGCTTCCCGAAGCTGTGGATCGAGGTCCGCGACGACTCGGATGTGCCCGGGCATCGCGCCGGGCAGGTGCTCTCGGGCCTCGGGCCGCGGTCACAGCGCTCGTGGACCGTGCGCACGTCGGCCCGCAAGCGCGGCCGGTACCGCCTCGGCCCGTTGACGCTCGTTTCGGGCGATCCCTTTGGCCTCTTCCAGGTTCAGCGGCTCCTGCCGCAGACCAACCACATCGTGATCCTGCCGTACACGGCGCCGGTCTACGGCTTCTTTCTCAGCCCCGGCATGACCCCGGGTGGCGAATTCCTGCGTCGCCGCACGCACTACGTCACGGCCAATGCCGCTGGCGTTCGTGACTATGCCCCGGGCGACTCGTTCAACCGCATCCACTGGAAGTCGACGGCGCGCCGCGACCGCCTGATGGTCAAGGAGTTCGAGCTCGATCCGCTGGCCGACCTGTGGCTGTTGATCGACGGCGACGCGACCGTACAGGCCGGCAACACCGATGTGGCGATCGAGGAGCTCGGCGAGCGCTGGTACGACCGGAGCGCTCCCTATCAGTTGCCGCCTTCGACCGAAGAGTATCTGGTCAGTTCCGCGGCCTCGCTGGCCCAGTATTTCATCCGTCAAGATCGCTCGGTCGGCCTCGTCGCGTACGGCTCGGCGCGCACCGTCGTGCAGCCCGATCGCGGCGAGCGTCAGCTGGCCAAAGTGCTCGAGACCCTGGCCGTCTTCCGCGCCGATGGATCCACCCACCTGGCGGATGCGCTCTCGCTCGAGACCGATCTGCTGCCGCGCGGCGCCACGCTCGTGATCTGCACGTCCACCTGGGATACGCGCTGGGTGTCGCTGGCGCGCGGCCTCAAGCGCCGCGGTGTCAGCGTGGCCGCTGTCATCACCGACGCGCTCACCTTCGGCGGCCCGCGCTCCTCGGCCGGCACCTCGGAGTCTCTGCTTTCCGTCGGCATCCCGGCCGTCGTCGTCCGCAAGGGCGATGATCTGTCGGAGGTGCTGTCGCGCACGAAAGACGAATGACGAAAGACGAACGACGAAGGTAGACGGTTCGATCCCCACGAGCGGTTCGCCGCGCACGGACGCTCTTGTTCCCCAGGTCATTTTGAGGGCCATCGAAACGGGTCACCAGACCCGCTGATTGAACCCGACCCGGCGTGACGCCACGCGCTGGCTGTCCGGTGGCCCCACCGTCCATGTCATCTTGAGGGCCAACCAACTCACAACCGCGGGCGCGCTGAATGAG
>CAYZRP010000148.1:0-15711 GCA_964480865.1 uncultured Anaerolineales bacterium | reverse complement strand
ACCACCCGGGGGGGGGCCGGGGCAGCCCCCCCGCCCCACGCCTATGTCTTTTCTTGCACCCATCTCATATTCCTTTGGCGCAGCGGACCATGTGATACTTGCGGGAGCTATCGAGGCATTCCCGCGAGGACCCATGACGATCGACACCAGCGGACCCAAGGTCAGCATTCAGGACGTGCGCAGCCAGCTGGCACAGCAACTGGCGCTGACGCTCATCGTCGCCGGCCTGGCCTGGATAAGCCTGACCTGGCCCAACCCAAACGTGCCCTACACCGTCAGCGTGCCGGTCGGCCTGGGGGTGGCCGGCCTTGGCGCGCTCGCCCGCTATTTCGGTCGACGCCGCCCGACGGCTTCGCGCTGGTTGCTGACCGTCGGCCTCAGCCTCGCGCTGTGGATCGCCATGGCGTTCTGGCTGCCGAGCTGGCTGCCGTTCCTCGGGATCGCCCTGGCCTTCGTCGCGGCCCTGCTCGTCCCGGGCGGTGAGCTCGCCACCTCGACGATCACGTTCGCCTGGGCCGCCTTCCTGACCTGGACCGGGCAGCGCGACGACGCCCTGCTCGAACTCGCGTTGGCGCTCGCGTTTGCGGCACTGCTCGCGTGGCAAACGGTGCGCACGGTCTACACGGCCTACGGCTGGGTCTGGTCGAGCCAGCAACGCGCCGACCAACTCCTGCGTGAAGCCCGCGACTACCAGGCTGAGCTCGGGCGCGTGATGAAATCGCTCGACTCGAGCAACCAGAGCCTGCGGCGCACTCAGGCTGATTTGATCGCGGCGCGCAAACGGGCCGAGTCGGCCGAGTCGGCCAAGAGCCAGTTCGTGGCCAACATCAGCCATGAGCTGGCGACGCCGCTCAACCTGATCGTTGGGTTCAGCGAGGTCATGCACCTGACGCCCGAGGTCTACGGTGACGCGGTCTGGCCGCCGACGCTGCGCCGCGACATCTACCAGGTCTATCGCAGCAGCCGCCATTTGCTCGGCCTGATCGACGACGTCTTCGATCTCTCGCGTTTCGACATGATCGGCTTCGCGCTCAACCGCGAGCCCACGCCGTTCGGGCCGCTCCTGTTCGACACCGCCGAGTTCGTGCGTGATCTGTTTCAGGGCCAGGCCGTTCGCTTCGAGGTGGATATCACCGACGATCTGCCCGCGATCGAGATCGACCGGACGCGCATCCGGCAGGTGCTGCTCAATCTGCTCAACAACGCCCGCCATTTCACCGAAGCCGGCTCGGTCACGCTGACGGCGCGGGCCAGCGCGAACGAGGTCATCGTCGGCGTGCGCGACACAGGGCCAGGCATCGCGCCGGACAAAGTTGCGCGCGTGTTCGAAGAGTTCTACCAGGTCGATCCGTCGCTGCGGCGAAGGCACGGCGGCGCGGGGCTGGGGCTGGCGCTCAGCAAGCGCTTCGTCGAAGCTCACCACGGCCGGATCTGGGTCGAGAGCGTCGTCGGCGAAGGCACGACGTTCTTCTTCGCCCTGCCCAACGCCGAGCGACGCCCGACGACGTCGCCGTTCAGGCCGATCGATCTGCCCGACTCGGCGCCGCTGCCCTGCGTGGTGATGGTCGATCCCGATCCGCGCGTGGCCGGGCTGCTGCGACACCAGCTCAAGAGCGTGGACGTCGTCTCGGTGCGCGATCTCGCTGACGCTCCGCAGGCCATCGCCCAGCACCATCCGCGGGCCGTCATCCATAACGCGCGCCCCGACACGCCGCCATCGCTCGACACGGCGTTGACGGTGCCGGTGATCCAGTGCTCGTTGCCGAGCCAGAGCTGGTTGGCTCGCGACTTCGCGGCCGCGGCCTGCCTGACGAAGCCGTTCATGGCCGACGCCTTGCTGGACGAGATCCGACGCCTCGGCGAGGTGCGCCGGGCCCTGATCGTCGGGCAGGACCGGGACTTCTGTCAGCTGGTCGACCGGATGTTGACAGCCCGCGGCGCTGGCCCAACCCGGCGGGCCTACGACGTGGCCGACGCGCTCGAGGCGCTGCGAGAGGAACCGTGCGACCTGATCCTGCTGAACGACGACAGCCTCGAGCTGCTGAATGAGCTCAATCGGGACACCACGACGGCCCGACCGCCCGTGATCGTGTTCATCGAAGCGAAGCTGACCGAGGCTGAGGCTTTGGCGCGCGGACGCGAGTTCAGGGTGAGTCACCCGCAGGGCCTGACCAGCAAACAGGTGCTGCAGTTCCTGACGGCTGTCGTCGACGGGCTCGAGACGAGCTATATGCCCGAAGAGGTCGAGGCCTGACGGAGCGCGAGGAGGAAGTCTTCGCGGCGAACGGGCTTCTGCAGGAACGTCGTGGCGCCCAACGATTGGGCCAGCTCGGCCTCGCCGACGGCCGAGCAGATCACGACGGGCGTGTGCGCCGTGTCGGGATGCGTACGCAGGCGCTGCAGCGCTTCCCAGCCATCCATCCCCGGCATCATGACATCGAGCACAATCACCGAGGGCGCGGCCTCACGCGCCAGACGCAGCCCCTCGGGTCCGCTCGATGCAGCCAGGACGCGGTAGGGCTGATCCGCCAGATACCGTTGCAGCAGATCCACAAGCCCGGCATTGTCATCGATGATCAAGAGCGTCGGCCCCAGTGACGGCAAGTGCACGACGAGCGCGGGATCCGGCGGATCGTGCCGATCCGGCGGATCGTGCCGATCCAGCGGGTCCGGCGGGTCTTGCCGATCCGGCGGGTCCGGCGGGTCTTGCCGATCCGCCGCGATCTGCACGCGCCAACCCATCCAGCCGGCCAGTTGCAGCGTGACCGCGTTGAGGGCCGTTGCGTCGGTGCGGCCGCCCGGCCCGATGCTGACACGCAGCTCGGCCTCGGCCTCGCCTGTCGCGAGCTCGACGGTCAAACCCGGTGCGCCGGTCTGACGCAGCGCGAAGCTGAGGAGGTTGACGAACACCTGCTGGGCCACCATCGGCTCGGCGATGGCGACGACGGGCGCGTCCGGCAGCGCGCTGTTGATCGACAGGCCGCGCTGCTGCGCGAGCGGCTCGATCGATGCGAGCGCGCGGCGCAGCAAGGGCGCGACATCGATCGGCAGCAACTGCCCGCCGAGGCGCGCGATCTCGTCGACCACGGTCGTGGCTGGCTCGGGCCCAGCCGCCGGTCGGGCCTGCGCCCAGAGCACGGCGGCGACGCTCTCCTCGGCGTGCCGCAGGTCGCGGTAGGCCTGGCGCTGCGAAATCCCGAGCTCGTGAGCGACCTCCTGGACCGTCATCGCCTCCACATAGCGCAGATTGAGCAGCGAATAGGCGCGGGCCGGTGGCGCGCGGAAGGAAAGCCCGGGTCCGGGGTTGAGGGCCTCGATGGCTTCGAGGACGCGGCGGCGGAGGTCGGCAGCCTGATCGCTGCCGGCGCCGAGTGTGGCGGCGAGCGGATGTCGTTGCAGGAATGGGAAGTCGTAGAGATGCTCGAGAAGCTCCTTCACCTGGTTGATGAAGGGCTCGGGAAGGCCATCAGGCGGGGCTGTCGGCTGCGTGTCGGGCATCGTGGCCATCGGGCATGGCAGAGGAATGGCAGAAAAGCGGCAAAAAACCGTAGAAACGCCGATTTCGGCTCAGTATACTACACGCAGGGGCCGCCCCTTGCACTCGACGCCGGCCATTGGCCGGGCATGCTTGTCGGGTGCAGAGTGTTGCCACGAAGCTCTTTGATCGACGACGAGCCACCCAAGCCAACAGGAGGAGAGACGATGACCAGCAGACGCACGTCAGGGATCAGCCGACGAGAGTTCTTGCGCTTTGCATCCGTATCGACCGCCGGCAGCCTGCTGGCGGCCTGCGCCCCGCAGCGCGCCGTGACGCCGGACGCAGCTGCCACCAGCGCCCCGCAGCCGACGACGGCGCCTTCCGGCTCCAAGCCCGACGCCATCCAGTGGTGGGTCGGCTGGGGCGAGCTCGTGCCGTTCTTCGACGGCTTCAAGCAGATGGCCAAATACAAGGAACTGATGGGCGATGGCGACGTCGAGATGAAACCCAGCATCGAGAACGAGGCCCTGCTCACGGCCGTCGCCGCCGGGACGCCCCCGGACATGGCCGCGAACGTGCCCTACCTCGACCTGTTCGCCCGCGACGTCTGCGTCGACATCGGGCCGTGGGTGTCGGGCAGCAGCATCATCAAGAAGGACAGCTACATCTCCGGCAACTGGGACGGCGGGTTCTACAAGGGCGTGCAGTACGGCGTGCCGACGCTCGAGTGCTTCGTGCGCTTCGGCCTCGACTACAACACACGCATGGTCGAAGCCGCGGGCCTCGACCCTGAGAAGCCCCCGGTGACCTGGGACGAGACCCTCGACTGGCACACCAAGCTGACGACCTTCGACGACGCCGGCAACCTCAAGACCATCGGCCTCGACCCGATGGACGCCGAGGGCAGCGGCATCGGCGACGGCTTCCTGGCAGCCCGCTCGTGGGGCTTCAAGTGGTTCGACGAAGCCACCGGCAAGTTCGATCTGGGCAACGACAAGATGGCGGCCGCCTTCGACACCTACGCCGAGTTCTACAAGGTCGTCGGGGCCGACAAGATGTCGGGCATGCGCCAGGTCGCGGCCAACGAAACCTGGGGCGGCTCGTTCAACGCCGAGGTCCAGGCCATGATCATCGAAGGCTACTGGCACCCGGGTGAGACCCAGGCCCAGAAGCCCGAGGTGGCGGCGTTCAACAAGGCCACCTGGGTGCCCGTTCCCGAGGAACGCCGCGGCGAGAAGGTGCAGGGCACCGGCGGCCACTACAATATCTTCTTCAAGGGCGCCAAGCGCGCCGAGGCGGGCTTCAAGTTCGCCGAGTTCCTGAACACCGACGAGCTGTGCGACACGATCTTCAAACAACTCGGCTGGCTCCCGGCCTACAAGCCGTATCTCGACGCGGCCGATCCGAACGCCTTCCCGGGCCTTGACTTCTACTTCCAGTCGGTCAAGGACGCGACCGATATGCAGCCGGCGATCTCGTGCCCGATCACGTCGTTCGCGCAGACTCAGTACGAGCAACTCAGTGACGAGGTCAACCGCGGCAAGCTGACCGGCAAGGACGCGGCCGCCGAGTTCCAGAGCCGCTGCGAGAAGGAATGGAAGAACGCGGGCTTTGGGTCGTAGTTGACCAATCGCCATCAATTCTCGTTGTACGCGGATGGCGCGGATAAGGACGGATGACGCGGATCTATTTTTTCGCGATATCTGTCTTCATCCGCGTGATCCGCGTACAGAATCTCGCTTGAGCCCTGAGGTGATGCGATGCAAGCTGGCCGGCGCGCCCCGATTTTGACGCGGAATCTGCTCTGGGGCCTGCTCTTCATCTCGCCCTGGTTGTTCGGCTTCCTGTTGTGGACGGCCTATCCACTGGCCTCGTCGCTGTACTACAGCTTCACGCGCTACGACCTGCTCCGCCCGGCGGTCTGGATCGGGTTCGACAACTACATCGAGCTGTTCACGGACGACTCGCAGTTCTACACCGTCATCGCCAACACGCTCTACTATGTGCTGCTCAGCGCGCCGCTCGGCGTGATCTCGGCCTTCCTGATGGCGTCGCTGCTCAACCTGCCGATCTTCGCCCGGCCGTTCTTCCGCGCGATCTTCTTCTTCCCCGCGATTGTGCCGACGATCGTGGTGGCCGTCGTCTGGCAGTTCCTGCTCAACATCCAGTTCGGCGCGATCAACTCGGTTTTGCAGGGGCTCAGCCTGCCGGTCATCCCGTTTCTGTCGAGCCCGGACTTTGCCAAGCCGTCGCTGATCATGATCTACATGTGGGCCCAGGGCAACGCCATCGTCATCTTCCTGGCGACCCTGCAGGACGTGCCGCGCTCGCTGTATGAAGCCGCCACCGTCGACGGCGCCAACGCGTTCCAGAAATTCTGGAACGTCACGATCCCGATGTGCACGCCCGTGATCCTGTTCAACCTGATCATGGGCTTTATCGACGGCTTCCAGAACTTCACCCTGCCCTGGCTGCTGACCGGCGGCGGGCCGAGCAACTCGACCGAGCTGTACTCGCTCTACCTGTACCGCAACGCCTTCGAGTTCCTGCGGATGGGCAAAGCCTCGGCCCTTGCCTGGCTGCTGTTCATCGTGATCGTGATCTTCACCGGGATCCTGTTCCGCACGTCGGCCCGGTGGGTGTACTACGGCGGAGAGGCGAAGTAACTGAGGACGAATGACGAACGACGAAGGACGAAGGTTGTGCGGCCCATCGAGGCGCCTTTCGTCATTCGTCATTCGTCGTTCGTCAACCTGCAGTAGAGTTCTCTAAGAGATAATCATGGCCATTCGCACGCCCTTGACGCAGACCCGCAGGCCGTCGTCGCCCGACATCGAGCGGCTGCGCCATCTGACGTTCACCGGCTGGCTGGCCGAGGTCATCAAGTACGTGACGCTCGTGATGCTGGCGATCACGTTCGTGCTGCCGTTCTACTGGATGGTGTCATCGGCGCTCAAGAACGACTCGCAGATCTACGTCGTTCCGCCGACCTGGATCCCGAACCCGGCCTTCTGGGAGAACTTCGCCAACGCCTGGACGAGCCAGCCGTTCAACCTGTACGTGATCAACACGGTCGTGCGCTACGCGGTGCCGTACACGATCGGCACGGTGCTCTCCTCGGCCATCGTCGCGTACGGGTTCTCGCGCATCAAGTGGCCCGGGCGCGAGACGTTGTTCTACCTGTGCCTGGGCACGATGATGGTGCCGTTCCAGGTGCAGATGGTCCCGCTTTTCATGATCTTCAAGCAGTTCGGCTGGATCAATTCGTTCCTGCCGCTTGTGGTGCCAGCCTTCTTCGGCAGCCCGTACTTCATCTTCATGCTGCGCCAGTTCTTCATGACGATCCCGGCCGAGCTCTCCGACGCGGCGCGCATCGACGGCGCCAGCGAGTGGGACATCCTCTTCAGGGTGGTGCTGCCGCTGTCGCGCCCCGCCCTGACGGTCGTCGCGCTCTTCGCCTTCATCGGCGCCTGGAATGACTACCTCGGCCCGCTGATCTACATCCACGAGAACGACATGCTCGTCCTCGCGCAGGGCGTGCACAACATGAGCCGCGCCTTCGCGTTCAACAGCACGATCGCCAACGCCTACCCGTACCTGATGGCGGTCAGCACGATCGTGGTCATCCCGATCGTCACGCTGTTCTTCTTCGGTCAGCGCATGTTCATCGAGGGGATCTCGATGACGGGCATCAAAGAATAGCCGTGCGCTTCGACCCTGCCCTCGTCCCTTTCAGCCGACGCGGCTCGTACGTGGCGCTCTCGGTGTTGCCCGAAGCCGCCGGGCGCCCGTCCGGCCTGTACTGGCGCAGCGTCCATGGCCCGGCCACCGGCGGGCGCCCGCTGCAAGAGTTGTTCGAGCTCCGGCTCGTGCGCGACGGTGCGCCACTGCCAACCACGATCGAGGCCACGCCCGCCGCGCTGGCGCTGCGCGCCGACGGCGCAACGGCCGAGTTCTGCTTCACGGCCGTCGACCAGGTGCGTTTGCGCGTGACTGGCGCGGCGCTGCAGATGCGGCTGGCCGAGACCGGCGCCTACGACTACGTCCTCGAAACAACGCCGGGCCGGTGGCAGATCGTGTGCAACACGATCGTGGAGACCAAGCTGATGGGCTCGGCCCTCGCCGGCTACATCGTCGTTGACGCGCCCTGGGCGGCCGAGCGCGCCGAATACATCAGCCTTCAGCTGCAGCCTGGTGATAACGGCGGCGACTTCATCGTCGACGAGTTCGTCGGGACGTGGACCGAGCGCAAGGTCAGTTGCGACTTCGAGGCCTCTGTGCGCGCCGCCGAAGCCGAGTTCGCTGAGTGGCTCGCCCCGCTGCCGACGGTGCCGCCCGAATATGCCGAGGCCCGCGAGCTGGCCGGCTACGTCCTCTGGTCGTGCGGCGTCGCCGCGCGCGAGCACCTGCCGCGCCCGGGCATCCTGGCCTCCAAGAACGGCATGATCGGCGTGTGGAGCTGGGACCACTGCTTTCACACCTGGGCGCTCGCCGACGCGCACCCGCAGCAGGCATGGGATCAGTTCCGGCTGCCCTTCGACCATCAGGACTCGTCCGGCGCCCTGCCCGACCTGATCAACGACCGCCTCGTCTCGTGGAGCTTCTGCAAGCCGCCGGTGCACGGCTGGATCCTCAGCCGCGTGCTCGAAGCGACGACGCTCCTCGACGCCAAGCGCCTGACCGACATCTACGGCCCGCTCGCCGCCTGGACGACCTGGTGGCTCACCGAACGCGTCGGCGCCGACGACCTGCCGGCCTACCAGCACGGCAACGACTCGGGCTGGGACAACAGCACCGTCTTCGCCATCCGCCCGCCGATCGCGACGCCCGATCTGGCCGCTTACCTCGTGCTGCAGATGGACTTTTTGGCCGAAGCTGCGCGACGATTGGGCCAGGAAGCACAGGCCGCCACCTGGGCATCACGCGCTGACGATGTCCTCGCCCGCATGCTCGCCACGTTCTGGCGCGGCGACCACTTCGTCGCGATCCGGCCCGTCGACGGCGTCGAGGTCGACTGCGACAGCCTGCAGCTGTATCTGCCGCTGGTGCTCGGCCGCCGGCTGCCGGCTGAGGTTCGCGCCGCGCTGATCGACGGCCTCCGACAACCGAATCGCTTCCTGACGGAGCATGGTCTGGCGAGCGAGGCGTTCGGCAGCGAGCACTATCGCGACCGCGGTTACTGGCGCGGCCCGATCTGGCCCGCGCCGATGCTGATCCTGATCGACGGCCTGACGGCCTGCGGCGAGACGGCCTTCGCCCAGGATCTGCGCCGCAGGTTCTGCGACCTTGTCGCGCGCAGCGGCATGGCCGAGAACTTCGACGCGAAGACCGGCGCCGGCTATCACGACTTCGACTTCACCTGGACGGCCAGCATCTTCCTCATCCTGGCCCACGGCCTGACCAATTCCGAAAGGGAATCTGTATGACGCAACGCCCTGTCGTGTACCCGTACATCCCGAATTCGGCCCCGGCCGCGAAAGCCGCGATGCTGGCGGCGGTCGGCGCTGCGAGCATCAACGAGCTGTACGCCGAAATCCCGGATCGCCTCCGACTGAAGCGCGCGCTCGATCTGCCGAAGCCGCTGCTCTCGGAAGCCGCGCTCGTCCGGCACATGGAGGGGCTCCTCGGCAACGACAGGTCGACGCGCCAGACGTTGAGCTTCCTGGGCGCCGGCAGCTACAACCATCATGTGCCAGCGGTGTGCGACGAGATCAACTCGCGCGGCGAATTCCTGACCGCCTACGCCGGCGAGCCGTACGAAGATCACGGCCGCTTCCAGGCGCTGTTCGAGTACGAGAGCCTGATGGCCGAGCTGCTCAACATGGACGTCGTCAACGTGCCGAACTACGACGGCTTCCAGGCGACGGCCACGGCGCTGCGCATGGCGGCGCGGGTCACCGGCCGCAGCCGCGTGCTGCTGGCCGGCCCGATCGACCCCGATAAGCTCGCGATGGTGCGCAACTACCTGCAGCCCGACGTTGTCATCGAGCTGTTGCAAACGGTGACCGACACCGGCCATATCGATCGAGCCGCGCTGGCCAACGCGATCACGGACGCGCACGCCGCCGTGTACTTCGAGAACCCGTCGTATCTGGGCGTGATCGAGACCGAGCCGGGCGACCTCGTGGCGCTGGCGCACGGGCGCGGCGCGTTGTGCGTGACGGCAGTCGACCCGATCTCGCTCGGCGTGCTCAAGCCCCCGGCCGACTACGGCGCCGACATCGCCTGCGGCGACATCCAGGCGTTGGGCATCCACACCTGGTGCGGCGGCGGGCACGGTGGCTTCATCGCCACCCACGACGACCCCGTGCTCGTGCACGAGTTCCCGTCGCGCCTGTTCGGCGTCGCGCCGACGACGACGCCCGGCGAGTATGGCTTCGGCGACGTCGCCTACGAGCGCACGTCTTTCGCGATCCGCGAGGAAGGAAAGGAGTGGGTCGGCACCGCTGCCGCACTGTGGGGCATCACGGCCGGCGTCTATCTGGCGTTGATGGGGCCGCAGGGCATGGCCGAGCTCGGCGCCGGCATTCTGCAACGCTCGCGCTACGCGATCCAGCGGCTGAGCGCGGTGCCCGGGGTGCGTATGCCGTTCGCGTCGTCGCCGTGTTTCAAGGAGTTCGTACTCAACGTCGACGGCACCGGTAAGTCGGCGGCCGCGATCAACAAAGCGCTGCTGGCGCGCGGCATCTTCGGCGGCAGGGACCTGAGCGCCGCGTTCCCGGAGCTTGGCCAGAGCCTGCTGGTGTGTGTCACCGAGGTACACACCCAGGCCGACCTCGACACGCTGGCGCAGGCGCTGGCGGAGGTGACTCGATGAACACCATCAGCCCGAAGCCGAAGCTGCGTCGTTTTCATCAGGCCCGCTGGGACGAGCCTGTCATCTTCGAGTTGAGCCAGCCGGGCCAGCGCGGCGTGCTGCCGCCCGAGGTCGAGCCCGAGCTCGCCGCTCAGGTCGGCGACGTCGCAGCGGCGCTGCCCGTCGGCATCCGCCGCGAGACGCCGCCGGCCCTGCCCGAGATGAGCCAACTGCACGTCCTGCGCCACTACGTCAGGCTCTCGCAGGAGAACCTGGGCGTCGACTTCAACATCGACGTCGGCCAGGGCACATGCACGATGAAGTACAGCCCGAAGGTCAACGACCAGATCGCGCGCTCGCTCGCCGACGTGCATCCGCTGCAGGACGAGTCGACCCTGCAGGGCATTCTCGAGATCTACTACAAACTCGAGCAGATGCTCAAGGAGATCTCGGGCATGGATCGCGTGACGCTCCAGCCCGGCTCCGGCTCGAGCGCGATCTGGGCCAATGTCTCGATGATCCGCGCCTACCACGCGGCGCGCGGCGACACGGCCCGCGATGAGGTCATCACCACGATCTTCTCGCATCCGTCGAACGCGGCCTGCGCCAAGACCGCGGGCTACAAAGTCATCACGCTTTACCCGGATGCGGACGGCTATCCCGATCTCGACGCCCTGAAGGCCGCGGTCTCGGAGCGCACGGCCGCGTTGATGATCACCAATCCCGAGGACACCGGCATCTTCAATCCCAAGATCGACGAGTTCGTGAGAATCGTGCACGCGGCCGGCGGGCTGTGCTCGTACGACCAGGCCAACGCCAACGGCATCCTCGGCATCACGCGCGCGCGCGACGCGGGCTTCGACCTGTGCCACTTCAACCTGCACAAGACCTTTTCGACGCCGCACGGCTGCGGTGGCCCGGCCGCCGGGGCGAGCGCCGTCACGGCCGCTCTGGCGCCCTTCCTGCCCCGGCCGACGGTCGAGTTCGACGGCAGCCGCTACTTCCTCGATGACGACCGGCCGCAGAGCATCGGCAAGATCCGGCCGTTCTTCGGCGTGTCGCAGAACATCCTGCGGGCGTATGCCTGGATCATGAGCCTGGGCGCCGACGGCCTGCGCGAGGTCGCCGAGATCGCGGTGCTCAACAACAACTACCTGATGCAGCAGGTGCTCGCGATCCGCGGGGCCAGCGCGCCGTATGCCAAAGGCAAGCGCCGCCTCGAACAGGTCCGCTACAGCTGGGAGCAGCTTTCGGCTGACACCGGCGTTCACTCAGAGGAGATCGGCTACCGCGCCGCGGACTTCGGCACGCACTACTGGACGAGCCATCATCCGTTCGTGGTGCCCGAGCCGATGACGCTCGAGCCGACCGAGTCATATTCGCAGGCCGACCTGGACGAGTACGCGGCCATCCTGCGCCAGATCGCCGACGAGGCCTACAGCCAGCCCGAGGTCGTGCACACCGCGCCGCACCACAGCACGGTGCATCGCACGCCGCCCGAGCCGTTCGACGACCCGGCGCAGTGGGCGGTCACGTGGCGCGCGTACCTGCGCAAGTCGGGGCAAGCGAAGGCGGCGTGAAACGACTGGGCCTGATCGTCAACCCGGTGGCCGGGCTCGGTGGCCGGGTCGGGCTGAAGGGCAGCGACGGCGTCGAGATCCAGGCGCGGGCGCTGGCCCTCGGAGCGACTCCGCTGGCCGGCACCCGCGCGGCCAAGGCGCTGAATGCATTGGCGAACGCCGGCTCGTTCGAGCTCCTCGTAGGGCCCGGCGCGCTCGGCGCCGACGTCGCGCTGGCGAGCGGGCTCTCCTGCCGGGCCGTGGATTCTAACCTTGGACCTGACAGGTCGACTCGCGATTCTTGGGAAATCAAGCCCTCCCGAAAATCGGGTATCGCGGAATCCGACGCGGATTCTAACCTTGGGGCCACCACCGCCGAGGACACGCGGCGGGTCGCTCGGGCCATGGGGGCACTCGGCGTGGACCTGTTGCTCTTCGCCGGCGGCGACGGCACGGCCCGTGACCTGGTTGTCGCCGTCGGCACCGATGTCCCCGTGCTCGGCATCCCGGCGGGGGTGAAGATGCACTCGGCCGTGTTCGCCCTGCATCCGCGCGACGCGGGTGTTGTGGCATCGCGCTTCCTGAATGCCACAACACCGGCCACGATTGAGGCCGAGGTGCTCGACCTCGACGAAGAGGCTTATCGCGGCGGCCAGGTCGCGCCGACTCTGTACGGATATCTGCGTGTGCCGGCAGCGCCGCGCCACGTCCAGAATCGCAAAGCGCCTTCGCCAGTCGCTGAGGCCGCGCAGGCTCAGGCGATCGCAGCGGCCGTGGTCGAAGGCATGCAGCCCGGCCATGCTTACGCGCTCGGCCCCGGGACGACGACCCGCGCGATCGCCGAGCGGCTCGGCCTGCTGAAGACGCTGGTCGGCGTCGACGTGGTGCGCGATGGCGCATCGCTAACCGCCGACGCGAACGAAGCGCAATTGCTGGCGCTCGCCCAGTCTGGCGCGCTGACGATCGTCGTGGCCCCGACCGGCGGCCAGGGCTTCCTGTTCGGGCGCGGCAACCAGCCCTTCAGCCCGCGCGTGCTGGCCGCTGTCGGCGTCGCCAACATCGTCGTGGTCGCGACGGCCGCGAAACTCGCGGCGCTCGGCGGGCGGCCGCTTCAGGTCGACACCGGCGACCCCGCGCTCGACGCTCAGTTGGCCGGCCCGATCCGCGTGATCACGGGCTACCAGGAGCGCGCGGTCTATCGTGTCGAAGGATGAGGGGAGACGAATGACGAACGACGATGGTCGACTGATGGGCTGACATGAACTCAACCTTCGTCCTTCGTCCTTCGTCATTCGTCCTTCGTCCGCCTTAACCAACCACCCTCCGCGGTCCGCCGTCTGCGGTCCGCGGTCATCGGAGAGACACATGTCTACGCTTTCAGGAAAAACCGCGCTCGTTACCGGCGGCGCCTCGGGCATCGGCCGGGCGACCGCCCTGGCGCTGGCTGAAGCCGGCGCCGCCGTCGTGGTGGTGGACCTCAACGCCGCGCAGGGCGCCGAGGTCGTCAGCGCCATCGAGTCGGCCGGCGGGAAAGCCGTGCTCGTGGCCGGCGACGTGACGACGGCCGCCGACTGTGAGCGCGCGGTCGCCACGGCGGTCGAGACGTTCGGGCGGCTCGACGTGCTCTTCAACAACGCCGGCATCATCCGCCGCGCCAGCGTGGTCGACACCACCGAGGCCGAGTGGGACCGGGTGATGGCCGTCAACGTCAAGTCGATCTTCTTGATGTGCAAGGCCGCGGTGCCGGTGATGGCCAAGGGCGGCGGCGGCTCGATCATCAACTCGGGCTCGGGCTGGGGCCTCAAGGGCGGCGGCAACGCGGCCTCGTATTGCGCGTCGAAAGGCGCCGTCGTGAACCTGACCCGCGCCATGGCGATCGACCACGGGCCGCAGGGCATCCGCGTCAACAGCGTCTGCCCGGGCGACACCGACACACCGATGCTGCGCCACGAAGCGCAACAACTCGGCCAGGCCGAGGCGAGCTTCCTGGCCGAAGCCGCCGAACGGCCGCTGCGGCGCTTCGGCAAGCCGAGCGAGATCGCCCAGGCCGTGCTCTATCTGGCCAGTGACGCCGCGAGCTACGTCACCGGCGCGGCGCTAGTCGTCGATGGCGGGGGCCTGGCCTGAGATGACGGCATTTCCGAAGGATTTCGTCTGGGGCGCCGCGACCGCCGCCTATCAAATCGAGGGCGCGCCCACGGCAAACGGCAAGGGCCCGAGCATCTGGGACACGTTCACGCACCGACCTGGCGTGATCGAAGACGGCACGAACGGCGACGTCGCCTGCGACCATTACCATCGCTGGCCCGAGGACGTCGCGTTGATGCGTGCCCTGAACCTCGACGCTTATCGCTTCTCGATTGCGTGGACGCGCATCCTGCCCGACGGCCGCGGCCCGGTGAACCAGGCCGGCCTCGACTTCTACGCCCGTCTGATCGACGGCCTGCTGGAGGCCGGGATCACGCCCTACGTCACGCTCTATCATTGGGATCTGCCGCAAGTGCTTGAGGATGAAGGCGGCTGGCTGCGCCGCAACATCGTCGCCGATTATGCGCGCTACGCCGACGTGGTCACGCGCGCGCTTGGCGATCGCGTCAGGCACTGGACGACGTTCAACGAGCCCTGGGTCTTCACCTGGAGCGGCTACGCGCTGGGCGAGGACGCGCCCGGCCTCAAGCTCGGCGCGCGCGGCGCCCTGGCCGCGACTCATCACGCCTTCCTCGCGCATGGCGCCGCCATGCCGATCATCCGCGCGAACGTCAAAGACGCCGTGGCCGGGATCGTGCTCGACCTCAACGCCGTCGAGCCGGCCAGCGAGAGCGCCGAGGATGTCGCTGCAGCGAAATGTTGGGAGGGCTGCCAGAACCGCTGGTATCTGGATCCCCTCTTCAAAGGCGCCTACCCGGCCGACATGCTCGAGGTCTATCGCGACGTGATGCCCGACATCCGGCCCGGCGATCTTGAGTCGATCCGCGTCCCGCTCGACTATCTCGGCGTGAACTTCTACCGCCGGTCGATCGCCGGCGTGGGCGACGACCTGCCGCCGGTCAACTGGAAGCGGCACAGCCCGCCTGGCGAGTACACGGCGATGGGCTGGGAGGTTTCGCCAAACGGCCTGTACGATATCCTCAAGTTCGTGTGGGACGGGTATCATCCGAAGGCCCTGTACGTCACCGAGAACGGCGCCGCCTTCGACGACGTCGTCACGCCGGACGGTCAGGTGCACGACGAGCGCCGCGTCGCCTATCTGCGCCACCACTTCGCGCAGGCGGCGCAGGCCATCGCCGACGGCCTGCCGCTGAAAGGCTATTTTGTCTGGTCGCTGCTCGACAACTTCGAGTGGGCCTGCGGCCAGGCGAAGCGCTTCGGCCTGATCTATACGGACTATGCCACGCAACGTCGCATCATCAAGGACAGCGGCAAGTACGTGGCCGCGGTGGCGGGTCGCTGACATGAAGAAAACGTCCTCATCTCGCGTCGTCCTTCAGCCGAACTCGGGTCGCGCCTTTGTCGACGGCGGCCGGCAGGTGGTCGACGCCGTCAGGCCGACTCTCGGGCCGCTGCCGCGCCACGTCGTCGTGCAGCGACCGCATCGCAACGAGACGCCCGAGGTGCTCGACGACGCCGGCCTGATCGCGCGGCGCATCGCCCAGATCGCCGACCGCGACGAAGACATGGGCGCCATGCACGTCCGTCAGATGCTCTGGCGCCAGCGCGAAGAAGAAGGCGATGGCGCCGCGACGACGGCCGTGATCTATCAGGCGTTGATGGACGCCGGCCTGCGCCACCTCGCGGCCGGTGGGAACGCCATGCGCTTGCGCGGCGTCCTCGATGCCGCGCTCGACGTCGTGCTGCTGGCGCTGGCCGACCAGATCGAG
>CAYZRP010000147.1:0-15863 GCA_964480865.1 uncultured Anaerolineales bacterium | reverse complement strand
ACTACGATGAACAGATGCGGGAAGGTCTTGGGCAGATCGTCGTCGGGGCCAAGCTTGGGCGCGATCTTGGCGCGGTAGTCGACAAGGTCCTTGGCATTGGCGCGCGCCAGCAGGGTGGAGCGATCCTCCATGACGGCCTGGATGGCGACGAACATGCGCTCGACGGCGTTGGCCTCGAGGTTGGTCAGGATGTCGACGACGTGCGGCAGTTTCTTGAACGGCTCGAAGGCCGCGCCGCCTTTGAAGTCGACCAGGACGAAGTTGACGATGCGCGGGTCGTACTTGATCGCCATGCCCGCGATCATGGTCAGCAGCAGCTCGGACTTGCCCGAGCCGGTGGTGCCGGCGATCATGCCGTGAACGCCGTCGCCGCCCTCCTTGGCCGAGAAGATCAGGTGGCGCACCTCACGGCTGGAGACCATGCCGATCGGCGTGCTGAGCCATTCCTGGTTCTTGGGCACCAGGCTGTGCTTCCAGTTGTCCGGCAGCGGGATCTTGTCGGCGGTGTTGATGCGCTTGCCGCGTAGCACGGTCTCCATTTGCAGGAGATCGACCGAGCGCGGCAGGTCCGATCCGAAAGGGCGTTGCAGCTCGAGGCGGCGGATGCGGGCCGCGAACTGCTGGCGCGCGTCCTGGGCGTTGAGCAGGTCGGCGGTGCCCAGATAGCGCGCGGCGTTGAAACCGACTTCGGTGTAGCGGAAGACGGTCTTCTCGCCGACGGCCGCGACCTCGATCATGGCCTGGCACTCCGACGGCACCTGGGTCGGCGAGTTGGCCAGGAAGACGATGGCGGCGCCGAGCGTCGGGCCGTTGGCGTTGATCGTCGCGACCACGGCCTCGGCCGAGACCTCCTTGAGGGGCGAGCCGTCAGGCATCTCGCCGAGCAGGTCGACGATGACGAGCAGGAATGGCAGGGTGACGTCGCCGATGTTGGCTTTGTCGTCGTCGCTCGTGTCGCGCAGCCGCACCTGGCGGCTGTCGAGCTCCTTCTTGATCCGCTTCCAGAATGACTGAACCTTGTCGCTTTCGGGCGCGAAGCAGAGCTGGTCGTACTGCCTGGGCTTGCCGACCTCGTCGTCCTCGCCGATGCCGCGCACTGTGGCGTGCGGTAGCCACTCGGCCCATTGCCAGTTGGCCTCGTTGTGCGGGTGGCCGACGACGTACAGGCGCGTGTCCTGGGCCGAATGGAAGCCGCAGAAGTGCGCGAGCATGGCCCGGGCGTAGTCTGCGGCCTGGGTCGGGTTGGCGCCGAAGATGCCGAGCGTGTGCTTGGCCGGCAGCATGCCCTCGCTGTTGCCAGGGGCCGGGGCAGGGGCAGCCCCACCTTCTGCGCCGGCGGTGGGCATGGGTGGAGGGGCGAAGGCCGGGCGGAGCGGGATCGTGATCGGGACATCGCTGAGCACCAGCGAGTCTGCCGCCAGCTGGGCGGCGTCGCGGGTCAGCTGGCTCTGCTCGGAGTCGCCGCCCTGGAGCACGTACGTGACCGTCGAGGGCCGGCTGCCCATGCCGATGCGCACCGCGCCGAAGTCGCGGTCGCCGGGGCGTCGTTCCCACAGCCGCGAGCCGAAGCGGCTGACCTCCTTGCGACCCGCCACATCGAGCAGGGTCGGGACGTCCGGATAGTTATGTCGATAATGGAGGCGCTGGGCGTTGTGCTGCCGGTTCATGTCCTGGCGCAGCTCGACCAGCGTGTCTTTGTAGAGCTTTTCCTTGATCTTGTAGGCCTGGCCGGCCTTCCAGGATTGGTAGATGCTGAAGCCGACAGAGGCGACCATGGCGCCGCCCATGGGCAGGATCAGCATCACATTCCCGGTGCCGGAGGCGGCCACAAAGCCGACGATCGTGATCAGCGGCAGGAGCATCTGCATGATGTCCTGCCCGCCGGAGCTCGCGCGGCTGGGCGGCGGCGGAATCGGGATCTGAGCGACCGGGAGTTCGGGTTGTACGCGCGGTGGGCGATCGATGTACTCGATGGGCATCGGGAGGTGTCTCTAGCTCCGGAGTGTGAACCGGACAGCCGGCCTTGTGAGCCGGAACTGCCGCCTGCAGGCGTGCCGCTTAATGCTTAACGCTCCTCCAGACCGATTGTGGCACGGGGGGCAGGTGGTGTCAAATTCATACCTCTGGAGCAAACGCGGCAGAATCGACGGCACGTCGGCGACGTGCTAGGTCCATTCGGGGTTGCGCTCATACCAGGCGACGGTCTGGGCCAGGCCCTCACTCAACGGAGTGGTCGGCTCGTAGCCGAGGAGACGGCGGGCCTTCTCGATGTTGGCGTGGGTACGCGATTGGTCGCCGGCGCGTCGTGGTTGTCGATCGATCAGGGCGCGCTTGCCGAGCAGGGCTTCCACGGTGGCGATGCCTTCGCCAGTCGTCACCGATCGGTCGTTGCCGATGTTAATGATCTCGCCCAGGCAGGCTGGCAGATGATCGAGCGCCAGCATGAGGCCGTCGACGGCGTCGTCGACGTACGTGTAACTCCGCAGGTGGCGTTCGCTTCCCTCAAAGAGCGGAAACGGCTGACCCGCCCGCACTGCATTGATCAGGGTGGGGAAGAGCTTGTCGGGCCTTTCCCGGGGGCCATACACCGAGTAGAGCCTGAACGAACAGGCATCCAGATCGCGCGAGCGCACAGCGGCCATGATCAACTGTTCGGCCGCCAGCTTGGTCACGCCGTAATGCGAGGTGGGTCGCGGTTCGCTCGTCTCGTTGCCCGTGGCGTCGGCGCCGTAGACCGAGGAAGTGGCGATGTTGATCAGGATCGGGGACTTCGGCGCGGCGATGGCTGCTTCGACCAGCCGATGGGTGGCGACGACGTTGTCGCGCTCGTAGGACTCGAAAGTGGCTTCCGGCGAGAGCCCGGGCTGCGCGGCCAGGTGGTAGACGAGGTCACAGCCATCGAGAGCCCGGCGGAGGTCGTCCCGCGCCAGATCCACGCGCGACAGTCGCACGCCTCGCGCCTCCAGCTCGAGGGCATTCGCCTGTTTGAGCTCCGGGGAGTAGTAGGTCGAGTAGCGATCGAGGCCACAAACGTCGTGACCGGCCGCGACCAGACGTTCCGCCAGGTGTGAGCCGATGAAGCCAGCTGCGCCGGTGACCAGGATCCGCATAGCTCAGCCGTTCCTCGTTGGGGCGGCCAGCTCGGGGAGCGGGCTGGCCATCGACTCGCGGTAGATCGACTCGAGTTCGTCGATCTCGGATGCCAATCCACGAACCGGCGGAATCCCATCCTCGAGCCGTTCAAGCAGGCTGGGGTCAGTGATCAGGCGTTGAATCTGCCCGGCCAGATCGTGGGAGTCACCGACCGAGAACAGAAGCCCATTGACGTCGTGGTCGACGAGTTCGGCCATGCCTCCCAGCCGTGACGCCAGCACCGGGGTCCGATGGGCGAACGCCTCCAGGATCGCGTTCGGGCTGTTCTCATACCACAACGATGGGACCACAATCACGTCGAGGTCACTGAACACCCGCGCAAGCTCTGAATGACCACGGTACACGCCTGCCAACCTGACTCTGGGGTCGTGCGTCGCCATCGCTTGCAGTCGGGCGGCATAACGCGGGTAAGGCTCAAGATCCCCATAGACGGCCACCGAAATGTCCGCATTGGGGAGAAGCCGGGCCGCCTCAAGGATGACATGAATGCCCTTCAGCTCGGCGATCTGCCCAATGTAGCCAATCCGAAGCGTGTCGCTGCGTGACTTGATCAACTTCTCCGGGGTGAGCTGCGGGAAGTCTCGGCCCTGACGCGAGAACCGGATGCGAGTTGGCGAGATCCCGGCCTCGATATGCAGCTTGCGCAGGAAATGGGACGGACTGATGATGACCCGCGCCGTGTTGAGCGCATCCATAAGGAAGTGGCTGCGCTCCTCCACCCGATGGATGGCGGTGTGTTGATGGCTCCAGAATCGGCGCATCGCGCCGGGCAGCAAGCGGCCCAGCCAGCGATAACGGCGGCGTTCTTCGCCCAGGCACTGCGCACAGGCCTCTGGGCGGATCGGGAGGCTGGAGATATGGCCGTTCGACTTGAGCAGCGACAGCCTCGGGCACAGGAACCAGAAATCCGTCAGCGTGACGACGCTTGGGATGCCAAGCTCGGCCGCCGTCAGCAACGAGCGACCAGAGACCAGATACCCGCTGATCAGATGCAGGACGTCGGGCTTGAAGGACCCCATGACGTCTCGAAGATGGTCGCCGATCCAGGCGTTGTCGTAGCTCCACCGAAACATATCCGGTGAACTGGCGAGATTCAGCGATAGACGGCGAACGGGAACACCATCAAAGAGGTCGTCTTCCCAGGTCAACGGGTCAGCACCGACCTCGTCGATCCGTTCGACGCAAATCACACGCACGGTATGACCCCGCGCGATCAGCGCCCGCGCCGTGCGGTGTGCGCGCCATTCTGCGCCGCCGGTGTAGCGGGGCGGAAAGTGGTGGACAGCCAGCAGTATCCGCATCACTCTCCTTTCAATAGGTTGGAAAGCCCCATCGAGTTCAGTGGGCTGATGTTGTGTTTCAACATCCTTCCAGGGCTGCACATTTGTCTAAGCTTTGTGAAGGGCTGTGAACCATCCGTGGCCGCAGGACCGTGCCTGCGAGCTTCCGCAGGCCGTGAACGGCCGCCTGTTAGCCTATGAACGAATGCGTGCCTGGAATTCCAACGAAACAGAAGTATGTCGCCACACACTTCAGAGCAGCGAATCTCGAGAACACCTGCGCGAGAAGGATACCAATTTCCATCGTAAGTCCTGACCTCCTGGACAGTCAAGTTGTACCGTTGTCCCATTCAGGATGACTGTCGGCTTTCGAGCCCACGATCCAGACGCCTGCGCCCGGCCGCCAGCATGCGTCGGCCCAACTCACGCTCTTCGGGCCCGATCGCGCCCACCGCGAAGGCCAGGGCGCCGTAGACAAGGACACCCAGGCCCATCAGGATCAACACATGTTGGCTGCCCGCCAGGGCCACGGCGATAGCCAGCCCCAGCGATGCCAGCCCGACACGTATCAGCGTGCCCAGCATGTTGGGCAGGCTCAGGCGCTTTCGCAGCAGTTGCGTGAACTGCACAGAGGCGATCACGTCTGTGGCCACTGTGACGGCGGCTGCTCCCACCATGCCGTAGCGGGGAATGACAATCGCGTTCAGCACCACGTTGGCGAGGGCGTTCAACAGGTTGATCCGAGCTGCTGCCTTCTCCTCGCCGATCGCGGTTGTCAGATTGCCGCAGGCGGCCGCGTACATCAGCAGCGGCACGTCCCAGACGATGATGGCCAGGGGCAGGGCGGCCGGAGAGAGTTCCGGCGTGTACAAAAACCTGACAAGCGGCTGCGCGACGAGCATCCCACCCACGGCCACTGGCGTTGCGGCCAGCGCGATGAAGCGGATGATCTGGGCATGCCAGCGCGCCACAGCGCCCTTGTCTGTCGCGTACACGCGGGCCGCCGTCGGCAACATGGCGATGCTGAAACCGTTCAGCAGGGCCACCATCGAGCGCACGAGCCCATAGGCCACGTTGTACCACCCGACCTCCGCGTCCGGCACATACCACGACAGCATGATCGTGTCGATGCCGAACGCGATCGTCAACGACAGTGAGATGACCGCGAAAGGCAACCCGGCCCTGATCAACCGCGGCCATTCGCTCAATTGCAGATGAATGCGCCAGTCGACCAGTTTGAGGCGCGCGACGATCCAGACATCCACTGCCAGCTGTGGCAACATGGCGATCAGGCCCATGCCGATCAACCAGACGAAGTCGGGCCTGAACCACATGGCGACAGCGCCCAGGATGATCCACGACGCCTGGCCGACCACCGTCGTCACGGTCAGCCAGCCGAAGGCTTCCCGCGCCGTCAGGGTGGCCTCGAGCGGCGCTTGAAAGGCAGAGATCACGAAGGTCAGCACATACAGGGTGACGCCGAGCCTGATGTCGCCGGAATAACCGGCTATCGAAGCCCCGATCGGGATGATGATCAACCCGACCAGTGCCAGCGCGAGCCGCATCGCCACAAGATTCCAGAACAAGGGCCCCGCGCGTTGATCGCTGCGCGCGATTTCGCGCATCGCGTACTGCGTGATCCCCAACTCGACAAAAATCGAGAACAGCCCGACCCAGGCAACGACGATCGAATAGCGGCCATACTGATCGTCGCCCAATTGACGGACGACGAACACTGTGAAGAGAAAGCCAAAGACCTTCAGCAACACACGCCCGAGCGTGACGAACGCCGCGTTCCGGGCGATGGTGGCGCCCGAGGAGCGATTCGATCGATCGGGGGTGTGCGCGTCTGACATGATCGTTGTTGAGGATCACGGGGTTTCCGACTCGTGGTGCCGGGTTGGCGCGACGACGCCTTCTGGCGAGTCGTAAAAGCGGCGCAGCATCATCTCGTAGGTCATGAGCGGCGCGATCTTGCCGATGGTCCATTGCTCCTGGCCAGTCACATGCCGGGCCATCAGGGTGCGAATGAACTCCGGATCGAACAGCCCGTGGTCGGCTGTGCGCCTGTCGAAAAGGATGCCTTCCGCCCAGTTCCTCAGTTCGTGCCGCAGATAACCTTCGTAGTCGGCATAGAGCGTCGGATGGGCCGGGAAAGCCTTCGGCGCCAGACGGTTAAGGCGATTGCGGGTCTTGATCCAGGCCGCGTGGGGCTTGCCAAGCCAGGCGTTCGTGGTCGGCAGGAATTCCTGTTTGTCGAAGGGTATGCGCGCGAGCCTGGGCGTCTCACGGTCGATGACGGCAAAGTACAGGCGACGGTCGAGCCGCAACCGGGCCGGCAGCGAGTGCATGAAATCAAAAAGGGCGTAGTCGAAGAACGGGAAGCGTACCTCGAAGCGCGATCTGTAGAACGCAATCATGTTTTGGGTCAGACGACCGCAATGATGCCGCGCCGAGAAGAAATGCGCGCGCATGTCGGGTCGCATCTGATCGTAGGCGCGCAACTCCTCGCGAAGCGTCTCGAGCGCCAGGCCAGAGACCTTCTCCCACACATCCGCTCGATAAAGGAAACGCTCCTCTGCCTCGGTGATGCCCGGCCATGTCCAGACCTGGTTCAGGAGATGGAAGAGATGGGTGGTGAGCGCGTTCTGATTGATCGGGCTGATCAATTGAGGCGTCAATAGACTCGGTCGTCCCAGCAGTTGACCGCCATCCCAGCCGCTCAAGTTGACGTCGATGTGCGTGCGCGCTTCATCAAGAGTGCTGATACCGTGCGAATGGATCCAGCTGTGGAACCCCTCCGTCAGGGCCAGGTGCTCGTCGACATGCTCGATCACCCAGGTGCCATCGGGCAGGTCGAACCAGTGGTGGATGCTTCCGGCGGTGCGTGCGATCCGTTCAGCCAGAACGACATCGCGGCAGCCGCGAACGCCGAAGGTGAATGAATGAACCGGCCGGGTCTCCACAAGGCCCAGCAGTGTGCGCGAATCGAGCCCGCCACTCAAGTACACGCCAAGGCGATGTTCATCGCTCGAGAGCCGCCGGGTCGACTCGCGCAGGAGGTGGCCGGCCTCCTCGACAGCCTCGTCGAACCCAATGTCGGAGCGATCCGGTATCTCGGCGAACGACCAGTACGGTCTTGCATAACAGTGCCGGGTTGGCAGTTCGTACACCAACACGGTTGCTGGCGACAATTGCTGGACATCCTCGAAGAACGTTCGCTCTCCCAACAACTGCTGGAAGCGGACGATCTGGGCCAGCGCCGCGAAGTCGAGCTCGCGCCGAAATCCGGGCGCCGAGATCACGGCCTTGACCTCGGGGGCGAAAACCAGGCGGCCGTCCTGAACACTGAAGTAAAGCGGGTACAACCCAAAGCGATCATTGGCGATGAGCAGCCGCTGGCTTTGGACATCCCAGATCGCACAGATGAAGGCACCGTCGATGTGTCGCGGGAAGTCGAGACCATAGCGCCGATAGAGCGCGATCAGCACCGCCTCGGTCGATTGTGTGGGATCCGGGTCGTTGCCGTCGACGGCATAGACCTCGCCGGCCAGGACGATGGCACGCCGTCTCTCGAGATCCCACACAGGCTGCGGATCCATGTTGAAGACACCGATGCCTGTACGCCCGATTGCGATGGGGTAGATCAGGTCGACGTGCCACTCGGCCACGGCCCATGGGACGTGTCGTAGGAGCTCTGCCTGTTCGGCTGCAAAGCCCGCATGGTCCATGCGGTCATCGAGATCGACGAAACCAAAGACGCCACTCATGTCAACAAGGTATCCATGCCCAACGTCGGTGTGGACGCGGGCAGGGCGGGTTCACCTGAAGAGTCTCCAGCCAGTTGGGATTGACGACGCGGGGACCACGCAGGCCACAAAACTCATACCCCCTGGGAGGGTGCGCAGTCACGTCGGGCAATGATTGCCAGCGGAGAGTCTACCGCTCGCATCCCGTTTCAACACGCTTACTGGGACAGAAAAAAGCCGGGTCGTGCCACTCTGGCACGACCCGGCTTTGCTGATGCATATTACGGAGCGTCGTCTAGACCTTTAGTACGTGTGCGTACACGTGTCGTCGGATCATTCTTACAGCCCGAAAGGTCATCCGCGAAGGATCAGGCTCGTTCTCGACCATATCGGGCGACCCGCCATCAGGCGACACGCCGTCAGGCGACACGCCGTCAGGCGACAGTCACCTCCGGGCACAGATACACATCCTGGATGGCGTTGAGCAGCTGGACGCCCTCGGCCATCGGGCGCTGGAAGGCCTTGCGGCCGCTGATCAGGCCCATGCCGCCGGCGCGCTTGTTGATCACGGCCGTCTTGACGGCCTCGCCGAAGTCGTTCTTGCCGCTGGCGCCGCCCGAGTTGATCAGGCCGACGCGGCCCATGTAGCAGTTCGCCACCTGGTAGCGAGTCAGGTCGATGGGGTGATCGGACGAAAGCTTGGTGTAGACGCGCTCGTCGGTCTTGCCGTACGAGCCGCCTTCCATCGTCACGGCCTTGTAGCCGCCGTTCGACTCGGGCAGCTTCTGCTTGATGATGTCGGCCTCGATGGTGACGCCGAGGTGATTGGCCTGGCCGCTCAGGTCCGCCGACGTCTCATAGTTGACGCCGTTGACTTTGAAGCCGGGGTTGCGCACGTAGCACCACAGGATCGTGGCCATGCCGAGCTCGTGGGCCATGGCGAAGGCCTGGGCCACGTCGACGAGCTGGCGCGTGCTCTCGGGCGAGCCGAAGTACACGGTGGCGCCGACCGCGACGGCGCCCTGGTTCCAGGCTTCCTTGATCGTGCCGAACATGACCTGGTCGAACTTGTTGGGGTAGGTCAGCAGTTCGTTGTGGTTGATCTTGACGATGAAAGGCACGCGGTGCGCGTACTTGCGCGCCACGAGGCCGAGCACGCCGAAGGTCGACGCAACGCCGTTGCAGCCGCCTTCGACTGCGAGCTCGCAGATGCCGGCCGGGTTAAAGTAGATCGGGTTCTTGGCGAACGACGCGCCGGCCGAGTGCTCGATGCCCTGGTCGATCGGCAGGATCGAGACGTAGCCCGTGCCGCCCAGGCGGCCGTGGCCGTGAAGCTGCGCCAGGCTGCGCAGAACCTGCGGGTTGCGATCAGACTGGCTCCACACGTCATCCACGTGCGTCGGCCCCGGGATCTGGAGTTGCTCTTTGCTGATGGTCTGGCAGCTGTGCTTGAGGAGGTTGTCAGCGTCGCCGCCGAGTAGTTCGACGATTTTGTCGATGCTGGCTGTGCCTGTCGGTGCCGTTACGGTTGCCATGGATGTCTCCTCTAGGGCCTCTGTGGAACGTTGCAGAGGGAGTCTATCATGCTGTCGGCCACGATAAATCGGGCCGCGAAAGGGCGCCAGGAAGGATGTCACAGCGTCGACCCTGCGCTTCCTCACCAAAGAGAAACACAGGTCGCAGGCGGAGGTTCCGAAAAACGATGTGCGCCTTCCGTCATCCTGTGCGAGACCGGCGTCGTTCAACTATTGTAGAATAACCGAAATCCCTAACCCGAAAGGGTGTTGAGAGGCAATTATGCGTATCGGAGTTCTGACCGGCGGGGGAGACGTCCCGGGGCTCAACCCTGCCATCAAGGCCATCGTGAATCGGGCCTTGGACAACGGCTACGAAGTGCTCGGCATTCGACGCGGATGGATGGGCCTGCTGCGCGCCAACCCCGACGCCGAAGACAACGAGGAGTGGATCACACCGCTCAGCCGTGAGGCCGTCCGGCGCGTGGACCGTTCCGGCGGCACCTTCCTTCACACATCCCGCACCAACCCGGGGAAGGTGAAGCCGAGCGAGATCCCGGAGTTCCTGCGTGAGCCCGGGAAAACCTACGAGGGCCTTCAGGATCTGACCCCGCACATCCTGAACGTCATCGGCAAGTTCGGCATCGACTGCCTGATCCCGATCGGCGGCGATGACACGCTCAGCTACGGCGAGCGGCTGGCGCGCGAGGGCATGCGCGTTGTGGCCATCCCCAAGACCATGGACAACGACGTCTATGGCACCGACTACTGCATCGGCTTCTCCACCGCCGTCACCCGCAGCGTCGAGTTCATCCACGCGCTGCGCACCAGCGCTGGCTCGCACGAGCGCATCGGCGTCATCGAGCTCTTCGGCCGCAACTCAGGCGAGACCTCGTTGATCGCGGCCTACCTGGCCGGCGTCGACCGGGCCCTGATCTCCGAAGTGCCCTTCGATGTCGAGAAGCTCGCGCAGCTGATCGCCGATGACAAGAAGCACAACCCGAGCAACTACGCGATGCTCACCGTCTCCGAGGGCGCTCACCCGATCGAGGGCCAGGTGATGGAGAGCGGCGAGGAAGACGCCTACGGCCACAAGAAGCTGGGCGGCGTCGGCGAGCATGTGTCGGAGGCGCTCAAACGGCTCACCGGCCAGAACACGATCTACCAGCAGCTGGCTTACCTCATGCGCGGCGGCGCGCCTGACGCGCTCGACCTGATGGTCGCCGCGAACTTCGCCCACATGGCGATGAGCCTCGTTGAACGCGGCGAGAGCGGTCGCCTTGTCTGCCTGCAGCGCGGCGTGTACAGCGATGTGCCGATCGCGACGATGTCGCACGGCAAGAAGCGTGTCAACGTCGCCGAGTTGTACGACGCGGCCAACTACCGCCCGCGCATCCGCCACGTCCTCGGCATGCCGATGTTCCTGACCTGAGCGGATCCTTGTTTCCTGGTGGACTTGACGCCGGATGGGAAGCCCCATCCGGCGTTTTGCTTTGCGCGCTGACGTTGCGCGTTGGAGCGTGCCGACTCTGTCCGAGGCTGAGGGGCGATCGTTGAAACCTATCAGGCTGGGGTAGATATCGTCGATGCGCGTTCGCGCGCCAGAGTGGCCGCAACACCGAAAACGCGGGGCTGGACTCTGGCCCCGCGCTTTGAACGATTGAAAGCAACCTTCAGCGGATGACGACCCAGGTCAGCCAGACGCCGTAGACAACGGCCAGGACGCCGAAGACGGTCAACGCCTGCGAGATGCGTTTCTCGGTGGCAGGTTTGAGCCCGAAGTCGAACAGGATCGCGCGAACGCCGAGCAGGGCGTGCGACGTGACCGAGATCAGGAACAGCACTTCGAGCACGAGGATGACAGGGTTGCGCAGATAATCCTGCACGTCCTGATAGTCGCGCAACCCGCCTTCGACGACGAAGTGCTGGGCGAACATGTGCAGCCCGGCCAGAAAGATCAGGGCGGCGCCGGTGACGGCCTGCCAGATCCAGCCGAGCGTGCCGAGTCCGGTTTGCGAACGGGTGGGGGCGGTGACGGTGGTCTGCATGGCGGCCTCTAGTTCGAGAAGATCCCGACGGCGGCAAAGGCCGTGGCGGCGAGTGCGACAACCATCAACCCGATGAAGAGCGGCTTCTGCGAGCGCACGCCGATGCCCAATCCGTTGAGTGTGATGCGGATGCCGTTGAGCCCATGGATGAGCAGCCCGGCCAGCAGCACGACGTCCATCACCAGCACGAGCGGCGATTTGGCCAGCGCCACGAACGAGTCCCAGGCGGCCGGGCCTATGGCGAGCATGCTCAGCACGCCGAGATGCAGGAAGAGATAGACCACCAGACCGATGCCGCTCAGGCGATTGAGGACGTAGGCCCACATGCCGAGATGTCGGTTGCGAACGTCGCCCCATTGGACGGCGCGTCGAAGACGAGAGTCGCTGCGCATGGCGTCACCCTCCGAAAAGTTTCTTGACCTTGGACGCGATCAACTCGCGCCGCAACGCCATGATGGCGCCCGCCGGATCGACGTCCTGCGGGCAGGCTTCGGTGCACTCGTAGGCCGAGTGGCATTGCCACACGCCATGTTCGCCGTCGGCGAGGGCGAGTAGTTCCGCGCGCTTCGCCGGATCATCCGTCGTCTGCACGGCGCGTTGGATGGCGGCCAGACCGGCCGGCCCGAAGAAACCGTCGCTGGCGGCCATCGTCGGGCAGGCGCTGACGCAGATGCCGCACTCGACGCAGTTCTCAAAGCGATTGGTTGGCCGGTCGACCCAGTGGCCGTCCATGTCGACGGTGGCTGTGTGCTCGAAGGCCTGGCCCTCGAGCGTGCCCTCGGCCTGGCGTGTGATGACCATGCCCGCGGCGATCTGCTTCTGGAAGAAGCCGCTGACGTCGACCACCAGGTCGCCGACGACCGGGAAGTTGCGCAGGGGCTCGATCACGATCTCCTGATGGCCGTCGAGTGCGTCACGCACCGGCACAATGCAGGGCAGCTTCTCGTAGCCGTTGACGCGCACCCCGCACGTCCCGCATGAGGCGTGGTGGCAGGCGTGCCGGTACATCAGGGTCGAATCCTGACGCCAGGCCGCGTCGATGATGTCGATGACGTTGGCGTCGTCAGGCACCTCGACCGAGTATTGATCGTAGTGCGCGGGCGTCCCGGGGCGTTGCCGCAGGATTCGCGCGAGGACATGCAACATCGGCTGTCTCTCCCCGCTCATTGGTAGAAGTACCGGTACGACAGCAACGGCGTGGTCCGCGTCAGGCAGACGCCATCGTGGCCGAGTTTGCGGCAGGCGATGTCGACGACCTTCTCGGCCATGCCGCGCGCCGTCGTGGTCTTGCCGCCCGAGATGGTCACGAAACCCTCGACGCCGTCGTGCTTATGGTCGAAGCACTCGAACGTGCGGCTGACCTCGCGCTCGTCGGTGTTCGGCTTGCTGATGAGCGGCCGCGCCGCGGCGCCGACGCCGCGCAGCCCGGCCCTGTCGATCGCCGGGATCAACTCGCGGCCTTTCTGGATCATCTTCTCGATGTGCTCGACCGGGATCTCGATCTGGTCGGGATCCAGGATCGTCCACGACGTCGTGCCGATGATCGAAGTCGTCCGCTGCGGGACCACGATGTCGCCGTCGGACGGCTTGTCGAGCCGATTGACCACGAGGTTGTTCAATCGCTTGCCGACGGTCACCATCACGCCGGCCGTCGGCGTGACCGGCACCTCGACGCCGCCCATGGCCGCGATCTCGTGCGCCCACGGTCCCGTGGCGTTGATCACCAGGTCGCAGCCGAGCGTCTCGGCCTTGCCTGTGCGCTGGTCGAGGACCTTGACGCCGGTCACGGCTCCGCCCGAGCGTATGAGTTCGGTCACCTCACTGAAGGTGCGCACCTCGGCGCCGTTGCGGCGCGCGGTGGCCAGGAAGGCCAGGCAGAACCGAAACGGCTCGAAGACGCCGTCGGGCACCTGCACGGCCGCGAGCATCTTCGGGTTGAGGAAGGGCTCGAGCGCCAGGGCCTGCTTCACCGAGACCTCGCGGTACGGGATGTGGCAGGCCTCGCAGCCGGCGATGAATTTCTCTTTGAAGGCGAGATCCTCCTCGGTGACGGCCACGAACAGACCGCCGTTGAGCTCGAGGGCGTCGGGCATGATCCGGCGCAGGATCAGGTTTTCGTCGATGCACTCGATGGCCGACTCCTGGTCCTTGACGCAGTAGCGGCCGCCCGAGTGCAAGAGGCAATGATTGCGGCCCGTGGTCTGGTTGGCGATCTCGCCGCGTTCGATCACGGTGACGCGCAGCCCGCGCAGGGCCAGGTCGTGGGCGGTTGCGGCTCCGGTCGAGCCGGCGCCGATGACGACGACGTGCGGTGCGGCCATGGTTTCAATCCTTCCGCAGAAACACGTACACGGATCTCACGGAGCAGTCCGGATGTCACGGAGGTCCGTGCGATCCGTGCCGATCCGTGAAATCCGTGTACGCGTGATACCGCTGATGAGCGGGGCGGGCGAGGCCTTGCGGCTCAGCCCGCCCCGGCGCGATGCACTTACTCGACCCAATCGAACGTGCGCGTGACGGCCTTCTTCCAGCCCTTGTAGAGCTTGGCGCGCTCGTCAGCGCTCATCTTGGGATCCCATTCCTTGTCCTTGCCCCAGTTGGCGCGCAGGTCTTCGACCTTGGCCCAGAAGCCCACCGCGAGGCCGGCCGCGTAGGCGGCGCCCAGCGACGTGGTCTCGGCGACCGTCGGGCGGATGACCGGGACGCCCAGGACGTCGGCCTGGAATTGCATCAGCATCTCGTTGTAGACCATGCCGCCGTCGACCTTGAGCGCGGTCAGCGGCACGCCGGAGTCGGCGTTCATGGCGTCCAACACCTCGCGCGTCTGATAGGCCGTGGCCTCGAGCGTCGCGCGGGCGATGTGATTGCGGGTGATGAAGCGCGTCAGGCCCACGATCGCGCCGCGGGCGTCGCTCTTCCAGTAGGGGGCGAACAGGCCCGAGAACGCCGGCACGAAGTAGATGCCACCGCTGTCCGGAACCGCAGCCGCGTACTCCTCAACATGCTTCGAGAAGTCGAACATCTTGAGGTTGTCGCGCAGCCACTGGACCAGCGCGCCGGTGATCGCGATCGAGCCCTCGAGGGCGTAGACCGCCGGCTGATCGCCGATCTTGTAGCCGAGCGTGGTGAGCAGACCGTTCTTCGACGGGATCGGCTTGGTGCCGGTGTTCATGAGCATGAAGCAGCCGGTGCCGTAGGTGTTCTTGGCCTCGCCGGCCGAGAAGCACGTCTGGCCGAAGAGCGCGGCCTGCTGGTCGCCGAGGTCGCCGGCCACCGGGATGCCCATCAGGGTGCCGATCGCCTTGCCGTAGACTTCCGACGACGGGCGGATGCGCGGCAGCATGGCCTTCGGCACGCCCATGGTCTTGAGGATTTCCTCGTCCCAATCAAGGGTCTCGAGGTTCATCAGCATGGTGCGGCTGGCGTTTGTGACGTCGGTCACGTGCACGCCGCCGTTGGGCCCGCCGGTCAGGTTCCAGATGACCCAGGTGTCGATGTTGCCGAAGAGGACCTCGCCCTTCTCAGCCTTTTCCTTGACGCCGGGGACGTTCTCGAGGACCCACTTGATCTTGGGGCCGGAGAAGTAGGTGGCCAGCGGGAGGCCGACCTTCGCGCGGAAACGATCCTGGCCGCCGTCCTTCGCCAGCTCGTTGCAGATCGCGTCGGTGCGCGTGTCCTGCCAGACGATGGCGTTGTAGACCGGCTTGCCGGTGGCGCGCTCCCAGACCACAGCGGTTTCGCGCTGATTGGTGATGCCGACCGCGGCGATGTCCTTGGGATCGACGCCGGACTTCTTAAGCCCGCCGTCGATGACTTCCTGCGTCCGCTGCCAGATCTCGATCGCATTGTGCTCGACCCAACCCGGCTTCGGGAAGATCTGCTCGTGTTCCTTCTGATCCAGGCCCACGATCTTGCCGGCATGATCGAAGATCATGAAACGGGTGCTGGTCGTGCCCTGGTCGACTGCTGCTACGTACTTGGCCATGTCAATATCTCCTGATCCAAATGGAGTGGTTGGCGGGCCGGGCGACAAACGCCGCCCGGCCCCTGGAGAACGAAGGCGATTACAGGCCGATGGCCATGCGGACGATCATGGCGAGGGAAGCGCCGATGATCGGG
>CAYZRP010000146.1:0-16257 GCA_964480865.1 uncultured Anaerolineales bacterium | reverse complement strand
GCCCTCGGCATAGAGCACACGCAGCGGTTGTCCCTGCCGCTCGCGCTCGTCCTTATAACGCTCGACGGCGTCGCGCAGGGTGGCGGGCAGCCGATCGAGATAGTCTTCGCGTTTGACGACGTAATCAGATGCGCCGGCCCTCAACGCGGCCGAGACCATCGCGTCATCGCCCAGGCCCGTGATCACGACTACGGGGAGATGCCAGTTGCGCGCCCGGATCTGTCCATACAGGGCCAATCCCTCGCCATCTGGCAGGTTGAGGTCCGTCAGTACCAGGTCGTAGTCCTGGGCTGCCTGCGCGCGCAGACGGAGCAGCGCCTCGCTGATCGTCGCGACGACGTCAAGAGCGATGTCAGGCGCTGACTTGCGCAAATGCCGCCTTGTCAGATCGGCATCCAGCGCATTGTCCTCAACGTAGAGAACACGCATACGGGTCACGCTCACCGGGTGGGCTGGTTGAGGGCCACCCAGTACAACTCAATCTGCGACGCGACGTCCATGAACTTATCGAAGTCCACGGGCTTCACGATGTACGAGTTCGCGCCGAGTTCATAGGCCGAACGGATGTCGCGGTCTTCATCAGATGTCGTCAGGACGACGACCGGGATATTGCTGGCGACGTCGCTCTCCTTGAAACGGCGGAGCACCTCGAGGCCGTCGAGCCGCGGCAACTTGAGGTCGAGCAGAACGACGAGCGGCAGCGGTTCGCCCGACTCCCAACGCGGAAGCATCTCGAGCGCCTCGACACCGTCGCGGGCGACGAGCAACGGGTTGCCCAGCCGATGTTTGGCGAACGCTCGCCGGGTCAACTCGAGATCCATCGGGTTGTCTTCAACCAGAAAGATCGGCCGCATCACATCATTCATGAGATCTGTGTCCTCGCCTCAGCAGATAAGGCGGCTTCGTCCGCCGCTGGTAGTTCAAGATAGAACGTGGCGCCCGCGCCTGGCTGGCTTTCGGCCCATACCCGGCCGCCCATGCGCTCCATCGCCTTTCGCACAAGAGCCAGGCCCACGCCCGTACCAGGATAATCTTCCGCGCGATGTAAACGCGTAAAAATGCCGAAAATCTTGTCGTGATACTGCATATCGAAGCCGACGCCGTTGTCGCGCACCGATAGCCGCACCGTGGCCTCCGTTCGCTGGGCGCAGACCTCGATCCGCGGCTCGGCAGCATCGCGCGTGAACTTGAAAGCGTTGTCCACCAGATTGCGGACGGCCTGAGCCAATCCGTCGCGATCCGCAAGGACGATCATTACGGGCGGCAGGTCGAGCAACAACGTCGGTTCCCGGCCACTGACGTCGCGCAACCGCTGTGCGATGACGGCCCCGACGAGTTCCGACAGGTTGATCGGCGCTTCGGCCAGGGCCCGTCGCTCCAATCGCGAATAGGCCAGAAGATCGGTGATCAACTGGTTCATCTGCTCAGTGGCGCCGCGGATCGTGCGCAGGAAGCGACGCCCCTCATCATCAAGCCTGTCGTTGTAGTCCTCGAGCAGAATCCGGCTGTAGCCGTCAATGCCGCGAAGCGGGGCCTTCAGGTCATGTGAGACCGAATAGGTGAAGGTCTCCATCTCGCGGTTCTTGGAGGCCAGTTCGTCGTTGAGTTCGCGCAACTCCTCTTCGCTCTTGCGGCGCTCGGTCAGATCCGTGATCGTGGCGATCGACCCGGCGTGCACGCCTTGCTCGAAGCGCGGCACTCCCGTGATCATGGCGTAGACCAGTGTGCCATCACGGTGGCGCAGCGACGTTTCGTAGGACGACTTTTCGTGTTGTGAACGGATCCGACGCGCCGTCTCGAGAACCACATGGTCGGTCTCAGCCGTGAAGTCGAACGGCGTCTTGCCGATCATCTCTTCGGGGCCGTACCCAAGCATGCGGGCATAGGCCTCGTTGACGTACACGAACTTGCCCTCAACGTCAGTGACGGTCAGACCTTGCCCCATCGTCTCCATCACGCTTTGAGCGAAGCGGCGCTGGTCCTCGAGCGCCAACTCGACCCGCTTTCGATCTGTGATGTCGATGACCGAGCCCTCAAACTGAACGATGTGCCCGTGGCGATCGCGGATGGCGCGCGCATTCTCCGAAACCCATAGACGTTCGCCGGTCGTGTATCTCTGAATCTCAGACTCGAAATTGACGACTTCGCCATGTCGCTCGATCTCGGCAACGAAATCGGCGCGGCGTTGCGGATCGACGTACCACTCGATCGCGATATCCTGGATGGCCGCAATCTGTTCGGCCTCCGTCTCGAAACCGTTGAGGTGGACCAGGTAAGGGTTGATGCGCGCCTGCTTCCCGTCGGGTGTCGACCGGTAAAGGCCGATCGGGACGTTCTCATACAGCGTGCGGTACTCGGCCTCGGCCTTCCTGAGCGATTCCTCAGCGGCTTTCTGATCAGAGATATCCTGGAAAGACCCGTAGAGCTTGACCGGCACGTCGTTGAGGAACACCGGTTGACCGACCGTGCGGATCCACTTGCGGTGGCCGTCGAAGGTAATGATCTGTGCCTCGAGATCATACGGCTGACCGGTCTGGAAAGCTTTCTGCACGGCCTCGGCGATCTGGTCCTGGAACTCAGGGGCATAGATCGAGACGGCGGATTCGCCGGTCACCTCATACGTCTCAGGCGTCACCCCGTGCAGATGGTACATCTCGTCAGTCCAGAACATCTCGCCGACGGTGAGGTCGTACTCCCAGCCGCCGACCCGCGCAGCCTGCTGGCTCTGCTGCAACATGCGCGCCTGCCGCTCGAGATCCTCCTGGCTCTGCCGCAGCGCTTCCTCGATGCGTTTCTGGTCCGAAACGTCCGTGATGACCACGATCGAGCCGATGGTCTCGCCTTCCATCCGACGGGGCGTGACCGTCACAAGCACGTCGATGAGTCGGCCGGTGGCGTGCTTGAGGCGCATCTCATAGGTGTGGGCCTCACCCTGCTTTCGTCGCTCGAGCGAGGCCTGGATCTGTTGGCGGTCGGCTTCATCGGCGAAGTCGAAGGGTGTCTTGCCAATGATGTCTTCAGGGCGCCGACCGAGCAACGCGGCATAAGCCGGATTGACGTACTCGAAGCGGAACTGCGAGTTCATCAACACAAGACCCTGTCCGAGGCTGTCGATGATCAGACGGGCGAAGTCGCGTTCGGCCTGGAGACTCGCTTCGACGAACTCGCGTCGACTGATCTCCGTGTCAAGGCGGGTGCGCTCCTCCAAAAGATCGTTACGTTGGTCACGCATCACCCGCGACCAACCTGTCGCCGTGAGGGCCAACCAACCGAACAGGCCGCCCGACACGCTATAGGCGATATGACTCGCGAGGGGTTCGTCTATTCCGATGAGGTTGACAAGCCAGACGTTGAAAGGGATCAGGAAGAGGGCAGCACCCAATCCCCACAGTTCATGACCGCCCAGGAGCGTGATGCACGCGATGAGTGGAACCGTCAGCGAACCGATCGTTCGACCCGCAATGGGGTTCCCCACAAAGTAAAGAAGCGCATAGAACATGACCAGGAGGACCATCGCCCCAAGGCGAGCCGGCCACCCCCAGGCATCAACAAACAACGGCGTCCTGCGCGGAGCCTTCCGAGTCGAGTCACTCATGCGTGCTCAATTGTGAATGCGCTCCCGCTGCCTTGCCATAAAGCAGCGGTGAAACTTATGCGAAACGCCACGATCGTGCGAAATAGAGCGGTCAGACGAGCGACTCTCCCCGGTACGCTCGGGCCAGCACTTCGAAGGTATGCCACATGGGCAGCGGTCTGCGCAGCCGCTGGAGATGGGTCGAGATCTGCACAAGGCAGCCGATGTTCCCGGCAGCCAGGGCCTGCGCGCCCGTCGACAGGATATGCCGGGCCTTGCGCTCGCCGAGTTGCGCAGCCAGAGCCGGCTGCTCGAGGTTATACGTGCCGGCCGATCCGCAACAGATCTCGCCTTCAGGAATGTCAACGACCTCGAGGCCCGGAACCGCACGGAGCAGCCGGCGCGGCGCGGCGACCACGCCCTGCGCGTGCCCGAGGTGGCAGGCATCGTGGTAGGCGATCCTTGTCGGTTTTGCGAGCGCCGGCGGCGGGACGATGCCCAGCGTATCGAGAAACTCCGCCACGTCTTTGACGCGCGTGACGAAGATCGCGGCATCGACGGCCTCGGGCTGCCCGGCGAAGAGCACATCGTAGGCTTTCATGCCGGAGCCGCAGCCCGCGGCATTGGTCAGCACGGCATCGACATCTTTCGGGAAAGCCCTGAGGTTGACGCGCGCCAGGTCGCGGGCGCGATCAAGCTCGCCGGTGTGAAACCCGAGCGACCCGCAACAGCCCTGCCCGTCCGGCACGATCACCTCGACGCCGTTGGCCGCCAGCACCTCGAGCGTGGCCCGGTTGATCCCAGGCGCCAACGCCTGCTGCACGCAGCCCGCGAGCAGGGCCACGCGCGCGCGACGTTTGCCGACAGCTTCGACTCTTCGCGGTAGATCCACCACCGGCGGCAATTCCGCGGGCAGCAGATCGAGCATCGCCTGGAAGGGCTCCGGCAAAGCGCCGCGCATGGCCTTGCCGAGCTTGCCGGCGGTGGCCGCCATCCGGAATCGATCCGGATGTGGCAGGGTCTCGTGGGTCAATCGCCGCGCGGCGCGTTCCGTCAGCGACCGTTGCCGCGACGGCTCGGCGTGATGGCGATAGAGCGGCAGCAACGCGTCGTAGCGCACGCCCGAGGGACAGGTCGGCACACAGGCCTCACAGCCGAGGCAGCGATCGATGTACGGCAACGTCTCGGCGACCGATACGCTGCCCTCGAGCGCGGACTTCATCAACATGATTCGGCCGCGCGGAGAGTCCATCTCTTCGCCAAGCAATCGATAGGTCGGGCAGGCCGACAGACAGAAGCCGCAATGCACGCAGGCGCTGATCGCGTCCGCCATGACCTTGCCTTCTGCGCCGAGTCGGTCAGCGGGGATGGTGTGCTGCATGTCGTTGGTTATAGCTCCGGAAAACGCGCGGCTGGATCGAGCGCAGCCTTGACGCGCGCGGCGAAAGCGTGTCGGGAAGGCGAAGCACCGATCAAGCCGATGGGGCCCACCGATCCCACGGCGCTCGCCGGCCCGAGGATAGCGAGGCCGGCCAGGCCGAGGCGCCCCAGTTCGGCATCGAGGACATCGACGGCGTGCGGCCAACTCAACCAGGCCACCTGCCCGCCGGCGCTGTAGCGGCGCACCGCCGAGGTCTGCTCGAGAGCCGCCTCGAGCAACGGGATGCGGGCTGGCGTCAACGGCACCTTGATCAGAGCGGCGTCAGCCGGCACCCAGCCGAACTCGCGGACGACGTCCCACAATGAGGCACCGTCATTGCCATCGCGAACGAGCCCATCGCCAGCCATCGACCGCAGCCGTTCGAGGCGAGCCGGCAGCGCTTCGGCCAGGCCGCCTAAACGCACCTGCACCTGAACGCCGCGCGGCCCGGGCACCAGATCCAGCGCTTCGAGATCGAGCGGAGCACCCATCAACCGGCGCTGGATCTCGAGCGCTGTCGCCAGCGTGCCGGCTTCAACCAGATATGTCGCATAGGCGCGCGGACGTGGAAAGACCTTGAAGGTCAGTTCAACAATCACGCCCAACTGACCCAGGCTGCCGACCATCAGCTTCGGGAAGTCGAAGCCGGCGGCGTTTTTGACGACCTTGCCGCCGCCATGCACGAGCTGCCCGCGCCCGTCGACCCAGCGCACGCCGAGGATGAAATCACGCACGCCGCCGTAGCGATAGCGCCCCGGCCCGCTCAGACCAGAAGCGACAGTGCCGCCGAGTGTCGCGCCGCGTTTCGAAAGCGGCGGATCGAACGGCAGGTATTGGCCTTGCTGTGCCAGGAGCGTTTCGACCTCAGCCACCGGGGTGCCGGCGAGGGCCGTGAACGTAAACTCGCCCGGATCGTACTCGAGCACGCCGCGCAGCCCACTCACGTCGAGCATGACGGCGCCCGACAGTTCGTCGATCAGCAACGGCTTCGTGCCACGCCCGCGCGGAATCACGTGGGTGTGCGCCTTGACGAATTCGCATACAGCGTCAACGGTTGTCGGTGTCGTCATGACAGATGGTTTGACTTACTCGCGCGAGATGATGCCGGCGCGCTCGAGCGGGTGCGGTCCTCTGTGGCTCAGGGCCGGCGCTTCACCGCCCGGGAAGACCTTACCGCGATTCGCGATCTGCAGATCGTCGACGACGCAACGCAGCTGCCACATCACGTCGAGGTCGACCTGGCTGAAGAGCGCCGGCATGTACGCCCGCTTCTCCATGCCCACACCGTGCTCGCCCGTGATCGAGCCGCCCAGCCGGATGCACATCTTCATGATCTCGGAGGCCAACGCCTCGGCGCGATCGTAGGCACCGGGCTGGCGTCCATCGTAGAGGATCAGCGGGTGCAGGTTGCCGTCGCCGGCGTGGAAGACGTTCGCGACGCGGATGTTGTGCTTCGCGCTGAGGGCGTCGATCTCAGCCAATGCCTGGCCGAGTTTGCTGCGTGGCACCACGCCGTCTTGAACGATGTAGTCCGGGCTGATCCGGCCGACCGCCGAGAACGCGCTCTTGCGGCCCTTCCAGATCATCTGCCGCTCGGCCTCGGTCGCCGGCACACGAACTTCGTAGGCGCCGGTCTGGTCGATCAGTCGCCGCAGATGCTGGAACTCGGCCTCGACCGCCTGGGCCTCGCCGTCGAGCTCGACGATGAGCACGGCGGCCGCACCGGCCGGATAGCCGGCGTGCACGGCCGCCTCGGCCGCCTGCAGCGCGAGCCGATCCATGATCTCCATCGCGCCAGGCAACAGACCCGACGCCACAACAGCCGCGACGGCGTCGCCGGCCTGTTGCATCGAGCGGTACGCGGCCAGCACCGTCCGGAAGGTCTCGGGCTTCGGCAGTAACCGCAGCGTCACTTCGACGGCGACGCCGAACAGGCCTTCGTGCCCGACGAAAAGGCCGTGCCAATCGGGCCCGACCGACTCGAGCGACTCGCCGCCAAGCTGCACCAGCTCGCCATCCGGCAGGACGACCTTGAGCCCGAGCACATGGTTGCTGGTCATGCCGTACTTGAGGCAGTGCGCGCCGCCTGAGTTGAAGGCGACGTTGCCGCCGATGGTGCAGATGAGTTGCGAGGACGGATCCGGCGCATAATACAGGCCGTGCGGCGCGGCCGCCTGCGTGACAGCGAGGTTGATCACACCCGGCTCGACGATGGCGATGCGCTCGGCCGGGTCCAGCCGCACGATGCGGTTGAGGCGATTAAGGCCGATGACTAGGCCGTCCGCGATCGGCAGCGAGCCGCCCGACAGGCTGGTGCCTGAGCCGCGCGCCACGAAGGGCACCTTGTGCTTGTGGCAGGCGCGCACCGCTGCGATCACTTCGTCGACGCTCGTCGGCAACACCACAGCGCCGGGCGTCGAGCGGTAGGCTGTCAACGCATCCGACTCGTAAGCCGTCAACTGCGACGCGTTGGTCAGCAAACGATCTTTGGGGAAGATCGCGGCCAGGTCATTCAGGAAGGCACGGGCGCTCATAGGCTGTTGTCTTTGGTGATGCGGTGTTCGTCATTTGGTCATCAATGACCGCGATCGGGCGCTGGCCATCACCGGCGCAATGGAACCGGCGGGAAGGGTGACCACGAGGGTCGCCCCTACGGGTCGCCGGATGTCGCATCCGCGGTCCGCCGTCTGCGGTCCGCGGTCAATCATCCTCATCCATGATCTTGCGCGCCTGATCGCCGATCGGATCGTCGTCCTTGTTCATGAAGACCTCGCGGGTCTTGCCGCCCTGCTGCTCGCGGCCGATCAGGCCCATGGCCTTCAATTCGTCCATCAGACGCGCGGCACGCGGGTAGCCGATGCGCATCTTGCGTTGCAACAACGACGCGCTCGCCGTGCCGTGCTTCTTGACGATCTCGATCGCCTGCTCGATCTGCTGGTCCTTGTCTTCGATCGCGGCTTCGCGCGCCAGCATCTCGTCCCAGGGTGCGGCCTGCTTGGCCGGCGCGGCGGGCGCCTCAGGCTCGGCGGCCGGGCGCTTCGACGGCTTCGCAGCACGTTCGGCTTTGGGTTGTGCTTTCTCCTCGGGTTCGTCGCGTTCAGCCTTCGGGGCCGCACGCACGGTGTCCTGGATCTGGGCCCTGCGTCGCGCCGCCTCGGCCTTGGTCAGTTGCTCGTGCGGCTTCTCGGCCGGCGGGGTCGGCTCCGGGATCGTGGCTGGCTTCTGGGCCGACGACCTGGGTTTCTCGGCCGCGGACGGTGGCGCCACACCCACAGGCGGGCGCGGCGGCGGCGGCGTGCCGGGGCCGCCGATGGTCGGCGGCATGTCGTCGGCCTCGATCTCGACGTCGGCCAGGGCCTCCTCGGCGTAGATGTCGGCCTGGTCCTTCCACCACGCGACGAGTCTGTCGATCTCCTTGTCACTCAGGAAGCAGCCCTGCACGCGCTGGGGCGCCTGCATCTCCGGCGACTGGAAGAGCATGTCGCCCTTGCCGAGCAGGCTCTCGGCGCCGACTGAGTCGAGGATGACGCGCGAGTCGACCGACGACGTCACAGCGAAGGCGATGCGCGCCGGGAAGTTGGCCTTGATCAAACCCGTCACCACGTCGGTGCTCGGGCGCTGCGTGGCGACGACCAGGTGGATGCCCGTGGCGCGCGCCATCTGCGCCAGACGCACGACCATGCGCTCGGTCTCGTCAGGCGCCTGCATCATCAGGTCCGCCAGCTCGTCGATGAAGACCGCCACGCGCGGCAGCTTCTCGATGTCCAGCTTCTTGGCCGCCTTGGCCATGTAGGTATCGAGGTTGCGGACGTGGTAGGTCTCGAACAGCTTGTAGCGCCGCTCCATCTCACGCACCGTCCAGCGCAGGACGCCGAGGATGCGCGTGACTTCGGTCTCGACCTTGCCGAGCAGATGCGGCACGCCGTTGAAGCGCACCAGCTCGACCATCTTCGGGTCGATCATCACCAGGCGCAGGTCGTCAGGCGTGTTGGTCAGGATCAGCGACGCGACCATCGACGTGATCGCCACGCTCTTGCCTGAGCCGGTCGTGCCAGCGATCAGCATGTGCGGCATCTTGGCCAGGTCCGCGGCGATGGCGGCGCCCGAGACGTCGCGGCCCAGCGCCAGCTTGAGCGGCGCCGAGATCTTCTGGAACGACTCGCTCTCGATCACGGGCTTGAGGCCGACGACCGACGTGCGTCGATGCGGCACCTCGATGCCGACGTAGTGCTGACCTGGCACCGGCGCTTCGATGCGCAGGGTCGTCGCCGAGAGCGCCAGCGCCATGTCGTTCTGCAGCGACGCGATCTGGGCGACGCGCACCTTCCACTGCTTGCTGATGCCGTCAGCGCCGGGCTTTGCCACGAATCCAGGCTCGACCTGGTACTGCGTCACGGACGGGCCGACGCGCGCGCCGAGCACATTGACGGGCACGCCGAACTCGGCCAGGGTCTTGACGATGATCGAGGCCGTGTCGTCGATCTCGCGCTGCGCGGGTCGGCGCAGGTCGAGGTCGTCGAGCAGGTCGAGCGCGGGCAGGCGCTTGTCGCGCTTGGGTTTCGCCTTGCGCGACTCGGGCTGCACGGCTTCGACCGGCACGTTCTTGAGCCGCTCGCCCTTCGCAAGTTTGGTGCGGGCCTTCTCCTCGATCGGGGCCGGCACCGCCTTTTCTTCGACAGGTTCCGGCTTCGACCGCGCCGGCTTCTCATCGAGCGGCAGCGGGAGCTGTGTGCCCGGGTCATTGGCAAAGCCTTGCGAGGTCAGCCACTTCAGGCCGCGCTCGATGCGGTTGGCCGTGATGTCGAGCGCCAGCACAAGCGAAATCAGGAAGGCCAGCCCGACCACGAACGGATCGGCCGGAGCAAAGATGCGGTAGAAGATCCAGCCGACCGCCCAACCAACCACGCCACCGCCCTCGCCCTGAGCCGCCAGCAAGACGCTGCCGCCATTGGCATAGTTGAGCAGCGCCAGGAGCGTGAAGATCGTCAGCTCGCCCCAGATGACCCGGCCCCAGCGCACCTGTGGCAGCCGGCCGAGGTTGTGCATCAAGATCGCGCCACCGACGATGCCGAGCGAGATCGGGATCAGGATCGCGCCCCAGCCGAACCACGTTCGCAGAAATCCCGACCACGGCTCGAGCAAAGTGCCCGTCGATAGGCCGGTCAGTGCGAACATCGTCAACGCTGCGAGGACGATCAGCAACAGCGCCACGAGATCATCGCTGTACTTGCGCAGCCGATTGCCGAGCACCACCACGCGCACCATGTTCGGATCCGGCACCGCGATCTTCTTGCGCGACGTCGGCGTTTCGTTCGGCGCGGGCGGCGCTTCGTTGCGCATGGCCACTGCCTGGTCGGCGTTGAACCGACGCGTGGGTTTTCGCGCCGGCATCGGATCGATGCGGCGACGAGCCTGGGGCGCCACAGGGGCCGGTGTCGAGCGGCCCGGCGTGCGCCGCGCTGGCCCCTTATCGGGCTTTTGACGAGAGCGATTCATACCGGTGTGAAGGAAACCGTCTTCAATGAACAAACGAGCGCCCACACGCCGCAATCACGACGACGTGCCAGCACCCGATTACTGACGCTGCCCATAAATGTCAACAGCGTTGATCTGGTTATACACCGAATTGAAGGAGAGGCAAATCCAGGCGGAATCGGGCGCTCGGCCCGGCCGGCGACGCCCCAGATGTGGCGGGTGTGACGGCGCCCGGCGCGCTCAGGCCTCGCCGTTCTCGGCGGGTTCCCTCAGGCTGAGGCTCAGGCGACGGTTGGGCGGATCGATATGCAGGATGCGGGCGCGCACCGTCTCGCCCTCCTCCACCACGTTGCGCGGGTGCAGGAAGTGGCCTTCAGCCAGCTCAGAGACGTGGATCAGGCCCTCGAGCCCGTCCTCCACCGAGATGAAGGCGCCGAAGTTGACGACGTTCGTGATCGTGCCCGACACGATCTGGCCGACGACATAGCGCTCCCCGACCGTCTTCCAGGGATCTGGCCGACAGCGCTTGAGGCTGAGCGCCACCCGGGCCTGATCGCGATCGATCGAGAGCACCTGTACCTCGATGGTGTCGTTGATCCGCAGGACATCGCGCGGATGGTTCACACGGCTCCACGACACTTCCGAGACATGCACCAGGCCTTCGAGACCGCCGAGATCAACGAAGACGCCGAAGTCCGTGAGGTTGGTGACCAGGCCCGTCACGATCTGCCCGGGCTGCAGCCGATCGAGCAGCGCGGTGCGTGACCCCGGCGACGCCAATGCCGCGCGTTGCGAGAGCACCACGCGCCCCTTGGCACGATCGTATTCGATCACTTTGAGGAACAGTCGCTGTCCGATGCGCGCGGCCAGAGCGGCGCGGCGTTCTTCATCGTTGAGATGCGTCGGGAGATCGACGAGGTGAGACGCCGGCACGAAGCCGCGCAGGGAGCGCAAACCGACGAGCAGGCCGCCGCGGTTGAACCCCGTCACGAGGAGTTCGACAGGCTCGTCGTTTTCGTGAAGCTGATGAGCGTACGACCAATCCGCTTCCGGATCGTTCGATTCGATGGGCGCAGAGGGAGGTGCGTTACCGCGACTCGTGTCCTCGGCCAATACCGACTGCCACCAACCTTCGTCCACGAGCTCAGCCCCCTGGACCTCGGTCCCTCGCTCGTCCGGCATACACACCTCTTATAGGAGTCGCGCGAAGCATACTCAAATTCAACGGGGCACGCAAGCGGCATCCTTGGACAAGAGGATTGTTTTTATCGAAAAGCACCGACGAAAATAAGGTTCAGGCCATGATCCGCGGCTAGGTCGGCGCGCCCACTTCGTCGCCGGCGGCCCGGGCCTCACGCTCCATTTGGGCGATCGCGGCCGCGGCCTCTTCGAGCGCAAGGCGTTGCTTGCGATAGAAATCGGCCTCGCTGACGGCTAGACGCATCGCGATGTCGCGCACCTTCTGGCCCTGCAGGAACTTCATTTCGAGGATGTTGTACAGGAGCCACTCGCCCGTCGTCTTGCGCTGGCCTTCAGGGCGAATGCGCTCGATCGCCTGACGCAGCACCGAGCGTAACGCCTGAGTCGCGTTTCCGTCATGGTCTGCCATGGCCTGTTCGACGACCCTCAAACGCAGCAGCGGGCTCTGATTGAGCCGCGGACCGATGGCGTAGTCCCGCAACGCATCCCGCACCAGTTGCGGAAGTTCCTGCCCTTCCGTCACGCCAGCGCCTTCCATGTTGCGGATGTCGGTATAAGCCGATGCACGCAGGCGTTGCACGGTCTCCATCTCAGGCAGGAGCCGGTCGAGCGCTTCGAACACTTCGAGTTGCAGGCGGCGATCCTCGAGCGCCGTCGCGGCGCGCCTGACAAGGCGCTGAAGGATGTCGCCTTCTTCAAGGCTCAGGCTGACGACTTCGCCAGGCTCCTCGGCCGTGGTCACACCGACAAGACCGAGCGGTCGGCCGTGGGCATTGGGGCCGTGCAGCGGCACCAGCCAGCTCGCGCCCCACGCGAACGCCCCCCGCCCTCCGTTTCCATTTGCGAAGAGCGCCCCATCCGTGCCAGAGACCAGGAGCCGCACTGCCCGCAGTTTCTCGAGCGGCGGAAGCGTCGGCTCAGGTCGGGGCGCGCCCACCACAACCTCGTAGGCCACATGCCCGGCCTCGTCGAACGCGATCAGAAACGCGCCCGGGGCGCCCAGACTGTCACTCAGGTTGGCCAGCACCGACTCGAAGAACTGGCGCAGGTCCTGCGTGGTCAGCAAGCGCTCCTCCAGCGTGACAAGCCTTCGCAGCTCGTCGCGGCCGGTGCCATAGAAGAAGCGGCGTTCGATCGGCAATCGCACCAGCGTGATGAAGAATTGCAGCAGCAGCAGTGACCCGATCAGGAGAAACGGCAGGACGCGCGTGTCGTAGTACGGCAGGCTCGGCCCGAACCGACTCACCAGCACGTAGACGGCCAGCACCGACGACGCGACCACCGGCCCGCGCAGAAACCACTGAAAGAACCGCGCCTTGACCACCCGGTCCGGAAGCGTCACGCCATAGTAGGCAACGGTGTAAGCCATCGCCAGCAGGAGGGCACTCACGATGATGTTGGACACGATGACCAGCGTCCAGAACGTCAGCGCGTGCAACGCCGCCTCCTGCCCGACCAGCAGGACAAACGGGAAGGTGCCCACCAGCGGCGCCGCGGCCGCCGCGATCAGATAGCGCATGCGTCGACGCGTCGTCGCCGTCTGCGCGCGCCCGTAGGCTCGCCAGAAATTCCAGGCCGCCCAGCCGATCGCGAACGCGCCCTGTGCCAGGAAGACCCAGAAGCCGGCCTCAGCCGTCAGATGCGGCACCGGCGTGCTCTCGGCACCGCCCACGACAAGGTTAGAACTCAACACCAGGATCCAGAACACACCCGCCGCCCCATACAGGATCCGGATCGCCAGGCGGCGCCGGCCCCGCGACGGGCGGCCCGTGCTCGCCAGCACAGCGTCCGAAAAATGCAGGAACGCCGCCGGCACAAAGGCGATGCCCGTCCATTGCCACCGCAGCCAGAACAGCACGCTGCTCGGGTTCCCGAGCGTGCTGATGAGCACGTCACAGAAGTAGACGGCCGTGACAAGCGCGGTCAACACCGCGAAGGCGCGCGCGACCCTCTCGCGCAGATTGAACGTCAGGGCGTACAGCAGCAACGAAAACGACGTGATCACAATCCCAGACGCCAGAATCTGGCTCAGGGTCTGGAGCACGCTGACGACGGTGGACATGTGCAGAATTGTACTTGCGGCGGGCAGATCGGGCGGGTCTTCGCTGGAACTGCGGCGAAGGACGAAAGACAAAGGACGCTGGTCGAATGGCTATTCGACCAGCGTCCTTCGTCGTTGGTCATTCGTCGAGTGTCGCCCGCCCTGTCCGCTGTCCTACTTCAGCGTTGCCGCAAAGTACAGGGCGACGTCCTGATTGGGGTAGTAGCGATCGTTGTAGCCGCAGAAGGTCAGGCCGTTCTTCTGGGCGAAGCAGATGCCGGGATAGTTCTTGGATTGCATTTCGAGCACCAGGCGCTGCAGGCCATTGGCGCGCGCCCACTGCACGGCCGACGCGAGCAAGACGGTCCCGACACCCGTGCGACGCACGCGCTGGACCACGCCCAGATCCGCGATCCAACCGGTTGCCGGCATGGTCGCCAGGGTGAGGTTCAGATAGCCCTGCACCTGCCCGCCCTCCTCGGCCACCAGAAAGCACACGCGTTGCGCCCAGGCGTCCTGCAGATGCGCCGGATCACGTGGCAGGCTCACCCGCACCGACCTCGGCAAACGCACATTGCGAAACGTGATCTGCGTGGTCGGGCCTTCTTCGCGGGCCTCCATCTGCCACACGTAATCGGTGCTGTAGGTCGGGTCGATCGCCAGTATGGCCGGAAGATCCGTCGTCTGCGCCGGCCGCACATGAAGTTGGGGCATACGGTGTTTATAGACCAATTTCGCGTTGACGCAACTGGCGAGGAGCGAAGGGCGCGGGGCGACAGCGTTCGCTCCTCGCCCCTCGTAACTACGGCACCGGCGGCGCCGTTGGCTGGCCGGGGCGATCGAGCGAGACCGAGACCGTGCAGGGCGGCAGGCTGTTGCCGTCGTTGTCGTAGGCCACGACGCGCATCGCGTAGTTGCCCGGCGTGTAGGGGTTCGGGCTGAAGGATGGCAGGATCACGCCGTTCGTCACAGGCTCAGTGTTGACCGTGATCGTCACCCAGTTGCCGTTCGTGGCCGAACCACTCAACTCGAGCTTGTAGAAGGCCAGGTTCGGTGTGTTGACGGTGCCCAGGATCTCGTAGGTCGTGTTGATCTGGGTGCCATCGGCCGGCTGACTGATGCGGAGGACGTCGTTACAGCCACTGGCGTCGACGGTGACAGCGCCGTTGTCCGTGATCGGCGTGGGGGTCAGCACCGGCGTTGGGGTCGGCGTGATGACGACAGCGCCAGACAGCGTGAGTGTGCCGTAACGCGTCGACCAGAACAACCCGCCCGCCAGGATAGCAAGTACCGCCAGGCCGACAACGGCCTGCATGCGCGCCTGCTCAGCCTCCGCCCGTTCGAGGCCGAAGGGTGTGTCCTCGAGTCGCCGGGCGGCCTGCACGATGCCATACACGCACCACGCCCCTGCGATGGCCAGGACCACGTAGACGTAGGTTTCGTAGCGGGCCAGCCACTCGAGGCCGCCCAGGAGCGCGCTGACAAGCGCGTCCATCGGCCCTCGGCTCCTACAGGCGCCGCAGCACGCCCCGCACCAGGGTGGTCAGGCGCGGCGTGATGAGTTTTCCGGCGTCGAGCACTTCCTGATGGGTCGTGATGGTGGCGCCGTCGAGGTTGGCCTTGTTGCTGATGCCCGAGAAGCCGAGCACACGCACGCCGCCGTGGTGCGCGACGACGGCCTCCGGCACCGTGGACATGCCCACCGCATCCGCCCCCGCCGAGCGCAGGAAGCGCAGGTCCGCCGGCGACTCGAAGGTCGGGCCGGACAGGCCGATGTAGACGCCCTCGTGAAGCGTGAACCCGGCCTCGCGGGCGACGTTGCGGGCCATTTCGGCCAGGCCCCGATCGTACGTGCGGCTCATATCAGGAAATCGCGGGCCGAGCGTCGGATCATTGGGGCCACGCAACGGCGAAAAGCCCGCCATGCCCATGAAGTTGATGTGATCCGTGATCAGCATGACGTCGCCAGGGACGTAATCGGGATGGATAGCGCCGGCTGCGTTGGTCAGGATGACCGCCTCCATGCCGAGCAACTGCATCACGCGGATCGGCAACGTCACGTGCTGCAGGTCGTGTCCTTCATAGAAGTGGGCCCGGCCCTGTTGAACGAGCACCGCCTGGCCTTCGAGTTTGCCGATCAACACGCGTCCTGCGTGGCCCTCGACCGTCGACTTGGGCCAGTGCGGGATCTCGGCGCAGTCGAGCACGTCGGCTTCTTCAACAGCGTCGGCCAGCGCGCCCAACCCCGAACCCAAGACGATGCCGACACGCGGCTGATGGCGGGTGTGGGAGCGAACGTAGTCGGCGGCTTCTTGAAATTGGACGCGGGTCAGATACGAATCCATAATAGGGACGCTCCGTGAGGTTTTCGAAACGCAGTCACTATAACACGAGCTAACAGCGAGTCAGGCGCACCGACCCTCACGCAGGGCAATGGAACCCAGATCCTGATCCGATTGCTCTTCCATCACGAATGCACGGGCGTGGTGTCCGTCGTTCGCGAACGGAACTGGGCAATCCTCATTGGGGCTGCGTGTCTTGGATCGC
>CAYZRP010000145.1:0-16389 GCA_964480865.1 uncultured Anaerolineales bacterium | reverse complement strand
TCTAGGCGCTGCCCTGGCCGAACTCGGTAAACGGGTCGTGTTGATCGACCTCGATCCGCAGGGGTCTCTGACCGCCGGGTTGGGGTTCGATCCATATTCTCTGACGCGTACGGCTTACACCTTGTTGTCGCGAGACAGGGTCAGCTTCGGTAGCGTGTTGCGAACCGTCAACGAGCGGCTCGTGCTGGTGCCTGCCTCAGTAGACCTGGCGCACCTCGACGTCGAACAGGGGGCCGACTCGCACAAGGCTTTCCGATTGCGTGCGGCCATCGAAGGGTCGCGCGTTCCCGCAGACTTCTTCATCATCGACACGCCGCCCAACCTCGGCCTGCTGACGGCTAACGCCCTTGTGGCGGCGCGGGAGTTGCTGGTGCCAGTGCAGTGCACGTACCTTTCGATGCGCGGTGTTCGCGGCCTGCTCGAAGCCGTCTACCGCGTTCACGATCGGTTGAACGCCGAGCTTGCTTTGCTCGGTATTCTGGCGACACTCTATAAACCGGGCTCTGACCACGCCTACGACGTGCTCGAAGAGCTCCGCACGACTTTTGGTGACCGACTGTTCTCGACCGTGATCGAGGAAGACGACGCTGCGGCTCAGGCGCCTGCCGCTCATCAGAGCGTGCTCGCCTATCGGCCGCAGAGCGAGGCCGCTGGTGCGTTCCGCCGGCTGGCTGAGGAGGTCATAGGCAATGACTAACCCTGAGAGTGATCCGGGCTCGGTGCGAGGTCGCGGTTCCGATATCCTGTTGCCGCCGTCCGGCAACCCCTTCAACCCTGAAGCCCGCCCGACGGATCTGATCCCGAACTATCCGGGCGACACGTCCGCGCCTCATAGCCTGAGCGGACCCTCGACCATCGCGCCGACCGTGGCCGAAGAGGACGTGGCTCCGGGCCTGCCGGCCTGGACCACCGGCGGTGATCCGGCGACGCCTGGCACCGCGCACTTCGAGCCGCCGCCAGATGGCGCGCCGGTCGTCATTGCGCCCGTGGTGTCAGCCGTAGAGGACGGCGGGCCGGTGTCCAGCCAGCCTGTATCGGTGGCGTCAAAGGAGGGCCTTCTCGCCGCTGCGGTGCGGCCGCTCCTCGTCGATCGTCTGGAGGATGCCGCCGAGCCCGATCCCGTTGTCGAACCCGAGGTGGTCGAGTCGCCCAACTTGCCGGCCAACCTCCGGCTGGCGCGACTGCTGGCGCCTGATCAGGATCTGCAACGGCTGTGGAATGAAGTTGGCGCAATCGAGCGTTCGTTGATCGAACGTCAGCGCATCAGTCTGAAGATCGCCCAGAACCTGCTGACCCGCCTGCAAACCGCGCGCAACCTGCTGCTCAACTCGCGTGACCATTTCGAGGAAGCCGCGCGCCAGGTGGCCGAGGTGCGGTTCCAGATGCTGCGCTGGGACCGAGTCAAGCCGTGGGAAGAACCACGCTTTCTCTGGTGGTACCTCGTCTTCCATGTTCCGGTGTTGCTCCTGGCGATGACAGCGCCGGTGCTACTGCCGGACACTTTCACCGAGCTAGCACGACGCGTGACGTTGTTCGAGGGCCTGCGCATGATGGATCCGGTCGTGCTCTGGCTGACGGTCGTTTCGGGCGGCTTCGGTGGCGTGATCGGCGCGGCCTACAACCTTTTCAAGCACACCAGCCAGGTCAAGGACTACGATCCCGACTACGCCTACTGGTATCTGCTGTACGCTCCCGTTGGGATGCTGCTCGCCGTCGCCGTGTTCCTGATCGGCCGATCCGGTTTCATCCTCGGTATCCAGGATCCTGTGCTGTCGCTCTACGTGATCGCGTTCGCCGGCGGATTTCAGCAGAGCATCGTCTTGCGCTGGTTCAACTCTTTCCTGCGCGGCATCGTGCCATCGAAATAAGGCAAATAAAGCGTTGAGCGTGTGGCGTGGAACGAAACTCGCTCCACACCACACGCTCAACGCTTTACGGTGTGCTAGACGCCGGGGTTGAAGTCCAACAACACCCATGCGCCTGCGTCGGGGCGATAGCGCAGCTGCACATAGGCGGTGTCGCCAAAGGCGAACCAGAAGCCGTGTCGCATGTTGACAGGCGGCGGGGCGCCGAGGATGCCGCGAAGCGCGGCGTTGAGGATCCCGCCGTGCGCCACCACGAGGTAGGCGCCGGGACCGCGCCGCACCACGCGTTCGACCGCGCGAATGGCGCGGCAGTGTAGCTCCGATTCACTTTCGCCGGTGACGGCGAGTGGCTCATAGAGGTTGCGAAACGGCGGGGTCGGGAAACGCTCCTCGGCCTGCTTGTAGGTCAGGCCGGCCAACAATCCGCCGTCCATTTCCATCCAATCAGGGTCCCCCTCGACCGGCGCACCGATGGCGCCAGCCACGATTTCGGCGGTCTCACGCGCACGCACCAGCGTGCTCGCGATCACGACATCGGCCTTGAAGCCGGTCGCTACGAACGCTTCAGCGCGCTTTCGCGCCTGTTCACGACCTCTATCCGTCAACGGCGAGTCGTAACGCCCCTCGTGGACGCCCTCGTCGTCGGCGCGCGAGCGCCCGTGGCGCATGAGGGTGAGGATGAATTGTGGCGTCATCGACGTCTGGCAAAGCGTGAGGCGTGGTGCAACGCTCGCTCCACGCCTCACGCTCCACGCTCCACTATTCTTGCACGTTCATGCCTACGGAGTTGAACCCGGCGTCGACGTAGTGGATCTCGCCGGTGACGCCGGCGGCCAGGTCGGAGCAGAGGTAGGCGGCGGCGTTGCCGACGTCGTCGATGGTGATATTGCGCCCGAGCATGCTCTGCCTGGCGAACTCCGAGATCAGTGAGCGCGAGCCGGCGATGCCCGCGACGGCCAGCGTGCGGATCGGGCCGGCCGAGATCGCGTTGACGCGCAGGTGCTTCTCGTGAGTGCCGAAGTCCATGGCCAGGTAACGCACGCTCGCCTCGAGAGCGGCCTTGGCGACTCCCATGACGTTATAGTGCGAGACGGCGCGCACTGAGCCGAGGTAGGTCAGGGTCAGCATCGAGCCGCCCGGCTTCATCAAGGGCAGGTAGGCGCTGGCGAGCGCCGTGAAGGAATACACGCTGACGTCCATGGCCAGCGCGAAGTTGGAACGCGAGACGGTGTGGTACGGGCCAGAGAGATCGTCGCGGTTGGCGAACGCGATCGAGTGTACGAGGATGTCCACCTCGCCGAACTGCTCGCGGGTCTTCTCGACGATGGCCGCGATCTCTTCATCCTTGGAGACGTCGCAGGGCTCGATGAACGTGCTGCCGAGTGACTCGGCCAGTGGGCGCACGCGGCGCTCGAACTTCTCGCCGGCGTAGCTGAACCCGAGGGTTGCGCCTTCGCGATGCAGGGCCTGGGCGATACCCCAGGCGATGCTGTGGTCGTTGGCCACGCCGAAGATCAATGCCTTCTTGCCGGTCAGCAGTCCCATCTCAGTCTCCTTCGATCCGGCGGCGGGGGCGCGCCGGTCTGACGGCCCGTGCCTTTGCGGCGGGCCAGGTGAAGTTCCACTCGATCGAGCGCCAGGGCTCGGCCGCGTAGTCGACGCCGACACGCGGCCCAACGATCACGCCTTGCACGGCCGGCGCGGCTTCCACGAACAGCTCGGCGCCGCGAACGCAGAGGTCGAGGTCGTTGTGAGTTGCCGTGATCGCCAGGGCCTGGCAGAGCTTGCCGGGGCCGTCGGCCAGGATTTTATCCGGTTTGCCGCCGCGATTGGCGCGCATCTCGTCGAGGCCTTCGTCGGGCTGGATCGCCCGGATTAACACCGCAGCCGGGAATCCGTCGCGCTCGGTGACGATATTGAGCATCCAGTGCATGCCGTAGGTGAAGTACACGTACGAGCGGCCCGGCTGGCCATACATCGGAGTGGTGCGTGCTGTCCGCCCGACGCGGGCATGCGAGGCGAGGTCGGTCTCGCCGACGTAGGCCTCGGTCTCCGAGATCAGCCCCGATATCCGGCGGCCGTTGACGACATGCACGAGGCGTTGTCCAAGCAGATCACGCGCCACCGTCACCGTTGGTCGATCGAAAAACGTTCGCGCCAGTCGAGACATGTGGGCAATGTAGCACGGATAGGCGTCAGGCGTCAGGAGGGGCGGCCCTTGTGGCCGCCCTTGTGGCCGCCCTGCCACCCGACGTTTAGTACAATGCCGATCGTGCCGGACCCCGGCGCAGAAAGGCAAGACGCGTGTGAAAAGCGTGGCGGTGTATTGCGGCGCTTCGGGCGGCAAGCGAGACGACTACGTGAAGGTCGCCTGGAGCCTTGGCGAAATGCTGGCCGGGCAGGGCATCGACCTGATCTACGGCGGCGGCAAGGTCGGCTTGATGGGCGCGGTGGCCGACGGCGCTCTGGCAGCCGGTGGGCGCGTGATCGGTGTCATCCCGCGTGGCCTGTTTGAGCGCGAGGTGGGGCACACCGGCGTGACCGAGTTGCGCGTCGTCGAGAGCATGCACGAGCGCAAAGCCCTGATCGAAACGTTGGCCGAGGGCTTCATGGCGTTGCCCGGCGGGTACGGCACGCTCGACGAGTTGTGCGAGATGATCACCTGGGCGCAACTCGGGCTGCATGGCAAGCCGATCGGGCTGCTCAATCACGCCGGCTTCTACGATCCGCTCCTTGCCATGTTTGATCGCGCCAACGACGAGGGCTTCATCCCGCCGCTGTTCCGGGCGCTCGTGCTCGATGCCGCCGAGCCCGCGGCGCTGCTGGCCCGGATGCTTGCGTACACACCGCCGAACCACTCACGCTGGACGCGCGAGGTACGTGCCTGATGATCACCGCCTGGCTTACTGGTGCCGGCGCCGTCTGGGTCGCTGTGACAGCCCTGTGGCTGGTCAGCGTGCGCCTGAAGGACGCCAGCATCATCGACAGTTTTTGGGGACCCGGCTTTGGGCTCGCGGCAACGGCGTATGCTGTTGTCGGAGGTGGCGACCCTGTGCGCGTCACGCTCGTCCTGGCGTTGACCTGGATCTGGGGACTGCGTCTCGGTCTGCACATCTTGCGACGCAATTGGGGTCGTGGTGAGGATCCGCGCTATCAGGCGTTTCGACGCACCTACGGTCCCGAGCGCTACTGGTGGTTCAGCTACTTCCAGGTCTTCTTGCTGCAGGGCGTCCTTGTCGTGCTCATCTCGGCGCCTCTCGTGTGGGCCATCACTCAGCCGGCGCCGCTCGGGCTGTTCGACGTCGTCGGCGCGCTCGTCTGGGCGATCGGCTTCGGCTTCGAGGCCATCGGCGATGGGCAGCTGGCGCGCTTCAAGGCGGATCCGGCCAACCGGGGCAAGGTGATGGATCGCGGCCTGTGGCGTTACACACGCCATCCGAACTACTTCGGCAACGCCTGCCTGTGGTGGGGGTTGTGGTTGATCGCCTGCGGCACGCCCTGGGGCTGGATCACGGCGCCGGCCCCGATCCTCATGACGTTCCTGTTACTGCGCGTGTCGGGCGTCGCTTTGCTCGAGCAATCGATGAAGACGCGGCCCGGGTACGCCGAATACGTGGCACGCACGTCGGCATTCATTCCCTGGCCGCCGAGCAGCGACGCGCAGCGGCCGAACACAACCGGAGGTTGAAGATGGAGTATCGAGAACTGGGACGAACGGGTTGGAAGGTTTCGGCGGTGAGCTTCGGCGCCTGGGCCATTGGCGGCACCTGGGGTGCAGTCGATGATAGCGAGTCGCTCAGCGCGCTGCATCGCGCGCTGGAGCGCGGCGTGAATTTCTTCGACACCGCCGACGTCTACGGCGACGGCCGCAGCGAACGCTTGCTGGCGCGACTGCGCCGCGAACGCTCAGAGCCGTTCTACGTGGCGACGAAGGCCGGGCGTCGTCTGAGCCCGCACGTCGCTGACGGTTACAACCGCGCCAACCTGACCGCGTTCGTCGAGCGCAGCCTGCGCAACCTCGAGGTCGACGCGCTCGATCTAGTGCAACTGCATTGCCCGCCGACCGACGTCTATTACAGGCCCGAAGTCTTTGGCGTTCTCGACGACCTCGTCAAGGCCGGCAAGTTGCGCCACTACGGCGTCAGCGTCGAGCGTGTCGAGGAAGCGCTCAAAGCCATCGAGTACCCGGGCGTGCAGTCGGTGCAGATCATCTTCAACATCTTCCGCCAGCGCCCGCGCGACCTGTTCTTCGCCGAGGCGCTGCGCAAACGCGTCGGGATCCTGGCGCGCCTGCCGCTTTCGTCGGGCATGCTGGCCGGCAAGATGTCGCGCCAGACGACGTTCGCGAGCGATGACCATCGTGCCTTCAACCGCGAAGGCGCGGCCTTCGACAAGGGCGAGACCTTCTCGGGCATCGACTACGAGACGGGCCTCAAGGCCGTGGAAGCGTTGCGCATCCTGACGCCCGAGGGCATGTCCATGGCGCAGATGTCGTTGCGCTGGATCCTGGCATTCCCGGCCGTCACCTGCGCGATCCCGGGCGCGCGCCGACCCACACAGGTTGACGAGAACGTCGCGGCCGCTGATCTGCCTCCGCTGCCTGACGACACCATGGCCGCGATCGACGCCGTTTACGCCGCACACATCCAGTCGCTCGTGCATCACGCCTGGTGAGGGGAGACGAAGGACGAAAGACGAAGGCTGAACAGCCATTCAACCTTCGTCCTTCGTCTTTTTTTTTAGATGCCTTTCGTGGGCTCCCAGCGCACCAGCAGGATGACCAACGCCCCCAGCAGCAGAGCGGCGCCGGCCCAGCCGAGCGGGGTCAGGGTTTCGTGAAAGAACGCGGCCGCCAGCAGCGCGCCCACGAGCGGCTCGAGCAGCGTGAGGATGCTCGAAACCGTGGCCGGCACTGTCCGCAGTGCCAGCAGAAATAGCCAGTAGGCCAGAGCTGTTGGCACGATGCCGAGATAGACCAAAAGGCCCCAGCCTTCGCCAGGATAACTGAGCGTCAGGCCGCTCGCCAGCGCAATTGGGAAGAGCAGCACGGCGCCGACTGCGAAGCCGATCGTGATCGGTTGCAGCGGGTGATAGCGATCCGCCAGTGCGCGACTGAAGAACGTCAGCATGGCATAACCGAACCCCGATGCCAGCGCGAAGACGATGCCCCAGCCGGCCTGATCTGTGGCGATCGCGCCGGTTGGCTGTTGCAGCGCGAGCAGGGCGGTGCCGCCGACGGCGGCCACCAGCGCGGCGATCACGCGTGGCGTGAGGGTCTCCTTGAGGAAGACCGCGCTGATCACGGCGACCATGATCGGCGCCGAGCAGATAGTGACAATGACGGCGATGGTCACGCCGAGGCGTGGGATCGCGGCAAAGTAGGCCACCTGGTAGAACGCCATCATGGCGCCGAGACCGATCATCAGAGCGAGATCGCGCCCGCGGCCTCCGACCACGCCGGTCCGCTGCTGCAAAAGGTTGGGGCCAACGCTGCGGACCGCCAGCGCGCCCAGAAGCGGAACTGAGAATAGCAACCGATAGAAACCGATCGAGAGCGCGTTGGTCTCCGAAACGGTGTAGATACCGCGGGTCGTCACCCCGACGGTGCCCCACAGGATGGCGCAGCCGATCACCAGCGTCATCGCCCACGAGTTGGAAGTCTTGTTCATGTCGTTTTCTACGGCGGAGATCCGCCGCACAGGCTCGTTCGCCGGTTGATTCCCGGCGCGTGATGGATCGATCACAATGGAGACGACGGAGTCACAGCGTGGGGGCGCGCACGATGTCACCGCAAGCCCGTTGGGGCGCAGTGGGCACAGGTGCGACGGCGCACGCTCAGCGCGTGGCCGGAGGAGGAAGAAGGCCGTACGTTGCGGGCATGGGCGCGAGTGTAGCCGAGTTGGAGTGCGAAGGCAATGGGAACACGACGAAAGACGACTGACGAACGACGAAGGCCGAAATGGCTGTTCAATCCTCGTCGTTTGTCAGTCGTCTTTCGTCAATCGCTGTCGCACCGCCTCGTACAGCAACAACGCAGCGGATGCCGACACGTTCAGCGAATTCACTCGACCGGTCATGGGGATGCGCACGGCGAGATCGGCCTGATCCAGAAAGCCGGCGCTGAGCCCGGTGTCTTCGGCGCCGACGGCGATCGCCACGGCGCCGCGCAGGTCGACACCCGTGTAGTCACGCGTGGCCGCTGGCGTGGCCGCCACGATTTGGATACCGCGTTTCTTGAGCCAGGTCAGCGCTTCACTCGACGTGGCGACAGCCAATGGGACGCTGAAGAGGGCGCCCCGGCTGGCCCGGATGACATTCGGGTTGTTGACGTCGGTATTGGCGTCGCACACGATCAGCGCGTGCGCGCCAGCGGCATCTGCCGTGCGGAGCATCGCGCCAAGGTTGCCGGGCTTCTCAATAGCCTCGCAGACCAGGATGAGCGCAGCAGGGGGCAGTTGCAGCGAGTCAAGCTCGGGCCGCATCAGGGGAGCGACGGCCAGCCATCCATCCGGGTTCTCTTGATAGGCCAGACGCTCGAAGACGGTGTCGTTCACCTCCGTGATCGGCACGCCGGCGGCCTCGAGACGCCCGCGAAGGTCCGCCTGTTTAGCAAACCGGGGCAACGTCGGGCAGAGCCAGGTTGCGTTGAGGGCCACGCCGGCCTCGAGAGCCAGAGCGACCTCTTCGCCGCCTTCGATCAGCATCTGCCCCTCAGTTTCGCGGCCACGACGGTCGCGCAGTTTGAGGAGTCGTTTGACCTGCGGGTTGTGCACGCTCGTGATCTGCATTGCGCGCGATTGTACAGGTTCCGGCCGGATCTCGACACAGTTCTCCCGGTCCAAGGCGTACGTCGCGGACCCCAAAAGAGGATTGCGCCGGTCGAGTTTGGCGAAGGCTCCCTTCGCCACCTTGGAACAAAACGGGTAAACTTTGTCTCAGGCATGAAGCAGAAAAAGAAGGGTGCACAGCGGCAAAACCTGGGCCTGTTGGCCGTGGTTGGCCTGGTCCTGAGTGTATGGGCCGGTTTCGGCATCTATCGCCGTTACACGGGTCCAGTCACTGTGCGGCTGGCAACTCAGCTGGACCCTTTGCTCCCGTTCCAGATCGAAATGATTCCCCCTTCGCTCGAAGTACAGCCGGGCGAAGTCGTCAACGTCATTTACAGGGTGCGGAATACCGGTGTGGCGGCGGAGCAGGCCGTCGGGCGTATCGAAATCGCCCCAGGTTCGGCGTTCGATCAGATCCGAGTGTATCTGACAGAGTGCGGCGGGCTCAACACCTATGATCCGGGCGTCGCGAACGACTACTACGTGACGTTCAAGGTTGAGCCGGCGGGGCTCTTTGGGTCAGAGACCCTCACGATCCGGCATGTCTTCGAGGTCGAGGCCGCGACGCCGTGATGAACCTCTGGCATCGTGCTCTGACTCTGGCGTTGGCCGGAATCCTGCTCATCGCGCAGCCCGGGCCGTGTCCATGTTGGCTGTATACCTTCTGGCGCATCGAAGCCGTCAATCAGGCCGTCGCGATCGATCATTCGAGCCACGAGGGCCACGCCGGTCACGTGGTGCCTGCGCCTGACGCGCAACCCGGGTCCGCTGGCGGCCGCGTGGACGGCGATTCAGTTCGGTTTGGTGTGAACCAACCGCCGCGCCCGGCTCCCGCCGCGGCCCTCCTGGCGGAACTGGCTGAACAATCCATTCATTGGCGCCTGCGTTGTCCGAGGTCCGTCTCAGTCATCGTGTGGCCACCCGCTCCTGAGCCTCCACCTCCGCGCCACGCCTGAGCAGAGTGTCGCGTTTTATATCGCTGCTCGTCCGAAACTCGTTGGAAAGGTCGCCATGACCCGTTTGTTTCGATCCCCCCTGTTCTGGTTGGGCGGGGGGCTCGCCATCGGCCTGGCCGTAGTGGCTGGTCTGGCGTTGGCTAATCCAGATCCACATGTCTTCGGTGGGGTGGTTCAACCCGAGGCAGAGGTCGTCACGGATGTGTCGCTTCAGACTCGCGGGGCAGCCCCCGTGAAGTTGTCCGACTTTCGCGGCAAGTACGCGCTTGTGTCGTTCGGCTACACATTCTGTCCTGACGTGTGTCCAGCGACTCTGGCGATGCTCACGCGCGTGAAGGATGCCCTGGGCGATGATCGAGAGCGAGTAGCGGTGGCGTTCGTCAGCATTGATCCAGAGCGCGACACGCCGGATCGAATCGCCGAATACGCTTCTGGGTTCGAACCGACTTTCGTCGGGTTGAGCGGGACGCCCGAGCAAATCGCGGCGGCGGCCGCTGTGTTTCACGTGTCGTATTCGCGCCAGGAAGCTGCCAACTCTGCGGCCGGCTATCTGATGAACCACTCGGCGTTCGTCTACCTTGTGGACCCGGAAGGTCGCTGGCGCATCACGTATCCGTATGGGGTCGAAGCCTCCGACATCGCGCGGGACCTGAAGGTCCTGTTTGAACGCGATGCAGGCAAGTGACCGTCACAACATCAATCATCTGTTTGATGCGGGAAGACCGTATCTGGCACGAGAGGTTACACACAATGAACAAGCACTTGAATTGGATGACCGGCGCATTGATCGCCGTTTCGCTCTTTGTCAGCGCCTGTCAGCCTGGCATGTCTGGCAACGACATGTCGGGCGGCGACATGGGCGGCATGGAGATGGGGGGCGGACCCAACGAGGGCAAGGTCGCCGCGACGGCCGGGAGCATCGAAATCGTCGACCCGTGGGCCCGCTCGTCGACGATGGAGGGCGGCAACAGCGCAATCTACATGATGCTCCGCAACACCTCCGATACGGCTGACAAACTGATCGGCGTCAGCGGCGACATCGCCGACGCCGTCGAAATCCACGAGACCACCATGGACAACGGCGTGATGAGCATGCACCCGGTGGAGGGTGGCCTCGAGGTGCCAGGCAAAGGCAGCGTCGAACTCAAGCCGGGCAGCTACCACGTCATGTTGATCGGCCTGACCAAGGCGTTGAAGGCCGGCGACATGGTCACGGTCAAGCTCGAGTTCGAGTCGGGCGCGTCGGTCGAACTGATGGCGCCAGTGATGGATCCGAAGTAAGTCCAACAGATCGGGAGTGTCCCGATGTCCCCCGATGTGCAGGTACTGTGGCGACACATCGGGGGACTTCGGGACACTCCCGATTTCTATCTCGTCCCCCAATGTTTGAGTTGCGTTGCGCGTTTGGAAAATCCACCTACAATCGACCCCGTCTCTGACAAGCGGAGGTCTTATGTCACACACCAATTCCCAAACTCTGATCCGCTGGGGCGGCGTCTTCGTCCTCGTGGCTGGCCTGGTTTTCGCAGGTGCCGCGAGCGTACAGGCGGCTCCGGCGGGGCAGGCCGCCACGCCCACGCCCACGATCACCCAGACGGCCGCTCCGACGGCCACGGCGACGATAGCCGCGCCGGCCGGTTATACGGCTGTCGTGGTTAAGGCTGGCGAGACCCTGGCGACGTTCGTCAATCGCTATAAGGTCTCGGCCCAGGCGATCATCGCGGCCAATGCGGCTCTGCAAAAAGATCCGAACCTGATCTTCCCCGGCCAGGTGCTGCTGATCCCGACGACGGCGGCGACGGCCGCACCGACGGCTGCAGCAGCCACCTCTGCGGCGACCGCGACCCTGGCAGCGCCCGCCGGTTACATCGCCGTGCGCGTGCAGGCCGGCGAGACGCTCGTGACGTTCGTCAATCGCTACAAGGTCTCGGCCCAGGCGATCATCGCTGCCAATCCCGCGATCCAGCGCGACCCGAATGTTCTGTCAGTCGGCCAGGTGCTGCTGATCCCGATCGCGGCTCCGACCGCAGCCGCTACGGCCACGGCGGCTGCTCCGACAGTGACGGCTGTCGCTGGCAGCGGCGGTTTTGTCGAAGTGATCGTTCAGCAGGGCGACACGCTGCTCACGTACGTCAATCGCTACGGGGTGTCGGCGGCGGCGATCATCGCAGCCAACCCGTCGATCCAGCGCGACCCGAACATCCTGCAGATCGGCCAGCGTCTGCGCATCCCGATCGTGGTGCCGACGGCCACGAAGGCCGCGACAGCCGCCGCGACGGCGGCCGCTACAGCGGTGCCCGGTGCAACGGCGACCGCCGTGAACTCGGCGCTGCCCGTTCCGCCGCCGCTGGCAAATGCCCAGCAGATCACGCTGCGCACGGGTGAAAGCATGCTCACGATCTCGATGCGCTTTGGCGTGTCGGCCGGAGCCCTCCTGAAAGCCAATCCGCAACTCGGCGACGGAAGCGGCCTTGTCTACCCTGGCCAGAAGCTGAATGTGCCCGTGGCGCACTCGACGACGCCGAGCCGCACGACGCCGTTCTATTACACGCTTGTCTCCGGTGACACGTTGAATTCCATCGGCGAGCGGTTCGAGATCTCGGCCCAGACGCTGGTCTCGGCCAACCCCGGCGCGACCTTTGTCGTCGGCAGCGAGATCCTGGTGCCGGCTGGCCCGCACCTGGTCACGGTCAAGAACGGCGATGAGCTTCGCTATATCGCGGCCCGCTACGGCGTGACAGTGGAGTTCCTGCTGAAGGGCAACAGCCTGCCCAACCCCGACAAGATCTATCCCGGGCAGTTGATCTTTATCCCGATCCAATACGATCGGGCGCCGCTGGCGTTCAACTAACGCGACCGCGGACCGCAGTAACCAGACAAACGACGAGGGGGAGGTTGACAACTGGTCAACCTCCCCCTTCGCGTTTGAGGTGTGGTGCTGTCAGACGCTGGCTGTAGTCTGCGGTCCGCCGTCTGCGGTTGCCGCAGCCCCAACCGCCAGCTGCCCGCACCCGGCCGCGACGTCGATGCCGCGCCGGACGCGCACCGTGCAGGGCACGCCCTGCGCCTCGAGGGCCGCGCTGAAGCGCGCCACACGCTCACGTGTCGACGCCTGGCCGTCGTAGCCGGCCGTCGGGTTGAGCGGGATGACGTTGACGTGGCAGAGCAGGCCGCTCACACGTTTGGCCAGGGTTTCAGCCTGTTCGGGCGTGTCGTTCACACCCGCTATCAGAGCCCATTCGAACGTGATCCGGCGATGGGTCGTTGCCGTGTAGTAGCGGGCCGCCTCGAAGACCTCGTTCAGCGGATAGCGGCGATTGACGGGCAGCAGCGTAGCGCGCAATTCGTCGGTGGCGGCATGCAGTGAGATCGCCAGATTGACCTGGCGATGCTCATCGGCGAAGCGCCGGATGGCCGGCACGAGCCCGACCGTCGAGATCGTGATGCGTCGCGCGCCGAAGTTGAATCCGTCAGCGTCGTTGAGGATGTCGCAGGCGGCGAGCGTCGCCTCGTAATTGTGCAGGGGCTCGCCCATGCCCATCACGACGATGTTGGTCAATCGGTCGTCTCGAGAGCGCAACTCCCGCGCGAACCACATCACCTGCGCCACAATCTCGCCGGCCTGCAGGTGTCTCTGAAACCCCATCTGCCCTGTGGCGCAGAAGACGCAGCCCATGGCGCAACCGGCCTGCGATGAGATGCAGGTCGTCCGGCGTTTGGCGTAGCCCATCAGCACCGACTCGATCGCGCGCGCATCGGGGAGCCGAAACAGGATTTTGCGTGTCTGGCCGTCACTCGACTGCAGTTCGTTGGCCGGCGTCAGCCCACCGAACTCGAACTCGGCCGATAGCCGCTCCCGCAGCTTCTTCGGCAGCGTCGTCATCGCCGCGGCATCCGGCGCCAGGTCGTGGTAAAGCGCCTTCCAGATCTGGTCGGCGCGATATCCCGGCTCGTCCCAGCTCGTCAGTTTTTCGCGTAGTTCAACGCGCGTCAGGTTGTAGATGTTGTCAGGCACGGAGGAATCTTATCATCGGACCGCAGACGGCAGACGGCAGACGGCGGACGGCAGACGGCGGACCGCAGACCGCAAACGTAGGAGTCAATGAGGCAAACGGCGCGATGGTGCTGGCGAATGACGAATGGCGAAGGACGGGTGACGAATGCCGGGTGATGAAGAATGGAAGACGAAGCCTGAATGGCCCGCCCTGCGCGTAGCGTGTCATCCAGAGCGCCCCTCCTCTATGCAATCTGGTGCGCCGAATGAGCGCGAAGGATCTCCTCCGAAGACTCACAAGGCCCTGGCAACAGCCAGCGAGTCTGACAGGAGATCCTTCGCGCTCAACATGCGAGCCTGGTGGCACACGTGGTCAGGCGCTCTGGATGACACGCTGTGCGCGGTCGAAGGGCATGCGGCGATGACACGCTGTGCGTGGGCAAAGGGCATGCTGGCGATGACAGGCCGGGCACACCATCGAATGGCCTCAAGTTCGTTTGCGTTGGCCAGTGTCCATGCTCGTGTCAGAGCCTGTCAACAGTGCGGCAGTTCTGGAAGCGCGAGACGCATGAAAACGGTTGAGTGACGCTGTTGAACCGCCGCTCAACCGTTGTCATGCGTCCTTCGTCGTTCGTCAATGTACAAGCGCCGCAGGCGCCACGGCTGCGGTCCGCCGTCTGCTGTCTCTACGAGATCCCAAGTTCGCGAAGCCGCTTCTCGGCCTTGGCGCGGAGGACCGGATCGGTGGCAAGGCGGGCGGCGGCCTGAAAGTCGGCGCAGGCTTCTTTGGCGCGGCGCAGGTCGATGAGGATCAGACCGCGCCGGTACAGAAGGCGCGCAGAGCGCGGTTCCTGACGCAGGGCATCGGTGATATCGGTCAGGGCTGAGGCTGGATCACCGCCGGCGAGCTGGATTTCGGCCCGGTGCATGCGCGCCGTGACGGCCTCGGGGTTGCGCTCGAGCGCCTCGCTGAAGTCGCGCAGCGCCGCCGAGTAGGCGTCCTGACCCTGGTGGATCTCACCGCGCAGGACCACGAGTCCCGGGTCGAGCGGCGCCATGGCGATCGCGCGTTCGACGCTAAGAAGCGCCTGTTCGAATTCCTGTAACTTGAGATAGATGCGAGCCTGGAGGCCGTAGCAACGCTCGGCGAGGCGCGGCTCTCGATCCGCCAGCAACTCGAGATCCTGCACCAGCCGGCGAGCCTGAGCCCGATCGGGACGCTGCGCCTCGGGTCCGTCGAATTGCTCTAGGACCGACGTCACGTCGTACAGGAATCGATCATCCGGCCACATCGACTTTCGGACTCCGCCAGCGCCAACATCCAGGTTCATCGCCCGTCATTGTAGGGCAGATGGACCCGAATACTTCAGAACGGGCCGGTTAGCGATTGTAGGCGCCGCGCGATCGAGGGTCAGGCAGCGCTCAGCCAGTCGGTCAGTTCGCGGATATCGGTCATGATCACGCTCGGACGGGCGGGACCGGCCCCGGCTTCAGCCCGCGTCGAGACGCCCGAAAGCACCAACACACTGTCGATACCGGCGCGGTTCGCGCCCATGATGTCGGTGTCGAGCCGATCGCCAACGGCCAGGGCCCGCTCGGGCGCGATCCCGAGGTGATCGAGCGCCAGCTGGTACATGGTCGGTTCGGGTTTCCCGATGATCTCGGGCTTGAGGCCCGTGGCGGCGGTCAGGGCGGCCAGGATAGCGCCGTTGCCGTGGGTGGTGCCATGTTCGGACGGCACTGTCACATCCGGGTTGGTGCCGACGAAGGCAGCGCCAGCGCGCAGGTTGATCGTAGCTGTCGCCAGCTTATCCCACGAGAGCCCGCGGTCCATGCCCACGACGACGACCGCCGCGCCCTTCTCGTATAGACCGAGGCGTTCGAAGCCCGCGCCTGCCATGGCGTTCTGGATGCCATCCCCGCCGATGACGTAGACCTTACGGCTGGGCAGGTCGCGCTTCGACAGCACCTCGGCCGTGGCCATGGCCGAGGTCATCACTTCCGCGACGTCGACGTGGACGCCGAAGCCTGCCAACTTGGCCGCGTATTGCTCGGCCGTCTGGCTGGCGTTGTTGGTCGCGAGCACGACCTTGAGGCCGCGGGTTCGAATGGCAGCGAAGAATTCGGTCAGGCCGGGCAGGGCGCGATTGCCCTCCCAAAGCACGCCGTCCATGTCGACGATCAGGGCCTGCACATCGGCGGAAGCGAGCATCGATCCCCCAGGGTGATTGTCACCAGACAAAAAGAGAGCCGCAGAGACGGTTGTCCCTGCGGCTCCTGCGGTTCATCGTGACCGTTACTTCTTGCCGCCGGCCAGACGAGCCGTGGCTTCGAGCGGCTGCATGACTTCGTCGATGACGCCGAGCGCTACGGCCTCGTCGGGGGTCATGTAGTAGTCGCGGTCGGTGTAGCGCTTGATCTGATCCTCGTCCATCTTGGTGTGGCGGACGAGAAGCTTGTTGATGCGATCGCGCTGGCGCAGGATTTCCTTGGCCGCGATTTCGATGTCAGACGCCTGGCCCTCAGCGCCGCCGAGCGGCTGGTGCATGTGGACGGTGGCATTCGGCAGCGCGTAGCGCCGGCCGGTCGCGCCGGTCAGAAGTATGGTGCCCATGCTGGCGGTCATGCCAACCGCGATCGTGCTCACCGGCGCCTCAATGAGATGCATGGTGTCGTAGATCGCGTAGCCGGAGTTGATGACGCCGCCCGGCGAGTTGATGAACATCTGGATCTCGCGCTTCGGGTCC
>CAYZRP010000144.1:0-16669 GCA_964480865.1 uncultured Anaerolineales bacterium | reverse complement strand
GCCACCCAACATTTGCGCGGCATGGATGCCGGTGGTTGTGGGTTGTGCTTTCGCTACCGGGTGGTGGCGCGTATGCGTAGCATCCCGGAGCTCCCCCCCACGCCCCACGCCTCAAAGGTCCAGCGTCAAACTGATCGGGCAATGATCCGAGCCGAGGATGTCGTCATGGACTGAGGCGTCGACGACGCGCGGCACGAGGTCCTGCGAGACGAAGAAGTAATCGAGGCGCCAACCGACGTTACGCTCGCGCGCCCGTGACACCTGGTCCCACCACGTGTACTTGACGACCTCGGGATGCAGATGCCGGAAGGTGTCGGTCAGGCCCATGGTGTAGAACTCGCCCATCGCGGCGCGTTCTTCGGGCATAAAGCCGCTTGTCTTGACGTTTTCCTTCGGGCGGGCGAGGTCGATCTCGGCATACGCTGTGTTGACGTCGCCGCAGACGACGACCGAGCGGCCGGCCGCCTGATACTTCTCGACGCGCGTCAGGAAGTGCTTGTAGAACGCCAGCTTGTGTAGCACCCACTCGGGGCCGCGCCCGCCGTTCGGGAAATAGATGTTGAAGAGCACGAAGGCGCCCAGATCCTGGATGAGGGTGCGGCCTTCGTGATCGAAGCGCACATCGCCCAGACCACGCTCGGTGAGCACGGCTTCTTTCTTCACATAGGTCGCGACGCCGCTATAGCCCTTCTTCTCGGCCCAATCCCACGAACTGTAGTAGCCCTGCGGGTGGCGCAACTTCTCCGACAACTGCTCGGGGTTGGCCTTTGTTTCCTGCACGGCGACCACGTCGGCATTGCTCGCGGCCAGCCAATCGAGGAAGCCCTTCTTCTCGGCGGCGCGAATGCCGTTGACGTTCCAGGAGTAGAGTTTGAGCATGGGGAAGTTCCTTCCGACGGCGGTCCGCCGTCTGCCGTCCGCGGTCACTCTGTTGCGTTCAACATCCCCCGACACGCCTGGGCCCCACAGCCGCAGGGCTCGAGGGGCCCTGTCGCGTCGTAGGCGTAGTCGATTGTGAGTTCTTCGCCGGCCGCGATGTCGCGCAGCGTGAGGATGTAGGCCTCGTTGTCGGTGAAGTCCCACTCGCAGTTGGGATCGCAGCAGTGGTTGATGTAGATGCTCTCGTTGCCGCCGACCCAGCCGTCGATGGCGCGCTCTTCGTCGAGCCAGAGCGTGAAGATCGCGGGCCGTGATGGATCGGCTTCGCGGCGGATGGCCTCAGAGGCCGGGATGCGTTCGCCGATGTACTCGCGGATGCGTGTGCCTGCCGCGATCGGCTCGACTGCGTAACAACCCTGTCCGTGGATCTGTGATGGCGCAATGCGTAATGGTGAAGTCATCGCGCGTGATTATACTTGCCGTTATGTCGAAGGAAGCCACTCACTTTTCGAGAACTCAGTCCTCCGTACGTGTGATCATGTTGATCGCGTTGACGAGCGCGCTCATCCTCTCGGCCTGCAACTCGCCGACACCGACGGGGTCGCCGCTGGTCACACCAACGACGACGGCGCTGCCGCCGGCCCCGACCGTGCCTGTGCCGACCACCGCGCCGATCACGGCGCCCGATGGCCTGGCTGTCGCGTTTGTGGCAGATGGCACGCTCTGGCTCTGGCGCGCAGGCGTCGATCCCGTGCCGTTGACGCGCGCCGATGCGTTCCCGTCTCCGCAACTATCGGACGACGGCGGGTGGATCGCGTTCTCGCGGGAAGGCTCCGCCATGATCATTGCCGCGGACGGCGCCAACGAGCAGACCGCAACCGTCGAAGGCGTGGTCGACCAGTTCGTCTGGCGGCCGGGCGCCACCGAGTTGTATCTGACCTCAGCCGGCTCGGCCGGCACGACGGTTTCGCGCGTCGATCCGGCATCCGGGATCGTGATCGCGCTTGGCGCGTTCGCTTCGAACTCGGCCGTGACGTTCTCACCCGATGGCGCTCACCTCGCCATCGCGGCGCCAGATCTTCTGCAATTGACGGACGCGGACGGCGCGCCGGTCGGTGAGCCGCTCGAGTACCCGGCCGTCGCGGTCAGCGACACGCAGCGCTGGCGACCGACGCCGGTCTGGGTCGACGATGCGACCACGCGGCTCTTCACGATCACGGAGACGGGTGTGAACGCCGAGACCATCGTCTGGGAGATCGGTGTCGACAAGGCTGCTCAAGAGATCGCGCGCCAGGGCGGCGCAGCCTTCGGTGGCCTGCTCTCGCCGGATGGGAAGCAGCTACTGTTCGTGCGCGACGATCAAACGCTCGGTCTTTGGGACATCGCCACCGGGGAGTCGCGCCAGACTCTCGACGCTGTGGGCGCGTCGGCGGTGGCCTGGACACCGGACAGTCAATCGTACGTGTACACGGGCATCGATCCGCTTCAGCCGTTTGTGATCGGTGTCGAGCCCGACGCTGTGGCGCGACCGGCCGGCACGGGGCCCGTCCTCTCGTTGAGTTGGCTGGCTGACCAGTGGGCGTTGTACACCTCAGTCGCGGGCGGCGGCGAGCAGCTTCGCCTCGTCGAGGTCGGCCAGACCGACGGCCTCATCGGCATCAGCTCGAGCGGCGCGATTGGTTACGATGCCGTGATCGTCGAAGAGCGCTGATCTTGTGGAGACGAACGACGAAGGACGAATGACGAAGGTTGAATGGCCATTCAACCTTCGTCATTCGTCCTTCGTCGTTCGTCTGAAATGCGGGGCCTTCTGCTACGGCACCGGTGTCGCGACCACAATGACGACGTCGGTGAAGCCGAGTGAACGGAGCAGGCGCTCGAGGACGGTGTTGGCGTTGGCCTGGGCGGTGTTGAGGATGCCGTCTTCGAGGGCGCCGTTGCGGATCTCATCCTCGGCGACCTGACGCGCCTGGCTCTCGAGGTTGATGTCGCCCTTGGTGAAGAGCCCGGTCGCGCGCTCGTAGACGTATGACTTCTCGTTGTCGAGCCGGGTGACGAAGATCTCGGCGGCCGGCACCACGATCGTCACGCGGCCATCGCCGCTGACCAGCACGTCGTTGGGGCCCAGTTTGGCCAGATCGACGCCGGCGATCACCTCGCCGTGCGCGACGAAGAGCAGCCGGTCACCGAGCAGGGGCCCGAAGACGCCCTGGCCCGTCTCGGCGCGGATGACCTTCTCGATCGAATACTGCACGCTCTCGAGCCGCGCCAGCGATTGCACCGCCCGCACCACTGTGACGCCGTCGGGGTAGATCGTGGCAGTCGGGCTGAAGATCGCCTGCACCTGGGTGGCGACGCCGTTGGATGGGCCCGCGACCTGTTGGACGCCCTCGCGCACCGAACTGACCAGCGCCCAGCCTGTCAGAGCGGCGATGATCAGCAATCCCACCACCAGCAAATTGGCAAACCAGCGTGACATGGCATTTCCAGCGAGCGAATCGGTCTGTTTTCGAGGTCGCTCGTCTCTGAATCATTATAATGCTCCCATGGTGATTGGTCTGTGTGTGATCGAACTCGCTCTGGCGGACTGTCACTCGCTCAAGGACAAGCGCAGCCGCGTCAAACCGCTGCTCGCGCGATTGCCGAAGGAGTTCAACGTCGCAGTCGCCGAGGTGGGTCGTCAGGATGCCTGGGGCGTTGCCGAGATCGCGCTGGTCAGCGTCTCCGCTGGCGATAGCGGTAAGATGCACGGCCTGCTCGAAGGCGTCGAGGACTGGATCGAACGCCACTTCTCGGATGTCGAGGTGGCTGGCAGCCGGATCGAGATCATGTAAGAAATCGGCAGTGCCCCGATGTCCCCCGATGTGCGGCGTGTTCCACGCCGCACATCGGGGACATCGGGGCACTCCCGGTTCTTATGCTGTAAACTTTACGTCTATTTTATGCGTTGATCGACGATAATTTACGTCATAACGATCTTCCGGCGGCCAGGAGCCGATCCGGGCGCGTAAATTGCAGGGTTGGCCTTGACCCCAGGCGCCACAAACAGGACCGGACGGCCGGTTTCAAAGGCCCGGGGATTCACGGGATATTGCGCATGTCAGCTCGACGTTTCCTTTCCTGGATCACGATCCTGTCCCTTGGGCTCGCGGGTTGCCGCGGCGCCGGGATCAGCCTGCCCGGCATGAGCGGCGAGCCTGCCGCCAGCCCCACGCCCGAGCGGCGTGCACTTCTTCGCCAGGCCACCGGCCAGGTCGAGGCGCGCATGGATGCCGAACAGTCCTGGGGCGGCGCCGTCATCGGCCTGGCCCTTGACCAGGGCAGCCAGCTTCGCACCGTCGGCGAGGATAGCTCGGCCTTCGTCCAGTTGACCGAGGGCAGCAAGATCCGCGTCGGCCCCGACAGCACCCTGAGTTTCAACTTCCTGAACCCGTTCATGGACAGCAAGCTCACGGCCATGGCCCTCGACGAAGGCCAGACCTACATCATGCTCAGCGACGGCCAGATCGACGTCGAAACACCGGCCGGCCGCGCCTCGGCGCTCAAGGCCTACATGGGCGTTGCTTACGATCCCGCCTCGCAGACGGTCACCGTCACCTGCCTGCAGGGGACGTGCAGCTTCAACCAGACCTTCATCCCACAGGGCTTCAAGTTCGTGCAGACGCAGTTCGAAGACGCCCGCCCGACGGCCATGGAAGCCGCCGACTACGGCGCCTGGGTTCGTGACGTTCCCGAAGCCGAGGCCCTTGGCCCGCTGGGCGAGGCCTCCGGCGAGACACCGACCGAGGTGGCCGCAGTGACCGAGCCGCCGACCGAAGTCGCGCCTACAGAACCACCGACCGAAGCTTCCGCGACCGAGGTCGCCGCGACGGAAGTGCCGCCCACCGACGTCCCACCCACCGAGATCCCGCCGACTGCTGCCGTCGCGACGGCCACATCGGTGCCGGCCACAGCGACCGTAGCGCCGACCGTCACAAAAGCGCCTGCTACACCGACTCTGGCTCCGACGATCGCCCGCACTGCGACCCAGCCTTCGAACGTCACGCGCCCGACCAGTCGACCACTGCCGACCAACACGGCCTATCCGTCCATCGGCACCCATGTCGTGTTGCCGGGCGAGACGCTGTACTGCATCGGGCGCGCCTATGGCGTGCTGCCCTCAGCCATCGCGGCCGCCAACAACGTCACAGTCGCCGAGCGCCTGATGTCGGGCACCGTGCTGTCGATCCCGGCCGCGCGCTGGGTGAGCATTCAATCCGGGCCGGTGTGCGCGACTCAGTTCGCGTCGCCGTATCCGGGGCTGCCGTACAACCCGCCGGTCTACCCGACCGTCGGCCCGGCTCCGACGTTGCCGCCCGGTGTGACAGCGACACCCGGCACGGCGTCTGAGCCGCTCGTGCTCAACGAGATCGCGGCGCTGTGTATCGGCGGCTGCACCGAAGGCGCGACCTATCGTGTGCGCATCATCGTCAACGCAGCTGGCGGCGTTGGACCATTGAGCTATTCGCCCGGGCAGCAATATGACCTCGACTTCCCGCGCTGCACAAAGTCGAGCGGGTCGGTCACGGTCACCGCGGCCAACGGCCAATCGGTGACGGGCACCTGGGTCTACGATGACAGTGCCTGCACGACCGGGCTTGTCACACCGGCTCCATAATCCAGTCGATGAACGACGGGCGGGCTTCAAGCCCGCCCGTTTTATTTTCTGGCGTTGAGGTCAGGCATGACAGGTTCGCTCAGGGTGCAATGGCGGGCAGGCAGTCTCCCGGTCGAATGGTATAAGTAGCGGGTCGCTCGTTCACCCAACTGACACACAATCGAAAGAAGGTCGCATGGAGCTGTCCATCCTCATCACCATGGTTGTGGCCCTGGTCGGATGCCTGGCCGCTGCCCTGTTCGTGGCCGGCATTGTGACGGTCATCCTGTTGCTGACTGGCAGGGGGGTTCGCGGGAGCCTTAACAACGGCATCCTGCTGGGTTTCGTTCCGCTGTTGACGCCGGCCTTCCTGATGGCCTGCAACCTGGGCTTCTTCCTGCCGACCCTCGAAGTGATCCGCGAGGGAGTGTCGACGACGGGCACCGTGGTCGCCTACGAAGAGAGCAGCGACGACGGCGGCACCACCTACTCGTCGATCGTCGAGTTCAAGACCGACGCCGGCGAGACCGTGCGCTTCGACGACACAGCTGTCTCGAGCAATCCGCCGCGGCACTCGATCGGCCAGGAGGTCGGCGTGATCTACCTGGAGGAGCAGCCCGAGCGGGCCGTCATCAGCGATCCGTTCTGGTGGGCCATCCCGGCGCTGTTGTTGATCGTGTCGTTGATCTCACTGCCGATAGGCTTCTTTCTGGCCTGGCGTGGCTTCCGCAAGGGGAATGTGTCCATCATTGGGGCCCTGGCCGACGCCGCTTGAGGGATACAATCGGAACGCGAGCCCATCCACAAACCTATCCACCCGCCCGGGCTGGGTCGCAATCCCTGAGGAGACAACATGAGCGCTGCAGATTTCAAAATCGAGAAGATCGTTGAGGGCGCGGGAGCCGCGCCGAAAGCCGGAAACGTCGTGCAGGTGCACTACACAGGCTGGCTGACGGATGGCACGAAGTTCGACAGCTCGGTCGACCGCGGCCAGCCCTTCGAATTTCGGCTGGGCGCAGGCCAGGTCATCGCCGGCTGGGATCAGGGCGTTGCCCAACTCAAGGTCGGCGACAAGGCCCGCCTGACGATCCCGCCTGAGATGGGCTACGGCGCGCGCGGTGCCGGCGGCGTCATCCCACCGAACGCCACTCTGGTGTTTGACGTCGAGTTGCTGGCGATCAAGTAAAGCCGAAAGGCGAGGAGCGAAGCGCGAAGAGCGCGGATGCGTGATCGCCGCTCGCTCCTCGCCCTTCGCTCCTCAGTATGTCCTCCTCTACCTCTCGCCCGATGACTCGCCGCGGCATCGCCCTCGGATGTCTGGTCTGGCTGGTCATCATGAGTCTGCCAGCTCTGGCACTCTATCTCGTGGCCAACAACGAGCTTGCCTGGCGCCGCGGGCCGAACAACCTTGAGGTCGACAAAATCTTCCTGATCAATGAACCAGATTATTCCGGCCTCGGGTTCGAGAGCGCGCGCGTGAGCGAGACGCACCCCGCAGGTGTCTGCGTGACGACCGCCATGTCGTATTGGCTCTGGCGCAACGCCGAAGGCATCGACCAGAACACGTCGTATTGTCAGTGCTACGACTCGCAGGGGGCGCCGTCTGGTTCCTGTCAGTGACGTGGTCGGGTCCGAGGAGGTTGTATGCCCTCCGTGGGTGAGCTTCACCTGTCGTCGACGCAACGTGCTGTGGTGGAACGCTTCGCGGCGCTCAGCCGCAGCGATGAGCGCATTCGGGCCGCGTTCATCGGTGGCTCACATGCGCACGGCACCGCCGACGAACACTCGGACCTCGATCTCTTCCTCGTCGTTGCTGATGGATACATCGGTGCCTTGCGTGCTGCGCGCATCGATCTCCTCCAGCAGTTGGGTGATCCACTCTTCTCCGATACCTTCGGGAGTGATCACACGGTCTGCTTCATCCTGGCCGGCGACGTTGAAGGCGAATTGAACGTGACCACCTTGGAGGACGTTGAGGCCGTGCACATCGGACCCTGTGTCGTCATCATGGATCGGGACGACGTGTTGGCCGGCCGATCGTTTGCGGGGAAGAAGGTGGAGGCGACGCAGCAGACCGAGTTGATCCGTCAGACGGTCGCGGTGTTCTGGCACGACTTCGGGCATCTCACAAAGGCTCTGGCCCGCAATCAACTCGGGTGGGCTGCCGGGCAACTGGCCGTGTTACGTCAGATCTGCGTGAGCCTGGCACGCCTGCGATCGAACCCACTGGATCTCGACGCGGTCTCCGACCCGTACTTCAAAGTCGATCAGGTCGTCGCACCAGGGCTGCTGGACCGGCTCGACGTGCCGGTCACACAGCGCGATCGGGCGGGCCTGATTGCCGGCGCCCGGCATCTCGTGGCGTTCTATCGCGAGCAGGCATCCGCGCTGACTGCCGCGGCCGGGCTACCCTATCCCCATGAACTCGACCGTCTCCTGACGGATCGTCTCTCCCGCCTCTGAGTGGTCGTCGTTGAAAGGCCACATATCTGAACCCGGCCCTGTTCGAGCCGCGGATCTTGCTGATTTCGCCGAGGATGGGTTTTGTCACTCGCAGGTCCCTGAATCGACGTCATCACGCACCAACATCGGCGAAATCTGCAGCTCATACCAGGCCTGTTCGACGGATGTCTGACGTGATGGCCGGGCCGCGCGGCATATTAGGATTGAACAGGTATTCTTTGGACCAAACCGATTGGGGCGGGCCGTTCACCTTCACACGTCCGGATAGTTTCGATACAATCGGCCTAACCCAATCTGACCATTGTCTGCCGGAGAACTCCACATGTCCACTGAGCGTCCGCAGTTGGAAGGCGAAGTCTACTATCCAGACATCAACACAGTCACGAACGCCCACGTTCCGGACTGGGAGGCCATGGCGGACTTCGCCAAAAACGACTTGCAGGGGTTCTGGGCGCAGCGCGCCGAGGAGCTCGAGTGGTTCGAGAAGTGGACGACGGTCCTCGATGACAGCAACAAACCGTTCTACAAGTGGTTCGTCGGCGGCAAGACCAACATCGTCCACAACTGCATCGACCGGCACCTCAAGGGCTGGCGCAAGAACAAGCTCGCTTTGATCTGGGAGTCGGAAGACGGGCGCGAGAACCGCACCTTCTCGTACTTCAGCATCAACCGCGAAGTGCACAAGATGGCCAACGTCCTCAAGGCCATGGGTGTAACGAAGGGCGATCGCGTGACGATCTACCTGCCGCGCATCCCCGAGATCGTCTTCGCGATGCTGGCCTGCGCCAAGATCGGCGCCGTGCACTCGGTCGTCTTCGCCGGCTTCTCGGCCGACGCGCTGCAGGGCCGCATCGATGACAGCCAGTCGAAGCTCGTGATCACGTCGGATGGCAGCTGGATCAATGGCAAGATCTTCGAGCTCAAGAAGATCGTGGACGAGGCCGTCAAGCGCTGCCCGACCGTCGAGAACGTGATCGTCGTGAAGCGCACCGGCCAGGAAGTCTCGATGGATCCGCTGCGCGACCACTGGTATCACGACCTGACCGCGCTGCCGATCGCCAACGGCAAGTGCCCGACCGAGGTGATGGATGCCGAGGATCCGCTCTACATCCTCTACACATCCGGCAGCACCGGCAAGCCCAAGGCCATCCTGCACACGCATGGCGGCTACATGGTCGGCACGTACACGACGTTGCGCTACACGTTCGACATCAAAGATGAAGATCGCTGGTGGTGCACGGCCGACCCGGGCTGGGTGACGGGCCATTCCTACCTGGTCTATGGCCCGATGCTCAACGGCGCGACCACTTTCATGTTCGAAGGCGGTCCGGCGTATCCCTACCCGAACCGCTGGTGGCAGCTGATCGAGCGCTACGGCATCACGCTCTTCTACACAGCGCCGACGGCGATCCGTAGCCTGATGCGCTTTGGCGAGGCCTGGCCCAACAAGCACGACCTGTCGTCGCTGCGTTTGCTCGGGTCGGTCGGCGAGCCGATCAACCCCGAGGCCTGGAAGTGGTTCTACCGAGTCATCGGCAAGAACCGCTGCCCGATCATGGACACGTGGTGGCAGACCGAGACCGGCATGTTCATGATCACGCCGACGCCAAGCGTTCCGCTCAAGCCCGGCTCAGGCACGCGGCCGTTCTTCGGCCAGGATGCCGAGATCCTCGACGAACACGGCAACCCCGTGCCCGACGGCGAGGAGGGCTTCCTGGTGCTCAAGAACCCATGGCCGGCGATGCTGCGCACGATCTACGGCGACGACGAGCGCTACGTGCGCCAGTACTGGAGCAAGTACCCGGGCAAGTACATGGCCGGCGACTCGGCGCGCCGCGACAAAGACGGCTACTTCTGGGTGATCGGCCGCACCGACGACGTCATCAAGGTCTCGGGCCATCGCCTTGGCACGGCCGAGATCGAGAGCGCGCTGGTCAGCCACCCGGCCGTGGCCGAAGCCGCCGCGATCGGCCTGCCGCATGAGATCAAGGGCAACGCGATCTTCACCTACGTGGTGCTGCGGATGGGCTTCACGGGCAACGAGGCGCTGGCCGATGAGTTGCGCCAGCACATCTCCGTGCATCTGAGCCCGATCGCCAAGCCCGATAAGATCGAGTTCACCGACAAGCTGCCCAAGACCCGCTCGGGCAAGATCATGCGCCGCGTCCTCAAGGCCCGCGCGCAAGGCCTGCCCGAAGGCGACGTGTCGACGTTGGAAGAGTAGGCGCGTAGCGGCGTCCCTTGTGGTCGCCGGGAGCGTCAGAATTTATGAAGGCCCAGCAATCTTGCTGGGCCTTCTCCGTTCAGGGTTGTGTGAAGGGCTCGGCCGGGCTGGCGCCCCTCCCGCGCCGCCGAGAGTTGTCGAAACGGCCAGTGCGCCTGGGCGGCGCGCCCTCCCCCTCTGGGGGAGGGCAGCATCGCCGAGACTTCAACGGGCTCATCTTCAACCCGTGGCGATGCGGGTGAGGGCTCCTAGCGCGTCTCAGACTCGAGTGCGGTCAGATACGCCAGCGCCTCTGCGGACGAGGATCGACACATCTCTTGAGTGGGGCGCAAGTGCGCGCAGACCGCAGGCCGCTCGGGCCTGCCGAAGATCGCACAGGCGTTGTGAGAAGTGAGTTGAACGCAGCGCACACCAGCAGGCTTGCCATTGGGCATTCCCGGAATGGGGCTCGAGATCGACGGCGCAATGCAGCAGGCGCCGCACTGCGGGCGGCAGTCCATCAGGCGGCCGGCTTCGGCCAGGTCGCCTGCATGCGCGCCCAGGTCTCGCCGAGGTCTTCGGGGATGACGCGCGTCTCGCCGGTGACGGTCATGAAGTTGGTGTCGCCCGACCAGCGCGGCACGACGTGCAGATGCACGTGCGAGGCGATGCCGGCGCCGGCCGACGCGCCAAGGTTGATGCCGAGGTTGAAGCCGTGCGGGCCGTACATCTCGCGCAACACGCCGACCGCGGTCTGGGCCAGCGTCATCATCTCGGCCGCCGCCTCGGCCGGCACGTCTTCGATCGTCGAGACGTGGGCGTGCGGCACGACCATCAGATGGCCGTTGTTGTAGGGATACAGATTGAGGATCACGAAGCACGCTTTGCCTCTGTGCACGACCAGGCTGGCCCGATCGTCCGGGTTGCGCAAGGCATCGCAGAAGATGCAACCCTCGAACGCGCCGGCAGACGACTCACGATTGCTTTGCAGATATGTCATGCGCCAGGGAGCCCAGAGGTTTTTCATGCGGGCATTGTAGCGTAGCACGCCCGCGCCCTGCGCTACAATCCTGCCCATGTTATCGATCACCGGATACCTCTCGAACCTCGAGCGAAACGCCGCCTACCTGCGCGACCACGTGGCCGGGCTGCAACATGTTCATTCGCTCGTTCAACCGCCCGTCCAGGGAAACTGCATCAACTGGATCGTCGGGCACGTGCTCTGCTATCGCAACTACATCCATCAGATCTGCGGCCTGGTTGAGGTGGTGCCGCTGGTCGCAGCCGCGCGCTATGCCCGCGGTTCGGCGCCCGTGCTGGCCGACGGCCCCGAACTGCTCCGCTTCGAAGAACAGGTCGCGGCCTACGAGCGCTCGCAGGCCTCCGTGATCGCAACGTTGCCGGGCCTGAGCGAGTCGGCCATGGCCGAGGTCGTCTCGGCCGCGGACTTCACCATGCCGCGCGGCGATCTGCTGACCATGTTCATGCGCCACGAGTCGTACCACCTCGGCCAGCTCGAGTGGTTGCGCGTCTGGGCGCTCCACAACGCAGCCTAGCGTGACGGCGGGATCGGGCCATGGCCTGATCCGCTCATGGTTCCCGACATGTTCACAGCCCGAGTTGAGCGCTACGACACGATCGAATCGACGATGGATCGTGCGCGCGATCTGGCGAACGAGGGCGCGCCCGAGGGCACGCTCGTCATCGCCGATCAACAGACAGCCGGGCGCGGCACCGGCGGGCGCCGCTGGCTGACGCCGCCGGGCAGCCAGCTCGCCTTCAGCCTCATCGTGCGCCCGCCGCTCGAGTCGACGCGCCTGTTTCGGTTGACGATGTGGATCGGCCTGTCCCTTTACGCGGCAGCGTCGCCCTTCGTCTCAGATCCCGATCGGGTCCGCCTGAAGTGGCCGAACGATCTGTTGATCGCAGGTCGCAAGGCCGCCGGTATTCTCGTCGAAGGCGCTTTCGAGGAGGGTAGGCTGCGCCACGCCGTCATCGGCGTCGGCTTCAACGTGAGCGCGTCGCCGCCGGATGAGGACGTCGACTTTCGCGCCACTCATCTCGACGCCCACGCGGCTGCGCCGGTCGATCGCCAGGATCTGCTGCGAGCCATCTTGAGCGGGCTCGAGGAACGTTATCCGCAGCGCCTGTTCGAGCCCGGCCTGATCGGGGAGTGGCGCTCAGCGCTCTGGTGGCCGGACGGCCCGATGAGTGTGCAGACCGGCGGTGGGGAGTGGATCGGCCGGGTCGTCGACGTCACTGAGATGGGCGCCCTCGTCCTCGACACCGACCAGGGCCGGCGCCTGTTCGAAACGGGCCGCTTGCGCCCGACGGCGTCCGGCCCGTACAATGCACCCGAAGGAGGGTCACGACATGTTCGATGATCTGCGGCAGCAATTGATCCAGAACGATGCCGAACCCGAGTTGCCTGAGCCCAAGAAGCCGCGCCGTGGGTCGCGTGGTGGGCGGAAGGCCTCGCGCGGGTTCCTCGGGCTGACCTCGTTTCAGGGGTTCTTCCTGGCGTTGATGGTCTTCCTGAACATCTGCGTCCTCGGCGCGTTCGCCCTCGTGGCCCTCGAGCGCGTGCGTATCCCGGGCTTCTAAATCTCAAAGTTTCGCGTGCAGGCGACGGGCCGGAGGTGATCCGGCCCGTCGCTTTTTTGTTGCCTCGTGTGGTTCAAGGACTCTTCGCGATTCCGGCCTCCATCGCGTGCCCTACACTGATGACGACACGCCGCAGTGGCGGCGTTGCAACACGATCAGCAGGGGGATACCATGGATCAGATCACACCGAAGTTTTTGGGGTATGTCGGAGGACCGGATTTGCATGACGCCATGATCTTGGGCGTCAAGCGCGACGGCGGCACCGCCGTGGTCCTTGTCGAGACCTTTCGCGGCGCGCAGGTCGCCGTCGGCTTCGAAGGCGTCAGCGACGTGTGCTCGGAGCCCTCGGCGGGCATGCACATCCTCGGCGTGGCCGAGCTCGACGCGCCGGGCGGCAATCGGCGCTATGTCTTCGTCAATGCCGACGAAGATGCGCCTGGCCGGCTCGAGATCGTGGCCCGCGGCGTCACGCTCGCGACGATGTGATGGCGTAGAGCGTGAAGCGTGAAGCGTGAAGCGTGAAGCGTGGAGCGTGGAGCGTAGAGCGATCACGCTATCGCGCCAGATCGCGTCGCGTGATCGCTCCACGCTCCACGCTCTACGCGCCCCCCACCACGCCCCACCCGCCACGCTCCACGCTCTACGGTACTAGCCGCAGCGTCTCGACGGTCGCCGCCTCGACAGCCGGGCGGCTGAAGGGCGCGGCGTTGAATTGGATCAAACGCCAGGGATCGGCCATGTCGATGTAGTGCGGCGAGAGCGGGTGGCCGGATTGGCCGGTGGTGTGGATCATGCGCCCCGCGTCCCAATTGGTGACGTCGAGGATCATGCGCATCGACGGCACGGTAGTCACCGCGTACGGATTTTCGCAGGGATCTTCGCTGCGGCCGTAGCAACTCAAATTGCTCCCCGTAGCATTGACGATCGAACCCCAGCCCGAGGTCGGGAACGGCCCGCGGTTGAACAGCGCTTCGATCGGCGCGATGCCCGAGCCACCGACCGTGGCCTCGCGGAACGTCGAGGTGTGCAATGCGCCGTAGCGCCAGGCGTCGGCGTTCGCGCCCAGTCGCTGCTCGAGGTCAGCGTAGCCTTCGGCGAAAGCTTTCTCGAGCGCGGCGTCGCGGCCGGCCGGCCCCCACCAGGCGTTTGCGGGATCACCCAGGATCTTGATCAGCGCCGAGAACGCCGCTGAGTTGCCGCGCAGCCAGTAGTCCTCGGGGACGCCCGGCCGGAACACATCCGTCAGGACGGCATTGAACACCGCGATGTAGATCGCCGCCGGCTGCGAGTCCATGTGCATCTGATAGTCCCACGTGCGCAGCGACTCCTGGGCGGCCGTGAGCTTCGCGTCGTCGAAGGTCAGGGCCGTCAGGGTCGGCACCAGCGCGGCGGCGCTGGCGTTGTAGTTGTCGCCCTGGATCGCGGCGACGTCGTCGGGCGAGAGCGTGGGCTTGGCCTGGATCATGGCATTGATGCGAGCCGCGCGGTATCCCTGATCGAAGCCGGCTCCGACAAAGTGACCGGCATCAGCGGGTGAAAGAACCGGCTGATTGGCGGTAGCCACGTAGCCTTGCGACGGGTTGAAGGTGTAAGGCAGGGCCTCGAACGGCAGGTAGCCGTCCCACTGGTAGTCATCGACCCAGCCCGGCACCGGCTGGCTGCCGTCTCCGCCGCGACGTTGCGGCACCATGCCCGGCATCTGGTAGCCGATGTTGCCGTCGACGTCGGCGTAGATCACGTTTTGCGACGGCACCGTCCAGTCGCGCAGAGCAGCGCGGAATTCGTCCCAGTTACTCGCTCGGTTGAGCTTCAGCACGGCCTGGAACAGCCGGCCGGGCTCGAGCGCCGTCCAGCGCATGGCCAGGCCATAGCCCGTTCCAAGCGTGACGTCGCCGACCTGTGCCTGTTCTTCGAAGGCCTTGCGCGCCGGACCCCACACGGCCTCGATCAGCGGACCGTTGCGCGAGGTTCGCACGGTGATCGTTTCACTCGTGCCGCCCTTGATCTGAATCACTTCGTCGCGCGTCGTCAGGGGCTCGAAGGCGCCGTTGACCTCGACCCGCAACGGATCGGCCGGGTCGAAGCGCTCGATGAACAGATCCTGCACATCGGGGTAGTTGTTGGTGACGCCCCAGGCGATGCGCTGGTTGTGGCCGATGATCACGCCCGGGTCACCGGCGAACGAATAGCCCGTGACGTCGTAAGGGCAGTCAACACTCAGCTGGCGGCAGTGCAGGCCGTTGAGATACCAGATGCTCGGCATCTGAATGCCGAGATGCGGATCGTTAGCCAGGATCGGGGCGCCGGTCGTTGTGCGTGAGCCGCCGAGCACCCAGTTGTTGGAACCGATGCCTTCGCCGGTGCCGCCGCTTTGCACGGCGCGGGGCAGGCCCGGGCCCGACGCGTCGAACATCGGCTCGGGCAGGATGACGGGGATATCGGCGGCGGGGTCGAGGAGCAGGTCGGCTGCGCGCTCGGCGCCAATAGCCCTGGCAAGACGCACGCGCTGCAGTTCATCGCGCGCATTGCTGCCCAGATCCCAGGACATGGCCTTGGCCCAGGCCAGCGAGTCGGCCGCCGTCCATGGCTCCAGCGCGGCGGGGCTGTAGCCCGTGAGTGCGAGCACGGCGTAGGCATTGTGCACCGCCATCGGCGCGCGTCCGTTCAGATAGGCGTTGACGCCTTCGGTGTAGGCGTCGAGCGCGGCGCGTGTGTCGGCGTCGAGTTGCGCGTATTCCTGCTCGGCCACGCGATGCCAGCCCATGGTGCGCAGGAAGCGATCGTCCTCGAGCGTGGCCTTGCCGAACATCTCAGAGAGGCGGCCCGCCGTCGTGTGGCGCCAGACGTCCATCTGATAGAACCGATCCTGCGCATGCATGTAGCCCTGCGCCATGAACAGATCGTGGACGTTGTCGGCATAGATGTGGGGGACGCCGGCCGCGTCGCGCAGCACTTCCACGGGCGCCTGCAGACCGCCCAGCGTGATCTGGCCCGAGGTCTGCGGGAGCGACCAGCGCAGCAACGCGTAGACGATTCCGCTGATCGCCAGGGCAAGGACGATCACGACCAGGACAACGCCTCGCAACACAGCGAGCGACTTCTTCATCTTTAACCTCATGCTGATCGGGTTTGTGCGGTTTTAACACACCCGACGCACGCGGTCAATCCCAATCGGCCATATGGGGCAAAACGACAAACGACGAAGGGCGAACGACGAAGAGCCATTCACCCTTCGTCGTTCGTCCTTCGTCGTCTTGCGGTCGGCCGTCTGCGGTCTCTTAGAAACCGCCCAACACTGGCAATGTCATGATGTACACCACGGCATAGGCCAGGGCAGCCGCCATGCAGACGCCGGCGGTGACCAGGTATTTGATCACCTTGTTCCACTGCATCCGGAAAACATAGAGGTTGATCCACACTGCGACGGCGCCGACCAGGCCACCCAGGAGGCCGCCCATCACCATCAGCACCAGCGGGGCGGCCGACCAGACGACGCTGATGATGGACATGGGTTCCGTCAGCGCAATCGTCTTGCCGTCGACGACCAGGTCGGGCAGATCGAGGCCAAAGAGGCGCGGTTTGAAGGCCGCGGGGACGGCGCGACCGTCGGCGCGTTTGAGGATCAGCGTCCCGGGTCTCTCGCCCTTGCTGGCGGCTTTTCCGTTGACCAGCAGATGGCCTCCGGTCACCAGGCCTGGCGTCTCGTATTCGATCTTCTGTTTGCCAAAGCCGTCAAGTTCGATCGGAATGCGCATCCCAACAGGCCTCCTGCTCCACGGAGGCCAGGGTGCAAGACGTGTGCCGGGAGAGGCGTCAGGGGTCAGGCGTCGGGCGTCAGTAGGGGTGGCGCTTGTCGCCACCGCGTCACCCGATGCCTGACCCCT
>CAYZRP010000143.1:1268-17045 GCA_964480865.1 uncultured Anaerolineales bacterium | reverse complement strand
CTTCCTCGACGATGCGCTCGGCGATGGTCTTGCCCTTGAGCCAGGCCGGGCGGCTCTTCAGCCCGGCGTCGCCATAGGCATCGATCTGGCGCAGTAGCTGTCGGCGCACACCCTGAAAGTCAGCCAGCACGCGGTCGAGCGGCCGATCCTTGTTGGCCTCATACCAGCGCTGGTTCTGGGCCTCGATCTCGGCGTCAGTGAAGTCGACCTTCGTCGGCGGCTTGCCCGAGCGGGCCTTGGCCAGCTGCGTCACCACCTCGGCCTCACAGGCCGTCAGGTGCGAGAGCACATCTTTGATCGACCACTCCGAGCTGGCGCCCGGCTGCTCGAGCTCGGCCGTCGATAGACTCTTCAGTAGAGCCTCGAGTTGCTCGCGGTTCTCTTTCAGCATGAAGGTGAGGTCTTTGACGTTCATGGGTGGAATTATACGTAAGACCGTGAACCGCGGACGGCAGATCGGGCGCCCACGCCGTTAGTCGGATGATGAAGACGATGGAAGAGGAGCGATGGTTGGATGGCCATTCCGCCGCGCCGCCACGCCAAAACGTTTCCGTCCATTTGCACACCCGTAGGGGCGGCCCTTGTGGCCGCCCTCTCCGCCCGAAGGCATGCCTTGCTCGAAAGGCCCCGTCACCAACAACCCCGGCCGGGGATCGATCGCATACGGGTGCTCGAACGGCGGATGATCGACATGGCCAACAGGGCGGCCACAAGAGCCGCCCCTACGGTAACGCAACCGCACCGACAACCCCGGCCGGGGATCGATCGCATACGGGTGCTCGAACGGCGGATGATCGACATGGCCAACAGGGCGGCCACAAGGTCCGTCCATGCAACTGTGCTCATGGACGGCCACGACTTGGCGTGACAGCGCAGCCCTGGTCGATGCCGATCGAATGGCACCGCCCATCCGCTTGTCGGATGACATGGACCAGGCAGGTTGACCGCGATAGACACGAGTCCCTGAGCAAACCGACAGACAAAAAAAGGGCGAAGGGTGATTGCCATTCACCCTTCGCCCTCGTCGTTCGTCAGCGCCGCAGGCGGGCTCAACGCACCGTCTTGAGGTACGCGATGACGTCAGCCAGATCTTGCTCGGAGAGAGCGCCACCGTACGTCTTGGGCATCACGCCGTCGACATAGCCTGGCACGACGAATGCGCTCGGGTTGACGATGCTTTCATAGAGGTAGGCGTCAGCGCCCGTGGCAGTGCCCGTGTAGTCGGACGCCGTGATGCGCTCGGGCGCGTGATCGGCGATGCCCTTGCCATCTTCGGAGGCGGATGCCACCCACGGTGACCCGGCCAGCGTCGCGTCAGGCGTGTCGGGGTTCGGGATGTGACAGGCCACGCAACCCTGTTGCTCGGTCAACGTCTTGCCCTTGGCGGCGTCGCCGGCCGGGAGAGCGGCCACGGCTTCATCCGGTGACGGGCCGGGCGTGGCGGTCGGGCCAGGCAACGGTGTTGGTGTCCAGAATGAGGCCACTCGCGTTTGCTCGACGCTGGTATCGACGCTGACCATGCCGCCGATCGTCGGGACGACCCAGACAGCCAGCAGGACGACGATGGCGCCGATCAGGACGATGATGATTTGATCCAGGGCATTCAGCCGACGCGGTTGAGCCGCGCCTTCTTTGATGGCTGTTTCGAGCTTCGCCACCTGCGGGGCCGGCCACTGGCCGGTCGCTTTCTCACTGGTGCGGATGCCGTTATCGAGCGCGACGATGCCGCGGGCCAACAGGAATCCGACGATGAGCACGGACACAATCGCACCTGCCAGGCTCGCCAGAGCCTGCCAGACCAGCAGCGGCTGGCCGGGACCGGGCAGGCCGTCGGGCCAACCCTCGATGTTGCCGGGGAGGGTCATGATCACGCTGTCGAGCCTGACCGAGCCATCAAACGGGTAGGCCAGCGGCGTGCCCGTCGCCTGCCAGCGCACCAGCAGGAAAGCCAGGACCACCACACCGACGATCACATAGAACAGGATGTGCTGGCGGTTCTCGTAAAGGAAGGGCACGACCGGTGCGGGCTTCGTGGCGCCCGGAGCAGGACGAGCCGCCGGGGCGGGTTTGGCAGCCGACGTCGCCGACGACACGGCCTCGATGCGGCGCGTGGCCGCTTCACCGCTCTGCGCCAGGAAACTCAACACGATGCCCACGACCACGATGCCGCCAAGGGCCAGAACGATCAGGGCCACAAGGGCGTGCCACTCGAGGACCTCGAATGTCGAAGTTGGGCCTGTCGGGATGCTGAACAAGACGTTGCTCAGATCCGGCACGCGGTCGAGCGGATAACCCGGCGGCACATTCGCGGCCAGCGCGCGGATGATCAAGAAGCCGAACACCAGCACGACCGTCGCTGCTGTAAATACCAGCAACGACTGGCGGTCATACAGGAAGATGTTGGCAGGCTTGGCCGCCGTAGCTTTGGCCGGATCAGGCTGCACGTCAGGCGTGCGTCCGAACAGACGGGCCACCAGGTTGAACATCTGAGCCACCAGGTAGCCGACGAGGATCAGCCCCGCCAGCGCCGCCAGGGTGGCCAGGATCGTAGGCAGCATCGAACTCGACACAGTCGCTCCTCCTCCTGTGCCCTGCAACAGGATCAGGGCACCACCGGCCACCAGGACCACGAACACCAACAACAGAGTGGGGATAAAACGACGCAACGCTCACTCCTCCGTGCTGAACAGCCCAAGGCTGTCAATTGGATTCCACAAGGCGGGGTCGCCTGACCGCGCGCCACAGGCCGACCAAACCGATCAACAGGGCCGCGCCGACGATCACGCCGGGACCTGAGGCGTTTACCCAGCCGACCCCTTGCGCCTTCAGAGACAACGGCTGTCCCGCCGGCCGCAGCACGCCGTCTAACCCGCGCACCCAGTCGACAACGGCCAGATGTGTCGTCCCGTCGGCTTCATCAAGCGTCAGCAAGAGCTGCCAGCGGTCGGCTGTCAGGGTCAACAGGCTGGTTCGCCCCTCATCCCCCTGTAGATCGACCGCCCGCTCCACGATCACGCCCGGGCCTTCGACCGGCAACCAGGTGACGAGCAGGCGGCTCGCGCCGCTAAGCCCCGTGACGATCAGCCGGTAACCCTCGGCCCCCTGCTGCAATCGGGCCTGCACGTCGCGCGCCCCGACCCCACCGCGCCAGGTGACCTCATCGTCCTGCGGCGTCGCTGCCAACGGCAGCGCATTGTACAGCAGCGCCAGGGCGATCAAGGCAGCGACCCAGGGGGCCGATCGCCTCAACACGCTCACCACCCTGCACCTCAATCCGGCATGCGCCGAAAGTCGGCGCGAGCCTCCACGAACCAGCCGATCAGGCCGATCACAACGATCGCGATCCCGACGCCGATCATGGTCCCGCCCACGATGCCGCCCCAGAGCGGCGCGCCGATGATCAGGCCGAACAACGCGATCACGGCCCCGATGTCGACCATGAGCGGGAAGACGCTGTTGCGTTTCGCCCGCGGCGGCTCGAAAGCGGGCTCGCCGTCGTTCGGGCCGATCGGTGTGTCGATCGGCGGCTCATCGATGAGGATGGGCTCTTGGGCGCTCATCGGGGCCGGGCCATCACTTCGGTGATGTAGTGGTACGCCATCGAAGTGAAGAGCAGGGTCACGATCACGGCCAACACGCCGAAGGCCATATTGCGCAGCGCTTCGCGTTTGTTCAAGACAGCCTCCGCCGCAGCGCTGTTCTCACACCATCACCCTGTACAGCGAATCCACGACCAGCGCCGCAAACACCAACAACAGGTAATAGCTTGAGTACTTGTAGAGCTGATGGGCCAGTTTGTTGCTCGGCGCGCGATACAGCCGTAGCGCCAGGAGCAGGAAGCCCGCGCCAAGGACGGCCGCGGCGACGAAATACACGAGGCCGGCCGCCCGCGCCGGCGTGAGCAACAGCGAGAGCGCCACAAGCACCACTGTGTAGAGCATGATCTGACGCCGCGTCTCGGCTTCGCCGACCACGACCGGCAACATCGGCACCCCGGCGCGCGCGTAGTCGTTCTTCTTGAGCAGCGCCAGCGCCCAGAAGTGCGGGGGCGTCCAGAAGAAGATGATGGCAAACAGGAACCAGGCCGGGGCCTCAAGCCCGCCCGTCACCGCTGCCCACCCCACCAACGGCGGGATCGCACCGGCGCCGCCGCCGATGACGATGTTCTGCGGCGTGTTCATCTTCAGCCCCAGCGAGTAGAAACCGACGTAGTAGAGCGAGCCAGCCAGCGCCAGGATCGCGGCCGTCACGTTGACGAACACGGTCAGCGCGTAGAAGGCCAGGATGTTGAGGATCAGGCCGAAGGCGATGGCCTGGGCCACCGTCACGGTGCCCTTAGCCAGCGGGCGCTTGTTCGTGCGCGTCATCGCCTTGTCACGATCGATGTCGATGACCTGATTGAGCGCACTGGCGCCGCCCGAGGCCAGCGCGCCGCCGAACATCGTCCACAGGAACAACTCGAGCGTCGGCCACTGCGACACCGTGTAGAGCGGCGGCGTCGACGAGGCCGGCGCGTAATTGACGGCCATCACCATCGCGCCCGCCGTCGTCACGAGCAGGAGCACCATGACGATCGGTTTGGTCAGCTGGATGTAGCTGCCGATCGACGAACGCACCGCCACTGTCGCGGCGCGCATTGCCCGCGCGTTGAGCGCCGGGAATGGCGCGGCCAGCGGTGTCAGACGCACGGCCTGCAGGCTGAACACCGTGAAGGCCACGGCCGACGCCCACGACATCGTCGCGGTGGCCGAATGCAGTGACGCCAGTTGCAGCGGGAAGCCCGTCAGCACGTTGGCGGCGCCGATGAAGGCCTGGCCGACGAAGAATGCGCCGGCGAGCCCGGCCGACACCAGTAACGGCACATTCGTCGCGCGTTGCTTCCAGGCGACGAAGATCGCCCCGGCCAGCATCACGCCAGCCGTAACCGCCGCCAGACGATGGCCGAACGCCAGCCACCCGACCAGACGGTCGGGCGCTTCGGGGCCGCACAAAGGCCACTGCGAACAGGCCGACCGCGCGTCGGTCGCCGTGACCACGGCGCCCGCGATCAACAAGATGAAGAGCGCCAGCAGGGCCTGCCCGGCCATCTGGCTGACGATGTCAAAGTGCAGAAGCGAGTCGCCAAGGCGCGGGTTGCGCTCGAGCCCGATGGCGACGATGCCGGCCGTGATCAACGCCGCCAGCAGCCCGAGCCCCGCCGCGCCGTGCAGAGCCGAGAGCAACGCCACCATCACCACCTGTGCGACGCCGGCCGGCGCAAGCACCGCGGCATCGACGCCGCCGATCAGGGCGCGCACCGCCAGCAGAGCGAGCGCCGCCACGACCGGCTGATAGACCCAGCGCACCTTGCGGTAACTGCGGTAGGCCATCGCCACGAGGCCGAACATCAACGGCCAGAGCGCCACAGCGGCCGTTCGGGCCGCCACATCCGCCCAGCCTTTGGCCGGTGCCGTCAGTGCCCAGGTGCCATTACAAAGCGGCCACTGCCCGACGCAGATGGACCCGCTGAGCGAGGACGAACTCGGCGAAGCCGCCACCCCGCTGAGGAGCAGCATCAAAAACGCAACGGCGGCCGCCGCCAGCGAAAGCCAGCGAAAACGGCCGGTTAATGGAGAGATGGGCGGGGCGGCGCGAAGGGTCATGGATTGCTACGTATTTTGCCACGAATTGCACGAATTGTAACGAATATCACGAACGGATTGGGGACGTCTTTCCTTTCCATGTTCGCGATATTCGCCTCAAGTCGCAAAGACGGGCAAAAAGTCAAAAACGGGGCGCTTCGTGACCGGAGCTCCGGCCCACGAAGCGCCCCGTTTTGCTCAAACTCCAACGAGAACTCAGTGCCCGGCGTCGGGATGCTCGGGCCAGAGCGGGTTCATGCGCGTGACCGTCGGGATCTTGGCGAAGTTGTAGTCCGGCGGCGGCGACGAAGTCGACCACTCGAGCGTTGCGGCCTCCCACGGGTTCGGGCCGGCGGTCTTCGCGCGGCGTGCGCTCAGGAAGAAGTTAATGATGAAGATCAGAACCGACAGCGCGATCAGGTAGGCGCCGACCGTCGACATCAGGTTCCAGATCTCCCAGCCCTGCCCGGCCGCGTAGGTGTAATAACGCCGCGGCATGCCGAGCAGGCCAAGGAGGTGTTGCGGGAAGAAGGTCAGGTTGAAGCCGATGAGCATGATCCAGAAGTGGATCTTGCCGAGGCGCTCATCCATCAGCCAGCCGGTCATCTTCGGCAGCCAGTAGTAGAAGGCCGAGAAGATGCCGAAGACCGAGCCGCCGAAGAGCACGTAATGCAGGTGCGCGACAACGAAGTAAGTCTGGTGCACCTGCCAGTTGACCGGCACCGACCCGAGCATGACGCCCGACAGGCCGCCGATGATGAACATCGTGATCATGCCGATCGCGAACAGCATCGCGCTCGTCAGGCGCAGCGCGCCGCCGTACATCGTCGCGATCCAGTTGAAGATCTTGATGCCCGTGGGCACTGCGATGATCATGGTCATGCCGGCGAAGAAGGCGTTGATCCCCAGGCTCGAGCCGACCTGGAACATATGGTGCGCCCAGACCAGGAAGCCCAGGATGGCGATGAAGACCGACGAGAAGGCGATGAAGGTGTAGCCGAAGAGCGGCTTGCGCGAGAAGGTCTGCAGCACTTCGGAGATCGCGCCCATCGCGGGCAGGATCATGATGTACACGGCCGGGTGCGAGTAGAACCAGAACAGATTCTGCCAGAGCAGCGGGTCACCGCCCTGTGCGGCCTGGAAGAAGTGCGTGCCGAAGTGCCGGTCGGCCAACAGCAGCGTGATCGCCACGGTCAGCATCGGGGTCGCGAACAGCACCATCGAGCTCGTGATCAACATCGACCACGTGAACATCGGCACCTGCAACAGCTTCATGCCGGGCGCGCGCAGGTTGAGCGTGGTGACGATGAAGTTGATGGCGCCGAAGAGCGACGACAGACCGCCGAGGTGCAGGCCCAGGATCCAGAAGTCCGTGTTCGGGCCAGGCGTGTAGGTCGGGCCGGTGAGCGGCGGGTAGGCCGTCCAGCCGGCATTCGGCACGGCGTCGAAGAAGTAGCTCGAGAACATCACCACGCCACTGAACAGGAGCAGCCAGAACGAAAAGGCGTTCAGACGCGGGAAGGCCATGTCGCGCGCGCCGATCTGCAGAGGAAGGATGTAGTTGGCGAAGCCGGCCCAGATCGGCACGATGACCAGGAAGATCATGGCCGTGCCGTGCATGGTGAAGAGTTCGTTATAGCGGTTCGGGTCGACCAGCTTGAGGTTCGACCAGGCGAGCTGCGTTCGGAGCAACAGCGCCAGAACGCCGGCCATCACGAAGAAGACCACGTTCAGAACCAGATACATGATGCCGATCTTCTTGTGATCGACCGTTGTCAGCCAATCGACGATCACGGCCAGCGTCGATTTCTCGGTGGTCATAGGACGGGATACAGTTGCCATCACGTTCTCCTGCTGCGGCTCGCGCCGTCGTCAGTTCAGGCTATTGAGATAGGCCACGATGTTCTGAACCGTGGTGTCGTCGAGTTGTCGCGGCAGCACCATGCGGTTTCCTGGCTTAACTGTCTGCGGGCTCGACAGCCAGCGGGCCAGGTTCTCGGGCGTGTTCTCGATGATGCCACCGGCCAGGAAGCGTCGCTCGGCCACGTGGGTCAGGTTCGGGCCGATCACGCCGACGCCGCCCGCCCCATCGATGACGTGACAGGCGATGCAGCCGTTGCCGGGCTCGAGGAACGCGGCTTTGCCGGCTGCTTCGGGCGAGCCGGCTGCGGGTTCAACGGCCGGGTTGAGCTGGTTTTGGATCCAGGCCTCGAACTCGGCCTGCGTGACGACCTTGACCGCGAAGCGCATCTGCGCGTGCTGCACGCCGCAAAGCTGCGTGCACTGCCCGGCGTAGTACGTGCCCACCGTGGTCGGCGTGAACTTCATCTGATTGAGGTAGCCCGGGATCGCGTCCATCTTGCCGAACAGTTCGGGCACCCAGAAGCCGTGCTCGACGTCTTTCGACTCGAGCCGCACATCGATGACGGTGTTGACCGGCACGACAAGCTCGCTGGCCGTCACCACCGAGCGCGTGCCATCTTCAGAGGCGTAGCCCGGATAGCGGAACTCCCACCAGAACTGCTGAGCGACAGCGTTCACGGTGATGAAGTTTGTGCTGGCCGGCGCGCGCACATCGACCATCGTGCGGAAGGTCAGGCCCATAACGCCGACCAGGATGACCGCGGGCGCGGCCGTCCAGGCGATCTCGAGCTTGGTGTTGCCATGGATCTGCAGCGCCTGCTCCGCCGGGCGGTTCTTGAACTTGAAGACCGTCCAGACCAACGCGCCCTCGACCAGCACGAAGATCACGCCGGCGATGCCGATGATGATCCAGAACAGGTCGGCGATCTGCGCCGCTTCGATTGACTCTGGCGCGAGCGTGCTGGGCACCTGCGGGAAGGTGTAGGGGCAGGCCGGAGGGCAGGCCGCCAGCGTTGGGCCGCCATCAAACATGTTGGCCCACACAACACCGACGATGCCCACCACGACGACGATTCCGATGAGGGCGAAAAAGAGCCACCAGCGGCTCGACACAGGTGCTTTCAACTTTCCTCCTCGTCCCGCCGCTGCACAGGCGGGGTCAATCGAACGTGAACAAAGCCCCGCGCATTGTCGGGGCCAGAGTGAATGTTAACGGATTCGCGGCGCTTGACGTGCATGGAAGAGAATGGCGCGAGAACAGGTGAGATTATACGCAATTGATGGGTGTCGTCAATCGTCAGTGACGGAAATCACAAGACAAATCGGCCTGTTTTGTCCGGTTTAAACATATATGGACTTTGACGATGGCATTTGGCTATGGTAAATTGCTCCGTGAACCTGCGCCTTCGGCGTGGGTGGGCCGCATCCTAATTCCAGATCGTGCACATCGGACAACTCATGGCTCACGCTGCAGTCACTGAACACGCCCAGGACGAGATCCACCTCCCCGCCCCCACCTACTGGCCGCTGGTGCTCGGCATCGGCTTCTTCGGGGTCGTCGCCGGCCTCCTGCTTTGGATGGTTCGATCGACCCGGTCGGCGTTCTCGTACCCCGACCTTTTGTGGCAGGTCGTGCTCGGCCTCGGGTCCGCCGCCCTGGCGGTCGGCGTCGGCGGTTGGATCATCTCGGGCATCGTCGAACGCCGCCGCGCGCATGGCGTGCCGATGGGTGGCGTTGAGATCTCGAAGTTCTCGATGTGGTGCTTCCTCGGCACCGAGACCGTGATCTTCGGTGGCCTGATCTCCAACGCCGTGTTGCAGTGGATCTTGATGCGCGCGGAGGGCGAAACAGCCAACGAACTCCTGCACCACTTCAGTTCGTTGATGATCGTGTCTGTCAACACCTTCATCCTGCTGGCGTCGAGCCTCTTTGTCGTGCTCGCGTTGTCGGCCATTCAACGCGGCGATCGCGGCAAGCTGACTCTGTGGCTGTTTCTGGTCGCGCTGGCCGGGGCCGTGTTCATCGGCATCCAGGCCCTCGAGTACAACACGCTCTTCGGCGAAGGGTTCACCCTCGGAGCCAATCCCTTCTCACAGGGCTTCTTCTTCCTGACCGGCTTCCACGGCCTGCACGTCGCCGCCGGCGTGCTGTGGGCGCTGATCCTCGTGTTCTACAACTGGCTGTGGAAGGGCTTCAGCAGGACCGAGCACATGGGCGTCGAGGTCTTCGGCCTGTACTGGCACTTCGTCGACGTCGTCTGGATCTTCATCTTCACGCTCGTCTATCTGATCTGAGCGTCAGGAACGCGCACCATGGAACAGACCTCCACTCCCGAACTCACAAACGCCGCTCAGTCGGATCACGCGCATCCGCGCATCGATTACGTTCGCATCTTCGCCTGGCTGGCCGCCTTCACGGTGATCGAACTGCTCGTCTCGTTCATCCCGGCCGATGAAATCAAGATCCCGATCCTGGTGATCTTCGCGATCCTCAAGGCGACGCTCGTCGTGCTCTACTACATGCATCTGCGCTATGACAGCCGCTGGTATGCGCTCGTGCTGCTCACCGGCGTGTCCTTCGCGCTCGTGGTCGGGCTGATGTGGCCATTCATGCACAGCGCGATAATCCCGCTGCCCTGAGCCGGGCTTACCCAACCGCAAAGACGCGAAGAGCGCCAGGTTATCCAGACCTGGCGCTCTTCGCGTCTTTGCGGTTGAAGGCTGCTGTTGCCGGTATACTCGCCGTGCCATGAGACGCACCCGAAGGGCGGGCCGAGGCTGGCTGCGCGCATTGACCATCGCGCTGTTCGTCGTGGCCGCGATCGCCCTGCTCTACGAGTTGCTGGTCTACGTTCACTACGCAGCGGCGCTGATCCGCTTCCCCTTCGACTACGATCAGGGCGAAGGCTTCGAGCTCTACGACACGGTGCTTCACGCTCAGGGCCTGTGGCCCTATGCCGACAGCCAGGTCTTCCCCTACTACACCTCGATCTACCCGCCGCTCTTTCATCTCTTAACGGCGCCGCTTGTGATGGCTTTCGGGCCACAGTTGTGGACGGGCCGGCTCGTGTCGTTCATCGGCTCGCTGGTCGCAGCCATCGCCATCGGCGTCATGGTCAAGCGGGCGGCACTGTCGGGTGCGAGCGGGGCCGGCTGGTTGATCGGCGGCCTGAGCGGCCTGGCCTTTCTGGCCTCGACTTACACGTTCATGATCGGCCCGCTCTTCCGGCAGCACATGACGATGGTGACCTTCGAGTGCCTGGGCATCGCGGCCCTGGCGGTCTTCGACTGGGCCGGCACCAGGGGCTGGTTCGCCCAGGCCGATCGGCCGGCCGACACCGACCTGCGCCGACTCGGCCTTGCGCTGGCGCTCCTCATCGCCGCCGGCTTCAGCAAACAGCTGGCGCTGGGCACTGTCGCGGCTGGTCTTCTTTATCTTGTGTTGCGCGATCCGGCGCGCGGCGTGCTGGCCGCGATCGTGGCAGCCCTCGCGGCGGGCGGGCTGTTTTACTGGATCAATCTGCAGACCGACGGCTGGTTCTACGTCAGCATCATCAAGGCCAACATCAACGCCTTCGATCTGCCGCAGATGTGGGGCTTCTATGGCGAGTGGTTGAGCCTGCACGCCGTGCTCGTCGGCGGCGCGGTGCTCGCGGTCGGCAGTGAACTCCTCGGGCGCAAGCTCTCGCTCTACAGCCTGTGGTTCCTGGCCGCTGTCGCGACCGGCGCGCTGTCGGGCAAGGTCGGGGCCGGCGAGTCGTACTTCGTCACGGCTACAGCCGCGGCCTGCGTCCTGTTCGGCCGCGGCGCCGTCGGGCTGATGACCCGCGGCGGCTCGGGCGCGATCTGGCCGGCCCGGCTGAGCTCAGCCGCGATCGCCGCGCTCTTCATCGCTCAGACCGCCCTGACCTTCCACACCTACACCTACGGCTTCCCCTATGCAACAGTGACCTCGGCGCTGGGCATCCCCGACCAGCCGCGCGGTTTCTACGACCGCCAGGGCTACACGCAGCTCGGTCCGCGGCCGAACGCCGACGACCTGGCCGCCGGGAACGAGATCGCGGCGCTCGTCAAAGACGCCGAGGGACCTGTCTTCTCGGAAGAAGCCGGGTTCCTATTCATGGCCGGCAAGCCTGTGGTGACCAACGCCTTCCCGCAATTGGTCATGTACGAAGCTGGCCTGTTCGACCCGGCCGACGAGATCGCGGCCATCGAGCGGCGCGACTTCGGCCTGGTCGTCCTGCGCGGATTCTTCTACCCCAAACCCGTCCTCGACGCGATCGGCCGCAATTACGATTGGCAACGCGCGATCGTGATGAACAACTTCCAGTATCACATCTACGCGCCGAAGGAGTGAGGGACGACGAAGGACGAAAGACGAAGGTTGAGTGGCCATTCAACCTTCGTCTTTCGTCGTTCGTCTGAATGGAGCTGCCCATCCTTGCTAACCAAGGCGGGCCATCGCCAACCGCCGGGCCGGTGGCGCCGGCCTATGATGACGACATGGCCGCCCATCCGACATTTGTCGCTGCATTTGCCCGAGAACTCGCCTGCCCGGGCTGTGGCCGCCAGGGATTGCTGCCGCTCGACGCCCACATGGCTGAGTGCCCGGCCTGCGGCGCCAATCTCGAAGTGGCCGACGTGTTGTGTCCGGACTGTGGCCGGATCAATGCGGCCGATCGGACCGTGTGCATCTCGTGCAACGCCGGGCTCTGGCGTTCGTGCCCGAACTGTGGCACCCGTAACTGGTCTGGCGCTCCGACCTGCCCACGGTGTGCGCGGCATGTCGACGCTCTCGAGCACATGCTCGACCGCCACGTCGATGTTCACGTTCGGCATGCCGCGCGCACCGACGAACTCGTGTATGGCAAGCAACTCGACAGCGAGGCAGCCCGGCGCGCGATGGACGAGATGCAGGCGATCGAGGATCGACGTGTCGCGCAGATCCAGGCCGACGAACGGCGAGCCCTCAGCGAGAACCGGCGCCTCGTCGTTGGTGGTCTGCTGATCACGGCCCTGTTCTCGACAGCAGCTGTTGGTCTGTCGGCCTTCCTCCTGTTCGCGCACTGAACGACTTCGTATCCTCTTATTCGTGAGCGCATCGTTCACGATACGTGATCGTCCAGCGGGCTCTTCTGGAATTGCTGGCTGGGCTGCTCTCGGCCTGCGCGCCGCGTTGCCACCACCCCATCGCCGACAAGCGACACGCCTCGGCAATTGCGCATCCACGACGTCGGCGTAACGCCTGTCAACTCATGGTGGGCACTCGCCACGGCGCTGACGTTCGACATGGCAGAGCGGGCGGCCACAAGGGCCGCCCCTACGGTTGTGCACATGGGCGACGACCCACGGCGATGGCTGGCCGGCGGCGGGATGCAAAACGCATCGGCGGATGACCGTGGCACTCGAATGGACGGCCAACCTGTGCCCTTCGTCATTCGTGGCGCGGCCGGCGATTTGTCGTCGTTCCGCAAGCTGCAGTAGCGCAGACCCTGCGCAGGCGGTATCATCGCGCCCATGACCGAAGTGCCTTCGCCCGAGCTACCGCTCGAGCAACCTGATCAAAATGGCGACCTCGAGGCGATCGCGCCGGTGACGGCCGAGAACGAGACGGCGGAGCAGGCAGCCGAGCCCCCCGTGGCGAAAGAAGCCGAGCACAGCGTGCACCTGCCCGAGCAGATCGCCGAGCCCGACACGATCAGCCTGTTGCGACCCGGATACACTGTGCAGTTACCGGTGTTCTCGGGGCCGCTCGATCTGCTGCTGCAGTTGATCGAGCGCGAAGAACTCGAGATCACGAACGTGGCGCTGGCGCAGGTGACCGATCAGTTCGTCAGCTACGTGCGGGTGATGGAGCAACTCAACCTCGGCGAACTGGCGGACTTCCTCAGCATCGCCGCGCGCCTGATCCTGATCAAGTCGGAAGCGCTGTTGCCGCGGCCTGTCGAACGTGCGCCCGGCGAAGAAGATCCTGGCGAGGAGTTGGCGCGGCGCCTGCTGGCCTACAAACGTTACAAGCAGGTGGCACTCGGCCTGCGCCAGCGTGAGGACGCCAACCTGCACACCTACGTGCGCCTAGCGCCGCCGCCGAAGATCGAGAAGCAACTCGACCTGAGCAACGTCACCACAATCGACCTGCTCGAGGCCGTGCGCCGTGCGCTGGCGTTGATGCCGCCGGACACGCCCGCGCTCTCAACTGTTGTGGCGCCGCCAAAAGTCACGATCCGCGATCAGATTCGACGCCTGGCCGATGCCTTCCGCGCCAGCGAGGGCCATGTCGCTTTCCATGAGGTGCTCGCCCAATCCAGCAGCCGCATGGAGATCATGGTGACCTTCCTTGCGGCCCTCGAGTTGATCAAGCGCCGCAAGGTCGAAGCCCGCCAGACCGAGCTCTTCGGCGTGATCGAGCTCGTCGCCCTGACCGACTGGACGGACGACGAGGCGTTGTTTACAGAGCTGGAATTCGAATAAGCGTGGAGCGTGGAGCGTGATCGCCTCACGCTCCACGCTCTACGCTCTACAGTCTCGGCGCTGCCCGATGCCACTCCGTCGTCTGCTCGAAGGCGTGCCCGACGCGCAGGACGCGCTCCTCACCGAAGGCGGGGCCGAGCAGTTGCAGCCCGATCGGCAGGCCGGCTGCATCGGTGCCACAGGGCACAGAGAGGCCGGTGATCCCGGCCAGACTCGGCGGCAGCGTGAACACATCCTCGAGGTACATGGCCAGCGGATCGTCGACCTTGGTGCCGATCGTGAAGGCCGTCGTCGGCGCAACCGGGCAGGCGATGACGTCGACTTGCTCGAAGGCGTTGTCGAAGTCGCGCTTGATCAGGGTCCGCACCTTCTGAGCCTGGCCATAAAAGGCGTCGTAGTATCCGGCCGACAACGCGTACGTCCCCAACATGATTCGGCGTTTGACTTCGGCGCCGAAGCGCTCGCCTCGGGTCCGCTCGAATACGTCCCACAACGCGTCGGCTTCAGCGCGCGGACCGTAACGCACGCCGTCGAAGCGGGCGAGATTGGCCGAGGCCTCGGCTGGCGCGATCAGATAGTAAACGGGTAGCGCGTACTCGGTGTGCGGGAGCGAGATCTCGACCGTAGACGCGCCGAGCGACCTGAGATGATCGATCGCGGCGCGCACGGTCGTCTCGACGGCCGGCTGCATGCCCTCGATGAAATACTCGCGCGGCACTCCGACGCGCACGCCGCGGAGATCCTGGGTCCATTCGCCAAGAGTCGGCACCGGTGTCGGCATCGACGTCGCGTCGCGCGGATCATGCCCCGCGATCAGGCCGAAGAGCGCTGCCACGTCGGCGACGGTGCGGCCGATAGGCCCGATCGAGTCGAGCGACGAGCCGTAAGCGATCAGGCCGTAGCGGCTGACGCGGCCATAGCTGGTCTTGAGGCCGACGACGCCGCAAAACGACGCAGGCTGGCGGACGCTGCCGCCGGTGTCGGTGCCCAGCGCGCCGAACGCCATGCGAGCCGCGACGGCCGCGGCGCTCCCGCCGGAAGAGCCACCGGGCACGCGTGTCGTGTCCCACGGGTTGCGCGTCGGGCCGTAGGCCGAGTTCTCTGTGCTCGAGCCCATCGCGAACTCATCGCAGTTGAGCTTGCCCAGGATCACGGCGCCGGCGTCGAGCAGGCGCTGGACGGCCGTGGCCGTATACGGCGCCACGAAGTTCTCGAGGATACGCGAGCCCGCTGTCGCGCGGACGCCTTTCAGGCAGAGCACGTCCTTGATCGCGAGCGGTACGCCTAACAAAGGAAGAGTCTCGCCTGACGCGCGGCGGTCGTCGGCGGCAGCGGCCTGAGCCAGGGCCTGATCGGCCGTGACCGTCAGGAACGCATTGAGCGTTGGATCAACGGCTTCGATGCGATCGAGGCAGGCCTGTGTGAGTTCGCGGCTGCTGACGGCGCCGGCATTCAGTTGCTCGACGGCACCCTGTAAGGTGAGATCGGTGAGAGTCATAGACGTTCGCGCGCCTCAATCGAGCACGGGCGGGACGCGGAACATGTCGTCCTCGGCCTCGGGGGCATTGCGGAGCAGATCCGGCACGGGCAGCGATGGGGTCGCTTTGTCTGGGCGCAGCACGGTGCGCAGCGGCAGCACAGTGGCCGTCGGCGGAATCGGCGTCGTGTCGACCTCGCCCAACTTGGCGATGTAATCCAGCACGGCCGACAACTGCTGCCGGTAGCGCGCCTTCTCGTCGTCCGTTAGCTTCAGCCGCGCCAGTGAAGCGATGTGATCGATTTCGTCGCTTGTGAGGGACATGCGGGACATTATAGCGAAGAG
>CAYZRP010000143.1:0-1168 GCA_964480865.1 uncultured Anaerolineales bacterium | reverse complement strand
ACGCGCCTTTCCAGCCAGTCCATTTCGTGGAGCACCAGGGCCGTGATACGGGTGACCTCGTTCTTGTCCTGGGCCGCGGCCTCCAGATAATCGAGGTACAGGCCAATGCGGTAGAAGGACACGCGCTCCCAATGACCGTCCGGAAGGGGACGGCGGCTCGTGTACCCGTCATACAACGCCTCTCGGCTTCCGGGGACTTCGGTCTCAATGGAGTCGTCAATGCGGAAATCCCAGGATGGGTCGCCAGACGCTGCCCAATCGAAGTCAAGCACAGCGCTTAGTTTGCCGTCTTGCTGCAACATGTTGTTGAAGTGATAGTCACCATGAATGAGAACGCCCTGCTGTACGGCAGCCAACAAAGGCTGCATCCGTGCCATGAGCGCATCTATCCGGCCCAGCGTTTCGGCAGACAAGATATCGAGCGCCCGGACCTGCCCCAGATAATATCGAAAGTGCCCGGCGACATACGCCGCCCAATCGGGCCGTGACATACCCGCGATGATCTCATAGAGCAACCCAAACTGATTGATCTGGTGTTTATGGAGCGTCGCCAGATGCTGCCCGGCGCTGTAACCAATGGCATAGCGGGCAGCAGGCGGCAGAGCGGCAGCACTGGTCGTGACCGTCTCTCCCTGCATCTTTGTCAGAATGAGATAGTCATAGGGTGCGAGGCGCTTGCTTGTATCGAGCGCCAGCACCCGCGAGACGGGCACATCACTCCCGTTGAGTATGTCGTATGCCCACTTCTCGCCTGCGTAGCGATTGGCTCCGCCCCAATCAAGCACGTCGAAACGCAGCACATAGGCATCATTGATCAACAAGCACAGATTGATGTTGCCCTGCACGGGCTGAACCACACGGTCGATTTTGCCCAGTCCGTGCGCGGTGCAGATGGCTTGCACGACATCGGGGGATAGAGGAATGGTCACCAATTCATCCAGTCACTACATCAGTGTAGTGGCAAGGTACGCCCCCTATCGATATGCAGATGATGGTTATCGTACACCACATCCTCCCAATTTCTTTGCCCTTCTACCCGCTGTGCACGGCAGTCGCGTTAGAAATGCCTGATCTGATTCTTCCGAGAAAACGAGGGGGTGGGGAGGGGCGGGGGGAAGCCCCCGCGCCGGGCCCCCCCCCCGTGTGACGGGCCATATATACAGGGGGG
>CAYZRP010000142.1:0-17211 GCA_964480865.1 uncultured Anaerolineales bacterium | reverse complement strand
GTCGGCTCGCAAACACCACTTCTCGGCCGCTGCTTACAGCCAGCTTGCGGTGAGCCTGCCACTCGCCCGGGCTTATCTGTCCGGTCGCCTGCTCGATGTTGGTTGTGGGGATATGCCGTTTCGAGCTGAGCTCGAGCCTCAACTGGCGGCCTACGACGGCCTCGACCCGTTCCCGCGCAGCGACCGCGTGCGCTATGTGGCCGATGCACAGGCGATGACGCCGGTTTCCGACGGCGCCTACGACAGCGTGCTGTGCCTCGAAGTGCTCGAACATGTGCCGGACCCCTTCAAGGCCATGAGCGAAATCGGGCGCGTGTTGCGGCCGGGCGGGCATCTTGTGCTCTCGGTCCCGCACCTGAGTCGGCTGCACGATCTCCCTCACGATTACTACCGCTACACCCGGCATGGCATTGAGCAGTTGCTCAAAGCAGGCGGCCTTGAGATGGTCGAGTGCCGCGTACGCGGAGGGTTGATGACGTTTCTCAGCCATCAGGCTTCGACGATCGTGTTGGGCCTGGTGTGGGGCATCCCGGTCGTGCGCACGATCGCCTGGCATCTCAATCGATGGCTGTTGGTCTATCCAGCCTGGGCGCTCGACGGCATCCTTGATCGTCAGGGGTTGTTCGCGCTCGGACACACCATCGCAGCCCGCAAACCGGGCGAGGCCGTCGGCTCATGACCGATTCGCTGCCCCGCGGCTACCAGAAAGGTTTCTTCGAAGGACACGAGGGTGTCCGCGATCTCGAAAGCCGCCAGCGCAAAGCCCGCAAGATCGCGCGCGCCCTGCGCGAGCACGCCGGCTTTCCGCTCGAGCAGGCTGTCGGTCTCGATGTGGGTTGTTCCTCGGGCCTGATCACGGCCGAGCTTGCGCCGTTATTCAAGCTCCTGCTCGGCGGCGATTACGATCTGCCGGCCCTGCGCCACGCGCCTCGGCCAGAGGCTGCGCCCCTGGCCTTCGCGCAGGTCGATGCCATGCGTCTACCCATCGATGACGGGGCGATCGACGTCATCATCTGCGCCCAGGTCTACGAACATGTGCCGGACGATACGCGCCTGGCGGCCGAGGTCTATCGCGTGTTGCGGCCCGGCGGGCTCGTCTTCTTCAGCGGCCCCAACTGGCTCTATCCGATCGAGCCGCACTACTTCCTGCCGTTTCTGCACTGGCTGCCCGACCGTCTGGCGGGGGCTTACCTCAAGCTGTTCGGCAAGGGCGATGCCTATTACGAACGCTCGCGCAGTTGGTGGGGGCTGCGATCGCTGTGGGGTAAGTTCGAGATTCATGATCTGACTCTCGACCTGCTCAAGCAGCGGCCGGATGAACTGACGCTCAACCGGGGCCTGGCCTGGCTTCAGCGCGCGCCTGACGGCCTGTTGCGGCCGCTTGTGCCGCTGATGCCGAACTTCAACTGGATCCTGCGGAAGGTGTAACGCATGAATTGGTTCTCGCGTGTGCGGGCGTTTTGGACGGTCACCCGAAAGCGCGCTCGATCCGAACAAGATTATCTGGAGTTCCAGGCATTTCAAGCGCGCTGGTTGATGGACTACCTGGCCGAACACGGCGTTCCGTTGCGGGGCAAACAGATGCTCGATCTGGGCAGCGGCGTCGGCGGCTACAGTCTCGAGTTCGCGAGAGAGGCGGATTCGCTCGTCAGCGTCGACCTCATGCAGCCGCACCGCCCCGAGTCTGAAGGACTGCGTCTTCGGCAGATCAATGGAAATGCGCTGCATGTGCCGTTGCGTTCGCAGAGCATGGACTTCGTGTTCTGCGCCAGCCTGATCGAGCATGTCCCGGATCCCGCGGCGTTGATGAAAGAGATCCAGCGAGTCCTGCGACCGGGCTGCGTCGCGTATGTCAGTTTCCCGCCGTATTACAGTCCACCAGGTGGGCATGAGTTCACGCCTTACCACTACCTCGGCGAGAGACTTGCCTTGAAGTTGGTTCCACGCAAACGCGCAGTGGCTGAGTGGGTGCGCACGATGTACTCGGCCAATGAGGACGCCACGTCGTTCAACGATCTTTACGCGGGCTGGGGCCTCTATCGCATGACCATCGGCAAGATGCGACGGATCATCGCCGAGACCGGGTTCGAGTGTCTGGATTTGTCGACGCGCTACCTGCCGATCAGCGCGATCCGCTGGCCCGTGCTGAACGAGTTCCTCACCTGGCACGCGCAGTTCCTGGTGAGGAAGCCATCGACGACGTGAAAGACTTTCGCTGGTGGCGTTCTGTTCTTTACAGGATCGGGCTGGCGATCGGCGCTGCTCTTTTTCTGTGGCAGGCCTGGTCGGCTGGTGAGGCGATCCTATCGCAACAGATACGGGTGACGCATCCGGAATCGCTGGTCGCCGCTGTGGGCGGCGTTCTGATCGCCACGGTGTTTCAGGTGGAGGCGTGGCGGCTCGCCATGCATGACCTGGGCGTAGGGCTGAGTTGGCGGGATGCCGTTCGCGCCTACATGCTCCCGTTTGTCGCCCGTTATATCCCGGGCATGGTGTGGGGCTATCTCAGTCGCACCCACTGGCTGCAAACCCGCCACGGCACGTCGCCGCACCACGCCAATCTGGGCGCTGTCGTCGAGATCATGGGACTGCTCCTTAGCGCGTCGGTCGTGGCCACGCTGGGCGGTCTCTTGGCGCAACGGTCGTTTGTTTGGTTGATCGGCCTTCTCAGCACACTGGCAGTTGTGTCTGGGGTCTTGCTGGGTCCGGCCGTGATATCGGTCGTGGAAAAGCGCTGGGGCAAGCGCCTCCCCTGGGATATGAGAGGATGGGTGGCGGCTGTGACGCTACGTCGCATCGGGCGCGCCGGGCTCTGGCAGGTGGGTTTGTGGATATTTGATGGGCTGATGGTCTGGGCCTGTCTGAGCGGGCTCAACGCTAACTCGCAGCTGGGAGGCGGTGAGTTGGTGACGCTGGTGGTAGCAGCGTTTGCTCTCTCATGGTCTGCCGGTTTCCTGGCGTTCTTTCTGCCGGCCGGGCTGGGGCTGCGCGAGGTGGGGTTAACTTACCTGCTGACGACCCAGGCCGGGATGTCACCCGAGGGAGCAGCTGCTACGGCGGTGCTGGCGCGAGCGGCCATCCTCAGCTCTGAGTTGGTTTATGTCGTGTTTGGCCTTCTGCTTACGCCTCGACAAAGGCAACATAATATCGAAGGCTCGCGCTCTTCCGAAGAGCCACCGTCTGATCAAACCAAGACCCGTGTCGGTTAAGGGAATGACCGATTGACGGGGAACCCTGACCCACCTCCGCCACTTGTCCGCCCAGCAGCTCGGAAAAATAGCGTAGCCGTAAAGGATTAGCCAGAAAACCCGGTGATTTGGAAGGGTTTCTGTTGCAGAGTCCTGGATCATACTTCGCATGCAGTATTGGCAGCCAGAAGGTTTAGACCTACTCTCTAGCCTGCAGGCTGAAGGATGTCAGCGCTGCTCAGGGCCTAGAGCTCTGATATGAACCAAGCACATTCAACGTGAAGGCGAAGGAGTAGTTTATGTCTCTCTCCAAGATCAGGACGGCCCTCACCGCCAGCGCCAGTGTCGTCATGGCTCTTGCCGTTTCGACCGGCCTGGCCAGCGCTGCGGCCACCAGCAAGACCCTGAGCACCAACTACACGCTGGTCAACCTGGGCACTGATACCGCGACTGTTACGGTCAACTATTACAAGGAAGATGGCACGGCCTGGGCGGCCGCCTCCGGTTCGACCAACTTCACGGTCGCCGGGAACGGCGGTCAGGCGATCATCGCCCAGTACTTCGACACGACCATGACCTCTGGTCGCGGTTCGGCGGTTGTCGCCTCGAACCAGCCGATGGGCGCTGTGGTCCAGATCCTGGCCCGCAATCAGACGCCTACCTCTGGCGCCTACATTGGCTCCTCGTCGACGGCCAGCACCTTCTATGTGCCGCTGGTCCAGAAGAGCACCAGCACCAACAGCCAGATCATGATCCAGAACGCTGGCACTTCGGCAACCACGGTCGACATCCAGTTGATCAAGGCGGCCGCCAGCCCTGGTGCGAACTTCACCAAGAGCGCGGTCTCGATCCAGGCCGGTGCGACCTACTACTTCGATGTGACGGACGAAGGCACGATCGCTTCGGGCTGGTACGGCTCCGCCGTGATCAGCAGCGCCGGTCAGCTGTCGGTGATCTCGAACAAGTTCGCCGGCGCCGACTCGCTGCAGACCTTCAATGGCTTCATGTCAACGCAGCTCGGAAGCAGCTGGTTTGTTCCGCTGTTCACGTCGCGTCTGTCAAACGGCCTGAGCACGCCGATCTCGGTCCAGAACCTCTCGGGTTCTAGCATCGCCGCGGGTGATCTCGACCTGGTCTGCACGAAGGATCCGGCGAGCACGGGCGTTGGCAATACTTTGACGGCCTCGAATACTGCTGCCGTCGGTGTCAACGAGTCGTATTTCTTCAACCCTGTTACTGACACAACCTTGACGACCAACTGGTACGGCTCGTGCCAGGTGACTGCCCCCGGTAACGTCGCTGTGTTTGTCCAGATGCGCAAGCCGGGTGTGAGCGCCGACGAAGCCGCCTACGAAGCCATCAACGCCAACGGCACGCGCACGACCGTGCTGGTGCCGCTCGTGGCCAAGATCCTGTCGAACGGCTTCGCGACGCCGGTCACCATCCAGAACCTGGGTGGTACGGCGGCCACCGTCAACATCACGTACACGCCCTCGGCGGCTTACGTGAGCGCGGGCGGCAGCAGCACGCCGCTGACCGAGACCAATGTCTCGATCCCGGCCAACGGCAGCCTGATCCGCAACTTCCGCCTGGCTTCGACCTTCACCACCATGCCGAGCGGCTGGTATGGCACGATGACGGTCACGTCGACGGGCAATGCGCTTGACGGCTTCGTTCAGCTGACCACGCTGGGCGCGACCTCGGGCGACACCCTGTTGGCCCACGGGGTCTTCACCAAGTAACGCGCGCCTCTGCTGGCAGCGTGCTGCTCTGGCAGCCCACGACCTATAATGAATGGGCCGGTCTCGTGCCGGCCCATTCTCTTTCCTCCGGCAGGTTACGTATGCATCGAAGAGTTCTGCTTTCGCTTGCGCTGACGGGTCTAGTCTCAGCCTGCTCGCCACAACCCACGGTTGCGCCCGCCAGCGGTGTGCCTACCCTGGCCTCGACGATCGCGGCTCCGCCCACCACAGCGCCCGAGGCACCGGCCGCCGAGGGTTACCCGGTGTTCGACCCCGTGGCGGGTTCGGATAGCTATCCCGGTGGCGACCCGGCGGCCGTCTTGACTGTTGTGGGCCCTGTCGATCCGCCGGCCGACGCTCCCGAGACGGCGCCCGCCACTGCTTCGATCTCGGGCCTGATGATCACACGCGAAGGCGACGTGCCGATCATCGACAACGCCTTTTATCTCATGCTCGGTCAGGGCGAGGACCAGACCTTCCCGCCGGACTACATCTCGGATCCCGATCCATCCCGTGGTGACATCACCGGCAAGACCGACTCACAAGGCCGTTTTGCCGTGGCCAACATTCCGCCCGGCAAGTACTTCCTCTTTGTGTGGGGGCCGTATGGCTGGCGCGAGGGTGAAGCCGGCGCAACCGATCAGAGTCCGCTGCTTCTCGACCTGACCGCGGACAGCCGAACCCCGCTCGGGCTTGTACACATCTCCTGGCCCTGAACGTGACGCTCTGGCAGTGGGCCACGCTGAGTCTCTTCGGCGTGGCTCTCACGCTCATCCCCGGCGCCATGCTGCTGTGGGCCGCTGCGGCCGATCGTTTGGATGATCGGGGCGATTCAGCGACAGCCGCAGCCCTCGCTGTCGCGCTGTCGCTGTCGCTTTCCCCTATCGTTTGGATCCTGGCGACCTGGCTATCCTTCCGTCTGACTGCCACAGTTGTTTCCATCGGATTACTCATCGCGCTCGTCATCGATGCGGCGCTGATCATCGCGCTCATCGCCCGGATCGTGCAGCGCCGACCGACGTCCACCGAACGCCGCAACAGTTGGTGGTGGCGCCTCCCAGTTGTCGCGTTGATCGCGATCGTGGTCGTGGGCCTGATCGCTCGGTTGGTCGCTGTACAACACCTGGCCTACCCCGTCTGGGTGGATTCGCCTCATCACGATCTCGTCGCCCAACTTCTCGCTGAAGCCGGTCGTGTGCCCGAAGACTATGGGACGTTGATGCCGGTTTCGGCGTTCACCTATCACTTCGGCTTTCACACGCTGGCGGTGGCTTATGCCTGGTTGACAGGCCTCGAGCGGTCGGACGCGATCTTGCTGCTGGGGCAGGTGCTCAACGCACTCATGCCGTTGAGCGCCTATGCGTTCGCCTTGTGGACAACACGCAGGTCCTGGGTCGCTGTCGGCGCCGCGGCTATCGTCGGCCTCGTGTCGCTCTTCCCCGGCTACTACGTCTCCTGGGGTCGATACACTCAACTCACCGGGCTCGTCATCCTCGGCCCGCTGCTGGGCCTCCTGGCGGCCTCCAGCGACCACCCCGGCTGGGATCGGCGCGCGGCGGGGCAGTCGGTGTGGATCGGCGTGCTGGCTGCCGGCCTCGTCTACGCTCACTATCGCGTGCTGGCCTTTGCCCTGACGTTCGCACTGGCCTTGATCGTCGTGAGTCGACGTCTGCCCTGGCGCATCTGGCTCGCGTCGAGCGGGATCGCGCTCGTGCTGACTGGCCCCTGGCTTTGGCGCCTCGTGCAGGTCTGGATCGCGCCGCGCCTCTCCGACCCTGGCAGCTATCTGGCCGCTGTCGGCTACAACGACTTCCCGTGGCAATACTTCAATGGCAACCTCGAGCGTGCCTGGTGGGCATTGGCGGCCGTCGGTGTCCTTGTCGGCCTGGTCCGCCGCGAGCGCGCGATCTGGCTGGTGGCCGTGTGGACGGTGCTGACGAGCGCGATCCTCAACGTCCCCGGCGCAGGAAGCTGGGTAGTCAACAACAACTCGTGGGCCATCAGCGTCTTCCTCCCGGGATCCGTCGCGGCGGGTTACGCTCTCGAACAACTGGGGCGTTTGTGCGGCTGGCTCTGGCAGAAGGGCGCGCGCGAGTCTCAACCCGCCGACGCGTTCGAGCTGCCACCGCCACCGGAGCGCACGCTGTTGAGCCGCTTCGGGCGGCCGCTGGCTGTGGGCACCGCGACAGTCCTGGCTGCTCTCGTCACCACTGGCCTCGGCCTTGGCATCCCGGCCCAGGCTTCGATCGTCAATTCACGCACGACGCTGGCGCTTCCGGCAGATCGGGTCGCGATGGCCTGGCTGCGCGACACCCTTCCGGCCGACTCGGTCGTCGTGGTGAACAGCTGGTACTGGCAGGATGGACTGTGGTCGGCAAGCGACGGCGGGATCTGGATCTGGACACAGGCCGGTCTGCGCACCACGACGCCACCGGCGGATTACTATTACGACCCGGTCTGGGCGCGGCAGATCAACGACTGGAATGCGCGCTGGGCAAAGGTCGAGGACATGGGGTCACCCGAGGCGTTGGCATTGCTGCGCGAGGCCGGCGCCACACACCTTTACCTCGGCGCTGTGCCAGGGCGGGTCACACCCGAGATGCTGGCTGCGGCCCCGGACGTTTACAAGCCACTCTACGACCGTGACGGAGTCCACGTCTACGCCATCGAACCCTAGGCCAGATCAGGCCACGTCATCGAACTTCACAAGGACGTCGAGGGTTTCTCGGCCGGCGCCTTTATACACACCGCGAGTTGGAGGCACATCGGCGTAGTCGCGCCCGATGGCGAGCCGCACGTAATGGCCGTTCTGTGCGGCGTTGTGGGTCGGGTCGAGCGCCAGCCAACCGCGGCCCGGCACGAAGACATCGACCCAGGCATGCGAGGCGGCTGCGTCATCGCTGTACAGATAGCCGCTGACGTAGCGCGCCGCGAGGCCCTGACTGCGGCAGGCCGCCAGGAAAATGTGAGCAAAATCCTGGCAGACACCCCGGGCCAGCTTCAAGGCCTGCGGTGCCGTCGTGGTCACCGTGGTCGCGCCCTTCTCGTACTTCAGCCCGTTGAAGATCGCGCGCATCAACCCCACGGCCGTTGCGGCCGGATCGTTCTCGACGAATTGGGCCTTGCCAAACGCCACAAGATCTGGCGCGAATGGCGCGTAGTGAGTCGACTGGGTGAACGACCACGCATCCAGCGGCGAGAGCGAACGCACCGGCTCCGTGAAGATCTCGGTCGTGCTGACTTCGCTCTCGGCGGTCACCGATAGCTGAGTGTGCGGTTGCAACACGTCGAAGTGGTGCACACGGTTCCCAAAGGGATCGGTGTAGGTGAGCACCTCCTCACGTGGTTCCGTGTGCAACTGAAAGCTCAAACACCGTTGTCCGGCGTGCTCGAGCGGTCTCAGCCGCACCTCGGTGTAAGCCTCGCTGATCGGCTGATCGTATGTGAAGCTCGTCGTGTGCGAGATATGCAAACGCATAAGGAATTGGTCATTGGCTATTGGTCATTGGCTATTGGCTATTGCGTTCTCAATAGCCAATAGCCAATGACCAATAGCCAATCATTGTTGTTGCTGCTGTTGTTGCTGCTGCCTCGGCCGGCTGTCGGGGAGGATGACGCGCGCATTGAAGTAGCTACGCGCCACCTCGTCGGCGGCTGCGTTGAGACGGAGCAGCAGGTCGACCAGGAAGGCATCCATCGGATCGCCGACGACATCGGCGATGTCGAGATACTCGAGCTCCGCGCGCATTCGCCCCAGGATGCGGCGAGCGCCGTCAGGTCGCGGCGGCGTGCCCTCGGCCACGATATCCAGCGACTGCATCGACTGGATGATGCAGAAGAGAACGGCCCGCGGTAACTGTCGGTCGAAGAGCAGGTACTCGGCTACGGGGCCGATCTCGAGCGCGCCGCCCCGGCCGCGCCGGAAGGGCTCGAAGGCGCTGCACGAGCGCAGCAGCGCGATGAGTTGCAACGACGTCTCCGATGAGGTTGCCGGCAGGCGACTGATGTACGCGTACTTGGCCGCCAGGATGCGCGTGGTCTTGTCGGCCCGCTCGAGGTGATGGCCGAGTCGAATGAACTCGTAGCCCTCACCGTGCGACAGCGTCGTGAGCGTCACGCCCTGAAAGCCCTGCGAGCCGTCGCGGACGAGCAACGAGAACTCGTGCGGATTGCGCATCACGGCTGCGCGATCGGCGTCCTTGACACGGAAGTAGAGGCGGTTGATCCGCTCCCACATCTCGCTGCTGATCTGCTCGCGCACAGAGCGGGCGTTCTCACGCGCTCGCGTGACACACGAGATCACGGCGTTCGGGTTGAGCGGGTTCCAGAGCAGGAATTCGATGACTGAGGCGGCCGTCGGCTGGCCGTAGATCTCGGTGAAGAGCCCGTCATCGCCCGTGACCCCCACGATCGGGCCCCAGCCCTGGGCGGCGGCGTCGGGCTGCGCCTCGAGCAGGGCGTTGAAGTTGACGGCCAACAGACGCGTCAGATCCTCGGCGCGCTCGATGTAGCGGGCCATCCAAAACAACGCCTCCGCGACGCGGCTGAGCATGTGCGACGGCATATCAGGCCAGCACCCAGGTGTCTTTGCTGCCCCCACCCTGCGACGAGTTGACCACCAACGACCCGCGGCGCAGAGCCACACGGGTCAACCCGCCCGGCACCAGCGTGACGCGCTCGCCGTTCAGGATGTAGGGCCTCAGGTCGATGTGGCAGCCGTAGAGTTCGCTGTTGTCGAGCACGGTCGGGTGGCGGCTCAGGCCGACGACGGGTTGCGCAATGAAGCTGCGCGGCGAGGCCTTGATCCGCTCACGGAAGGCCTCGCAATCGGCGCGGCTGGCGCTCGGCCCGATCAGCATGCCGTAGCCACCGCTCTCGTTGACGGCCTTGACCACCAGAGTCTCGATGTGATCGAGCATGTAGCGCCGATCGTCTTCGCGCCAACCCAGATAGGTCGGCACGTTGGCCAGCACCGGCTCTTCGCCGAGATAGTACTTGATCATATCGGGGACGTAGGCGTAGATCGCCTTGTCGTCCGCCACACCCGTGCCGAGCGCGTTGGCCAGGGTGACGTTGCCGGCGCGATAGGCGTTCAGCAACCCGGCGACACCCAGAACACTGTCTTTGCGAAAGGCCAGCGGATCGAGGAACTCGTCGTCGATGCGGCGGTAGATCACGTCGACCTGCTTGAGGCCGCGGGTGGTGCGCATGTAGATCTTGTCGCCGTGCGCGATCAGGTCGCGGCCCTCGACGATCTCGACGCCCATCTGCCGCGCCAGGAACGTGTGCTCGAAGTAGGCCGAGTTGTAGAGGCCCGGTGTGAGCAGCACGACGGTGGCGTCCGAGTAGCTGTGCGGCGCGACGGAACGCAGCGTCTCGAGCAAGGCCTGCGGATAGTGCTCGACGGCACGAACGTCGTACTTGGAGAACAGATCCGCAAAGATGCGCTTCATCACGGCCCGGTTCTCGAGCATGTAGCTGACGCCCGAGGGCGAACGCAGGTTGTCTTCGAGGACGACGTAGGCGCCGTCGTCGCCGCGCACAAGGTCCGTGCCGACGATGTGCACGTACACACCGCCCGGTGGCTTGAGGCCGACCATCTCGCGGCGGAAGCCGTGCGCGCTGAAGACCAGTTCGGCCGGGATGCAGCGATCACGCAGGATGCGCTGCTCGTGATAGATGTCGTTGAGAAAGTGGTTGAGGGCCGTGACCCGCTGGGTCAGTCCGCGTTCGAGCACCTGCCACTCGGAGCCAGGGATGATGCGCGGGATCAGGTCGAAGGGGAAGATGCGCTCAACGCCCTGTTCCTCCCCGTAGACCGTGAAGGTGATGCCCTGATACAAAAACGCCGCGTCTGCGGCGCGGCGGCGTTCGGCCAGGGCGGCGGCCGAGAGTGTCTCGAGTTGTTTGAAGAGGTGAGCGTAGTGTTCGCGCGGGCAACCCGGAGCCGCGAACATCTCGTCGAAGAACCCTTTTGGGTCGTAGCGATCCGTCAGCACCCCGTCTGACATTCGCGGAGTCTACCAGATCGATAACTGAATTCTATGGTCCGCTTGGGCCAACCCGATCGGCGTCGGCGACGGCCGCGCCATTGACGGGCCGAGGCGGCTGGACCGTGAGCCGCGAGATCCGCAGGCCGTCGAGCGCTTCGACACGCAGACGAATGCCGCCGTCCAGATCTACGGTGTCGCCGATCTTGGCCATGCGTCCGAGGCGCCCAAGGACGAAACCGGCGATGGTATCGTAATAGTCGTCAGCGATCTTCAAACCAAGACGATCGTTGACGGCTTCGATCTGGGTCAGGCCCTCGACGAGGTAGGCGCCATCGGGCAGGCGTTGCAGCTCTGGGGCCGTGGCATCGAAGGTGTCATGTACCTCGCCCACGATTTGCTCAAGCAGGTCGCTGAGAGTCACCAGGCCGGCCGTTCCGCCGTACTCGTCGAGCACGATCGCCAGATGCTGGCGTTTGGCGCGCATCTGGGCGAGCAACTTGTCAAGCTTGATCGTGTCGGGCACGAACAGGGCTTCGCGCATCATGCCTCGGATCGTGGCGATACGCCGGGCCGTGTGTTCCACGCGCACCAGATCCTTAACGTGCGCGACACCGATGATGTGATCGAGGTCTGCTTCGTAGACGGGATACGTCGAGCGGTTGTGCTCGCTTGCCAGCTGGCTCAACTCACCCAATGAGGAATCGGCGTCGATGGCCTGCATTTCCGTGCGCGGCACCATGATCTCGCGCGCTGTAAGGTCGCCGAACTCGAAGGCGGCCGTCACGAGCTCGCGATCGGTTTCCTCCATCAGGCCGCTTTCCTCTGAGGCTTCGACCAGCATCTTCAGTTCGCCGACCGAGTACGAGGTCTCTTCGAGGCGCAACTCGCGGATGCCCAGCAATCGCAGCACGAGGGCGGCTGAGCCGTTGAGGAGCCAGATCAGCGGGCGGAAGATCGCCTCGACAAGGCGGGTCGGGCCGCTGAGCGCCAGAGCGGCGCGTTCCGAGTACTGGATCGCCAGGTTCTTGGGCACGATCTCGCTGACGACAACTGTGATGCCCGTGACGATCGCCAGCGAAACAATCACCGAGATCGTGCGGCGGACGCTTTCGTCGAGCGATTGCAGCGCCGCGCCGATGAGCGGCTCGAGCAGGGCCGAGAGCGCCGGCTCGCCGACGTAGCCGAGACCGACGCCCGACATCGTGATCAGCAACTGGGTGGCCGCGATGTACCTGTCGAGTTGTTCAGTAATGTGCCGTGCGGATGCCGCGCCGGCAGTGCCGCGCTGGATGAGTTCGTCAAGGCGGGTGCGCCTGACGCGCACATAGGCGAATTCAGCCGCCACCGCCAGCCCGTTCAGGGCCAGAAGGACCAAAAGCAGCAGGATGCTGCCGAGATTGAAGGTACTGTCAGAGTCGGGCATGCGTGATTAAATCGAGAGTGCTCTTAACTGTACTCTAAAACAGAGTCTTTCGTGGCTGTCTGGCGAAATCGTTCGGGCCACCCGGTTCGGGGCAAGCGACAGGAAGAGGGTCGATGGGCCGAGCCTGTCTGGTTTGTCCGCACGAGCAATTTCAACCATATACTGCTGACACTCAGCGGGCTTGGGCAGGGCGATCGCCGGCCTGAACAGCGTCGCATCAGGAGACAACCATGGCCGAAGAACCTCTGGTCTGGCACTTTGGGCTGATGGCTGAGCGCTGGGCGGAGTTCCTCACCGACGCGCCAGAAGCGCCCTACTTCCTCGATCTCATCGCCAGGTACGGACAACCCGTGCTCGATCTGGCGTGCGGAACCGGGCGTGTGCTCCTGCCGATCTTGCGCGCCGGCATCGATATCGATGGCTGCGACATCTCGGCCGACATGCTGCGGCACTGTCAGGCCCGAGCAGCCCGCGAAGGCTTTCAACCGACTCTCTTTGCCCAGCCGATGCACGCCTTCAGCCTTCCACGCACCTACCAGATGATCTATATCTGCGACTCGTTCGGGCTGGGTGGCAGCCTGGAGAACGATCTGCAGGCGTTGCGTCACTGTCATGCGCACCTCGCACCGGACGGAGCTCTGGTGCTCAATGTCGAGGCTGAGTACAGCGAGCCGGAGAGTTGGGCGCTGTGGCTGCGTGAGAAGCGTGAGGCGCTGCCACAGCCCTGGCCGGACGGCGGGCAGGGTCGTCTCGCCGCCGACGGAAGCGAACACTTCGGGCGCTTCCGGATCCTGCACGTCGACCCTCTGGAGCAGGTCGTCACACGCCAGGTTCAACTCGAGAAATGGCAGGCCGGCACGCTGGTGGCCAGCGAGGAATACACCCTCCGGGGAAAGATGTACTTCAAGAACGAAATCCTGTTGATGCTCCGGCTGGCGGGGTTCAGCACGATCAACGTCTTCGGCGACTACACCGACCAGGCCGTCACCGCCGATCATCAGCAGTGGATCTTCGTGGCCAGGCGCTAGCCGGCCGCCTCGCGACAGTCGGTCAACGTCACAAGGACGATCGGCCAAGATACCAGGCGAGGGCGATATAGAGCACGACGCTGCCGAACAGCGCGCCGTAGAGCACGACCGTCCCAGCCAGGCGGACGAGCGTGAACGGCTGGCCATCCTCAATCGAACGGGGGCCGAACGGGGTTTGCGGCTCCGCGATCCGCCAGACCGGCCCGATCCACAATGCCAGCAACGCGCCGGTGAGCGCGCCGCCGACGTGGCCCCAGATGTCGATGCGCGAGCCCGGCACCAGGGCAATCGCCAGGTTCAGGGCGGCGTTGATGAACAGCGTGCGCAGGCCGGCGTTCGCCTGGGGCCCGAGCAACTCGCGATTGCGCCAGAGCAGCGCGATCTCGGCCGCGAAGAGCCCGAAGATCGCGCCAGATGCACCGACCGAACCGTTCGGGCTGAGCCACAGGCTCAGGACCGTGCCACCGATCCCGGCGAAGAAGAACAGAAAGAAGAAACGCGCCTGGCCGTAGGCAGACTCGATCGTCCGGCCGAAGATGTACAGCGCGTAGGCGTTGAACAGGAAGTGCACAAGGCTGGCGTGGACGAAGATCGGCGTGACCAATCGCCACACCTGGCCGGCGACGATCAACTCGTTGACTTTGGCGCCCCAGGCGATGATCGGATCAGCGTCGCCTTCGAACGGCGCCAGCACCAGCTGGCCGACGAACACGAGGCCGATCGCGCCCAGCAGCGCGTACGTCAGCCAGACGGGCTTCAGCGGCAATGCGATCCGGCGTGGCGCCGGCTGCGGAGTCGGAGTCGCGGGCTCGACCGGAGCGGGGGCCGTCACAGGTTGACCTGCCGGGCCTGCACGCGGCTGTGCTCGGCTTCGATGATGGCCAGGATGGTGTCGACCGTCGACTCGAGCGCGAAGTCGCGGTTGAGCACGTAGTAGTCGAACTCCTTCATGCGCGCGAGCTCCTGGCGGGCCGTGGCGATGCGCATCCTGAAGCCCTCGGGGGTCTCGGTCTTGCGCTCACGCAGCCGCTGCACGAGCTCCTCCTCGGAGGCGGGGGCGATGAAGATCGTCACGGCGTCGGGGCAGATCTGCTTGACGGTCGCGGCGCCCTGCACGTCGAGGCGCATGATCACGTCGTGGCCGGTCGCCAGGGCGTGACGAACCTGTTGCTTGGGGATGCCCTTGTAGTCGTTGTAGACCCTGGCCCACTCGAAGAGTTCGTTCTTGTCGATCATCTCAGCGAACTCGTCGTTGGAGATGAAGAAGTAGTCGCGGCCATGCACTTCGCCGGGGCGCGGCGGCCGCGTCGTGGCCGTAACTACGAAGTGGAAGGCCAGGCGGCGTTCCTTCATGCGGGTCAATACGGTGTCTTTGCCGACCCCCGAAGGCCCGCTCAGGACGATGAGCAGGGGCTGGCGAAGGGGCAGATGAGTCCAGGCGTCTGTCATGGCGCCATGATAATCGAAGGGCGGGCCATTTCGGGGCTTGAGGGCATCGGGCAATCTGCCCTAAGATCCCGGGTCAAACGGCCTGCAAGGAGCGTTTTCATGCGATTCCCCGGCCTCAGCCTGTCGCTTGCGATCAGCCTCATGGTCACCCAACTGGCCTGCGCGCGTTCCGGCGCCCTGGGCGAGGCTACCGAGGCCCCGGCGGCCGATCCGACGGCCGTATACCTGCCGACCGTCCTGGCCGAGGACAATACGCCCGCGGGCGTGTCGACCGAGAACGAGCTCTTGACCTCGGCAGGTGAGACCCGCCAGTATCGCCTGTTTGTCCCCGGTGGTTACTCGACCGGCACAGCGGTCCCGCTCGTCCTCAATCTGCACGGCCTGAACTCGGACCCCGTGCAACAAGAAGATATCTCACAATTCTCGGTCAAGGCACAGGCCGAGACCTTCATCGTGGTCTATCCGGCGGGCACCAACGGCGACTGGAACTTCGTCACGCCGGGTTCGCCCGACGAGGTGTTCTTGAGCGAATTGATCGTGGCTTTGCAGGGTGCCTATGCCATCGACGCGCAGCGCATCTACGTGACCGGGATCTCGAACGGCGCCGAGATGGCCTACGAACTGGTCTGCCACGTCGACGTCTTTGCGGCGGCCGGCTTCGTCTCTGGCGCGTATCCCCGGGTCTTCCCGTGCCACGACACACCCCTGCCGGCCGTCGGCTTCCACGGCACCGACGACAACTTCCTGCCGTACAACGGCAACGCCCTGTTTCTGCCCGTGCTCGACTGGGCGCAGAGTTGGGCCGACCGCAACGGCTGCACCACCGGCCCGACGACGACCTACCAGCAGGGCGAAGTGACCGGCCAGACCTGGACGACCTGTACTGCCCAAGCCGACGTCGTGTTCTACACGGTCACGGGTAAGGGGCACAGCTGGCCCGGGTCCTCGATGCCCCCCGCCATCACCACACAAGACATCGATGCCACCGACGCCCTGTGGGCTTTCTTCGCCGCTCATCAACGGCCGTGAAACACAAGCCACGAATTTCACGAATTGATTCGAATTGGCACGAATGCAAGGCAGAGAGTTGAACGGTGTGCAACAACTCAGGGTCTCTTTGTGCTAATTCGAATCAATTCGTGAAATTCGTGGCAAAAAAAACCTGCTTGTGAGCCCAGCCCGGCCCGCTAACCTCCCAACAGGAGGCGCTCCGGGTACATGCTCTTCCGTCATTCTCTGTTTCCCGCGATAATGCCGCCATGCCGTATTACGACTATTTTTGCAACGACTGCCAGAAGCGTGTGTCAGTGTTTCAAAGCTACAAGGAGTACGGTTCCGTCGCGCCGGCCTGCCCGGAGTGCAAGGGCAAGAACCTCAAGCGCAAGCTGAGCCGCGTGCGCATCGCCAAGAGCGAAGATCGGCGAATGGAAGAGATGGCCGACCCGGGCGCGATGTTCGGCGACGTGGACGAGAACGATCCGAAGTCTGTCGCGCGCGCCATGCGCAAGATGGGCCAACAGATGGGCGAAGACATGCCGCCGGAGCTCGGTGAGATCACCGACCGACTCGAGTCGGGTGAGTCGCCCGAGTCGATCGAGCAGTCCATGCCGGATCTGGGGGGCAGCGGCGATACGGGGTTCGACGACTAAGCGCAGTCAGGCGCGGGCCGCCAGCCGCGCCGCAATCACATCCCACACCTGAGCCTGGAGCGCTTCGACGTCCTGCGCGGCGTCGAGCCTGACCCAGCGCTCAGGCTCCGCGGCCGCCAGTTCCAGGTAACCGTCGCGCACGCGGCGGTGAAACTCCAGCGCGTAAGCGTCCAGGCGGTTCCACTCACCCTCGCCGGTCTGGCGGCGCTGCAGCCCGCATTCAGGATCAATATCAAACAGCAGGGTCAGGTCGGGCGTCAGCTGGCTGGTCGCGAACGCCTGGATCTGGCGCAGCACCATCAGATCGAGGCCGTGCCCATAGCCTTGATACGCCAGCGTGCTGTCGTAGAAGCGATCGCTCAACACGAGGCCGCCGCGCTGCAGATGCGGGCGGATCACCTCGCCGACCAGCTGAGCCCGGGCCGCCGAATACAACAGCAACTCAGCGCGTGGCTGCATGGCCGTGTTGGCCAGATCGTGCAGCACGTGCCGGATCTGCTCACCGATCCCGGTTCCGCCGGGCTCGCGGGTCAGCAACACGTCGCGGCCCGCGGCCTTCAGCCGTTCGGCCAGCAGCCTGATCTGCGTCGACTTGCCTGAGCCGTCGGGGCCCTCGAAGGAGATGAACATGGTTGTTGGATACGTGTCGTGGGGCGGGGGGCGTGGGGCGGTTTAGCACCACGCCCCACCCACAACGCTCCACCCGGGTTGCGAAGTCTCATAAAAAACCCCCCCACCC
>CAYZRP010000141.1:0-18643 GCA_964480865.1 uncultured Anaerolineales bacterium | reverse complement strand
GATGGACGCTGAGTGGATCGGGTCGTCTCCATCGATCTCAATCCGCCCCAAACCGCAAAGCAACGCGGGATGCGTTACCATTCCCGCCAGGAGGGCTGGGTCACTCGGCGACCCACATGATCGTCCCGTGGATCGTTTCGCTCCACTCAAGAGTCTGGGCGGACCGGAATCACTCGCCGGCGCCGCATATAGCCCGTTGACGCTGGTTTTTCGCGATTCTCAACTCGAGCACGACTTCCGCGAAGACCGCTACCTGCATTTGTTGGGCACGCTCCGACTGGCCATGATCCTGGGCGTCGTGATGTACGCCGTTTTTGGCGCACTGGATCGCATCCTGATCCCTGAAGCCGCCACGCTGGCCTGGATCATCCGCTTCGGTTTTGCGATCCCACTGGCGCTCGGGTTGTTCGGCCTTTCGTACACCCGGCACTTCAAGGCCCGAATGGAGGCCGCGATCGTGGCCATCGGGTTGACCGGCGGCCTGGGGATCGTGGTCATGATCGCGTACGCGCGGGCACCCGGTAACTACCTGTATTACGCCGGGTTGCTGCTCATGGTCATGTACAGCGTCGCCATGCTGCGCCCGCGTTTCCCGGTGGCGACCGGCGTGGCGATCGTCGTGTTTGTTGCCTACGAAGCGACGGCGATCCTGGGTGGCGCCTATCCGCCCGCCATCCTGATCAGCAACACGTTCTTCTTCCTCTCGTTCAACGTTGTCGCGATGTTCGCGAGCTACTCGCTTGAGCGGTATATGCGCTCGGACTTTCTCCAGCGGCGCACGATTCGCCAGCAGAACGAGTCTCTCGAAGTCAACCTGCTTCAGGTCGAGGCGCGGCGCCGCGAGGCTGAGGCGCATGCCCAGCTCGACCCGTTGACGGGTCTCTTCAACCGCCGCCACTTCTTCTCGATGCTCGATTACTCGTGCCAGCTCAATGGCCGTGGCACTCATGCGCTGTCCGTCCTGATCCTGGATCTTGACCACTTCAAACAAGTCAACGACACCTACGGGCATCTCATCGGCGACCAGGTGCTCCAGAGCGTGAGCCAAATCCTGCGCTTCGGGCTGCGTCAGGGCGATGTCGTCTGTCGCTATGGCGGCGAAGAGTTCGCCGTGCTGCTGCCCAAGTCGGACCTGGAGACCGCTGTCGCCGTCGGCGAGCGGATCCGCCAGAGCCTGGCCGCGACCCTCATCCCGACCGACAAGGGCCCGATCACGCTGACGGCCAGCGTCGGGGCGGCCTGCCTTAACGAGGCCGACGTCGATCTGGATGCCCTCCTCGAGCGCGCTGATCGGGCCCTGTACGCCGCCAAGAATGGCGGGCGCAACCAGGTTCAGGCGGCGCCGCCACCGTCAGCGCTGACCGTGGGCGTGAGCGGGTAGGGCGCCCGGGCCAGCTCGAGACAGGTCCTGGATTGAATTCTTTAAGGTTGGGCCGTTTTGCTGGGACCAGAGGTTTGCATAAGATTGGGCGTGGCCGATTCCACCTTCTAACTTGACTCGAGTTCGAAACCCGATATAATTCAGGGGCTGTCAACACACCACAAGCGCCGAAAAGGTTTTTCGGGCGCTTGTTTTTCTATTTCCCCAAGTTAGAACGGTTGTTCTGCTCTCGCACAACAGTGGAGGTTGATGCATGTCGGATCTGTATCGCGAAAGCTCAGCAGAGGCCAAGATCTTCCAGGCGCTGCGCATCAGCCTGGCGTCCCCGGATCAGATCAGGTCGTGGTCGTACGGCGAAGTCACCAAGCCAGAGACGATCAATTATCGACGTCTGCGCCCTGAGAAGGACGGTCTGTTCGACGAGGCTATTTTCGGACCGACTCGGGATTACCAGTGCTACTGCGGCAAATATAAGAACATCCGCTACCGCGGCATCGTTTGCGACAAATGTGGCGTCGAGGTGACTCGCTCGTCGGTTCGCCGCGAGCGCATGGGCCACATCGAGCTGGCCGCGCCGGTCGCTCACGTCTGGTACACGCGCCGCGTGCCGTCGTACCTGGGCGTCCTGCTCGACGTCTCGCGCCGCAACCTCGATCGTGTGCTGTACTTCGCCCAGTACGTGGTGACCTCAGTCGATGAGGATGCGCGGCAGAAGGCGCTCAAGCGTCTTGACGAAGATGCGGGGCGGGAGGAGAAGCGCCGCCTCGACGAGGTCAATCAGAAGATCGCGTCGCTCAAGCAGCACCGCGATAAGAAGCTCGGCGATCTTGAGGGCAAGCGCGAGGCCGTCCGCGAGAAGTTCGAGGCCGATGCGGCCGAGAAGATTGATCCCGTCATGAAGGAAGCGCAGAAGCTCGAGCGCTCCCTGACCGACAAGGTCGACACGACCATCCGCGTCCCGATCGAGTTCTCGTACACGGGCGAGGTCATCGCCGACAAGGGCGAGACCATCGGCCGCAAGCATACCCAGGCGCTGACCAAGATGGTCCAGGCCTATGTGGGCAAGCTCGAAGGCGATCTCAAAGAAAAGCGCGATCGCCAGCTCGAGAAGGTCAAGGAAGACGTCGAGAAGGCGCGCGCCGAGGCCGACATGGCCATCGCCCAGCTGCGCACCGACGTCGAGACCGGCCCGAACGTGGCCGCTGACAACGCCGCTCAGGAGCGCGATGAGTTGCTCAGCCTGCAGCCGATGATGTTCCTCGGCGAGGCCAAGTACCGCGAGCTCAAGCAGAAGTACGGCCAGGTCTTCCGCGCCGACATGGGCGCCGAGGCGTTCATGGAGCTGCTGCGCAACATGAACCTCGAGAAGACCGCCAAGGAGCTCTGGCACGAGATCCGCTCGACCAAATCGAAGCAGAAGCGCAAGAAGGCGCTCAAGCGCCTGAAGGTGGTCGAGGCCCTGCGGCGCTCGAGCAACCGCCCCGAGTGGATGGTGCTCGCCGTCCTGCCGGTGATCCCGCCCGACCTGCGCCCGATGGTCCAGCTCGACGGCGGCCGCTTCGCGACCTCCGACCTGAACGACCTGTACCGGCGCGTGATCAACCGCAACAACCGGTTGAAGCGCCTGCTCGAGCTCGGCGCCCCCGACGTGATCGTGCGCAACGAAAAGCGCATGCTCCAGGAGGCCGTCGACAGCCTGATCGACAACAGCCAGCGCGGCAAGATGCTCTCACGCCGCGGCCGCCGCGAGCTCAAGTCGCTCTCGGACATGCTCAAGGGCAAGAAGGGCCGCTTCCGTCGCAACCTGCTCGGCAAGCGCGTCGACTACTCGGGCCGCTCGGTCATCGTGGTCGGCCCGACGCTCAAGCTGCACCAGTGCGGCCTGCCGAAGACTATGGCGCTCGAGCTGTACCGCCCGTTCGTGATCGCCAAGCTTGTCGAGTACAACTACGCCTCGAACGTCAAGGGCGCCAAGCGCTTCATCGAGCGCGAGCGGCCTGAGGTGTGGGAAGTGCTGGAAGAGGTGATCCGCACGCGGCCGGTGCTGCTCAACCGCGCGCCGACGCTGCACCGCCTCGGCATCCAGGCTTTCGAGCCGATCCTGGTCGAGGGCAAGGCGATCCAGATCCACCCGCTGGTCTGCTCGGCCTTCAACGCCGACTTCGACGGCGACCAGATGGCCGTGCACGTGCCGCTCTCCGACAAATCGGTCGTCGAGGCGCGCACGCTGATGCTGTCGACCACGAACCTCCTCAAGCCGGCCGACGGCGAACCGATCGTCGGCCCGCAGAAGGACATGGTCCTCGGCGTCTACTACCTGACGTTCATGCACCCGCTCGAGCGCAAGGGCCACGGCCGCGTGTTCGCGGACCTTGACGACGTCGAGCTGGCGTACGGGCTGGGGCAGGTGGATATTCATGCCCGCATCCGGGTCATGATCACCACCTGGTACAACGAGAAGAACGAGCGCTACGAGCGCCCGCAGCGCCGCCTGGTGGACACCACCGTCGGGCGCGCGCTGTTCAACCGCATCCTGCCCGACGAGATGCGCCTGTACAACGACTCGCTCGACAAGGGCGGTCTGCAGAAACTTGTCGGCCGCTGCTACCAGGTCATCGGGCCCGAGCGCACCACCGATGTGGTCGATGAGATCAAGAACATCGGCTTCAAGTTCGCGACCCGCTCGGGCACGACGATCGCCATCTCCGACCTGAGCGTCCCGCTCGAGAAGGCGACGATCGTCGAACATACCCTGAGCGAGCAGCAGGACCTCGAGCGCATGTTCCAGCGCGGTCTGTTGACCGAGCAGGAGCTCAACGAGCGCATCATCGAGATGTGGACCAAGGCCCGCGACGAAGTCGCCAAGGCCGTGCGCGCCAACCTCGATCCGGCCGGCTCGCTGGCCATGATGGCCAACTCCGGCGCGACAAAGGGCGGTTTCGGCCCGATCTCGCAGCTGGCCGGCATGCGCGGCCTGATGGCCGACCCGAGCGGTCGCATCATCCCGCTCCCGATCCGGTCGAACTTCCGCGAGGGCCTGACGACGCTCGAGTACTTCATCTCGACCCACGGCGCCCGCAAGGGTCTGGCTGACACCGCGCTCCGCACGGCCGACGCCGGTTACCTGACCCGCCGTCTTGTCGACGTCGCGCAGGACCAGATCGTCAACCGGCTCGACTGCGGCACCGAAGGCGGCATCTGGGTCCGCCGTAAGGATGACGTGGCCGGGCAGTCGTTCTTCGAGCGCGTCATCGGGCGCGTGGCCGGGCGCGACATCGTCGACCCGAAGACCGAAGAAGTCATCGTGGCGCACAACGCCCTGATCGATGAGGCCGAGGCGCATCGCATCCAGGCCTCCGAGATCGCCGAGGTGTTCGTGCGCAGCCCGCTGACCTGCGGCGCCGAGCTCGGCATCTGCCAGCGCTGCTACGGCCGAGACCTCGGCCGCGGCTCGCTCGTGGAGATCGGCGTGGCGGTCGGCATCCTGGCCGCGCAGTCGATCGGCGAGCCTGGGACGCAGCTGACGCTGCGCACCTTCCACACCGGTGGTGTGGCGGCGGGCGGCGACATCACGACCGGTCTCCCGCGCGTTGAGGAGCTCTTCGAGAGCCGCAAGAAGCCCAAGGGCGAAGCTGTCATCACCGAGATCGACGGCGTCGTCGAGATCGTGCGCTCCGAGAAGGCCGGCGGCCCGCTCTTCGTCAAGGTGATCGACGCGGCCACCATGCACGACGAGTACGAAGTGCCTGGCAACTTCAGCGTCAAGGTCGAGAACGGCGCGAGCGTGAACGCCGGCGATCTGCTGGCGGGTCGTGGCGAGCAGGAGATCAAGGCCTCGCACGGCGGCAAGGTCAAGCTCAAGGAACGCTCGATCGTGGTGACCTACGATCGACGCGAGGAGCAGGAGTACGAAGTGCCGGCGTCGATGCGCCTGCTGGTCATCGACGGCCAGCGCGTGCAGGCCGGCGCGTCGCTGACCGAAGGCGCGCTCAACCCGCATCGCATCCTGCGCATCCTGGGCCGCGAGGCCTGCGAGCTGTACCTGCTGACCGAGATCCAGAAGGTCTATCGCCAGCAGGGCCAGAACATCAACGACAAGCACTTCGAGGTGATCATCCGCAAGATGCTCTCGAAGGTGCAGATCACGCGCCCAGGCGACACGCTCTATCTGCCGGGCGAGTTGCTCGATCGCCTGCGCCTGCAGCGCGAGAACGGCGCGCTCCTGGCTGATGGCAAGAACCCGGCCACCGGCGCTCCGGTGCTGCTCGGCGTGACCAAGGCCTCGCTGTCGACCGACTCGTTCCTGAGCGCGGCCTCCTTCCAGCACACGATCAAGGTGTTGGCCGGCGCCGCGATCGAGGGCAAGGTCGACCCGCTGTATGGCCTCAAGGAGAACGTGATCATCGGCAAGCTCATCCCTGCCGGCACGGGCTTCTGGATGTACAACACCCGCCCCGAAGACGAAGTCGCCGAGGAGATCCCGGCGCCTGCCGCCGAGGGCGACGAAGCCGCCCCGCCGCCGGAGCTCCCGGTCGCGGGCGACTGAGAAACTTCGGACTGCCGCAAACGAAACGAGCCGGGCATTTGCCCGGCTCGTTTTGTTTGCGGCGACGAAGGCCGAAGAACGAATGACGAGGGGCAGGGCGGAAGGCCGCGGGCTGAACGGCGAGGGACGAAGGGTTGAGAGGCGCGGGCTGAAGGACGAGGGGCTGGGCTGAGAGGCGCGAGGCGGATGACGAGTCGGTAGCGACAACCAATGATGTAGGCGCTTCCCGCACATGCGTGGGCGACCCGAGCCTCAGCCGATTGCCTGCGCCCCACACGTTGTGTGTCATCCAGAGCGCCTGGCCACGCCAGCCAAGAGACAACCGAAATGAGCGCGAAGGATCTGCTTCCTAGACTCGCTGGTGCTCGAGGCGCTCCTCCGAGGGCAACTGAGTCCGACAGGAGATCCTTCGCGCTCATTTCAGTAGATCACGGGCAAAGATCAGGGGCGCTCTGGATGACACACGACGTGTGCGGGGCAGAGGCGCTCCATCGGGCTGGGCAACGCCAGGGTCGAACGCGCGGCCGGGCGCTCTGGATGACACACGACGTGTGCGGGGCAGAGGCGCTCCATCGGGCTGGGCAACGCCAGGGTCGAACGCGCGGCCGGGCGCTCTGGATGACACACGACGTGTGGGGCAGAGGCGATCCATCGCGCTGGGCAACGCCAGGGTCGAACGCACGGCCGGGCGCTCTGGATGACACACGACGTGTGCGGGGCAGAGGCGATCCCGTCGCGCGGGCCGGACACCACGGCAAGGTTCAACAAACATAAACGACGAAGGTCGCGTCTACGACAACCTTCGTCATTCATCCTTCGTCATTCGTTGCCCCAAAGGTGCTCCGGTTCGCGGTCGGCCGTCTGCGGGCCTATCCCAACGCCACGAATTCGCGGCGGACGGCAGCCGTCGTGAGGAAGAGGGTCTCGCGCAATTGGGCGACGAGGGCCGGAGCCTCGCTCAGGCGCCCCTCGCGGGCGGTCTGTTCAAGCAGGGCAGCCAGGCTCTGGGTGCGCTTGAGGCCGAGATTGCCGCTGCTGCCCTTCAAACTGTGTGCCAGGGCGCGCAGTTGCGCGCCGTCACCGCGCCTGACCTGTGTGTCGAGGTCGTTCAACAAAGCCGGGATCGAGTCGACGAATTGACCCGCGATCTGCGCCACGACGTCCTGGCCGTACTCCTCGGTCATCTCACGCAGGCCGGTCAGCGGATCGCTGGGCGGCGCGCCGTTGCTTGAGCCGTTCGACAGCTCGGGCGCCGGCAGCGCTCCGGGGGTTGGATGCGAGTCGCGGTTGTCCCAGCGAACGAACGCTGCGCGCAGGTCCTTGATCTGGAGCGGCTTCGAGAGATAGTCGTTCATGCCGGCCTGCAGACAGGCCTCGCGATCGCCGGGCAGGGCGTTCGCAGTCAGCGCGACGATGTAGGGCTGGCGCTCGGCGGGCAACTCGGCACGGATGCGGCGCGTGGCGCTCAGGCCGTCGAGTTCAGGCATCTGCATGTCCATCAGCACGACGTCGTAATCGGTGTGAGCGGCCGCTGCCACCGCCTCGAGTCCATTTACCGCCAGATCAGCGGCGAACCCCAGCTTGTCGAGCATCAACAGCGCCAGCTTCTGGTTGATAGCGTTATCCTCGACCAACAGCACTCGGTTCGGCGCCTGAGACTGCTTCGAGGAGGTGGGCACGACGTTGACAGGCACCGTGAGGGCCGGACCCGAGGAACCGGTCAACCCATGTTCGACGATGTCACGCAGCGCAGCGGCCTTGACGGGTTTGGTCAGCCAGAGCGCATTCGATCCGGCCTTTGAGCCCGGCAACAGCGACGTAAGCGTCACGAGCGGCGCCGGCGGGTCACTGCGGGCCCGCAAGGCCTGTTGGAAGGCTTCGGCTTCGTCGCCCAGCGTGCTCGTATCGGCAATGACCAGATCGAAGACGCGCTCGCCGACGATCATCTCGCGGGCTTCAACGACCGTGTCGACCGGGGTGGGGCGCATGCCCCAGTCGCGTAACGTCAAAGCCAGCGCCTGCCGCGTGAAGTTGTGCTGCTCCACGATGAGGACACGCCGACCGCTCATCAGGCTGCCCGGCTCGCTGCCGTGCAAGGTCGTCGCTTCGGCGATCGGGGCCTCGAGCGTGAAGATGAAGCGCGTGCCCTCGCCCGGGATGCCCTCGCTCTCGGCCCAGATCCGCCCGCCCATGGCCTCGACCAGGGAGCGCGAGATCGCCAGACCCAGGCCCGTGCCGCCGAATCGACGCGTGATCGTGGCGTCCACCTGACTGAAGGCCCGGAAGAGTCGGTCCTGCAACTGTGGGGCGATGCCAAGACCTGTGTCACGGACGGTGAAGACGAGTTGTTCTTTCTCGCCGGGGGTCCTGGCCACCATGTCGAGCGAGGCGCGCCGAATATGCAGCGTGATCTCGCCGACCTCCGTGAACTTGACGGCGTTGTTCAGCAGGTTTGCCAGGACCTGACGCAGGCGTGTCTCGTCGCCGACTATGCGCTCGGGCACGTCAGGTTCCACAAGTAACGCGAGTTCGAGATCCTTCTCGGCGGCGCGCATCGACACGAGGTCAAGCACACTCTCTGCCAGCTGTCGGATCGCGTACGGCCGCTGTTCAAGGTCGAGACGTCCGGCTTCGATCTTGGAGAAATCGAGCAGGTCGTTGATGAGATTGAGCAAGACCTCGCTGCTGCTGCGGATGGCCTGCACGAGCCCGAGTTGCTGGGCGTTCAGCGGCGACTCGAGGAGCAGGCTCGTCATGCCTGTCACGCCGTTCATCGGGGTGCGGATCTCGTGACTCATCGTGGCCAGGAACTGGCTCTTCGCTGAATTGGCAGCCTCGGCCGCTTCGCGCGCAGCCCGGTTTTGTTCGAACAGCCTGGCGTTCTCGAAGGCAGCGGCGGCGTGTGCCGCCAGTTGCTCGGCCAGTTGCAGATCCTCGTCGCGATAGGCATGTGCTTCGACGCTGTGGATGACAAAGCCGCCCAGCACCTTTTGCCCACTACGAAACGGCACGGCCATGGCCGAGCGGATCTTGTGACCGCTGATCTTCTCGAAATCCAACCCGAGGCCCTGCATCAGGCTGTGGGCGTCGTCACCCAGGATGAATGGCTCGCCCGCGACGATGACGCGCCCGAGCAGACCCACACCCAGATCGCGCGGACGCGCCGGCAGGCGATGGCCCTGGACGTCGATGTAGATCACGTCATGGGTCTGAGCGTCGGGCCCGACAAGGCCGATCGAGATCCCGTCGACGTGGAGCACAGCGGCGAGCGTCTGATGGATGGCCGCACAGACCTGTTCGCGGTCGATCGAGATGCTGATCGCCTGGCTTCCTGCGTAAAGCCGGCCCCGTCGCTCTGTCTCTTCTCGCTGCGAGGCATACAGACGGGCGTTCTCGAAAGCCGTGGCTGCCTGATTGGCGATCGCTTCGAGCCAGGCAGCATCTTCCTCAGTGTAGGGGCAGTCCTTGACGCCCGATTGCAGGGTGATGGCGCCCACGATCGACGTCCCCAGTTTGATCGGGACGGCCAGGAGAGCCTCAATCGGTGTTTCGTTCTCCGTCGCGGTCAACGTCTTGCCTTCGGGCGTATAGATAATCGCCTGATGGAGGCGCAGGAGATCGAGCACGTCGGTGTTGCGAACGTAGCGGTTCCCCGTGGTCATGACGTGCCCGAGGAAACCGGAGCCCGCGGGCCGATGGGTCTTCGGGCCGACGGTGTCTTCGATGCGCAGGTAAACGATCTCGTGCTCATCGTGATCGGGTGTGAATAGACCGATGGCGATGAAATCGGCCTTGATCACCTGACGCACAGACCGGTCGATGGCCTGGCAGATGTAGTCGCGATCGATGGATGCGCCGATCTCGCGTGTGACCTGATACAGCTTGTCGCGTCGCTCAGCCGCAGACTTCTGCTCCGCATACAGACGCGAGTTTTCGAAAGCCGTCGCTGCCTGGTTGGCGATCAACTCGAGCAGGGCCAGATCGTCGGCGCCAAACGTGCTTTCGGGTTGCATGCCCTGCAAAGTGATGGCGCCCAGATTGGTGGAGCCCAGTCGGATGGGAAGGGCGATCAGCGCGCGTACCCGCTCGCGTTCAGTGCCCAGGTGGTCGGGCAGGAAGTTGTGGGATTCGACTGCCTTCAAGAACGTCGTCGCATCGCCGTTGCGAACGATCTCCTGCCCGTGCTTGATGATATGGCCCAACAGGCCCGTGCCGCCCGGATAGGTACGGGGGCCACGCGTCCGGTTTTGATGACGCGCGTACACTACGGTGTGCGTGTCTTGATCCGGATCCTGGAGGCCGATCGCGATGAAATCGAAGGCGATCACCTGCCGCAGGGCGGCGTCGATGGCCGCGCAGATCTGTTCCTGGTCGACACTGGCGTTGATGTCGCGGCTGATCCGGTACATCAGATCGCGTCGCAGAGTCGCCAGACGCTGGTCCTCGTAGAGACGAGCATTCTCGATGGCGATCGCTACCTGCGCCGCAAAGGACTGAACCAGACGCTCATGCTCGACCGTGAACATGCCAGGCTGCGTATGGTCGATCGCGAGCATGCCGATCACGCGATCGCGCACCTGAAGCGGGACGCCGAGCCAGGAGCGGATGTGCTTGGCATTGTTGGTACGGCGGAATATCGGGTAATGGCGACTGACGTCATCCAGTCGCACCGGCCGGCGCGCCGCGATGACGACGGCGTTCGGATTGTCGCCCGGAACGGGGATGCAGAAGCCGATGACGCTGTCTGGATCGTCCCAGCCGCGCGCGCCGATGACCTCAAGGCCGTTGTCACCCAGCAACTGAACCGACGCCGTCTCGTAGCCGACGACGCGTTGCAGGCCGTCGAGGATGCGCTCGAGCGCTGTCTCCTTGCTCAAGGATGCCGAAACGGCCAGGCCGGCGTCGTAAAGCAGTTCGGCCTCCGAAACCCGTTGCTGGGCCTCGGCGAAGAGTCTGGCGTTTTCGACCGACGATGCCACAAGATTGGCGAGCAGCTCCGCCAGTTGCACGTCGGTATCGGAATACGTCCTCGGCCAACGCGTCTGGAAGGACAACATGCCGATCACGCGTTCGCCGAGGCGCAACGGAGTGCCCAACACGGCGCGGCGCCACTCCGCCCGATCGTCCGAGAGATGTGACGAGCCGACCAGTTCGATGACCTCCGGCCGACTGACGTCGTCGAAATTCACCGTCTGCCCGGTACGGATGACATGCGTGGCCAGACGCGCCTCGTCCAGATCGACGGTTCGCGAGGGATGAGCGACGCCTTCGTCGTAGACATAGTCATAGCTCACCGTCTTGCCATCGGCCAACAACCGCGCGAGGATGAACGTATCGACGGGCAGGATCTGCGAGACGGCTTCGTGGACGGCCCGACCGATCTCGGCAGTGGTGGCCGACGCTGTCAGACGATGGCTGACCCGGTAGAGCACCTCACGCCGCGAGATCAGTTCGACGAGGTCGTTATGCAGCCGCGCATTCTGGATCAGGATGCTGGCCTGTCGCGCGAACAGGGTCAAGACGCGCGTGTCATCTTCCGAGAAAACGCGATCGGGCCGGCTGTCGGCCACGGCGAGCGTGCCGAGAGGAGCGCCGCGCAGATCGAACATCGGGGCCATGATCAGCGATCGCAAATCGTCGCGGATCTCGGACAGTGCGTCAGGCAGGGCGGCATAGTTGGCAACCTGAACCGCTCGGGCCTCACGAAAGGCGCGGGCCGTCAACGGCTGCGTGAGGGGCATCTTGAAGCCCTTTGGCATGCTGTCTGGCGTGTTGTAAAGACCCAGGATCTCCAGTTGGGCGCCGTCGTCTGTGATCAACGCCAACGCGGCCGAGTCGGCCTGGAGCATGTGCGTCGCCTGTCGGGGCAATTGCTCGAACAACTGCTCGAGATCGAGCTCGATCGACGAGTCGACCAGCGCCTGGTTGAGTTCTTCGAGGCTGCGGGCGCGCTCTTCTGCCGAATGCTCCATCCTGGCGCGTTGCACGTTCGCTTCGATGGCTTCCTCGCGCAACCGACAGGTCGTGGCGCTCAACCCGAGCTTGTCGGCGACCAGCAGCATGAAATCGGCGTCGTCGCCATCGAGCCGCCGCGGAGCCTGAGCGCCGCAGCTCAAGACACCGATCACCTGCTCCATGTCGCGGATGGGAACGAAGACCTCGCCGGCAGGCTCGGGCTCGACATCCAGAGACCCATCGCCGCTTGTCGGGACGATTATGCGATCGTTGGCGAGCGCTGCTCGAGCGCCAGCCGACTCGTTCGGCGTGGTCTGTCCGGTGGCGCCGGCTTCACACAACAGGGTCAACTCTGCGCCATTGGCCGAGAACACTGCAGCATGGCTAAAGCCGAACAGATCGCGCAGCATCGCCACGACCTCCGCCGCAAACTCCGCGTACTCAATCTCATTCGACATGAGATCGCTGCAGCGTGACGTCAGCTGTAGCTCGGCGACGTGGCGCTCGAGTTCGCGGTTTGTCAACGCCAGTTCGGCGGTGCGCTGGGCGACCTGTCGCTCGAGGCTCTGGTGCAGTCGCGCGTGGTCGATGCCGATGGCGATCTGCCGGGCGCATGCTACTGCGGCCGGCTGCAAATCCGTCGGGTTCGGCCCGGGGTCGGCGACCAGAATGCCCACCGGGCGCTCCTTGGCGACCAGCGGCAATACCAGGGCGTGTTCGAGGCCGAGGCTTTGCAGCGCAGCGTTCGCGGTGTCGGCCAGATGGGGATGGTGCATCGTCAGCTTCGCGGCCTGCCGCATTGCCAGGGATTCTTCGACAAAAACGAGCAGGGAAGGCGGCAGGTCGCGGAGGGTGAGGGCGCGTGTTTCGCCGGGCTTCTCGTTGAGCCACGCGTTGTCGATATGGCGGCCGCTGCCATCGACTGTGAAGAGCCAGAGGCGTTGATAGGGCAGATGGCTGCACAACACATGCAGGCTCGACTGTGCCAGCGCCGCCAGATCCTCAGCGGTGTTGACGGCACGGCTGACTTCTTGAAGGAGGCTGACCTCGTTCAGCCGGACCTGGAGATCGATATTCCGTCGCTGAAGATCGCTGGCCGCGTCTTCGAGTGCCAGCAGTTGTTGATCAAGCGCGCGTTCGATCTGTCGTTGCGTCTCGATCGTGGCGTGGCCGTGATCGCGAGTGCGACGGACGTGCGAAACGACAAGCCAGAGGCCGGCCAGACCGGCCGCGGCAAACGCCCAGAGACGGGATAGATCGGTCAGGCCGATGACCAGCCCGAGTACGAAGGTCAGAGCTGAACCGACGTTTAGGACTTGTGTGACAAGCGACTCTTTGGGGTTTGTCCACGTCACCACCCACTCATTGTACGGATCGCCCTTCAAGAGCTCTTTGCGCTCAATGACCTCCGCCGGCGGTAGATTGGCATGGATGCGCGGAAGTTCGGCCAGGAACCCGATCATCATGTCTTTTGTGAACGCGATGAGACGGGCGGCCACGACCGGCGCGACTCCCTTGAAATCGTCGGGAACAAACTGGCGGATGATGACCTGCTTGTCCGACACGCGCTCGCATTGCATCCGCACATGCCCCAGGAAACGGATCAGGAAGGGGAGCGAAGCGTAGACGTGGCTGAGGCCAAGGCCGGTGTAGGCGATCCATCCGGCCGGGATGCCCATCTGTGGGATCCAGTGGTAGGCAAAGCCGTCGTCGTCGGTGATCTCCTGACAGAACGTCACGGCATAGACAAAGAACTCATACGAGTAGCCTATGCCCGATTGCTTCAAGCTCTCGGCCGTGACATGGTAAGCAGGATCGGGGATCGCTTCGTTAAGCCGCCTGACGAGTTCAGCCCGAGCGCGGCTGCTCGCCTGGCTGATTTCGGCCTGGGCATCATCGGCGAAGGCCGCCGACCCATAACGCTGTCGCGTGAGGAGTTCGGCGCGGCGCTCGAGATAGTGCACAAGCATGGCCACGCTTGTGCCCCGCACCTCGGAGATGGCGTGTCCGTGCGCATCCTGGCCAAAGGGGCGTCCAGCTATGTGGCGCGGCAATGGCAGGAGGAGATCATCCGTGCGGTGACGATTCTCATCCATGAGATCTGCAGACGTCATAACGCATAGATTGTAGGGGGAAATCCGGGCTCGCTAGTCAAACCTAACGCCGGATTTGGCCGACGTTTATGCGAATTTCACGAACTTATCACCCGATAAGTACTGTGCAGCCGGTGCCCAAAACGCCACTGTTGTCTGGGCGCGCTCCCATTACAGTGGCCGTCTGGCACGGGTCCAGGTCCCCCTGGTCGGTCAGGGCGTGTTCTCCTCGAGGACGACGACGTTGGTCCAGGTCAGGGGATTGACCAGTTGGGCTCCCGCGACGCTGGTGACCTGGCTCTCCTGTTCGGCGGCACCCGGCGAATCGTCATCGTTGATCGCCAGGATCAGCGCGAACGTCCGACCGGCTGCGGGCGTGGTACCGATCACGCTCCAGGGCACCGTGAACTCGAGGTTGTAACCGGTCTCGGTGCGTTGCGCGCCGATGAGCACACCTTGATCGAGCGGTCTCCTGAACTGCGCGGGGAGCCAGAAGAAGGCGTTCGGGCCAGACGTACTGCCGGCCAGGTCGCCCGGCGAGACGCCGATCTGGTATTCGCGTCCACTCAACGTCGATTGCCGTTCGCCAGGGCCTGTGCTCAGCCAGATCTCGACGCTGTCGCCGCGGAACAGCGACTCGCCAACCGATTGCTGGACGAAGACGTCATCCTGGACACGAACGGCGAAGGTCAGTTGCGTATCGTCCCAGACGACGTTCCAGGAGGCCGAGGCATCGGCCGGGCCCGTCCAGGCATCGGCGCCAAAGCCAGCGCGACTGGCCGGATACACCAGCGCCGGCCACTCACTCAGGTCGCCGTTGATGCGCGGGCTCTGATCCGTGATCTTGACGATGCCTGAGGTCGGCCCCTCGGGCCCGACGACGCCACCGCTCTGGCCGGGGCCGGGCGTGGGCGTTGGCCGCACGATCGACGTTGAGGGTTTGAGGCACGGGTCGTAGTCGGCGCCCAGGATGACTCGATAAGGCGAGGTGGCGTTGGGGTCGGGCTGAGCGATCACACGATCGTCGCTGATCCTGAAGATGCTCTGCAACTCGGCGCGGATCGAGCCCTTCGGGCTGCTGCTGAAGTCGTACAGCACGGTGTTGGCGTAATCCGAACGATCGCTCTGGCCGACGACCGGCGTGACGCCCGACCACTGCAAATTGTCGACGGCCAGCGCGGTGTAATCCCCAAAACGCGTGCCGTTCCAGACTTCTACGGCGGGGCCACCCCGCGCGAGGCTGTTGCCAGGCGGCGGCAGGAAGGCTTCCTGGAGCAGGGCGCTGATCGCTCCTCGATCGGGCAGCAACACCGCCGCTCCCCCGGGTGTTGTCCAACTCCAGACCTGATCGCGGCCGACGAACCGTGACTTGATCCGGCTGTTGTCGAGTTGGGCCGCCATCGGCACGAACTGCAGGATGTCGCCGATGCCGAGGTCGGTGTCGACGATCTGGACGTATTGGGCATACAGATCGGGCGCCTTGGGCAGCATGCCGAGCTGAAGGCCCTTTTCGAAAAGCGCGCGCAAGACCTGATGTTGTCGACGCGAACGGTCGAAGTCGCTTGAGCGCTTGCGCGAGCGCGCATACCAGAGGGCGTAATCGCCGTCCATCTGCACAAGGCCGACGGGCACGGTGTAGAGCTCCCAGTTGTCGGCGTCTTGCGGGTCGAGCGACACATCCTTCAGCCGCCAGTCCTGCATGGGGCAACTCACCGGTACCTCGACCCCTCCAAGCACGTTCACCACCTGCTTGAAGCCGTCGAAGTCGATGCGGGCCCATCCATGGATCGGGATGCCGAAGTTGTAAAGGATCGTCTGCTCGAGCAGGGCGACGCCGCCACCCGGATACCCGATCGCGTCGCCGTGCGCGGCTGCGGTGTTGAGGCGGTTCATCGTCCAGCCGGGGATGTAGACGAACAGGTCGCGCGGGAGCGTCAACATCGTCACGGCATTGGCCGTCTTGTTGATCGAGACCACGATCATGACGTCGGTGCGGTAGGTGCCGGAGTCTCGGCTCGTGTCGCGGCCCAGGAGCAGGATGTTGTAGACGCCTTCGTCGAGGAACAACTGCGGCATCGGTTCCGGGATGGGTGTGACAAGTTCTGCGTAAGGATCGGGGCCCACAGCGCCAAGGGTGGGGTCGATGCCGGGACGCGCGGTCGGCGTGACCGTGCCTGGCACGGCCGAGGTCGCTTCGGCGGTGGGCTGACCCGGTGTCGTGGTCGTCTCGGGTCCGGGCGTCACGCCTGTGTTGTCAGGGGCCGGGGTCTCGGACGCGCCAAAAGGCAGGGTCCACGTGGGCACCGGAGTTCGAAAGTCGCTGGGCCGGGTCGGTTCGGGCATCGACACACACCCGGCCAGGAGGGTGACCACAAGGAAGAGAGGCGCCCAGGGCGCTCGGGGGATGCGAGAAGTCATAACCTGGTTACAACGAAATCCGGAACGGTAGAGTTCCGCCGTCCCGGCTCCGAGAACGTCCTTTCGCAGAAGCACTTCTTGAATTGTAGTCCTCCCGCCCCGCATGCCAAACAGGCCATCGGTCACGGATGAACCCGCCAATCGGCCGAGGGATCGGCCGCCGATGACGCAAACCTCGTGGGAAGCCTGGCCCAATGCGGAGAGGCTTACGATCGCGGTCGCGAAATCCGCGTCATTCACGGCCAAATCCCTTCACCTGATCCCATCATGTAAGCCCATTTGTCTGGCACTTTTCTTGCTTTACAATCCTGTCATGGGTCAACCAACGTTGTTTGAAGGCAAACTCAGCCTGATCTTCTGGACGCCGAATTCGGTCACCGAGACCAGCATCGGCCAGATGGCGGACACGATCAAGAACGGCGCGCCGAACATCACCGGTGTGATGGTCAAAACGAACAATGGTGCGCTGTGGCAGGGCTCGATCGACTCGAGCAAGCCCGACCTGACGATCAGCTCAGCCGCCGACATCCGGCGCTGGGTCGACACGCTGGGCGCTCGCGGCCTCGACTTCCATGCCTGGGGTGTCGTCCGCGGCCTCAACGCCGCGGCCGAGATCGATCGGTTCGTCGAGATCTGCCAGGTGTCGGGCGTCAAATCGCTGCTGATTGACCTCGAGCCCGGTGACTTCTACTTCGTGGGCACGGAAAGCGTGGCGCGGACGATCGCGACGGGCATCCGTCAGCGGGTTGGGGCGAACTTCCACGTCGGCCTGATCTTCGACTACCGGGGCACGCGCCCGCAGCAGCTCTGGGTGCAGTCGGTCTGGTTCCCCGAGATCGACAGCCTGCACCCGATGGTCTATCACTATCACTTCGGTCAGAGCGCCCAGACGGCCCTGCAGAACTGCTACAACGCCGTAGGCAACTGGGGCCGGCCTGTGTATCCGATGCTCCAGGGCTACTCGCCGGGCGGAAGCATTGGCCTGTACCCGGCGAGCGACATCCCCGTGACGGCGAACATCGCCATCAACAATTTCAGGGCCAAGGGCCTGTCATGGTATCGCTATGGGAAGGGCCTCAACAACCCGGACGAGGGCCTTGGTCCAAACGATCTGAGCCAGCTGGCCAAGGTGCCGCGTCCGACGGGTTCGCCCGTGGTGACGCCGCCGCCAACACCGGCTCCGCCGGTCGTGGTGCGCCCGCCGAACCCGGCTGATTCGCCGGCGCGCGAGATCGTCATCGACCCGAACAACGAACGCACCGGTGAGTTCTCGATCCACTACTACGACGACCCGGCCGTGCTCAGTCTGGGTTGGAACGTCGCCGTTGACAATCAGGGTCGACCGTACGCGTACCGTAACGCGGTCCACAACAACCAGACCCTCTACGTCACCTATCAGCCGCGCATCCTGGGCCGCGGGCGTTACGCACTCGAGGCCTACATCCCTCGCGATCATGCGTATTCGCCGGACGCGCATTACATCGTGGTCGACTATCCCAATGGTCAGCGGCGCGAGACCACGTGCGTGCTGAACCAGAGCATCTACACTGATGAGTGGGCGCCCCTGCGCGGCACTGTCGTCAACGGCGTGCCCAATCAGCCGCTTGTTGAGCAGTTCGACCTGACGCCGACCCAGCCCGATTCGGGCCGGGTCAACGTCGCCGATATCACGTTCGTCAATCCTTCCAGCCATGCCAGCGGGCGCTTTGAGGTGGCCTTCGGGGCACTGCGCTGGCGGCCGGTGACGGCCGTCGCGCCGGTGGCCACCGTGACCGGCCTCGACTCGCCAGTGGGCACCGATGCTGAACGAGCGACGGCTATTGGCGACGGGCGCCGGACCGGTGGCGGTTACATGTATTGGTGCGGCAAGTGGTTCGACGTCAACCCGATCGGCTCACGATATTGGCTTGGCAACCGCTGGGCCGTTCACACAGGCTCGGACCTGAATCTGGATGGCGGTTCGGTGATCGCCGACAAGGACGCGCCGATATACGCCATTGGTGACGGCAAAGTGCTCTGGGCCCGACGCCTCAGCTCGGGCTGGGGTAACGTCATCGTGATCGAGCACGCCGTACCAAACGAGAGCCGGGTGGTGTGGGCGCGCTACGCGCATCTCACTGACCTGACCGTGACCGAGGGCCAGGACGTGCGTCGTGGCCAGCGCATCGCGGCCATCGGCGAGTACGCGCCGAACAACTATCACCTGCACTTTGACATCGCCCTCGACCCGGTGCTCAAGACCACGCCCGG
>CAYZRP010000140.1:0-18656 GCA_964480865.1 uncultured Anaerolineales bacterium | reverse complement strand
CCGGCGCTTCGGATGACATGCCTCGCACGACGACACCGCGCTCTCGTTCACACGCTACACGCCAGAACCCCGCGCTCCGGATGACACACCTCGCACGACGACACCGCGCTTCGGATGACACACAACGTTCAGGGACGCGTGCCCGGGATGATCCTTCAGCGCAGGGGCCAATCACCCCGGCTGCCAGCCTACACGAGTGCGGCCGAACCCGGCTCGCTGCATGGCGCACAAGGAGCGAGGACACACAGGTCTGGCGCTCTGGTCGGCAAGAACGGACCAGGTTCGGCATAGCCGATTGCCGTCGACGCTGGTCGGCTCCCTGGGTTAAATGGACGAAGGTTGAACAGCCGTTCAACCTTCGTCGTTCGTCGTTCGTCGAAAACCAGGCGCCTACCGCCTCAATTCAGGCCGCGGTCTTGAGTCCTTCAGCCGCCTTGCGCAGCGCGTCGGCGCGCTCGGTGTTCTCCCAGGGCGCCTCGATGTCGGTGCGACCGAAGTGACCGTACGCGGCCGTCGCCTGGTAGATCGGCCGGCGCAGGTTGAGGTCGCGGATGATCGCACCCGGGCGCAGGTCGAAGTGCTCGCCGATCAGGCGCACGATGGCCTCGTCCGGGATCTTGCCCGTGCCAAAGGTCTCGACGTTGACGCTCAGCGGATGAGCAACGCCGATGGCATAGGCGACCTGGATCTCGCAGCGCTCGGCCAGGCCAGCGGCCACGACGTTCTTGGCCACCCAGCGCGCGGCATACGCGGCCGAGCGGTCGACCTTCGTCGGATCCTTGCCCGAGAACGCGCCACCGCCATGGCGGGCCATGCCGCCGTAGGTGTCGACGATGATTTTGCGCCCGGTCACGCCCGAGTCGCCCATCGGCCCACCGATGACGAACCGGCCGGTCGGGTTGACGTAGATCTTCATCTCGCCATCGCGGTACTCGGCCGGGATGACGGGGTCGATGACGTGCTTGATGACCTGCGCACGGATCTCTTCCTGTGAGACCTCGGGCGCATGCTGGGTGCTGATCAGCACGGTGTCGACGCGCTTGGGCTTGCCGAAGCTGTACTCGACGGTGACCTGGCTCTTGCCGTCGGGGCGCAGCCAGGGCAGCGTGCCATTCTTGCGCACCTCGGTCAACCGGCGGCTGAGGTTGTGCGCGAGGTAGATCGGCAGCGGCATGAGCACGTCGGTCTCGTTGCAGGCGAAGCCGAACATCATACCCTGATCGCCGGCGCCGATCTTGTCGATCTCGGCCTCGCTCGTGTGATCGCGGATCTCGAGCGCCGAGTCGACGCCCTGAGCGATGTCGGGGCTCTGCGACGCGATGGCTACCTGCACCGCGCAGGTATGGCCGTCGAAGCCCTTGTCGCTGCTGTCGTAGCCGATGCCGTTGACGACCTTGCGGATCAGTTCGTCGAAGTTGACGAACGCCTGTGTCGTGATCTCACCCAGCACCATGACAAAGCCGGTCTTGGTCGCGGTCTCGCAGGCGACGCGGCTGGTGGGATCCTGCGTCAGACAGGCATCCAGCACGGCATCGCTGACCTGATCGCACAGCTTGTCGGGGTGCCCCTCCGTGACCGACTCTGATGTGAACATCAGCTTCGGAGAGGTCATGAAGGTGTTGCTCATCCATTGCTCCTTGCCAGACGGCATGTCGCCAGGCTCCTAACGCCCGCCGACCTTAAACGACAAGCCCCCGCAGGCGGCAGGGGCTGAGCGTGTCACGCATGACCCTCTCATCTCTCCAGAACTGACGCCCCTTGGGGCATCACCAGGCCGGATTTGGCACCTTGCCACCGCATCGTTCTCACGATGGGCGCCGGTTGCCGAGGCTTCATAGGGCCGGTCCCTCCGCCTCTCTGGATAAGAGCGCCTGTTTGGGCAAACTGGTTGGCACTATAGCATCCAGTTTCCGGGGTGTCAATTGGAGGAGACCGCGGACGGCGGACCGTGGACCGCCGACGGAATGGCAGGCGTGCCTCTACGAAACAAAGAACTGCGGTCCACGGTCCGCCGTCCGCGGTCTTACTACGGGTCTCGCTTCATCAGTCCTTCACGCCAGGCGTAGACGGCCGCCTGGGTCCGATCAGACAGCTGCAGTTTGCTCAGAATGTTGCTGACGTAGCCCTTAACCGTGTTCTCGCTGATCACGAACTCGGCCGCGATCTCGGCGTTGCTCAGGCCCGACGCAATCCGCCGCAACACTTCGCGCTCACGGGTTGTGAGTTCCGCGAAGGCGTCGTTCGGGCCGCGCGCCACGCCCTGTAGATCCTGCAGCACGCGCGTCGCGACTTGCGGATGCAGCGTCGCTTCTGCGCGCGCGGCGCGCCGAATGGCCTCGGCCAGTTCATCGAACTTCACGCTCTTGAGAAGATACGACGTGGCACCCGCTCGCAACGCCGGAAAGAGATGGGTGTCGTCATGCTGCGAGGTGAGCACCACCACCTGTGTGCGCGGACTCACCTGCTTGAGTTGTCGCGTGGCCTCGATGCCGTCGAGCTCGGGCATCAACAGATCCATGAGCGCGACGTCGGGCGTGTGCTGGGCCGCCAGCGCCACAGCCTGCGTTCCGGTGTCGGCCTCGGCCACCACCACAAAGTCGGGCTGAGACTCGAGGAAGGCGCGCACGCCCTGGCGCACCAGAGCATGATCGTCGGCGAGCAGGATCGAGATCGGCATCGCGGGTCTTCCTCCTAAGCCTGCGCCGGGATCTGCGCCGACAGGCGCGTGCCCGACTGCGGCGCGCTGTCGATATCGAGAGTGCCGCCGAATGCCGTGACACGCTCGCGCATCGATTGCAGCCCGAGCCCTTGGGGTGCTTCTGACGGCTTGAAGCCCCGGCCGTCGTCGACGATGATCAGCGTGACGGGATCGGCCAACGTCAGCGTCACGCCGACGTGTGTGGCGCCGCTATGCCGCAGGCTGTTGGCCAGCGACTCCTGCACAATGCGCAACAGCGCCAGCTCGACGGCAGGAACCACGGGCGTGTCGCCCACAATCTGAACGTCGACGGCCAGGCCCGTCTGGCGCGACCAGTCTGCCGCAAAAGCCTGCAAGGCGTCGGGCAGGCTGCGGCCCTCGAGCGCCGGCGGCCGCAGATCCAGGATCAGGGCGGCCAGCTCCTGACGCAATCCATCGAGCAACTGCTCGGCCTCGGCCAGGCGCCGATCGGCTTCGCCAGCGTCGCGCGCCAACCAGGCTCGCGCCGCAGCGAGGTTGGCCGACGCCGCAAAGGCCTGCTGCTTGACGCTGTCGTGCAGTTCGAGTGCAAGCCGGTTGCGTTCTTCGGATACAGCCAGCGCCTGGCGGGTGTCGACCAGGGTCTGCAGTTGGGCCGCCATGGCATTCAGCCGCCGGGCCAGGTCGCCGAGTTCATCGGTCGAGCGGTCCGACAGCGTTCGAGAGAAATCGCCCGCGCTCCAGGCGGCCGATGCGTCAGCGACGGCTTTCACGCGTCGCGTCAGGCCCCGGGCCGTAACGTAGCCGAACGCCAGGCCGACGACGAGCGCGGCGGGCAGCACCAGGCACAGCGCGGGCACGATGCTGCTGACGAACGCGATGCCCCAGTAGGTCCAGGCATTCTCGGGCGAGCGCCAGGTGCGCGCGACGACGATGCCGAGGACGCGGCCATCAGAACCCAGCATCGGGGCCGCAGCCACCATCACGCTGCCGTCTGACGCGAAGAGCTGTTCAACGTCTGTCTCGCCGCTCTTCACACGCTCGATCAATATGGCCTCCACGGCCAGAGGGGTCGGGGCGTGGGCCGCATGCGTGCTGCCGATCGGCTGGCCATCGACGTCGTAGACGGCCAGCACCGCGTCGCCCTCGGCGCCGAGGTTGACGCCGTATTGGATGCCGGGCTGACTGATGAGCAGCCATTCGTCCTGGCGCTCGATATCACCCAGCCAGCGATCGACGGCGCCGGCATCCGAGTTCAGCAGGCGCTCACGAACGGCATTGGCCTGGGCAGCCGTGCCGCGGGCGAGGGCCAGCGGTAATTCATCGGTGCGGAAGATCAGGAGCCCGATGAGAAGCAGAAGCAGCGCCAGGATGAGGACGCTCGCCACCGTAGTGACGAGCGCGTAGTTGAGCGTGAGGCGACTCTGCAGGCTCTTGAAACCGCGCATGGGTTTCATTTTAGGCCTTTGTCTCGCGAGCGTACCTGCGCCTCAGCGCGATCGCCACAAGACCGATCGCGACGAGCATCACGAGCGTCACGGCCAGGCCGCCTTCAGGCCCAAAGCCGCCGCCGGTGAACAGGTCGGCCCCGGCCACGACCTTCATCTGGAGCAACGTCGCGCCGGCCTCGTTGCCGCTCACCTGCAGGCCGAAGACGTTGCCCTGGGCCCAGTTCCAGGCGCTATGAAAGGCCGCGATGCCCCACAGGCCCCGCTCCCACAACATGTACAGCCCGGCGAACAACGCAAAGAGGACGAGGTTGACGAGCGGCAGCGGGCCGATGTTCGGGTTCAGGCCGTGCAGCAGCGAGAAGACGATCACGGACGTCAGCACGCCGAGCCACGGCCGATAGCGCGCACCGATCACGTTCAGCAGCCAGCCCCGCGTCACGATCTCTTCCGCCGCGCCCTGCACCAGCCATCCGACCAACACGATCAGGATGCCGCCAGCCGCGGCGTATTCGACATGGTCCAGCGACGCCAGGCCCGAGGTGCCCAGGATCGCGATGCTGGCGCCGAAAGCCAGCAGGCCGAATGCGAAACCGCGCGCGTACTTGGGCAGGGCGCCGGCACGCTCAAAACCCAGGGTCCAGAACGGACGTCGCTCGAACCAGCGCAGCCAGGCCCAGGTGAGCAGGATCACGCCGCCGAAAGACGCGATCAGGATCGCCGCGAACGCCGCCGAACTGGGCAGGGGCTGATCGGCGATCGACGCGCTCCCGCCCGGAAAAACGGCCTGGAGGGCCAGCACGACCGGCAGTGCGCCTAACTGCCCCAAGATCGCCAGGACGGGCGTCAGGAAGATGGCTAGCGCCCAGTGCGGCAGACGTCGGGCGCGACGGGCGAGATCGAAGGTGTTAGGACGAGCCAGGAGAGTCATGAAAAGTCATCCTATGAGAGCGACCCAGAGCGGCCGCGTGTGGTCAAGATACGGCATCGGTGGGCGATCGTTCAGATGCCACTGCAGGGTTTGAAGACCCTGCTGGAGGAGGGTCTGACCACGCTTTGGTTCAGATGGAAACTGGCTCTTGACAGGTTTGGTAAACACCGTATACTAAACACCGTAAACAAAACGAGGTCAGGATGCCACGCAGTCGAATCACGGCGGAATATGAGCAGATGAAGCAGGGGATCAAGGCGGTGGCGCGGCGCCAGATGGCCGCGCACGGGACGGCCGGGCTATCGTTGCGAGCGATCGCGCGGGAGCTCAACGTCTCGGCCCCCGCGCTCTACCGCTACTTCCCGAACCTCGACGCCCTGATCACGGCCCTGATCCTCGACGGCTTCAACGCCCTGGCCGACGCGCTCGAAGCCGCTGAAGCCACCCAGCCTCAAACCGAGCCGCGGGCGCAGTTACGCGCCGCCCTCCTGGCCTACCGCGTCTGGGCCATCGAGCACCCGATCGACTTTCAGTTGATCTACGGCAACCCCATCCCGGGCTACGAAGCGCCGCGCGAGATCACGGTGCCGGCGGCCGCTCGGCAACTCGAAGTGCTGGGTCGGATTTCGGATCGCGCCGTGCGAGCCGGTCAGATCACGCTTCGCTCCGAATTCACGACGATGGCGCCCGGCGTGCGTGCCGCGCTCGAGACGATCGCCCAACCTTACGGCGCGTCCGCCGAGATCCTGCACACCTGCATGATCGGCTGGACGCGCATCCATGGCGCCGTGCAGCTCGAGCTGTATGGCCACACGCCGTCGGTCGTCGGTGACCCGGCGGCTTTCTATGAAGGGCTGGTCGACGCCCTGGTCGACGGCTAGCTTTCCCACTCGCTCAATCGCGCGCTGATGCCCGCCCGCGTCGCCGACACATCCGTGTCGCCGGCACGAGGCGTGCTTCAGCGCGCCTGCATCCGGCGACTTCACTGTCGCCGCGGAGGACCGAACGATGAACACCTCACAAGAACAACACGTTGTATTCGGAACAGGCCCGCTTGGCGCGGCCGTGATGCGCGGGCTGCTGCGCCGCGGCAAGGCCGTGCGCATGGTCACGCGCACCGGCAAGCCGTCGATCGCAACCGGCCCGGCGCCGTCGGTCGAGTTCCGGTCAGCCGATGCCAATGACGCTGCCGGCGCCGCGGCCGCGGTGGCCGGCGCCACGCACGTCTATCAATGCGCGCAACCGCCTTACCACCGCTGGCCGGAGCAGTTCCCGGCGCTGCAGGCCTCGATCCTGAAGGCCACGGCCGACGCCGGCGCGACCTTCGTCGTCGCCGAGAACCTTTACATGTACGGCGACACGCACGGCCAGCCGCTGACCGAGGACACGCCCTACCGCCCCAACACGCGCAAAGGCCGCGTCCGGGCCGAGATGAGCGAAGCTCTGTTCAACGCCCATGCCCAGGGCAAGGTCAGGGCTGTAGCTGGCCGGGCCAGCGATTTCTACGGCCCTGGCGACCTGCTTGGCGAGCGCCTGTTCCTGGCTGCCCTGCAGGGCAAGACCGCCAACGGCCTCGGTGACCTCGATCAGCCGCATACGTTCAGCAACGTGGAGGATTTCGGCGAGGCGCTCGTGATCCTCGGCGAGCGCCCCGAAGCCCTGGGCAGGGCCTGGCACATCCCGAGCCCCGATCCGCTGACGCAACGCGCCCTGATCCGCCTGATTTTCGAGCAGGCCAACCTGCCGGCCAAGATCGGCGGCTTCAGCCCGTGGATGCTCAAGCTGGTCGGGTTGTTTTCGCCGCCCGTCCGCGAAGTCAACGAGATGCTCTACGAGTTCACGGCCCCGTTCGTGATGGATAGCTCGCGATTTCAGAAGGCCTTCGGCATGGCGCCGACCCCGCACGTGGAAGGCGTGCGCCGCACGCTGGCCTGGTTTCGCGAGCAGCGGTTGCGCGCCTGACCTCGGCTCTTTGATCAACAGCTTGAGGCCAGGGCCATCGCGTCTCGTATCCAGCGATCAGGCACGGCCGCGGATTTCGCGGCTCATACCGTGCCTGGAACGATTAAGACGCGATGGCCCTGGCTTAGGGAAGCCTTGATTGATTCTCGTCTGTAGCGGGCGTATACTCGATTTCTAACCGGCTGATGAGTTCCGTCCAGGCCCCGCCCGCAAGATCCGCGCGAGGCTGGCCAGGAGGACGTCGTCATGGGCAGCAAGCCTTCCATGATCCGACCGCAGGCCGAGACCTCTGAGCCGCTCTCATTCGCGGCTCGACGCCCCGCCCGCATTCCGTTCGATGGCGTCACGCCGACCGGCGACCGCCGGCCACCCGTGGCCGTCATCCTCGCAGACCTGATCGAGATCCAGTTGTTGTTGGAGAGCCTTCACGACGTGGGAGCTCCCGTCGTGTCGACGAACAACGGCATCGCCGGTCTGCGCCTGATCGAGACCGAGCGCCCGTCCATCATCGTCGTGGATTTATGCCTTCAGGGGCTGTCCGGCCTCGAGGTGCTGCGACGCCGGCCACAGGGGATCCCGGCCATCCTGGCCGCGGACTTCACGTCGCCGGCTCTGCGCGTCGAAGCCGTCGCGGCCCGTGCGCTGGCGCTGGTCGTCAGGCCCTTCGACCCGGCGGCTCTCTCACAACAGTTGAACCCGTATGTGCACTGGGTGCCACGCGCCGGCACGACCGTCTGGGCGGTGGATGCCGCCGCCAGCTCGCGCCCGACTCGGCCAGAGCCGCTTCAACGATCAGCGACGCGTCAGTAGGCGCTGCGATCGAAGAAGACCTTGAATGCCGTGCGGATCATGATCTTGAAATCGAGCCAGATCGACCAGTTCTCGATGTACCAGAGGTCGTACTTGGTACGCTCCTCGATCGAGGTATCGCCGCGCAGCCCATTGACCTGAGCCCAGCCCGTCAGCCCGGCCTTCTCGTGGTGCCGTTCCATGTAGCGTGGGATCGACTTACGGAATTGCTCGACGAAGGCCGGTTGCTCGGGCCGCGGCCCGACGAGGCTCATATCCCCCAGCAGCACATTGATGAACTGTGGGAACTCGTCGATCGAGTATTTGCGGATGAACTTTCCGAGCCGTGTGATGCGCGGATCGTCCTTGACCGTCCAGCCCGGCCCGCGCGCCTCGGCGTCAATGCGCATCGACCGATACTTCAACATCGGAAAGAGCTTGCCGTCCAGTCCCATCCGCTCCTGCACAAAGAACACGGGCCCCGGCGAATCGAGCCGCACCAGCACGGCCACCAGCAACAACACCGGCGAAAGCGCGATCAGGATCAGGCCGCCGACGACCACGTCGGTCATGCGCTTGGCCGCCGCGCGCCAGCTGCGCGCCGCGCTGTCGCGGACGCTCATCAACGGCAGGCCGCCGAGGTCGTCGATCGTAACGCCGGCCGCCATGATGTCGTAGACGTCGGGGAAGACCTTGAGGCTCAGCCTGTCGCGCTGACAGACGTTGATGACGTTCAGGATCTCGGCATCGCTCATCGGCGGCAGCGCGATGATGATCTCGTCCGGTAGATGCCGATCGATCAACTCGGGGAGTTCCGAGATGGTGCCGAGCACCGGCTGGCCGAACACACGCACCGGCGCTTCAGCGCCGGGCCCCGCCTCTGAAACGAAGCCGAGCATGTGATAACCCAGGTAGGCAGAAGCCCTGATCTTCTGTGCCACGAGCCGGGCCGTCTCGCCGGTGCCGACGATCATGAGTCTGTCGGCCGCGATGCCGCGGCTGCGCAGCAGATCACGCCACGCGCTGAGCATCCAACGGCCGAGCGTCACCAGGGGCACGCTGATCAGCATCGCGTAGGCGAGCATGACCCGTGGCACCGGCAGGTCGACCACACCCTTGAATGCCAGCGCCGTGATGGCCACGAACAACAAAGTCCCGATCGTCAACCCGCCGATGATCGCGTAGAACTCGTCGACCCGGCTTGTCGCGCGCGGAACGTGATAGAGCCTGAAGAAGAAGAAGACGACGACGATCGAGGCCACGTAGGCCGGCAGGACTGCCGTCGTGTAAATCAGAAAACGCGACGGCATGTCGGCGGCGTCGTTGGGCCAGTCGATGATGATGCGCAGCTTGAACGCCGCGTACAACGTCAGCACGAGCAGGACGACGTCGATCAACACGAGCGCCAGCGAATAGAGGGTGCGAAAACGACGCGCGGACATAGACGTTTCGGATGAGCCTCACCGGCGCGGCACGACGGCCTCACGCAGCCGCGTCCACCACAGGTTGGCTGAGATACCGGCGACCACCAACGCGCCAAGAAACGGGTTGGTCACGCCTTGATAATGCTTGCGATAGAAGTACAGCATGGCCTCGTGAAACGCGATCTGGGCCTTGCTACTCCGTCGGCTGGCCGCGCGCTTCACGTGCAGGACGCTGACGTCCGGAAAGTAGCGCGCGTTCCACCCCGCCTTGCGGATCTCGAGGGCCCAGTCGAGGTCCTCGCCGTACATGAAAAAGTGCTCGTCGAGCAGCCCGGCGCGGGCAATCGCTTCGCGGCGCACCAGCATGAAGGCGCCCACGACGCTGTCCACTTCGGTTTCCTGGCCCGGGTCGAGATAGGTCAGATTGTACCGGCCAAACAGCCTGCTCCGAGGGAACAACCGGCCGAGCCCGGTCAGCCTGTAAAACGCCACTTCGGGCGTGGGAAAGCTGCGCCGGCAGGCCAGATCGAGCCGTCCATCCGGCAGCACCAACCGTGGCCCGGCCACCCCCGCCTCAGGATGCTCGTCCAGATGCGCGACCATGCGCGCAAACGCGTCTGGCGGCACCACGGTGTCCGGGTTGAGCAGGAGCGCGTAGCGCGGCCCATCCAGCCGGCCTTTGTCGAAGCCGAGCGCCCGCAGCCCGAGGTTGTTGCCGGCCGCGTAGCCGTTGTTGAGCGGATTGCGGATCAGTTCGGCCTGTGGGAACTCGGTCGCCACCATGTCGGCTGAGCCGTCAGGCGAGGCATTATCGACCACGACCACGCGATAGTCGACGCCCGTCGACTTGAACACGGAACGCAGGCAGTCGCGCAGCAGATCGCGCGTGTTCCAGTTGAGGATGATGACGCCGAGGTCAGGCGTTGACTCAACCGGGTGAGACTGGAACGGATCGGGAGCCATGGTCAGCGCGTGGAGCGGTAAGCGTGGAGCGAAGAGCGATGACGCTGGCGCGCCACGTCGCGTAAGCGACGCTCCAGGCGCGTCATTTCTTCAGTCGTTTTTGGACTTCGGCCTGATAGACCAGATTGAGTTCACGCATGATCTCACTCTGGCGTTGGCCGATGTAATCGCGGATCGCCGGGGTGTTCAGCAGGCTGGCGACGCCGCCGATGCCGAGGCGGCCCTGGTCGAGTTCGTTGCGCACGTACATGACCCGGCCCTGTACGACGACGGGGTTGCGGCTGGTTGGCAGGCCGAAGAGCCGCGCCGTGATCTCGCTGCCGGCCGGGAACACCGTCGGGGTCGCGTACAGGCTGCCCACCATCAGGCCCATGCCCGAGCCCGAGATGTCGACGAGTTGAGTGGTCAGCTTCATGCGCGACGTCTCGACCTCGACCTGCACCGGGTCCTTCGGCTCGACACGCGTCTCCATGCGGCGCAACAGCGCCGTCAGAGCCGGGTGCAGATCGCGCAGCCAGACCGTCTCGGTCGGGATGTCGATCTCGGAGACGAAGCCCTCTACGATCGTGGAGAAGCCCGGCACTTCCATGCGGGTCTGGCGCTCGAACGCCAGGGCCACGGCCTGGGCCCGCGCAACCTGCAGCTTGATCGCGCGCTCCGCGACGTGTTTGATGGTGGCCTCATAGCTGATGAGGACCCCCTTGTACACGTTGTAGAGCTTGACACGTGTCTCGACCAGGCCGCGCAGCCGGATCATCAGGTCAGGCGTGGACATCGCCGACGATTATAAGCTGGAGTCAGGTAAGCGAGAAACGAGAGAAAGGCGTCAGGCCTCAGGCGTCAGTTCACGCTACCGCGACCCAGGCCGGTAGGTGCTCTGACGCCCGAGGCCTGACGCCTGACGCCTCTCAGTTGCTCGTCGGCAGCACAGGCATAGCCGGGCCAGGCACGTCGAGCATTTCGGCGAGGGCGGCCCGTAGCGCGACGCGATCGTCCCAGGGGTATTCGACGGTGCCAAAGCACATCGACTGCTCGTGGCCCTTGCCGCAGGCGATGACGATGTCGCCGGAGCGAGCCAACCGCACAGCCAGGCGGAGCGCGTCGCCGCGATCGGGCACGCGGAAGAAACTGTGTCCTTCAGCCGCTCCTTCCACAGCCCCTTTCAGTCGCGCGCCAAAGGCCATCATCTCCAGGATGTCATCGAGCGACTCGGTTCGTGGATCCTCAGCCGTCAGCACGCTGATATCTGCCAGTTCCGCCGACACCTCCGCCATCATCCGCCGCTTCTCAACGTCACGCAGGCCGGCCGAACCGAAGACGGCGATGACTCGAGAGGAGACGGCAGACGGCAGACCGCGGACCGCAGAGCCCCCATCAACCCGGGTATCTGCGGTCCGCCGTCCGCTGTCCGCCGTCATCTCTCTGCATGTCTCAAGCGCTCGCCTGAGCGCGTTCGGCGTGTGGGCGAAGTCGACGATGGCCGTGAAGGGCTGACCGAGGTCGATGCGCTCGAGCCGGCCGGGCACGCCGGCGAGCGCCGCGATGCCCGCGCGGGCGGCGTCAGCTGATAACCCCAGCGCGCCGACGGTGGCGGCCAGGGCGGCCAGGATGTTCGAGATCATGAAGCGGCCGAAGAGAGGGGTCCGCACATCGGCGATCTCGCCCGAAGGACCGCGAACGTCGAAGGTCATGCCATCGGTCAGGTAGGCTGGCCGCACGGCCGTGAAATCGGCGCCGGTGGCCATATGCTGGCTGTAACTCAGTTGCCGGCCTTCGAAGACCGTCGCGAGCGGGCCATACGACTCGTCGTCGGCGTTGAGCACCGCGCACTTCTCGATGCCGGGCTTGTGGGCGGCCAGCGCCAGCCCGCTCAGCAGCCGTGCCTTGGCCGCGCGATAGGCCTCGTACGTGCCGTGGTAATCCAGGTGCTCGTGGGTGACGTTCGTGATCACGCCCACGTCGAACTCGCAGGCATCGGTGCGGCGCTGGGCCCAGCCATGCGACGTGGTCTCGAGGACGCAGTGTGTGAAACCGGCAGCAACCATGCGCGCCAGGTAGCCTTGCAGCTCCGGCGCATCCGGCGTGGTCACGTGCAGGCCGGTGTCGAGGGTCGAGCCGCCGATCACGGCCCCGACGGTCGAGATCAGGCCGGCCTTCAGTCCGGCCGCGGTCAATATCGAGTGGATCAGCGTGGAGGTCGTCGTCTTTCCGTCGGTGCCGGTGACGCCGATCATGACCAGCTTGCGCGCGGGATAGCCATTCAGGGCCGCCGCCAGCCAGGCCAGGGCTTCGCGCGTGTCAGGCACGACCAGCATCGGCGCATCCGGTGTGAGCGCCGCCGCCTCGCTGCCCGCTTCCACCACGACGGCGCTCGCGCCTTTGTCGAGTGCCTGCGCGACGAAACGGTGTCCATCCACCATGCCACCGCGGATCGCCACAAAGATCGCGCCGGGCCCCACCTCGCGCGAGTCGGCCGTCACCGTCGTGATGTCTGGCTCGCTCCAACCCGTCCTCGTGAACGCCAGCGGGATGCCATCGAGCAGGTCTGATAACCGCATGACGTGATTATAGTGTCGGGGAGTTTTGGCCGCGGATTTCGCGGATTATCAATAGTAATCTGTGTAATCCGCGAAATCCGCGGCCAAAACGCTGCAACAAAAGAGCGCCGGGACCGAAAGATCCCGGCGCTCAGGCGCATCCAAGCGTGTGAAGCGATTAGCGCACGGCGGTCCGCAGGCCGTCGAGCTTGCCAGCCACCGAGCCATCGACCACGCGGTCGCCGACCCGCACGACCAGGCCGCCGAGGATCTCGGGATCGACCTTGAAGTGCACGTCAGAGGCGCCCAGGTCGCGCTTGACCGAGCTCTGCTCGTCAGCCGTCAGCGGCAGCGCGCTGGTGACCTCGGCCACGGTGTTGTGAGCCGACGCGTCGATCAGGGTCAGCTTGCCGGCCTTGACGCCGCTGAAGAACTCGTTGATCAGGGCGCGCTGGCGGGTCTCGTCGAGGGCTTCGCCGATGACCTTGTTGGCCGCAGCCATCGCCAGGGCGGCCACCTGGCCGCGCAGGTCGCCAAGCACGCGATTGCGCTCAGCCAGGGCTTCGGTCTCGGCCTGCTTGAGTTTGGCGGCGCGATCGGCCTCAGCGGCGGCGCGCACGTCGGCGGCCTGCTTCTCGGCGCGTTCGACAGCCTCAGCCACGCGGCGGTTAGCTTCCTGCTGGGCCTCAGCAATCACCAGCTTGGCCTGAGCCTCGGCGTTGGCCCGGGCCTCACCCGCGATGCGTGCATCCTCGAGGCCCTGCGCGATTTTGCGCTTGCGGTCGTTCAGGATCTTGAGCACGGGCTGATAGGCCCAGCGGTTCAAGACGAAATAGACAAGCGCGAAGTACAGCGCGAAGACGATCAAAAAACCGAAGTTAATGCCAAGTCGAGAAAGGGCTTCCATGGACGGACCTCGGCTTTAGACGAACAGGATGATGAGGGCGATAGCCAGGGCGTAGATGGCCGTCGACTCAGCGAAGGCGATGCCCAGGATCATGTTGGTCTGGATCGTGCCGGTGTAGTCGGGGTTGCGGCTCATGGCCTGAACCGCACCGCCCACGACCGTGCCGATGCCGGCGCCGGCGCCCGCCACACCGATGATCGCCAGGCCGGCGCCGATGAGCCGGGCCACCTGGACCATCGTGGCCTGAAAGACTTCGTTGAACTCCATGTGATCTTCCTCCTGGATGCGTGTGTCGTGTCGAACGATCGATTGATGAGTTGAGTTAGTGACCTTCGCCGCTGTGGCTCACCGTCGCCTGGCTGATGAAGGTCAGGGCCAGGGCCGAGAACACATAGGCCTGGATGGCGCCGACGGCCACCTCGAGCCCGACCAGCAGGCCGGGGACGAAGAAGACGGTCAGTGAACCCAGGATAGCGAGGAGCAGGCCGCCGGCGAACATGTTGCCGAACAACCGCAATGAGAACGAAAGGTTCTTCGCCAGCTCCGAGATCAACTCGAGCAAACTGACGATGAAGTCCATCAGCCCGAAGAACGGCTTGGTGACGATGGTCTTCAGATTGAAGAACTTCGAGAAGTAGTCGAGCTTGAGCGCTTTCACACCCATGACCTGAACCCAGAACATGGTGATGATCGCAAGCGCCAGGGTAAAGTTGAGATCCGTCGACGCACGCCGCAGGCTGGGCACCACTTCGCAGTACGGGCAGGACGTGTCGAGGCCCCAGTAGTGCTCGGCCTCGCCCGCTGCAGCCTCGCCTTCGGCGGGTGTCTCGGCCTCGTGGCTCTCGCCCTCATGGCCGGCCGACGAAGCCTCGACGGCCGCCGCCTGATCCTCGGCCGTACCCGGCATGCCGCCGTTGAGGATCTGGATGCCGCCCCACACCTCAGTGTGGTAGCCCTTGACGTTGCCGTGGGCGACCTTGGTGTAGCCGATCGTTTCGTGGATCGGGAACAGACCAAACAGATTCACCGACAGAACAACGATGAAAATCGTGGCCGTGATCGGGAAGATGTCCTTGGCCCACTTGCTGCCGGCAGCCTGCTCCGCCATATCCCAGAGCATCTCGATCGCCATTTCAATCAGGTTGTAGGGACCCTCAGGGACGAGCTTGCCGCTGTTGGCGAAGGGCTGGATCACCAGGAACACCACCGCCGCCAGGAGCAGGGCGACGATGAAGGCCGAGAGCATCGTGTTGCTGATGAAGAACTCCTGGCCAAAGAGTGGGAAGAGCTTCAGCGAGGGCCAGGCAGGCTCGGCGGGCAGAATGACGGCCGGCGGCGCCGGCTTCCAGATGCCGCCCACGCCGAAGGCGAGGACAGCACCCAGGATCATCAGGCCAAGCCAGATCCAGCGCCAGAAGCCGACGCGTCGCGTGGGTTCAGCATGGTCGTGTGAACTCAAGGCTGCTTCTCCGTTGATGATGAATTGTCGACGGTCGTGTTGTTTTTCTTCTGGCCGGTCCGAACCGCGCGCAGAAGGAATTGATACAAAAGGCCGATGCTCACCGGCGCACTCAATACCGCCAGACCCACAGTGAACAAGAGCCGCGTCCCAGCCGCCTGATCGAGCAGCCGGCCCACGAACACCAGGGCCAGCACCAGGGCCAATACCACGACCCCGCCCAGCGCCATCGCCATGAGAAGCGCCGTCGAGACCGGTTCCGGGGTCCGCGGCGGCGCCGAGTTAGGGTCCTGCGTCATTGATTGTGCATTTTATCACTCACAATAATCCAGAGTCAATGCGAGTGAGTGGGTGAACTTGGGTCAAACGGAGCCCCTCCCGCCCTCCCCCTTCGGGGGAGGTGGCCCGGCTCTGTCCAGCTTGAGAGCTTGGCGACCAAGCCCATAGCCGGGCCGGAGGGGCTCACCGAATGAAGTTCGTCCCCGCCGCCTGCGCGATCTGCACGAACGGGCCGGCCAGGACGCCGACCAGGATCACGCCGACCGAGCACAGCCACAGGGCAAAGACATACGGACGGGCGATCGGGTACGTCGCCTGATCCTTGGGTTCGCCCAGGTACATGACCTTCATGACGACCAGGTAGTAGTACAGGGCCAGCAGCGCGTTGACCGCGCCAGCGATGACCAGCCACATCAGACCGGCTTCAGCTGCCGCGGCAAACAGGTACAGCTTACCGAAGAACCCGGCCAGCGGCGGGATGCCACCGAGCGAGAGCAGGGCCACGAGCATCGCCAGCGCCAGCCCCGGCGACTTGCGCGACAGGCCGCTGAAGTCGCTGATCTCATCCGACCCGGTGATGCGAGTGACCAGCACGATCACGCCGAACGCCACGAGGTTGGTCAGCGTGTACATGCCCAGGTAGTAGACGACGGCGCCAATGGCGTGCTCACCGCCGACGTTGCCGTCGGTGTTCAGGTTGTAGAAAGCCGCCAGGCCGAGCAGGATGTAGCCGGCCTGCGCGATCGACGAATAGGCCAGCAGGCGCTTGATGTTGCGCTGCTGCATCGCCAGCAGATTGCCAATGGTCATCGTCAGCACGGCCAGCGCCGCGATCACGTTCGACCAGATCCCGGCATAGCCTGGAAAAACGACAAGCATCAGACGCAGCAGCACCGCGAAGCCCGCCGCCTTCGACGCCACCGACAGGAAGGCCGTCACCGGCGTCGGCGCGCCCTCATACACATCCGGCGCCCAGAAGTGGAAGGGCACAGCCGAGACCTTGAAGCCGAGGCCGATCACGACGAAGAGCAGCGGCAGGATCACGGGGATGGTCGGCACGCCGCCAACGCCCGCCTGGCCGATCACGGCCCCGATCTCGTACAGATTGGTGCTGCCCGAGAAGCCGTAGAGCAGGCTGAAGCCGTAGAGCAGGATCGCCGACGTGAAAGCACCGAACAGGAAGTACTTGAGGCCCGACTCGGAGCTCTTGTCGCTTTCGCGCAGGGAGCCGGCCAGGGCGTAGAGCGCGATCGACGAGGACTCGATGGCGAGGTACAGCATCACAAGGTCCGTCGCCATCGCCATGAAGTTCATGCCGATAACCGAACCGGTCAACACAAGGAAGAACTCGCCTTCCTTGCCGATCGTGGGCGAGTCGGTTGCGATCAGGGCCGTCACCATGCCCGCGAACAGAAACAGAATGCGGAACGCGAAGGCCGCGTTGTCGTTGCGCAACATGCCGCCGTACTGCAGGTCGGCGGTCAACGTGGGCAGCGTCACCACAAGCGCCGCGACAAGCGCGACCCCGAAGCCCAGGGCGGCCACCACGCCGATTTCGCGCTTGCGCTCTTTGCCGCGTCGAACGTCGGAGAGCATGATCGCGGCGGCCGAGAGCACCAGCACGATCTCAGGCGCGAGCGCCAAAATGTGAGACGGATCGAAAGACTGAATGTTCATCAAAACTCGCCCTAATCAAATGACCGCGGACGGCGGACCGCAGATCCTGCGTGATCATCAGGGGCAGACCGCCGTCCGCGGTCCGCCGTCTGCTGTCATCCTCATCCCCCACCCAACGCCTGCAGAACCGGCCGCAGACCGCTCTCGACGAGCGGCGCCATGATGGCCGGGTACACGCCGACGATGATCATCAGCCCGCTCAACAGCACGAGCGCCACCTTGTCGAGCGCCGTCACGTCAGGCAGAGCCGCGAACTGTGCCGGGAGTTCTCCGAAGAACACGCGCCGCACCGCCAGCAGGATGTAGGCCGCCGTGATGACGATCGACAGCGCCGAGATGATCGCCGCCATCGGGAAGAACCAGGGAGCCGCCATGAAGCCCGGCAGGTTGATCGGATCGAGCGCCACGCCCTGCCACAGGCCCATGTAGATCGGGATCTCGGCCACGAAGCCCGAGAAGCCCGGCATGCCCATCGACGTGAAGCCCGCGATCAAGAAGGCGATGCCCGCCCAGGGCATGCGCTGCATCATGCCGCCCAGTTCAGGGATCTGGCGGGTGTGCGCGCGGTCGTAGACCATGCCGACGATGGAGAAGAAGAGGGCCGTCATCACGCCGTGCGAGAACATCTGCAGCCCGGCGCCGGTCAACCCGAGCGGGTTGAGCGTCGCGAAACCCAGCATCACGAGGCCCATGTGCGACACCGACGAGAAGCCGATGATGTACTTGAAGTCCTTCTGGATCAGGGCGATGTAGGCCGCGTAGATCACGTTGACCAGCGCGAAGGCGACGATCACGGGCGCCCAGAACTTGGCGCCCTCGGGCAGCAGGTACACGCCCAGGCGCAGCGCCGCGTACATGCCGATCTTCATTTCGACGCCGGCCAGCATCATCGAGATCGCGGTCGGCGCTGCCACGTGGCCGTCAGGCGCCCACGAGTGCAGCGGGAAGATCGCGCCCATGATCGCGAAGCCGCCGAAGATCAGCGGGAACACCCAGCGCTGCAACTCGGGCGAGAAGTTGGCGGCCGCCATGTCGAGCAGGCCGAACGAGCGCGAACCGGCCGGCAGCGCCGCGTACAGCGCCAGCACGCCGACAAGGGCCACCAGCGAGGCCAGGAAGAGATACAGCGTCAGCTTCATGCCGCCGTACTCGCGCGTCTTCGGCGAACCCCAGACCACGATCATCAGGAACTTGGGGAAGACCGCGATCTCGAGCAGGAAGAAGAACAGGAACAGATCCAGCGCGGCGAAGACGCCGAAGACGCCCACCGACAGGATCAGGTAGAAGGCCATGTACTCGCGGGCGCGGTCCTCGATGCCCCACGAGATCATCACGCCGGTCAGCAGCACCACGCCCGTCAGCAGCAGCATCGGCAGGCTGAAGCCGTCGACGCCCATGTGATAGCGGATGCCCAGCTGCGGGATCCAGGCGACGTCCTCGACGAACTGGAAGCCGCCCGCCGCCTGATCGTAGGCGAAGTACAGGTAGCCCGACAGCAGCACCGTGAAGGCCGCCGTCACCAGCGCCGCCGTGCGCGCCGCGTCCTTGCGCTCCGCGGGCAGCAGCAGAATGCCGAGCCCCGCCACAAGAGGCGCAAACGTGA
>CAYZRP010000139.1:0-18758 GCA_964480865.1 uncultured Anaerolineales bacterium | reverse complement strand
CAACTACTTGGGATGACACGCGACGCGGGGCTGCTCGGGCATGCTCGGCGATGGCAACAACTACTTGGGATGACACGCGACGCGGGGGGATGATGCGGTGGGCGACAGGAATGGAGGAAGACGATTCAGGCCCAGCCCTTCATCGATCGGTGGGTCGGGCTGACGACACCGATTCGGCGCCCGGTGTAGCACGCCTCTCACACCATACGCTGTACGGACGCATAATTCGGAAGGAAATGCGAGAGGGGGTGCAGCATGAAGGACAAAGGCTTCGCGGTCACGCCGAAGATCGTCGTTCAATTGCTGATCGTCGTCGTCTTGATCCCGCTCCTGCCGTTGCTGATCACCTGGCGGTGGAACTGGTGGGAGGCCTGGGCCTACGCCGTGATCTCGATCGTGGGCTTCATCGCAAGCCGGGCGCTGGTCGCTCGCCGCAACGTCGACCTGCTGGCCGAGCGGGCCAGGATGATCGATCACGACGACACCGAGCCGTGGGATCGGGTCCTCGCCCCGCTGGTCGGCGTGGGCGGCGGCTTGATCCCGCTGATCGCCGGCCTTGAGGTGGCGGGGTCGCCAGAGCCGACCTATAGCACGGCCGTCAAGGTGGTGGCCGTCTTCGTTCTGTTGGCCGGATACGTACTTGGGACCCTGGCCCTGCTCGCGAACCGGTTTTTCTCGGGCGTGGTGCGGATCCAGACCGATCGCGGGCACCACGTCATCACCACGGGGCCGTACGGCTGGATGCGGCACCCGGGCTATTCCGGCGCGCTCATGGCGTTCCTTGCCGCGCCCTTCCTGCTGGATGGGCGCTGGGCCCTGTTCGCGGCGGCGCTGTTGGCGATCGCGCTGGTTGTGCGAACCCATCTCGAAGACCAAACCCTGCAGGCCAAGCTGCCGGGCTACGCTGACTATGCACGGCGCGTTCGCTTCCGTTTGTTGCCCGGGATCTGGTAACTTTTGGTGGACGTGGCCCTGGCGCGCGAGCCGCCGTCGGAGGCCCTTTGCTCTGGCGCGCCCCGCCATTCTCACGCATAATCGGGCCACATTCGCTAAAGGATCAAGGAATCCATGACACGCAAAGTCGTGATTACTGGTATGGGTACGCTCAACGCGTGCGGCGTGACGGTCGCGGAGACCTGGGACGCGATCCGCAACGGGCGCTCAGGCATCGGTCCCCTCACTGCCTTCGACACCACGAACTACCTGGTCAAGCTGGCGGCCGAGGTCAGGAACTTCGACCCGACAAAGTACATCGACGTCAAAGAGGCGCGGCGGATGGATCGCTATCAGCACTTCGCCCTCGCCGCCACGCAGGAAGCGCTGGCTCAATCAGGTCTCGAGATCACCGACGAGAATGCCGACCGCGTGGCCGTGCTCGTCAGTTCTGCGATCGGCGGAGCCAAGGCCTTCCAGGACAACGTGCGTGTGCTGGATGCCTCGGGCCCGCGGCGCGTCGACGTCTTCATGATCACCAAACTGATGTCGAACGGCGCCGGCGGGCTGATCAGCATCCAGACCGGTGCACGCGGCCCGAACTTCTCGGTGGCCTCGGCCTGCGCCTCGGGCTCAGACGGCATCGGCCAGGCCTGGTCGCTGATCCGCAGCGGCGTGTGTGACGCCGCGATCGCGGGCGCGAGCGAAGCCACGATCATCGAGCTCGGCGTGGCGGCTTTCGACCGCACCAGCGCCATGACCCACCGCACCGACGGCGTGCCGCAGCCCTTCGACAAGGAGCGCGACGGCCTGGTCATGGGCGAAGGCGCGGCCGTGCTCATCCTCGAGTCAGAGGCCAGCGCCCGGGCGCGCGGGGCCACGATCCTGGCGGAACTGGCCGGCTATGCCGCCTCGGCCGACTCGCACCACATCACGGCGCCGTCAGATACGGGCAAGCCCGGCTCGACCGCGATCTTGCGCGCGCTCGACTCGGCCAGCGCCAACCCCGACCAGGTCGGCTACATCAACGCGCACGGCACCGGCACGGTGCTCAATGACGCCTCCGAGACCCGCGCGGTCAAGCTCGCCCTTGGCCACCATGCAGCTACTGTCCCGATGTCGTCGACCAAGTCGATGACCGGGCACTGCATGGGCATGACCGGCGCGCTGGAGGCGATCCTGTGCGTCAACACCATCCGCGACGGCGTGTTGCCGCCGACGATCAACTACCACACGCCCGATCCCGAGTGCGACCTCGATGTCGTGCCGAACGTCGCCCGTGAGGCCAGAGTCGACCTGACGCTCAGCAATGCCTTCGGCTTCGGCGGCCACAACTCAGTGCTGGCGATACGACGCTATTAACATTGGTTATTGGCTATTTGCTATTGGCTATTGTGTTCCAATAGCCAATAGCAAATAGCCAATAACCAATAACCAACTTCCCGTGCTTCCCAAGTTCCGCAACCCCGCCTTATTGCAACGCGCCCTGACCCATCGGTCGTACCTTAACGAGTTTTCGGATATCGCTGAGGACAACGAGCGGCTCGAGTTCCTGGGCGATGCCGTGCTCGGGTTCGTGACGGCGGCGATGCTCTATGAGACCCTGCCAAACAAGGCCGAGGGCAAGATGACGCGCCTGCGCTCGGCGCTGGTGCGCAACGAGCGCCTGGCCGAGGTCGCCCGCGCGCTTGGCCTGGCCGGCCAGTTGCGCATGGGCAAAGGCGAGGAGGACGGCGGCGGACGCGACCGCGAGCACACGCTCGGTTCAGCGCTTGAGGCCATTATCGGCGCCTACTATCTGGACTCGGGCATCGAGGCGGTCAAGGCCTGGCTGGTTCCGCTGCTGGCGCCCGCGCTGCGGCATGTGATGGCCGAGCAGAACGACCACGACTCAAAGAGCCGCTTCCAGGAATACGCCCAGGGCGTCTTCGGCATCACGCCGCACTACCATGTGCAGATCGCCGAAGGCCCCGAGCACGCGCGCAGTTGGAAGGCCACAGTGTTCATCGGCGAGACGACCTACGGCAGCGGCATCGGCACCAGCAAGCGCGCCGCGCAGCAAGAGGCCGCCACCGACGCTTTGCGGCGGCTCGACATCATCTAGGAGATCGCATGGGCACCCTTTTGGTCACTGGCGCATCGGGCTATCTGGGTCAGGCCATCGTCGAGCGCGCCCACGGCTTCACGGTCGTCCCGGCCTCGTTCGCGCGGCCGGTGGCCGGCTTCCCGCACGCCGCGCGCGTCGATCTGCGCGACCCGGCGGCCGTCGATGAACTCGTGCGCGAGGCGACGCCCGACGTCATCGTGCATACCGCGGCCTCGAACCGCAACGCCGAGCACATCGCCACGATCGTGCCGGCCGCGGTGGCGATCGCGTCGGCGGCGCGGCGACACGGCGTGCGCCTGGTGCACGTGTCGTCAGACCTTGTCTTCGACGGCGAGCACGCGCCCTACTCCGACGACAGCGAGCCCAACCCGCTCGACAACCCCTACGCTCAGGCCAAGGCCGAGGCCGAACGACAGGTCGCCCTGATCCACCCCGGCGTCGCCATCGTGCGCCCGAGCCTGATCTGGGGCCTCGATCCGCTCGATCACCAGACCCAATGGTTGGTTGACGGGGTCAAAAGTGGCTCGGCCGTGTCGCTGTTCACCGACGAGATCCGCTGCCCGGTCTACGTGAAGGATCTGGCCGATTGGCTGATCGAACTCGCCTCGCGACGTGACCTGACCGGCCCGTTCAACGCCGTCGGACCTCAGGCCCTCAGCCGCTGGGAGTTCGGCCAGAAGCTCATGCGCAAGCTCGGACTGCGACAAGGCCCGAACGTGAAGGCCGCTGTCTCGAAGGACCTGGGCCTGAACCGGGCCCGCAATCTCACCCTCGAAGCCCGTCGAGCGAGCGAGCTCGTTCGCGTCCGTCTGCGCGGCGTCGACGAGGTGTTGACGACGCTCTAAGCCCTGCGTTCGACAGTGAAAGAGCCCCACAAGTTGCCACCATCATGGACATCGCCCAGCGCCGACTCCACAGCCTGCGTCTGAACTCAAGCCCGCTCGCGACACCGCTGGAGGTGGTCGCGTGGCTGGCGGCTGTGCAGTCGCAGGACTTTGCCGGCGCGTTATGGGCCCTCGGGCTCCGCATGACGAAAGCCGTCGAAGACGATGTGCTCCAGGCTTTCAACGCTGGCGAGATCGTCCGCACCCACGTCCTGCGACCCACCTGGCACTTCGTCGCTCCGGTCGATCTGCGCTGGCTGTTGATGCTGACGGCGCCGCGCGTCCACGGCATCAACAACACGATGTACCGCCAGGGTGGGTTGGATGCCAAAACGCTGAGCCGCTGCCAGACCGTCATCGCGAAAGCGCTCAAGGGCGGCCAGCATCTCACACGTGAGGCGCTCGGCGAAGCGATCGAACGGGCCGGCATCCCTGATGCCTCGAAGAACCGACTGACCTACATGGTCATGGCCGCCGAGCTCGACGGCCTGATCTGCAGCGGCCCGCGGGTCGGCAAGCAGTTCACCTATGCGTTGCTCGACGAACGCGTGCCGCCGGTCAAAGCCATCAGCCGCGAGGGCGCGTTGACCGAACTGGCACGGCGCTACTTCGCCAGCCGTGGCCCGGCGTCGCTGCACGACTTCGCGCGCTGGTCGGGGCTCACGGTCAAAGAGTCTCAGGCGGGCCTCGAGTCGATCAGGGTCAACCTGGAATCGGAGGTTGTGGAGGGCCAGACGTTGTGGTTCGTCCCGCGACAGGCTCCTGCCGGAGAACCACCACGCGCGTTTCTGCTCTCGGTCTATGACGAATACGTGGCGGGCTACAAGGACCGCAGCGCGATCTGCGCGCCCGAGTACTGGAAGATCATCGAAGACTACGGCAGCGCCCTGCATTTCATCGTGGTTGTCGACGGCCAGGTCATCGGAACCTGGCGCCGGGACTTCAAGAAGAACGTGGCCTTCCTCGAACTCAAGGTTTTCAAGAGGCTGAGCGGCGCCGACAGGCGCGCTGTGCTCGAGGCCGCCGAGCGCTACGGCGCCTTCATCGGGCTTTCGATCGACATCGCCTGGACCTGAGTGTTCAGACGGCTGGCCGCTCGAGGGTCATGAAATAGTCGACGAATCCCATCGCGTGCCAGAACGCCATGGCGCGCACGTTTTTGGAAAGCACTTCGACCACCACACGCTTGCCGCTCGGGAACACGTCGGCCACCAGGCAGGCGATAGCCTCCCGCCCCACTCCGGCGCGGCGTCGGTCGCGCGTGACGAAGAACTGGCGCAGGTAGATGGACTCGCCGTCGTCGCGATAGAGCGCGTACGCCACTGGCGCACCATCCTCTTCGAACAGCGTCGCGCGGTAGCGGCCCTCCAACCACTCAGCCATGCGTTCGGCAAGTTGTTGCACCGACATGGGATTGTCAGCGCCCTCATCGGCGATGAGTTGATGATTGAGTTCGGCGAGTGTGTCGACGTCGGCCAGCGTGGCCGTGCGCAGGTTCATGTTGCGATCTCGGGCCTGTCGTTTTGTGCGGCTGATCCGCTACGCGATCCGCTGTCCGAGTTTGCCGTTGCGGGCCGCGATGATCTCGGCCAGGATCGAGACGGCCACTTCCTCAGGCGTCCGCCCACCCAGATCCAAGCCGATCGGGCCGCGGATCCGGGCGATCTGCTCCTCGGTGCAGCCGGCCTCGCGCATCCGCGCGCGACGCTTTTCCTGCGTGCCCTTGCTGCCCAGAGCGCCGACGTAGAACGCTGTGCTCCGGAGCGCGATCAGCAGGCCGGGGTCATCCAGCTTGGGATCGTGGGTGAGCAGCGCCACGGCGGCGGCGCGCGTCAGGCCCAGGGCGTTCAGCGCGTCATCGGGCCATTCGGTGATGAGGCAATCGACATGCGGGAAGCGTTCGGGTGTGCCGAAGGCCTTGCGCGGATCGACCACGACGGTGCGGTATCCGATCTCGCGCGCCAGGTGCGTCAACGCGATGGCGATGTGAACGCCGCCGACGACGATGAGCATGGGAGCCGGCCACGACACCTCGACGAAGAGCTCGACGCCGTCGGCGATCGACACACGCTGCGAGTTCCCGGTCCCCAGTGCTGCCCGCGCCGCGGCAACGCCAGCCTCTGTGAGCCCAGCCGGCAACGCGCCGTGCACGAGCGCGCCGCTCTCGTCGAGTACGAGGGCAGCACCCAGCTCCTCGGCCGGGCCCTTGATCAGGGTGGCCACGGCGAAGACGGCCTCGGCACGCAGCAGGGCGGCCACCGCCGCCAGATGGCCGGGATCGAGCGGCTGAACGAAGACGTCGATGCTGCCGCCGCAGGCCAGGCCGACCTCCCAGGCCGTCTCATCGGCGATGCCGTAATGGATGAGCGAGCCGCGCCCGGCTTCTAATGCCGCCACACCGGCTTCAAACGTCGCGCCTTCGATGCAGCCCCCGCTGACCGAGCCTGTCATGCCGCCGTCCGGCGTCAGTGCCATCTTGGCTCCAGCGCCCCGTGGCCCCGAGCCCCAGGTCTGCACCACAGTCGCCAATGCCACAGGCTTGTGCTCGCCAACCCATCGCTGAACGTCAGGCAAGATGTCGCGCATAGGAATCCTCCCTCAGGCGAGGGCGAAGTGGATCGTCCATCGGCCCACTACCGATTCGTCACTCAGCCCATCTGACTGAGTCGTTTCGCCAGATCTTCCAGGCTGTTCACATTATGCACCGGCAGGAAGTCGTCGACATACGGGAGCGCTGCCTGCATCCCACGGGTCAACGGTTCATATTCCGGCGAACCGAGCAGCGGGTTGAGCCAGATCAGGCGATGCGCCGACCGCTGGAGCCGGGCCATCTCGTTCTTGAGCAGCGCCGGGTCGCCGCGATCCCAACCATCGCTGATGAGCAAAGCCACGGCGCCGCGGCCGAGGACGCGCCGGCCCCACTCGAAGTTGAAGCGTCGCAGCGAGTCGCCGATGCGCGTGCCGCCCGACCAATCGTTGACGACCGTCGAGACGTCTCTAAGCGCCGTCTCGATCTGCTTGTGCTGAAGCTGCTTCGTGATCCTCGTGAGGCGCGTGCCGAAGACGAAACTCTCGACCGGCCGTCCGAGCCCGGCCGTCAGGCCATAGAGGAAGTGGAGCAGCAGCCGCGAGTAGCGCTCCATGGATCCGCTGATGTCGGCCAACACGACGAGCGGTCGCGGCCGTGTCTTTCGGACACGGCGCGGCCAGTACAGGATCTCGCCGCCGTGGCGCAGGTTTCGGCGGATGGCACGCCGCAGATCCAGCCCTGCACCCGCACCCGGCGTCAGCCTACGCGTCCGCCGTTCACCCATGCGCCAACTCAGGTTCGCGATCAGGTGCTTGACGGCTTCGAGCTCGTCGGCCGACAGATCGGCGAAGTCCTTGCGACGCAGCGCCTCCGACGCGCTGTACGTGACCGTGACCTCGACGAGCGGTGGACCGTTCGGAGCACCCTGACCGTCATCGGGCGGCGGCGCCTGCAGCGGCGGCGCGACGATCTGCGGCCGGCGGCGCGGCGGCGGGGGCGCGGGCAGGCGCACCTGCCATCCCTCGGGCGGGACGCGCCAGAACAACGCGAAGGCCTGGTCGAACAACTCGAGGTCCTCGACGTCGTGGACCAGCAGCGAGCGCGACGTGTAGTAGAAGTCCTGCCGGTTGCCGATCGAGACCAGCGACAACGCCGAGGCCAGGTCGAGCATCCGGCCCGGGTTGACGTCGAGGCCCAGGCCCCGGAGCACGCGGCCGAAGAGCAGCAGGTTGTCGAGGAGATGACCGGACATAGGGTAAGGCGTCAGGCGTCAGGTATCAGGCGTCAGGACTTGTGCCGTCATGTCGGTTGTCGGTCAACGCTGGCCGAGCTTGGTACGCTCGCCGCGTCAGGGACACCATCGTGATCGCCGCAGCCGGATGCTCTCAGGCCGACTGCATCGCCTGCACGCGATCGAGGATCACACGCGCCTGATCGCCGCGGATCTTGTCGACGTCGTCCTGGTACTTGAGGATGACGCCGAGCGTTTCGTTGACAACGCTCAATTCGAGTGTGCGCTGATCGAGGGCCACAAGCGCCGTGGTCCAGTCGAGCGTCTCGGCGACGCCCGGCGCCTTGTACAGTTCGGCCCGGCGCAGCTCCTGAACGAAGGTGGCCACCTGGCGGGCGAGCAGGTCGGGCGCATCCGGCACTTTCACGCGCACGATCTGCAGTTCCTTCTCGTACGACGGGTAATCGATCCAGGCGTACAGGCAGCGGCGCTTGAGGGCATCATGCACTTCGCGGGTACGGTTGGACGTGATGATGGTGACCGGCGTGTGTCGCGCTCGCAAGGTGCCGATCTCGGGGATCGTGATCTGGTATTCCGAGAGCACCTCGAGCAGGAAGGCTTCGAACTCGTCGTCGCTGCGATCGAGTTCGTCGATCAACAACACCGGAGCGGCCGTGCGATCCGGGTCGATGGCCTGCAGCAACGGGCGTTTGAGCAGGAACTCCGGCCCGAACAACTCGGCCTCGACCGGCTTTTCGCCACGCGCCTCCATCAATCGCAGATGCAGGATCTGACGTGTGTAGTTCCACTCGTAGACCGCCTGATTGACGTCGAGGCCTTCATAACATTGCAGGCGGATCAGGTCGGCGCCGAGGAGCGCGGCCAATGCGCGGGCGACTTCCGTCTTGCCGACGCCGGCCTCGCCCTCGAGGAAGAGGGGCCGCCCCAACTTGAGCGCCAGGAAGATCGACGTCGCCAGGCCGCGCTCGGCGACGTAATCGCGCGACCGGAGGGCATCCTGCAGTTGTTCGATCGACTCAAACACCAAGGGCCACCTCCGGATGGGGAAGCTTCACTCGGATCGGTTGGAGCGATTCTAGCATTCGTCGCCCTGCCCGGCCGAAGACCGGGTCACGGCTTCAGCGGATGACGCAAATAGCTTTGCCCGCCATGCCTCTTCATCCGCGAAATCCGTGGACCTGGGTGCAGCCCGGCCCTTCGATGAACCCATTTCGCGATTGTTCGGCCCTCGTTGTCACTTTTCGCGCGGTCCGGCATCTAAGGTGACGAATTCGACCGCCTCGTATAGCAAATGGACCTGTTGAAAGCCTGGCCGTCGAGCCGGGAGTCGTCACCGTAGTCGCGCGCGTTCAACAGATAGGGGCACACAAGATGAAGAAACGAGTCGTTGTCCTGGGCGGAAGTTTCGCGGGGCTGACCGCGGCGTTTGACGCCAAGCGTCTGCTCCGCGATGAAGCTGACGTCATCGTCGTCTCCAACCAACCGCTCTTCACCTTCATCCCGTCCCTGATCTGGGTGGTGCCCGGCTGGCGCCGCGTCGAAGACATCACCTTTCAACTGGCTCCAGCCCTGGCGAAGCACGGCATCCAGACCATCATCGCCAACGCCACCCACATCGACCCGCAACGCAACATCCTCACGACCTCCAAGGGTGAGGTGCCGTACGACTATCTGGTGATCGCGAGCGGCGCGCACCTCGACTTCGCCGCGATCCCGGGGCTTGGCCCCCACGGCGGTTACACCCAATCCGTCTGCAATCTGCCGCACGCGCTCATGGCGCAACAGGCCTGGCTCGAGTACCTGAAGGATCCAGGGCCGATCGTGGTCGGTGCCGCCCAGGGCGCGTCGTGCTTCGGCGCAGGGTACGAGTTCGTCCTCAACATCGAGTATGCGCTGCGTCGCCTCGGTCTGCGCAAGCGAGCCACAGTGACCTGGGTGACCTCGGAGCCGTTCATCGGGCACTTCGGCATCTCGGGCGTCAAGGGCTCCGAGCGCGAGGTCGGGCGGTTCTTCGATCGCTATGGCATCGAAGCGATCCCGAACGTCGCGATCGACCAGATCGAAGCGAATTCCATGCGGCTGTCGAACGGTCATGAGCTGCCCTACAAGTACGCCATGATCATCCCGCCGTTCAAGGGCATCGAGGCCATCCGCAACTCGCCCGGGGTCGGGAATGCCAGGGGCTGGGTCGAGGTCGACGACCACTATCGACACCTGACCTATCCCAACATCTACGCAGCCGGCGTGTCGGTGGCCCTGACGCCGCCGGTCGCGACACCGATCCCGACCGGGGTGCCGAAGACCGGCTACATGAGCGAGGTCATGGGGCGCGCGGCCGCTCACAACATCGCCGCCGACATCAAGAACCATCCGCTCAAGCCGCTCTCGCCGCTCGACATCCAGGCCATGTGCCTGCTCGACGCCGGCGACTCGGGCATGATGCTCCTGGTCGACAAGGTCTTCGGCGACAAGCGCCGCCGCGAAATCCTGTTGCCCAGCTCGCTCATGCACCTCGGCAAGCTCGCCTTCGAGTCGTACTTCATCTGGAAGACGCGGACCGGCCGGACCTATCTGCCGTAAGACAGAGGCCCGTCGCGCTCGCGACGGGCCTGTTCCTTCATCGGTGGAGGTCGAAGCGCTTCCAGCGGAACTCGACCGCCGTCTCGACGATGGTCTGGTCGTCGCCCAGTTCGTTGTGAGCCCAGTCGCGCAGCTCATCCAGCGTCGACGCGAAAACCTCGGCAGGCATGTTCCAGGTCGACGACCAGGTGCGCTGTTGGAAACCCACCAGCAGGTCGCCGACCGTTCGGCGCGTGGCCCAGCTGGCCACCACGCGCTCCGTTGCGACAACGCCACGCGCAGCCATTTCGTCATCGACACGCTCGAACTCGGCAGCGCCGGGGTGATTCTTCGAGATGCCGCGTGCTGACAACAGGCCACGCCAGGCACGCATCAGCCGTGCCGAAGGCGCATCGTCGCTGCGGTGGTCGTACCCAATGAACAGGGCCCCGCCCGGCGCCACGACCCGCTCGATCTCGGCTAACGCCTGCTTCCATTCAGGGATCAAGTGGAAGATGTGGACGCCGACGGCCGCTGTGAAACGCGCCGAGCCGAACGGCAGGCGCGTCGCATCGGCACGCAGGATCCTGGGATAGGACGTCTCATCAGGTTGGAGCCGTCGAAGCTCGTTGAGCATGTTGACGGAGAGATCGATGCCAACCATCGGCAGGCCGGCTGCGGAAAGCGGGCGCGCGATCCGGCCGGTGCCGACGCCGACCTCCAGAATGCGTGCCTCGGACGTGAGCGGGCCGATCCACTCAGCGAGGCCCTGGCCGACAGGTTGCCCGATGCCGGGCGGAAAGCCGCGGGTGGATTCATAGGTAGCGGCCGCAGAGTCGAAGTTCACCGACGTGGTCATGGCTCCTCTTTTGTCATCCTACCGGGACTAACCCTTACCCTCTCAGGATTACCAATTGTGAACGCTATAATACCCGCCTGACCCTGTTTTTCGCTTTACGTCACCACGCTGGGGCGCAAGGCAGCAGGCTCCGCGTCGTATATGCAAAACACTGGAGGCTAACCATGCAAGTCGCTGCCAATGCCGTTGTTGCGTTCGATTATGTGCTGACGGCTCCCGACGGTAAAGTCATTGATTCAAACGAAGGCGCTGGGCCGCTGGCCTATATTCACGGTCAGGGCCAGATCATTCCGGGGCTCGAAGCCGCACTCGAGGGTCGAACCACAGGCGACGCGTTTCAGGTGACGGTTCCGCCGGAGAAGGCCTACGGCGTGCGCGACTCGGCGCTGGTTCAGGTGGTGTCGCGCGACATGTTCGAGAGCGTCAACGAACTCGAAGTCGGAATGCGCTTCCGCGCCTCGCTCGAGGACGGCGAGCACGTCTTCACCATCGTCGGTCTCGACGACAAACAGGTGACCATCGACGGGAACCACCCGCTGGCCGGCACCACGCTGAAATTCGACGTCAAAGTCGTGGAAGTTCGCGCCGCCACGGCCGAGGAGCTCGACCACGGGCACGTCCACGGCGCCGGCGGGCATCACTAATCGTCAAGCGAGGAGCGAGGCGCCTTGAGCAAGACGCGCCCCGCTCCTCGCCCTTCGCTTACCGCTTCACGACGCTGACTCTTCCCCGTATTTCGATCGCCACTGCGTCTTGGTCGGCGCGCTCGAGCAACCAGGCCGCGACCTTGTGCAGGCCCTCTGCGTTCACAGAAGTCGAACTGAAGACAATCAGAACCGACTCGGTCTGCAGTTCTCCGGAATCTGACAGAGTCCAGTAGCCCGTGGCGGTGTGTCGTTCGCGCAGCCCGATTCGGCTGGCCAGGCCGATGGCCTCGGCGCGCACCGCGATCGACAGCGGCAGGCCGGTTCGGGTAACGCTCGGCACGTGCAGGGCGTCGCGCACGACTTCGACGACTCTGCCTGCGGCCAGTTGAGCGGCATCGTCGGTGCCCAGCCAGATGCCGAGCCCGTCTTCGTCGATGAAATAGGGCGAGACGGCGTGGGCCGCCTGAATCGAGTCGAAAATCACACGTTTCATCTTGGGTCGCAGCGCCGGCACTATAACGCACATCGGGACACATCGGAACACTCCCGATTTCTCCCGATTTCGTCTTGGGCACTTTGCCATAGGCGATTGGGCTCTGAATCACCCACACGGACCGTCACGGCGAGGCGCATTTCGGCTACACTTGCCGCATTCCGGCTGTGGAGCAATCGATGCACCGTATCATCACCCTCACCACCGATTTCGGCGTGCGAGACGGCGATGTCAGCGTCACCAAAGGCGTCATGAAGGGCATCGCCCCGGATGCCGATCTGATTGACGTCACGCACCTCATTCGCCCCCAGAACATCGCCGAAACGGCCGTCGTCCTCAGCCGCACACTCTTCTACTTTCCATCCGAAACGATCCACATGTTCGTCGTGGACCCCGGCGTCGGCACAGCGCGACACGGCCTCGCCGGCCGCATCGGGGACCAGTTCGTCGTCGGCCCCGACAACGGCGCGCTGACCCTCGTCCTGCAACAGGCGGAGGCGCGCGGCCTGACCTCGAGCTTCGTCAAACTCGAGGAGCCGCGCTACTGGCGGCCTGAAGTCAGCAGCATCTTTCACGGCCGCGACATCTTCGCACCGGTCTGCGCACATCTCGCCGTCGGCGTCCCGCTCGAAGCTTTCGGCTCCGCCCTGCCCGACCCGGTGCGCCTGCCTGTCGCGCCCGTCACTCGCACGGCGCATGGCCTGCGCGGCCAGATCGTCTTCGTCGACCACTTCGGCAACTGCTCGTCGAACCTCCGCGAGGCGGAGGTGGCCGGGCTGGGGCCTGTGCGAGTTCGGGTCCGAGACAACGAAGTCGTCGGGCTCGCGCGCACGTTCGGGGATCGAGCCCCCGGCGACTTGATCGCGCTGATCAATCACGTCGGCGAACTGGAGGTGGCGGTTGTCAACGGCAGCGCCCATGAGCGCTTTGGCATCAACGTCGGCGATCCGGTCGACGTCGTCGTGGAGACAGCATGAGCGGAATCATTTCGTTGTTGACGGACTTCGGGCCGAGCGGTGTCGCCGTCTCTGAGATGAAGGCCACCATCCTGGGCATCGCGCCGCAGGTGCACATGGTCGACATCACGCACACCGTCCCGGCCCAGGACGTGCGCACCGCTGCCGGAACATTGGGGCGCTCGCCCTTCTACTTCCCGGCGGGCACCGTCCACATTTTCGTGGTCGATCCGGGTGTCGGCACGGCACGCCGACCGATGGCCGCGCAGCTTGGCCCGCAGACCTTCGTCGGCCCCGACAACGGCGCCCTGACCCTGGCGATCGAACGGGCTGAGGCCGAGGGCCACACGCCGCGCTTCATCGTCCTCGACAAACGCGAGTACTGGCGGCCGCGCATCAGCAACGTCTTCCACGGTCGCGACATCTTCGCGCCGGTGGCCGCCCACCTGGCCCGCGGCGTCCCGTTCGAGTCGATCGGCACGCCGATCGACGATCCGGTCCGGCTGCCCTTCGACCGCCCGAACCGCACTGAGCAGGGCCTGGCCGGCGAGGTTACGTTCGTGGTCAAGCACTTCGGCAACATCTTCACCAACATCAGCGCGCCGGACCTCGAAGCCCTGGGTAAAGACTTCGCATCGTTGCGCGTCAAGCTGGCGGGCGTCGAGATCGCGGGCCTGGTGCGCACTTTCGGCGACCGCGCGCCCGGTGAACTCGTCGCCCTGATCGGCAGCGACGACGAACTGATCGTCGCCGAGGTCAACGGCCATGCCGGAGACCGGCTCCAGGTCAAAGTCGGAGATCCTGTGGAGGTCATTGCTGATTGATGATTTCTGATTGGGACTACACAATCAGCAATCAGAAATCATCAATCAACAATTCAAGGCGTCATGTCTTCTCCCCTGCCCCTCGTCCTAGAGGATGTTTCTTTCGAGTATCGGACCCGACCGGGTCTGGCCTTGAAGAACGTCTCGTTCAGCGTCCAGCCGGGCGAACTGTTGCTCGTGGCCGGCGCCAGCGGCTGCGGCAAGTCGACGCTGATCCGCTGCATCAACGGCCTTATCCCGCGCAGCTATGGCGGCACGCTCAACGGCAGCGTCCGCGTCTACGGCGACGAGGTCCGCACCGTCAGGCTCAGCCAGCTGGCGCAAACAATTGGCACCCTGCTGCAGGATCCTGAGAAGCAGATCCTCGGCGCGTACGTCCACGCCGAGGTGGCCTTCGGCCCCGAGAACCTCGGCCTGCCCATTGCCGACGTACAGGCGCGCGTCACGCGCACGTTGCAGCGCCTGGGGATCGAACGCCTGCGCGACCGTGAGACCTTCGCGCTCTCGGGCGGCGAAAAGCAAAAGATCGCGCTGGCCGGGGCACTGGCCCTGGAGCCCTCGATTTTGCTGCTCGATGAGCCGCTGGCCTCGCTCGACCCGGCCTCGGCCCAGGAAGCGCTGGCGCTCTTCAGACAACTGTGCGATCAGGGCACGACTATCGTGCTTGTCGAACACCGCGTCGAAGATGCGCTGGCCGCGCGGCCCGATCGTGTGCTGTACATGGAAGCCGGCGAGGTCCGCTACCTCGGTGCGCCCGATGGCCTGACGGCTGCCGTCGACTGGCGGCGCGTCAAGCTTCCGGCGGCCGTGGTGCTCGATCGCCTGCGCACAGAGGGCCACAGGGCAGAGCCGCCGGCTCCGCGCAGCCAGCCAAAGGGCGAGCCCCTGATCTCGTTCGCGAACGTCAACTTCGGCTACGGCGACGGCCCCGAGATCCTGCACGACATCAGCCTCGAAATCCGCGCCGGTGAGCGCGTCGCCCTGCTCGGCCCGAACGGCACCGGCAAGAGCACGCTCGTCAAGCACGCCATCGGCCTGCTCAAGCCGCGCTCGGGCAAGGTGCTCGTCGGCGGTAAACCCACGGCCCAGCAGTCTGTGGCGCAGGTGGCGCAGACCGTCGGCTACGCCTTCCAGAGCCCGACGCAGATGCTCTTCGCCCCAACGGTGTCGGAGGAACTCGCCTTCGGTCCACGCAACCTGGGCTTCAAGCCAGCCGAGATTGAGACATCGAGCGTTGAAGCGCTGCAGCTTGTCAATCTGTCTGACGCCGGGCCGCTGCCGCCGCTGGCGCTCTCGTTCGGCCAGCAGAAGCGCGTAACGATCGCGTGCGTGGCGGCCATGCGCTCGCGCATCCTGGCGCTCGACGAACCCACGGCCGGGCAGGATTTCTTCAACTACATGAGTTTCATGGACGGCCTGATGCAGGCGGCCGACCTTGACAGCCGGTTCGACGCCTTTATCTTCATCACACACGACGTCGATCTGGCCGTCATCTTCGCGACTCGCGTCATCCTGATGTCGCAAGGCCGCATCGCCGCAGACGGCCCGCCCGAAACGGTGCTCGCCGACGAAGACTTGCTCGCGCGTTGCCGGGTCGTCCCGACCACGCTGTTGCGCGAGAACCTGCGTCGTCTGTCGCGCACCGGGCGGTTCCTGCGCATCGAGGACCTGGCCGCCCAAGAGGAGGCGCCTATCGAATGACGTCGTCTGGACCGACCGTTTATCTATCCTTATTCATTCTTTGAGGAGGCATCATGAATTCCAACGGCAAGCGCAACATCTGGGCCTTCGGCACCCGAGAAGTCGTCTACGCCGCCATCGGCGCGGCGCTCTACGGCCTGCTCTCCTGGGCCACGAACATCTTCCCGCTCCCGGCGGCCGGCAACGTCACCTTTCGCCCCGCTGTGGCGGTGCTGATGCTGTTCAGCGTCGTGTATGGCCCGTGGGTCGGCCTGATCGCCGGCATCGTCGGCAACACCGTCGGTGACGCGCTCACCGGCTGGGGCCTGTACTGGAACTGGAGCGTCGGCAGCGGCCTGATGGGCCTGATCCCGGGCCTCGTGGCCGGGATGCTGATGAGCTACAACAAGGGCCGTGACCTCGGCCTGGGCATCGGCGCCGGCCTGATCGGCGCGGCCGTCGGCATGCTCTTCGCTTCGCTGACCGAGATCGTCGTCAGCGCCATCGACATGAACACAGCCCTTCTTGGCTACTTCACGCCGGCGTTCCTGGGCAATGCCGTCGTGGTCATCATCCTGCTGCCGATCCTCATGATCGCGTACCAGCAGATCGCGGCAAGACAGGGCAGGTAGTTGTTGGCGATCAGCGGTCAGCTTACGCTGCCGCGATGTCGCGCGGTAGCGTAAGCTGACCGCTGATCGCTGATCGCTGTTCGCTTCTCAAGGACCCCTGCCCATGCTCGTCACCTGGAAGTACCGCCCCCGTGATACCTTCATCCAGCGCCTGGATCCACGCGCGCGGCTGATCATGCTGGCCGCCATGATCGTGGCCTTCACGCAGTTGTGGGACCTGCGGGTCGTGGTGCCGCTGTTCGGGTTCGCGCTGGCGCTGTACCTGCTGGCGCGCATCGAATGGGCTGACATTCGCCGCGTGTGGCTGTTCATCCTGGTCTTCGTGACCCTGATCGTCATTGCCAACACGATCCTGGGCGCGCGCGGGGGGCCGACCGCCGTCCGCAACGACACGACGTCTCCCGCGCTGTTCGAATTCGGATGGGTGCGGATCACCGAACCGCGGCTGTGGTTCCTGGTCGGTCAACTGCTGCGCATGTTGGGCATGTCGCTGATGGCGATCCCGATTCCGTTCACGTTCTCACCGACGCAGTACGGGATCTCGTTCCGACAGTTCGGCATCCCTGACAAACCGGCCTATTCGATCGATCTCGCCTTCCGGCTGGTGCCGACGCTCGGGCGCGACTTTGGGGCGACGATGGACGCGCAACGCGCACGCGGCTTCGAGCTCGAACGCATGCGCGGTGGCATCTTCGAACGCCTGCGCAAACTGGCGCCACTTGTGGTGCCGGTGGTCGTTCACGCGATCGTGGGCGGTGAGGAGATCGTCGACGCCATGGACCTGCGCGCCTTCGGCACGCATCCCCGCACCTGGTCTGGCCGCCTGACCTACGCCACGCGCGACTACATCTTCATCGCCATCGCGATCGTCATCGCCGTCGGCAGCACGGTGCTGGCCAACCTGGGCGCGAGCGAGTTGTGGTATCCGGGAATGTGAATAAACAAAAGCGGGGCCGTAGCCTGGGCTTTGCCCAGGCTACGGCCCCGCTTTTGTTTCTCAGCTATTCCGTTTTCAACGCGATCACCGGCACGAGCGTGGCGGCGCGCAAGGCGGGGTAGAGGCCCGAGAGCAGGCCGATGAACGTGGCGAAGACCAGTGAGCCGATCACGAGCCAGGCTGGAGTCACCACCGCCGAGGTCGTGCCCGAGAAGCCAAATCCGCCGCTACTGTTCGAGAAGTACACGACGGCGAGCAGGTTCATCAGGTAGCCCGCCACCCAGCCGAGCGTCACGCCGCCCAACCCGCCGACGAAGCCGATGCCGGCCGCCTCGCCCAGGAAGATGCCAAGCACATCGCGGTTGGTGGCTCCGACCGCTTTCATCAACCCGATCTCGCGCGTGCGCTCGAGGATGGCCATCGTCATCGTGTTGGCGATGCCGATCGCGGCCACGAGCAACGCGATGGCGCCGACGCCGCCGAAGATCACCTGCAGCACGAGATAGAAGTTGTTCAGCGGCTGGATGTATTGTTGAGCGCTCGAGGCCTGATAGCCCATGTCCGTGATCGACTGGGCGATGTCAAGCACTTCGTTCTGATCCACGGCGCGCACCAGCAACTGCGGATATCCGTCTTTGTCGCGATTGATCCGCCGGCCCGTCAGCCACTGGTTCAGGCCCGCCATCTCGTCGAGATTCATGTAGACGGCGTAATCCGACTCGCCGCCCGTTTTGAGCGTGATGCCAACCACGCGCAGCGAGACTGTGCGCGTCACGCGCAGACCGTCCGACGTGTACTTGGCGATCACCAGGCGGATCGGCTTGCCGTAGACGTCTGGTGGAGACGCGATCGGCATCCCGGTATTGGGGTCAAAGACCGGCCCTGTTTTTGGATCCATGAATCCAGTGTTGACGAACTCGCCGCCCAGGATGATCTCGCCGCGCTTGAGTTCGGTCGTGCCGGTCAGCACCTCGATGCCCATGATGTTGAGATCGGGAGCGTCCACGCCGATCAGGTACGGGTAGGCCTGAAGCCGGCCGCTTTCCAGGAAAGCCTCGCCCATGATGTTGTCACGCGCGACGACGGTCTCAACGCCCGGCAGGGCCTTGATGTCGCGAACCACGTTTGGCGTGATCGGCACAGGCGTCGGCATCTCGCCGCCGCCACCGCCGCCGTTGACCACCACCCCGCCCATGCCGCCCATGTTGTACTGCGGGTAGACGTCGATCTGGCGCAGGTCGGCGATGCCCTGCAGGCCCTCATTGAAACTCTGCTGCAGGCCGATGCCCAGCGACACCAGCACGACAACGGCCGCCGTGCCGATGACCACGCCAATAGCGGTCAGCGCGACGCGGGCCTTGCGACGGCCCAGGTTTTCGGCGATCAGGGCAAGAAGGTCAATGATGCGCATGGCGTTTGGAAAACCGCAGACCACAGACGGCGGACCGCGGAACAAGGCCTGTTC
>CAYZRP010000138.1:13079-18968 GCA_964480865.1 uncultured Anaerolineales bacterium | reverse complement strand
ATGCGATCGCCCTGCACGCGGCCTCAGCGCCGACGACGAATACGCACACTCAGCTACAATCCAGCTATGTCTCTGAATGCATTTGCTGCATGTGCGCCTGGGCTCGAAGACGTGTTGGCCGGTGAGCTTGAGGCGCTCGGCTTCGCTCCGCAGCGTCAGGCGCACCGAACGCCAGTGTCGGGCGGCGTCTTGTTCGCGACCGAGGTAGCAGGCCTGGCGGCAGCCAACCGCAGGCTGCGGACCGCCAGCCGCATCCTCGCCCGGGTGGGTATGCCCTTCTACGCCCGCACCTTCGAGGAACTCTTCGCACGGGTGGTGCGCCTGCCGTGGGATCGCTTCTGGTCGCCGACCACGCCGATCGCCCTGCGGGTCACCTGCCGCGGCTCGCGCCTGTATCACAGCGACGCTGTCGCCGAGCGCGTGGTCGGCGCTCTGGGCGAACGCTTTGGGCTTGCTCCCACCCTGGGAGCATTTGACGAGGACCAGGGCGGCGAGGCGCAGTTGATCGTCGTCCGCCTCGTCGACGACGAATGCACGATCAGCATCGACTCCTCGGGCCCACACCTCCATCGTCGTGGCTACCGACTCGCCACCGCCAAAGCCCCGCTGCGCGAGACGCTCGCCGCCGCGATGCTCGTCGGCGCCGGGTGGGATCCGACGGCCCCGCTCATCGATCCCTTCTGCGGCAGCGGCACGATCGCGATCGAGGCCGCCCTGATGGCCGCCGGCCGCGCGCCGAACCGCAACCGGAGGCTGCCGCTCAGTCGCTGGCCCTGCGCCGCCGGCGTGGACCTTGGCGCCCACGAGCCGGAGCCAGCGCCTGTGGCCGCGCGCCCGATCATCGTCGCCTCGGATCGCGACGCCGGGGCGATCGAGGCCGCACGCGCCAACGCCGAACGCGCAGGCGTCTCGGCCTGGATCGATTTCCGCCTGCACAGCGTGTCTGATATGGCGCCGCCCCAAGGCCAGGGCTGGGTCGTCACCAACCCACCCTATGGGCAACGCGTCGGCGGCGCGGACCTGCGCAACCTGTATGCCCGCCTCGGCGCTCTATTACGCAAACACTGTGGTGGATGGACAACCGGGATCCTGGCCAGCGATCCGGCCCTGATCCGTCAGACCCGTCTGGCGCTCAAGCCTGTCTGGTCAAGCGACAACGGCGGGATCGCGGTCAGCGAGTTCGTGGGCACGGTCAAGTGACGAAGAGCGAGGAGCGATCGCTCCTCGCTCTTCGCTCCCCAAACTTCAAAGCCATTCCGGTCGAGCGCCGAAATCCGACTCCTCCCAGAAGACATCGAAGATGTCGCCGATGAGGTCACGCAACGTGACAAGGATCTCGCGCGCCGCCTGGGCGGATGCGTTGCGGATGCTGCCGCGGAACTCCAGCGCGCTCCAGGCCGCCCAGGCCGAGCGGAAGGCTTCGCCCCAGAACTCAGACGCGCGCTTGGGCAGATGCTCGGCCAGCTCGATCAACACTTGAGCAGCCATGATACGGATCGCGACCCAGCTGTCGGGCCGATCGTCGCACGACACGGCGCGGCTCGACTCGCTGAGGCCCTGTAATGCGCGCTTGAGCACGCGCGCCGGCTGTTCGCCGGGCTCGTGCGCTAACGCCCAACAGGTTTCACCGTAGAGAGCGCCGACGGCGCCGTACAGGTCGAAGTCGTCGACCACATTCGCCGCTTCCATGGCGTTGGCGTACGCATCCGCGGCACCCCGCAGATGTTCGTGCCTGCCGGCGCCATCGGCGTCAGCCATCCACGTAAAGAGATTGCCGCGTACGGCTTCCGCCTTCGCGCAACCGATCTTGTCGTCGGCTTCGTGCCAGCCCGCCAGGGCGGCCGTGATCGCGTCGAGCCCACGCTGAGCCAGCCGACTCGAGTCAGTGTCTTCGACGAAGATCAACTGGTAACAGACCTCGGCCAGGCCGTGTTGAGCGTGGCTCCACTCATCGAGCATTCGTTCGCGATCGATGGCCCACACCGCGAGTTGATACTCGACAAGCGCGTCACTGAGACATTGAGCCCGATCTTCATCCGGCCAATCAGCCAGGAGGATGTAGGCCGTGGCCTTGAGCTTGTGAAGCACTCCGTCGAGGATCTCGGTCTCGGAGTCCGCCAGCGCCAGGGCGTCGTCGCAATCGGCCAGCGCCTCGTGGAGCCAGTACTTGTTGCGGGCACCGCGGCCAGAGATCAGGCTGGTGAGCGCATTGGCGCGATGCGCCTTGAACGTCTTGAGGACGACGGCGTCCGCGGCGAAGTCCAGCTCAGCCAGGCCCTGATCCGCTTCGGCAATGATCTCCTCCGCGATCTTGGGATCGTCATCGAAGCGCAAGGCGACGTTCAGTTCCGCACACCGCTGCAATCGCTCGTACCAACTGGGCTCCAGTTCCATCCCCGCACTCCTGCGCCGCGCGCCACGCGACGGCGTCCTCTTGGCTCTGTCGTCGTTATCGGCAACCTGTGTTCGTCAGGATGCAAATTCCGCGCAAAACCTGCACGGCGATCGTTAGCCCTGGTTGGCGAATCCCACCTACTCGAGGAGAAACGGCTGTTGGGGCCCAGAATCCGAGCTGGAGTGGTTCTTATGGAAACAAAACCGGCCCCGTCAGGCGGGGCCGGTGGTCAGGGAGCACGACAATGACGTCAGGGCAGCACGGTCCAGGGGTTGATCTGCCCTGCGCCGGTCTGGAACATCTCGAAGTGCAGGTGTGGGCCCGTCGAATTGCCGGTGCTTCCCACAGCGCCGATCACCTGACCCTGAGTGACGCTGTCAAGGCAGCTGACATAGAACTGGCTCAGGTGAGCGTAGGCCGTGAACCAGCCATCGCCGTGATCGAGGACGAGGAAGTTGCCGTAGCCGTAGTGGTTCCACCCGGCGTAGACGACCTGTCCGGAATCGGCGGCGTAGATCGGCGCGCCGAGTGAAGCATTGAAGTCGAGCCCGGGGTGCCGCCACGAGTAGTCGTAGCCGCTCAAGAAATGATCGGTCGTGGGATAGACGAACGTCCCGGTTCCGATCGCCGCGTACTGAGTCTGCAGCTCGCAGGCGCCCGGTCCGATGTATCCTGGCGCGCCCGGCAGCACCGGATCCCACACGCCAAACGAACTGATGATCGGCGTGGCAGTCAGGGCCGGCTCCCAGGTAGCGGTCGCCAGGGCCGTCGGCTCAACCTGAAGCGGGAGCGGCAGGGCGAGGTCGCGCACCTGCGGTCCGATGCGGGCCACAGGCACACGCAGAGGTCGCAGGCTGGCCAGCTCGAGATCGCGCGGTCGGGCCAGCTGATTGGCATTGCCTGCGATTTGAAGCAGGGCCGCGATCAACAGCACGTCTGACACGATCAGCACCATCAACCATTGCCGCTGACGGCGCTCTGCAAGTTGACGCCGCGAAAGCGGGCGCGGACCCGTGCGTGGGATCGCGACGGAGCCGCCCCAGGCGAGCGCTTGTGTCGAGAGACCCAACGTCAGACTCAACTCGGCGCGGACGATCTCGACGACCTGCCGGCCCTCACGCCTCAGGCGCCGCGACATGCCCAGGCGCCACTGATCGGCGCGCAGCAGGTAGGGCTGCGAGAGCTCGAGACCACGGCGGCCATAGGCGTTGATGCGCGCGCCCAGCGACGATTGCTGAAACGTTGCCCAGGCTGTCCGGGCCTGCTGGTTCGCGATCGTGGCGAGGTCGAGGCCGAGGGATCGGAGGACGACCCAGAGTTCGAACAGCCGCGCCTGAAGGTCCAGCGCGCGCTCACACCCGATAGCCCAGGCAACACGCGATCGGCTGACGATCCATTTCCACGTCAGCAGCGTCGCGAGCCGACTGGCCGCCCAAAAGTGGCGACCGGCTTCGGCGAGATGCTTCTGACCCAACTGAAACAATTCCGACGGAGTCGGCGTTGGGCGAAGCAGCATGGCTTCCGAATAGGTAGAATCTGGTGTGAGCAGCATGCGCCGATGTTACTTCTGTCGAGTTGTTACTTGAATAAATCCGCCGTAAAGAATCAGTTGGATTTGGGTTGAATGATGCAGTGAAGTGCCAGGAATTCCACGATGGATTGCAGGTTTATCGAAGCGTGGGATTTTCGGGACAGTGCTTCTGTCAAGCATCTAGGCTCGATGATCCGCCACTCTGCGGCCAGGGCAGGCTGCTCTGTTGGCAGGGCAATCGCATCAGGACGTGGCTTCATCGCCCCAGTTGAAAAAGTCCCGAGAAAACGAGGGGGTGGCATGGGCCGGGGCTTTGCCCCGGCCCATGCCACCCCCTCGTTTTCTCGGAAGAATCAGATCAGGCGTTTCTAATGCGATTGCCCTGGCTCTGTTGGGGCGCTCATGTCGACCGTGCCGTGATTTGATATCATGACGCGATTATGGATGGAACCTCTCGCGAACCAACCGCCGGTTGGATGAAGCTCGGCGCCATGGTGCGCTTCACGCTGGCCGTCGGTCTGCTGGCCACAGGCGCCGTGATCGGCACGCGCCTGTACACGACGTGGCGCTATGGCACCGATATCTACACGGCCGAGGATGCGCCGACCCGGCGTGTGGCCCTGGTCTTCGGGGCCGGCCTGACCCGCGACGGGCGGCCGACGGCGGTCCTCTACGATCGCGTCGCCGCGGCCGTCGAGCTCTATCGCGCCGGCAAAGTCGACAAGCTGCTGATGAGCGGCGACAACCGTTTCGTCGAGTACAACGAGCCCGCCGCGATGCGCCAGGCCGCGCTCGAGCTGGGCGTGCCGGCTGAGGACATCGTCCTCGACTACGCTGGCCGCCGCACGTACGACTCGTGCTATCGCGCCAAAGCGATCTTCGGCGTCACCGACGTCATCCTGGTGACCCAGGCCTTTCACCTGCCGCGGGCGCTCTTTCTCTGTGAGGCCTTCGGCCTGCATGCGGTGGGCGTATCGGCGGATCTGCGGACCTATCGGCGCAGCTCCCAGATCATGTGGACGGCCCGCGAGTTCGTGGCCACCGCCGGCGCATGGTGGGATGTGTACATCTCGCGCCCCCTGCCCGTCCTTGGTGACGCCGAACCCATCGAGTAACCTCAACAGGAGTCCATGTCATGGATCGCGATACCGCCTACGCCCTTGTCACCGAGTTCGTCAAGAACGATGGACTCGTACGCCACATGCTCTCGGTTGAAGCCGCCATGCGCGCCTATGCCGTGAAGTACGGTGAGGACCCCGAGGTCTGGGGTCTGGTCGGGCTGTTGCACGACTTCGATTGGGAGATCCACCCCACCCTCGAGCAGCACCCGCAAGCCGGCGCGCCGATTTTGCGCGAGCGCGGCGTCCCCGAAGACATCATCCGCAGCATTCAGAGCCACGCCGATCACACGGGTGTTCCGCGCGAGAAGATGATGGACAAGACCCTGGCGGCCGTTGATGAATTGACCGGCCTGATCACGGCCTGCGCGCTTGTGCGCCCTTCACGCAGCCTGAGCGACCTGACTGCAAAGTCGGTTAAGGGTAAGTGGAAGGACAAGGCCTTCGCCGCCGGCGTCGATCGCTCCGAGATCGAGCACAACACCCAGGCGCTGGGCGTCGACCTGGCCGAGCACATCACCTTCACGATCGAAGCGATGAAACCGATCGCCGAACGGCTCGGCCTCGACGGGTCGTTGGCCAGGCAGGCCTGAAGCGACGAACGACGAAGGCGGACGGGCCGTTTATGTGAGCCGGCCGCGACCACTCATACCCCTGTCAACCAAACGCCGCTCCATCGTTGCGGGGTGTGCTCGCGCGTGGCGCGCTATCCAGAGCTTCTGACCTTATTGCGCATCGCGTGTCATCGCGGGCCTCTGACCTTCTTGCGCGTCGCGTGTCATCGCGGGCTTCTGACCTTCTTGCGCGTCGCGTGTCATCGCGGGCTTCTGACCTTCTTGCGCGTC
>CAYZRP010000138.1:0-12979 GCA_964480865.1 uncultured Anaerolineales bacterium | reverse complement strand
GCGTGTCATCCAGAGCGCCTCGCCTTCTTGGAAGTCGAGACGCGCCGAATGAGCGCGAAGGATCTCCTCCGAAGACTCGTACGACCCTGACGACAGCCGGCGAGTCCGACAGGAGATCCTTCGCGCTCATTCGGCACGTCTGAGTGAAAATGGGGCCGGGCGCTCTGGATGACACGCCACGCGGTCGGCGCTCAGACATGCGGTGCATGGCGACGAGGCACCTGAGGTGATGCGCAACGCGTGAGGCTTGGCGCAACTCACAAACGTGTTATGGAATGCGATCTCGCAGCATAGGCGCAACAGGAAAACAAGAGACGAATGACGATGATTGAATGGCCGTTCAACCTTCGTCATTCGTCTTTCGTCATTCGTCGGACCATCCGGCCCCTCACCATCGGCCATCACACGTATTGCGCGGCTGCCTCTTTGAGCTCGGCGGCAATACGGTCGCGCAGCCAATCGGGCTCGAGGACGCGCACCTGGGCGCCCCAACTGCGGATCCAGGGTTGCATCTCGAGCGGTTCGGAAACGCGCACACGCAGAGTCACGCCGCCCTCGACGGTTGATTGAAGGTGCTGGGTGGGATGCCAACGACGTTCACGCACCAGCGGCGCGGCGGCCGGCGTGAACTGCAACGCCACAGCCGTGACGGCTGTGCCGGTCATGATGCCCCAACTCGTGGCGAGGTGTGCTTCGGCGTCGAAGCTCGGCGGCAACGTGTAGGGCTCATCGAGCACGAGCGCCGTCTCGAGTCGGTCGAGCTTGAATGTGCGGATGTCTTTCACCGAATCGTCGTAGCCGATGAGGTAGATGCCGTTGGCCGTCGGTTCAAGCGCGTAGGGAGCGACGACGCGCTCGCGCAGCGCTCCGCGCCCGGGCGACCGATAGCCGATGCGCAGCTTGCGACTGCGCCCCCAGGCGTCGGTGATGGTCTCGAGCACCTGCACCCGATGCAGGCCGTCCTCGCGACGCTGCACGCGATCGGCTGCGCGTGAGAGATGCAGGGTCATCGGTTGAGGCAACACCGCCGCGAGCTTGCGGAGCGCCGCGCTCATGTGCGGGTTGCGCTCGGTCGTCATGCGCGCCAACAGCAGGCCCGCCAGCACGAGCGCCATCGCCTCTTGAAACGACAGGCGCAGGTTGGCCATGTACCGGGTTCGATCTACCCCAAACGCGCCGTTGTGCTGCCAGAGCGGGACGCCCTGCTCCTGCAGGAAATCCAGATCCCGGTACACGGTTCGTCGGTCGACGTTCAGACGTGCGGCGATGTCAACCGCCGAGAGCCCCTCAGGCTCCACCAACAACAACTCCTCAATTTCGCGCAGCCGCGCCGTCCGTGTGGCCTGTCGCATCACGCCTCCGATCGCACAGATGTTCTATAGCGGATTGTACCACCACCCTGTGACATGTAATGACACGAGAGAGGGCGTCAGGCGTCGGTGTGAGAAAAGCCCTCGTCTGGAGATGCTCTGGACCGGTGTGCTCACACTGACGCCTGAGGCCTGACGCCTGACGCCTGACTGCTATAATGGCTGTTTCCTATGGCCAAATCCAAGATCACCCCTGAAGCGGGCCCAACCCTGTGCCCGGTCTGTGGTTCCCGTGTCGGCGCGGCGGCCACGCGCTGTCTGGTCTGTGGCGCTGACCTCGCCAAGAGCCGACCGGGCCAGGTGCGCGCCGGCTCCCTCGGGTCCCGGCCTCTGAGCCTGGCCCAGGTGGGCCTGCTGATCGGCGTGGTGGTGCTGCTCCTCGTGGGCGCCGGCTTCCTGGCCGTGTCGCTCGGCTACATCAACGTTACCGAGATCGCCAACCCGGCCACTGACACGGCCACAGCCACCGTCACCGTGCCGCCCACCTCAACCGGTACGCCAGCTCCCACCGAGACCCCGGCGCCCACCGAAACACCGCTCCCGCCGCGCGATTACGTCGTGCAGACAGGCGACACCTGTCTGGCGATCGCCTTCAACCTGGGCGTCTCGGTCAACAGCATCGTCAGCGCCAACCCGGTGCTCGGGGCCGCCTGTCAGTTGCCGCCGCCCGGACAGACGATCAAGGTGCCGTACCCGACACCAACTGCCTCGCCCTTCCCGACCGCGACGCTTTCCGGCCTGAGTGATTCGACTGAAGTCCCGCGGGTCGTCCACACCGTCGTCGAAGGCGACAACCTCGAGGCGATCGCACGCCGCTATGGCATCTCGGCCACCGATATCATCGAGGTCAACGGCCTGCCCAGCGCCGACGTCCTGCAGGTCGGTCGCTTGCTGGTGATCCCTGTCGAACGCGCCATCACGCCCGGACCGACGTCGACGCCGACGCCCTTCCCGCCTTACCCGCCGGCCAACCTGCTGGTGCCGGCCGACGGCCAGGCCTTTGGTCCCGGCGAGTCCGTGTCGCTGCAATGGGTTTCGGTTGGCGAATTGCGCCCGGGCGAGGCCTATCAGATCTCGATCGAGGACGTCACCTGCCAGTGCGCGCGCGCCTGGACCGCCATCGTCGCCGACACGCGTTTCACTATGCCGGCCGACTATCAACCTCAGGACGATCGGCCACACGTCTACCGCTGGTCGATCATCCCCGTGCGCATCCGCGCCGGCACTGAGGGCCCGAACGCCGTATACGATCCGGCCTCGGATCGCGCGAGCGCAGCCCGGACCTTCATCTGGCAACGCGGCGCAACGACGCCCTGACCGTCGACATGCAACGACTCCGCATCAGCTGGCTGGGTCTGCTCACACTGGCGTGTCTGCTCGGCGCAGGCATCTTCCTGGCCTTGCAACTGATCCAGTACAGCCGCTCGTACGACCAGCTACCCAGCGGCCTCTCGCTGGGCGGTGTGCCCGTCGGCGGCCTGACCGAGACGGAAGCCCGCCAGCAGGTCGTCTCGGTCTATAACAGCGACGTCGAGCTGCGTTACCGCGACGCCGTGATCGTGCTCAAGCCGGCAGCCGTCAACTTCGACGTCAACGTCGACGCCATGCTGCCGCAGGTGACGAACCTGCGCGACACCGACACCTTCTGGGTGGGCCTGTGGGACTATCTCTGGCTGCGCCCCGCCATCGCCCGCGACGTCGAGTTGAACGCCACGTACTCGCAGGCCAGCCTGCGGCGCATCCTCGAAGACGTCGCCTCGCGTTACGATCAGCCCGGCGCGGCCCCTGAGCCGGATCCCGAAAACCTGGGCTTCAGAGCCGGCGCTTCGGGCCAGGCGCTCAACGTCGACCCGGCCATCGATCTGATCGACGTCGCCCTGCGCAGCCCGCGCGCCGAGGACCGTGTGGTCAATCTGCCGCTCGTTGAGCAGACCCAGGTCAATCCATCGTTCGGTACTCTGCACGATCTGCTGATTGAGGACACACAGCTTTGGGGGTTCTCAGGTGTCATCAGCCTCTACCTGGCCGACCTTCAGACCGGCGAGGAACTGGCTTTCACGCTGCGCGGTGCCGACTCCATCACGGGGCCAGTGGCTTTCAGCGCGATGAGCTCAATCAAAATCCCTGTCGCGCTGGCCTATTACTTGAAGAGCGACACGGCGCCCACCGAGGGCATCCTGCTCCTGCTCAAGCGTTCGCTTGACGAGTCGCAGAACCGCGACACCGACCAGCTGCTGCGCCTGATCGGGGACGGCGACGGTTACACGGGCACCCGGCAGATGGTCGAGATGCTGCGCACCCTTGGGCTCGAAAACACGTACCTGAGCGGCCTGCTCGACGTGCAGGGCGCCGTGCTTTCGCCCATCGCGACAGCGGCCAACTCACGCGAAGACCTGAACCTCAATCCCGATCCGTACAACCAGACCACGGCCGTCGATATGGGCTCGCTGACGGTCATGATCTACCAGTGTTCGCACGCCAAAGGCCCGCTGTTGCTGGCCTTCAACGGCAAAATCACACCCACCGAATGCCAGCAACTCCTGCAGATGATGACCGAGAACGCCGTCGGCCCGATCTTCATCTCGAGCGGTTCGGGCGGAGCCGTCGTCGCGCATAAGCACGGCTGGGACTCGAGCCCGCTCACGAACGCCGGCGACACAGCCCTGGTCTTCACCTCCAACGGCGATTACGCCCTGACTGTCTTCCTCCACCAGCCCGAATCGATCCTCTTCGATGACGCCAATCGCATCATCGGCCGGCTGGCGCAGGCGGTGTACAACTTTTACGAACAGAAGCAGAAGTGAGCGTGGAGCGTAGAGCGTGGAGCGTAGAGCGTGGAGCGTAGAGCGTGGAGCGTAGAGCGTGGAGCGAACGCTGCCGCGCCCGATCGCGTTGCGTGAATCGCTCCACGCTCCACGCTCTACGCTCCACGTTCTCCTATGCCCGCTTGACCAGCGTCAGTCGATTGACGCCGTCGCGATAGACGTAGTCGACCTCGTCCATCACCTGGCGGATGAAGCGCATGCCGTAGCCGCCGACCGAGAGGTCATCGACGTTGGAGGGTGTGGGGACGTCAGGGATGCTGCTGGGATCGAACTGTGGAGCCTCGTCGGTAATGACGATCGTAAGCACACCAGCGTCGGCGTGCCAGCGCACGTTGAACGCGTCGTCGCCCTCGCCCCCGTAGCCATGTTGGATGACGTTGGTAGCCGCTTCGTCGACGGCCAGTTGAACGTGGTCACGCGCCTGTGCTGACAACCCGGCCGCGTCAGCACCCTCAGCCACGAACGCGCACAAACGCTCGAGCTCGGAGTACTGCGCGGCCAGCCGGAGCTCGGCATCCCGACGACGTGTCATGCTGCTCCCGCCGCGAAGCTGGCCACCGCCGTATCCAGATCGGCGTGGAGCGAGAAGATCGATTCCAGACCAGCCAGCTTGAGCACTTCGCTCACCCGCTGCGAAGGCCGGGCGAGGCGCACATCGCCCTGATGACGCCGGGCGGCTTTGGCCGCCGAGACCAGCGCGCGCAGCCCGGCCGACGAGATGTACTCGGCAGCCTCGAGATCGACGACGATGCGCGGATCGGCGCCATCGGCTGCCGCATGCAGCACGTCGTCGAGATCCGGCGCCGTGGTGCTGTCAATGCGACCCGCCACTCGAAAGACCTCAACGTCAGACTGTCGCAACCGCTCGATCTTCATAGTGCTTCGCTTCAATGGGTTATCGACGCATTCTTGCGTTGGCGCCGATTCGCTCCGATGGGGGAATTATACAAACCCTGCTAAACCGCACCTGAGGATGGCTTCGCCGCTGCAGCGATGCGCGTGGCGGCCAGGCTGAGGCCGATCACGATCCAGAACAACGCGCCAGCCGCCTGGAAGTTCAGGTTGAAGAAGTAGTGGTCGACGACCCCGACCGTCAGCGCCGCGGTCAACGCGCCGAGCGTCCCGAGCCAGATCGGCGTAAGGGTCGGGTCAGCATAGACCGCACGCCGATGCCAGAGCGCCCAGACGAACACTGCCACGATGACCAGCGCGAACGCGGCGATGCCGGTCAGGCCCATCTGCGAGGCCATCAACAGGTATGCGCTCGACACGCCAAGATACAGATCGGCCGTCGGCGTGCCCGAGAAGCCCACGCCAAATACGGGATAACGTCCGATCAGGGTCAAGGCGTCTTTGTACTCGCCGAGCCGCATCTGTGTCGCCAGGTCCTGCCCCTGCAGACCCGCGATGATGCGCTCCACGTAGCCTTGCGCCACAGGAAGGTAGAGCATGAGCACGCCGCCCAGGACGAGCACGACGAGCAGGCGTCGATAGCGCAACGCCGCGATCACGGCCAGGCCCGCCGCCAACGCCGCGAGCGCTCCGCGTGAGAACGTCAGCACCACGCAGGCCGCGACGAGCGCAAACCACAGGGCCGCGACCCAGCGTGGTCCGACGATCGGTTTGGCCGCAACGAGTTGCGGCGCCAGCAGCGCGCCGACCATGGCGAGCATGCCACCGAGCGCGTTCGGGTCGATCGCCGTCGCGATCGCGCGCTGGTAGTTGGCAGGATTGTCTTCGACGTAGCGCACCACGTTGCCGGCCGGGTAGCCGAACGGGCTGAGCGTCGACAGGATCCGGTTCGTGAGGTCAACCGGCAAGAAGTACAACACGATGCCGATCAGGCTGGCAAGGGCCCCGCCCCACATGAGCACGCGGGCCAGGCCCGTCAGCCGCTCGGCGTCGGTGACGTGGTCGACGAGCACCAGCACGAGACCGATGCTCATGATCAGTTCGGCGAACTGGCGCAGCAGGTTGGGCGTCAGCGGTCCGTTCGGCAGGCCCGCCACGAAGGCGAACAGAGCCAGGCCCATGAACAACACGATCGGCAGGTGCGCGGGGGTCAACGTCAACGATCGACGTGCGCCGGTCATCCATTGCAGCAGGTAGGTGGCCACCGCGGCGCCGATCGTCAGGTCGAGGAACGTCGGCGTGAACACGATCTTGAACGGCACCGAGCCGTACGGGAGGAGCACGATGACGAGCAGCGTCGCCGCCAGCGCAAAGTCGAGGCGCTGAACGACGATCACGGCCACACCCACCGCCAGCACCGCGGCGACCGTCAGCAGCGGACCGGCGAACCCGATCGCGGCGCCGATGCCCACCGCCACCCCGGCCACGAGCAGACCGAGGCCAACCCCGGATGGGATGCGTTGGATGGATGGCTCCGACAAGGGCGAGGGGACTCGTTGGCTCACGGCGTGATCTCGATCAAGGCTGCGTCGTCCGCCCAACGTGCCCCATCGGGGCGCCAGGCGGGCAGACGCTGGCCGGTCGCAGGATCATACCAGCCGAGGCGCAGCGTGTATGCGCCAGCCAGGGGCGTTGTGACCGAATTGAAACGTCGGATATCAGAGAAGGGCTGCCCGGCCACCCAGGCCGTGAGCGGCCAGGCACCGCCGAGGGCTGGCCCGTCGGCCTGATCGAGCTGGGCGCCGGTGGAGTCGAGCAGATGGACGAACAGCGTGGCGTCCGCCGGCGTTCCGCCGCCCTCCCACCAGAGCGTCAGGGCGCCGTCGCTCGAGAGGGCCCCGCCAAGGAGCCGGATGGAAGCGGTGGCCGGGTCGATGCCTCCCCAGCTCACTCCAGCGCCGGCGAGGCCAGCCGGAGCGGCTTCAGGCGTCTTCGGGAGCAGCCGGCCGACGACCAGGGCTGGATCCGGGATAGGTGTGCCGGCGGTTGTGGTGGTCGGCAGCCTGCCTTCAGGCACCTCGCGCCAGAGCCCGACGCGCAGCGTCAGCAGCGTCGGTGCTTCAGCGGTGTCGGTCAACGGAAGCCTGTAAGGATCGGCGTAGATGAGGCCCGGCTCCAGGTTGGCCGCCGGCAGTAACCCGCCGCCGGGCCACGTGTCGATCTTGCCGAGCACGGCTTCGTCGCGGCCATACGCGACAAGGGCCAGGGCATCGTCATGCGCAAGCGGCGCGGCAGCGCGCCAGTAGAGCGTGAAGGACGCAACGCCGCCGGGCCGGTGCGGGTCACCGTCATAGGTGTAACCGATCAGGTCAAGACCATCGCCCAGGCGCACATCGAGACGTTGCAGGTCGGCCGGCAGATCGGCCTCGGCCACCACAGCCGGCGGCCGGTATCGCGGCGCGATCACGGCCACTGGCAGGAAGAGCGCCACGGCAGCCAGCGTGACCGGCGCGAGCCAGGCAGCGGGCTCGAAGCGCAGACGTCGCGCGACGAACAGCCAGCCGAACGCCAGCGCCATCGAGAGCGGCGCAATCGCGCCGAACATCAGGCGACCCTGCGACGCGTATGTCTGCTGGGTCCACCGGATGAGCGCGATGAGCGTGACGCCGATGAAGACGACCAGCAGCAGGCCGAAGCCACGGCCGGGCGAAGCCAGCCGCCTCTTTTCGTGACGGGCCGACTCGAACAGCGCCCACGCCCCGCCCACCACAGCGCCAAGCGTGAGGATGACGAAGATCGTGTTGACCCACTCGGGCCCCAGGATCGTGAAGCCGCCGAACACGCCCCAGTAGGACAGGAAGAACCCGTACCATTCCTGCGTGATCAGATCGATCAGGCCGATCGAACGCGGCCCGGCGATGGCCACCATCGTCTCAGTGCCGAACCACTCGCCGTAGAGCAGCCAGTTGCGCACGTACCACCAGCCCGCGATGGCCGTCGCGATCGCAAACACGATCAGGCCGTGGCGAAGCAGGTCGATCCAGGCAGCGCGCCCGCGCAGGCCGGCCCACAGTCTGACCCACGCGTCGCGCCATCGACCACGCGGCCACTCGGGGCCTCCGAAGGCGCGGACCGCGAGCACAAGACCCGCGATGGGCCAGAGCACAAGGCCGTTCAACTTGGTCAGGGCCGCGCTGCCCAGCAGGAGGCCGAGGCCCACGAGCCAGACCGTCGGCTGCTCCCTGCTCACAAACCACACCTCGGCCAGCACGACCAGCGTGGCGGTGTTGAGCAGCATCACGAGGTTGTCGTTGTTGGCCGAGGCGTTGATGAACAGGACCATCGGCGTGAAGGCGACGAAGGCCGCCGTCAGCAGTGCGAGCCTATCGTCGCGAGTCAGCCGCGCGGCCAGCACGGCACTCAACGCCACAGTGCCGCAGCTCATCAGCAACGACAGCACGCGCAGCGCCATCGTCAGAGTCCAGGTCTCGCCGGGCACGGCCTGCGGGCGGTAGAGGTTCGGGTTGTGGGTCGTCAACGGATTCCCGACACGCGAGAGAGGATTGGGCGTGTGCGCGATCTCGAAGTCACCGGCCGGGAGCCAGGCCGTCGTCAGCCAGCCCAGCATGTAGTAGAGCGGTGGCTGGCTGCCCTCCTGCGCATACGAGGTCGGATGCTCGCGGTCGCGGGTCGGGTCCTGTACCGGCAGGCCGTGGCCCTCGCGCAGCCAGACGATCACGCCAACGTGATGGCCCTCGTCGGAAGCTTCGAAGATCGGCGTCGCCCAGGCATAGACGAGGCCGAGCACAAAATGCGCGACAACGATGCCGATCAGGCCGAGGCGCGCGTTCATGCGCGCCCCGCCTTCCCGTCGGCCAGGCAGGCGGCCAACACGTCGAGGGTGCGCGCGGCGATGGCGTCCCAGCCGAAGCGGGCCGCGAGCGCTCGAGCGCCCTCCCCGAGCCGAACCCGACGCTGCGGATTCCGACTGAGGTCGAGCAGGGCCTGCGCCAGAGGCTCGGGCTGGCCGGGTGGGACGAGGATGACGTTGTCGCCGTCGCGCAGCTCGGCCGGCAGCGCATCGCCCGTGGTCGAGACGATGGGCAGGCCGTGTGCCAGAGCCGCCATGAGCGTGCCGCGCCGCAATGAGACACCGTCGCGATACGGCAGGGCCATGACGTCACAGGCCAACAAGGCGGCCGAGGTCTCAGCCTCTGGGAGAAAGCCGGTGCGGAGGACGCGGTCGGCGACGCCGTGCCTCTCGATCAGCGCCGCGATCCGCTCAGCAAAGACCGGGTCCGTCGCGTCGCTGCTCCCGGCCTGCCCGCCGATCAGGAGCAGGCGCGCCGTCGGCACCGATCTAGCCAGCGCCGTCAGGGCTTCGATCAGCGTGTCGCCGCCCTTTGAGTGATTCAGGAAGCCGAAGTACCCGACCACAAAGTCGTCGGCGTGCAGGCCGCGCGATCGGCGCCAGGCCACTCTGTCGTAGTCGCCCGGTGGCTGCGCCGCGACGTTGCTGCCGATCGGGATCTGGGTCACCGAACGGATGCCGCGGCGCGCGAGCTCGGCGGCGTCAGCCGGATCCGTAGCGATGGCCGCGCACGAGCTGCGCGCCAGATGCGTCACGGCGGCATGGCGTAGCCCGCCAGCCTTCGGGAACAAATACGGGATACGCAGGTCGTGGAAGGTGGCCACGCAAGGCTTGTCGATGACATCCGGCAGGAAGTGGATCGGCGCGGCCAGGCCGTACATCGCGGCCTGATACTGCACATTGACGACGTCGATCCTGCGCTCAGCCGCCCAGGCGCGCGCCGCCCACAGGCTACGCCAACCCCAACGTGGGATCGCGCGGACGACCGTGATGCCGGGATCCGACAGGACATCACCGGCCGGTGATGAGAGACTCGTGGTCAGCACCTGCACCTCATGGCCGGCCTCGGACATGGCGCGCGCGAGCTGTCGGGTGAAGTCACCCACCCCGCCTTGAAGCGGCGGATATTCACCGGTGAGCAGGCCGATGCGCATGGATCTTTCTCGCCTCACAGCCTGACCAGCACGTAGAGGTAATCGGACACGCGTTGAGCGCGCAGCGCACGCTTGTGCCCGAGCAACCACTTGCCGGCCTCGAGCACGCTCTGCCAGGCGAAGGCGGCCTGCAGCGCCAGCCGCAGCACCCCAGCCTGCCAGGGTCCGTGATGCTTGTTGAAGTAGCGGATCTTGCTGCGGTTGTAGCGCAGGTGGGTAGCGCGCCGCGCCTGGCCGCTGGATCGCGCTTCGTAGTGGGTGATATGCGCGGCGGGCTCATGCACGATCCGCCATCCGGCCGCCTTCAACCGTCGGCACAGGTCGAGCTCCTCGGAGTACATGAAGTAGCCCTCGTCGAAGCCGCCGACCTTGCGCACAGCGTCGGCGCGGAGCAGGAGCGCGGCCCCGACCAGCCAGTCCACGTCCACAGCGCGATCCTTCGCCCAGTCGTCGCCTTGATAGCGTTCGAGCAGGCCGCGGGGCGCGAAGCGTCGCAGCCAGGCAGTTTCGAGGATCGCCATCGAAAGCGTCGGGAAGCGGCGGCGGCTCGATTGCGGCGTGCCATCGCCGTAGGTCAAGGCCGGGCCGACGCAGCCGATGTCGGCGTGGGCATCGAGCTGCGCGCACAGCGCTTCGAGCGCGTCGGCCTCGAGGACGGTGTCGGGATTGAGCACGAACCAGTAGTCGCCGCGGGCCTGAGCGAAACCGAGGTTGTTGCCCCTGCTGTAACCGACGTTTTCCGAACAGGCGATCAGCTTGACCAACGGGAACTCGGCGGCGACACGCGCCGGCGTGCCGTCGTGCGAGGCCGAGTCGACGACGATGACCTCGATCGTCGGATCACTCAGCGGCAACGACCGGAGACAGTCGGCCACGAGATCGGCGACGTTCCAGGAAACAATGATGATCGAGACGCGCGGGCCCATGCGCTGCCTATTCTAGACGAATGACGAAGGACGAATGACGAAGGTTGAATGGCCATTCAACCTTCGTCATTCGTCCTTCGTCGTTCGTCGATTTCTGCTATCTCACAAATCGCGCGTCACGAAAGCCGTCGCGAGGTCGACCAGGGCATTCCGGTACGTGTTGTCGGGCGCAATCGAAAGCGCTTCGACGCCGCGTTTGACGTAGGCCTTGGCCTCGTCGAGGGCGGCCTGGATGGCGCCCGAGTTGCGCACGGCGTCAACCACACGCGCGACGATGGCGGCATCGCCGGCCCGGCCGTCGAGGAGCGCCGCCACGTTCGGATCGTCGGGGCGGCCTTCGAGATACAGGAGCGCCGGAAGCGTGAACAGGCCCTGGCGCAGGTCGCTGCCGACGGGCTTGCCGAGGTGGCTGGCGTCAGCGGTGAAATCGAGGATATCGTCCATGATCTGGAACGCGATCCCGACCTCCCGCCCGAAGGTCGCCATACCCTGCACAACAGCAGGTGAAGCGCCGGCCAGGAAGGCCGGGCCTTCGGCGGCCGTCACAAACAACGAGCCGGTTTTGCCGAAGATGCGCGCGAAGTAGCCGTCGCGGGTCGGATGGCCGCGGCCGTTGAACATCTGGTTCAACTCACCGTTGACCATCGTCATCAGCGTACGCGCGAACGAGCGCATCACGGCCACGTTGTCGGTCTGAGCGGCGAGGTCGGCCGCGCGGCCGAACAGGAAGTCGCCGGCCAACACGGTCGCTGGCGCGTTCCACTGGGTGTTGAGGGTCGCATGGCCGCGGCGCATGAGCGCGCCGTCGATCAGGTCGTCATGGACGAGCGAGGCCGTGTGCAGCATTTCGAGCGCGGCACCGAGGTACGAGATCGGCTCGTGCGGCGCGCCGAGCATATGGCCGGCCAGCACCGTCATCGCCGGCCGAACCCGCTTGCCGCCGGCCTTGATGAGATAGTCGATGGCGCTGTGCAGGGCCTCGTTCTCAGCGAGCGAGGTCTCGCGCATGCGTTTCTCCACTCGCTCCATGTCTGGCTGGATCATGGCGAGCAATTCGGCCATGGTCTTGTGCCGAGCGTGTGCGATGGTTGAGGTCAACATACCCGCGACTCCCACCGGAACAGACGGGCGGCATTGGCTGTCGTGGCGGCTGCGACAGCCTCCAACGTCGTCCCCCGGATGTCAGCCAGTGTCTCGGCAACTCGCCGAACATAGGCTGGCTCGTTTCGTTTTCCGCGATGCGGCGTCGGCGTCAAGAACGGCGCATCGGTCTCGATCAAGATCCGGTCAAGCGGCAACCGGGTGAAGAGGCCGCGCAGGGCGTCACTCTTCTTGTAGGTCAACGGCCCATCGACGCCCAGGTAGAAGCCCCACTCGAGGGCCCTTTCCGCCATGGCCTGGTCGCCGGAAAAGGAATGCAAAACGCCGCCGGCGGCCGGCCGGACCTCGGCCAGAACCGCCATGACCGGCTCATGGGCCTCGCGATCATGGATGATCACGGGCAGCCCCATCTCATCGGCCAGTGCGAGTTGACGCCTGAAATCCCGCTCCTGGTCCGATTGTGATTTTTTTCTCCAATACAAGTCTATCCCAATTTCCCCAATTGCGACAACCTTAGGTTGGTTGGCAAAGGTTCGAAGTTGATCCAGGATGCTCTGGTCGACCTCGATGGGTTCGTTGGGATGGATCCCGACGGCGGCCCAGAGGTCGTCGTGCGCCATCGCCAGGCCCACTGCACGCCCACAAGCTTCAAGATCGACGCCGGGTATGAGCACCCGCTCCACCCCGGCCTGGTGTGCTCGCTGCAGGACCAGGTCCCGATCTTCGTCAAATTGCGGGAAATCCAGGTGACAGTGCGTGTCGACTAGGGCCATTCACCCGCATTGTACTCTGGCGGGGGCCCGCGGTGGAAGAGTGGGGAATGAGAAGCGTGGAGCGTGGAGCGTGGAGCGTGGAGCGTGGAGCGTGGAGCGTGGAGCGT
>CAYZRP010000137.1:17581-19437 GCA_964480865.1 uncultured Anaerolineales bacterium | reverse complement strand
GCCACCCCCTCGTTTTCTCGGGACTTTTTCAACTGGGGCGATGAAGCCACGTCCTAATGCGATTGCCCTGATTGCTGGGGTGTCGTCGTCCAACTGCAAAGCGGGAGGAGGGCGCTGTGAAGTTGTTCAACGCCATCCACCACGATCTGCATCATTCTTTTGCAGAGGATCCGTGATCGTCACTATTCACGCTGACTGTCGGCTCGCCCCAGCGTCTCATCCCGATGAGGCTGACCGTCAGTGCGACGAGGCCGATCACCTGTGCGCTGCGCCAACCGCCGGCCCACAACGCGCTGTCACCACGAAAGGCTTCAACGACCACAGTCGCCGCGGCCGTTCCAGCAACGACGATCAGAAAGCCGAGGCCGTCCGGCAGGGCGCGGGCCCAACGCCACCAGATGACACCAACGCCAAGCGCGCCGATCAGGGCGTAGATCTGCGTGGGGTGTCGATCCGCATCCCACAGTCGGATGCTCCAGGGCAGGTCGGTGGGTGTGCCGAAGCCGTCACCGCTGGCGAGTTGGGCGAGCGCGATCGACCCGCTCAGGGCGATCAACAGCGGAGCGAGCGCGTCGAGCGTGCGACGCAGCGGAAGCTTGTGGATCCGACCATAGAGTGTCGCCGCGAGTACGCCGATGACGATGCCCTCGACGATCGCGAACGTCGCAAGGTTATTGGAGATCAGGCCGAGCGGGTCCGCCGCATAGGCCTCGAAATGTTGAACCGCGTAAGCCAGGCGGCCGCCGACGACGCCAGCAATCAGGCCGATCAAGGCCAGGGTGCTGAGGCGGTCACGATCGAGCGTGAGCCGGGCGGCTTCGCGCTCGACCCACGAGACGCCAAGCCAGACGCCGATCAAGACGACGAGCGGCCCCATCGGCAGGGCCAGTGGACCAAGTTGCAGAGTAGGGAGCACGGTGTGTTCTCAGGGTTGCTTCGCGAGCAGCGCTTCGACCTTCGAGCGGAGCACGGCTTCGCTCAAGGGCCCGCCGATCAGCACTTCGTTGATCACACCCTCCTGATCGACGACGAAGGTGGTGGGCAGCGATCGCAGCCGATAGCTGTCGGCGACTGTGCCGTCGCGATCGAGCAGGATCGGGAAAGTCAACCCGCGCTCGGCCACGAACGCACGCGCATCTGCCTCACTATCCTGCACGGTGCTGTTAACGCCCAGGACGACGAGTCCTTCGTCGGCCAGATCGTCGCTGATCTTCTGGAGTGCGGGCATCTCGGCCTGGCAGGGCCCACACCAGCTGGCCCACAGGTTGACGATCACGACCTTGCCACGATAGTCCTCGAGTTGGGCGATGTCACCCGTCAGCGTCTCGAGCTCGAAGGCCGGCGCCGGGAAGCCGGCGTGCGGGTTTGGCACCTGCGCGGCATCGTCAGCACCGACCACGCGCGACGCAGCCGTCCACCAAAGCCCAAGGGCGACCACGACGGCTGTGAAAGCCCACCAACGTCTGGGTTCTCGCAACAGAGACATGCGCCAAGGCTAACGCACTCGCGCGCGTCAGGCAAGGTCGCCCCGGTGTGGTAGAGACCGACATGTCTTGCGTCCGTCGGAACGGTAAGCCGCGGGTTTCGCAGATGGCTCTCCCGATAGGCACCGCAGTCGATTGAGGGCCCAATGGCCCGCATCCAGCTCCTCCGCGCCATCTGCGGCGAGAAATCTGACCGTCAATCCGCTTATGCACCCGTCAGCAGGGCAATCGCATTTGGACGTGGCTTCATCGCCTCAGTTGAGAAAGTGCCGAGAAACCAGGGGTGGCATGGGCCGGGGCTTTGCCCCGGCCCAAGCCACCCCCGGTGTATCGGTAGAATCAGGTCAGGGGGTTATAAATCGCGTGGCCGGG
>CAYZRP010000137.1:0-17571 GCA_964480865.1 uncultured Anaerolineales bacterium | reverse complement strand
CGTTAACGTCCTTTTTTTCCCTCACCCCCCGGGGGTGGGGGGGGGGGGGGCGGGGGGGGCCCCCCCCCCCCCCCCACCCCTGGTTTCTCGGAAGAATCAGATCAGGCATTTCTAATGCGATTGCCCTGCACATGTCAGAACCGCCTTCAGGCGGCGCGGAAAACCGTGGCACAATCTCGGGATGACCCGGACGAAAGACCCGGCGGAGCGCGTCAGACGACTGTGCCTGGCCTTGCCCGAAACCAGTGAGCGGCTTTCGCACGGCGAACCGACCTGGTTCGTGCACAAGCGTTGCTTCGTCATGTTTGCCAACAATCACCACAACGACGGCCACATCGCCGTCTGGCTGCCGGTGCCCGACGGCGCTCAGTCCGATCTGATCGCTCAGAACCCTAAACGCTACTTCAGGCCGCCGTATGTCGGCGTACGTGGTTGGGTCGGCATCGATCTGCGGCACATTGGCGCCCGCGATCTGGCCTTCCACATCGGCATGGCCTGGCAACTCATCGCGCCGCCACGGCTGCTCGCTTTGAAGCAGTCGAAAACCAGGTCTTGAGGAGCCGCTTCCTGCGATGTTCGAACTCCACCACACCTTCGTCGTGATGACCTACGACATCGATTTCGCCGGCATCGTCAGCAACATCTCCTATGTGCGCTGGCTCGAGGATCTGCGTAACCTGTTCGCCGCGCAGGCTCTGCCGCTGGCGACGGCTCAGACGCGCGGCATCGCGCCGGCGCTGCTCCGCACCGAGGTGGACTATCTGGCGCCGGCGCGACTGCAGGACACGCTTGAGGCGCGCATGTGGCTGGCCGAGAAGGGCCGGGCGCGTTTCGTCCTGGCCGCCGAGTTTGTGCGCCACGTCGACGGTGTGGTCGCGGCGCGGGCTCGACAGACGGGGACCTTCGTTTCGCTCGATACGCTGCGGCCGGTGCGTCTCCCAGACGAGTACGCGGCGCTGGGCTAGGCGGCTTTGACGCCGGTCAACAGGCCCGCCTGGCCGAGCGCACGTGGATGTTTCAGCGGCAGCGCGATCGGCAGCTCGGCATCTAGCGGCCGCAAGACGAGATCGGTCACGCCGGCGGCTTTCAATCTGTCAGTGAACGCGTTCGTCGGACCATATAATCGTGCATTGTAGAAGAGGTCGATCAGGACGAAGGTGCCGCCCGGCTTGAGCACGCGCAGGGCTTCGACGACAAGATCTGCACAGGAAGAGGCGTGTCGCACTTCGTGAAAGGTCAGGTTGCTGACGACGACGTCGAAAACGCCGGCCTCGAACGGCAGGCGAGCAGCGTCACCGCGCTGGTAGGTTACACGGTCCGCAACGCCTGCGATCCTGGCGTTGCGCTCACAGGTGGCGAGCGCATACTCCCACTCGGCCGACCAGGTGTCGACGCCGATGACCTTAGCCTGTGGGTGGCGCAACGCGATGTGGACGGCCAGCATGCCGTTGCCGGCCCCGATATCCAGGACACGACCACCGAAGGACGGTCCGAGTTTGTCGGCGATGCGGCCGTAGAGCCGGCGTTGCAGGTCACCGCCGCCGGGTGAGAACGCCCAGCGCGCGTAAAGGGGCAGGGCCACACTGGCGGCCAGGATGGCGCTCAGACCGCCCAGGGCCAGCCGTGGAATGGGGCCAAGGGGCAAAAACGCCAGGCCCGCCGCCCCGATGGCGCCGGCCCCAAGCGCGATCAACTTGTTGCTGCGGATCCAGTTACCGTAGTCGAGTGTTGCGGACATGTTTCCTCAAACGCGAGCGTTCGCTCGCTGTTTTTCGGTACAGCCTACCGGCGACCGACCGTGGCCGCCCAACGCGAAGCTATTCGCCACCTATCGATTTGTCCCGACAACGATCCTGGCAACCCCGATTAAGGAGCCTTCATGGATGCCGTTTTTGCCGATGTGATGGAGCGCCTCGACTTCCTGCACGGTGAGATCCGCCGTGCGATCAACGACCTGTCTGTCGAAGCCCTCGACTGGGCTCCGGCCGAGGGGGCCAACACGATGGGCGCCGTTGTCGTGCACACGCTCGGGGCTGAACGTTACTGGCTCGCCACGGTTATCTTCGGGCAGCCGAGCGATCGCGTGCGCGATTCGGAATTCCTGGCCCGGGGGTGGTTGGGCGTCGAGCTCTTCGAACAACTTGACAAACTGACGACCCTCGAGCGTGCCATCTTCGAGACTCTGACACTCGAAGATCTCGAACAACTGCGGCGTGTTCCGCGGGACGGGCGTGAAGTGACCGTCAGTTGGGCTTTGGCACACGTCATAGAGCACACGGCCGTACATGTCGGTCATTTGCAGCTGACACGTCAGTTGTGGGATGAGCGCGCGCGGGCGCGTGTCGGCGCGGCTTGATCCGGGAGGCATCATGACGACCATTCACACAGGACCCAACGCCAAGGACCAGGCGATGTTCAGTCGGAGTCTGCCGGGGAACGGTGAACCCTATCGGCCCGGCCCCGACTCGTTGCCACGCCCGGATGTTCCGCGCGGCACGATCACGGCCCACCATTGGCGCAGCCCGAACGTCTATCCAGGCACGGAGCGCGACTACTGGCTCTACGTCCCGCAGCAGTACGATGCGAACAGGCCCGCCTGTCTCATGGTCTTTCAGGATGGGCCGACGTACATGAGCGCCGAGATCGCGGCGCCGGTCGTCTTCGATAACCTGATCCATAGCGGTGAGATGCCTGTTACGCTTGGCCTATTCGTCAACCCCGGGGACCGTGGGCCGGGCACACCCTTCTACGGCGGTTCCGACAATCGAAGTTTCGAGTACGACTCACTGGGTGATCAATACGCGCGCCTGCTCATTGAGGAATTGATTCCCGAAGTATCGAAGCAGTACGCGATTACGTCGGACCCAGAGGGGCGCGCCATCTGCGGCCTGAGTTCGGGCGGTATCTGCGCCTTCACGGTCGCCTGGGAGCGGCCCGATGCCTTCCGCAAAGTCGTCGCCCACTGTGGCAGCTTCACCAATATGCGTGGCGGCCATGCCTATCCCTCGCTCATCCGCAAGACCGACCCGAAACCGTTGCGTGTCTTTCTGCAATCGGGCACCAATGACCTCGACGTGATCTTTGGCAACTGGCCGCTTGCCAACCAGGATATGGCGGCCGCGTTAGCTTATCAGAACTACGACTATCGTTTCGTGATGGGCGAGGGCGGCCACAACCTCAGGCACGGCGGCTCGATCTTTCCGGAGACATTGCGCTGGCTGTGGCGCTAAAGGGTTGTATGTCTTTCGCGAAACATCGAGACTTGTTGTAGAGTTGCAGCCATCTTCCACTGAAAGAGCCTGCTACCTTCATGAGCCAGCCGCCTTCCAATCAGCCACGCGCCGAATTCATTGCCGCCGTCGACCACGTCATTCGCGATCGGCGCACCCTCAAAGTCATGCGGGACCCGAATGAGTGCCAGGATCTGACTGCGGACGTCGCAGCCGATCTATATGCGGCCGTTCGCGACAGCATCGAGGTGGCCGGGTGGGCGCCGTTCCACAAGCCTGCGCACAAAGACGCGCACCTGGGTCAGGGGCTGTCGTCCGTGGTGCCGTGGCGTTTCTATGTGCTGGAGAAGCCCGTGTGCTGCGCGTTGCTCGCGCGCTTGAAGTCATTGGCGCAGGCACAGCCCGACACCAAGTGGTCGCGCGCCTGGGAGAGCAAGATCCCGCGCATCCTGTCAGGCTCAGGCGCCGTCGTGCTCGCCACCTGGCTGCCTGATCCATCACCTACGGGCGGCGCGCCCGAGTTGAGTGAGAACAACCAGGAGCACATCGCTGCCGCGTCGGCGGCTGTGCAGAACCTGCTCCTCGCCGCCGAGGCGCGCGGTCTGCGCACGTACTGGGCCACGGGCGGCATCCTGAAGGACACCGAAGTATTCGGCTGGCTCGGCATCCCCACCAATCAGATTCTGCTTGGCGCGATCTTCCTGACGCCGACGGAACTGCCGCACGATGCGCTCGAGACGGGCAGCTGGCGCGAGAAGCGTGGCGCGCCGTCGAACTGGTCTGTCTGGATCGAGCCCGGTCAGCTGGCCCAATCGGCCGCCCAGTCGGCCGCTGACTGAGCAACAGAGTACCGACGTCTGGGGTCAGGCCGCGGCCCGCCGTGGCCTGCCATTCCAGGTTTTGTATCCCTCCAGGACGCTCAGGCCGCCCGCGATCGTTAGATAGAGCCAGAACCCCCAGAGGACCTGAGGCGGCAACGTCCGCGCATATGGCAGCAGGAGCGCCAGTGGCAACAGTGAGCCCACCAGGATCGCCGGGGTCAGCCACGAGCGCGCGACACCGCGCCGCATCCCAGCCTCTAGCGCAACCAGTAGCATCGGAGCAAGGATCAGCAGGGCTGCGCTGGCCATCAGCACCCGGGCTATCCAATCGGGGACCGCGCCCTGGACCGAGAGCCCGTCTCTCGCGCCGAACAGCGCCCCATGAACGACGCCCCACACAACCGCAGCACCCGAATACGGCAATCCGCAATAATCGTCGATGAGCCTCAGGTAGGGGGACTCGCAGGAGTATTCGGCTGGCACATTGATCAGGTCGTACGACCACGGCCCCAGGAGGGCTGCTCCAAACAGAGCGAGGGCGACCCAACGCGCGAGGCGTATGGATCGATCGGAATGGGTCATCGCGACCTCCTGCGCCACGGCCTGCACTTCGTGACCACAGCGCGTGGCGTCATTGTCCCATACAGGTCGTGATCAAGGACGGCTTAGGCGTCATGGTGTCCAAGCACGAGTTGTCAGGCGCCTGAAGATGGGTTGCGGATCTAGTACTTGGATGGCGCGATCTTCGCGGAGGATGGAGCCTGTCATGCGCGAAGTCCACAGGTCATACCGGAGCTGGAGTGCCGAAGTCCCCTATGAGTTGGCTTACGCCAGATGCAACAGATCGTCGGCATCCTTGTCACGGATGCTGGCGCGTTTGTTGAGCCTGAGTTGATCCAGCCCGATGATCGGAACGGATACATCGCCGAGGACGCCCAGCACACGTTCGGGTTCGCACTCCTCGAACGTTACGGCCGAGATGGCAGTCAGGATATCGATCGACGCCGGCGGCTGGCCCACGTTGATGAAACGACTGTCAGGATCGAACGGCGCGAGCGAGTAGGGTGGGGATCCGAGCCGGATGACTCGCTCGGACAGCTGGAGCACATCCGTGGTATGCGGGTCTACCCCAGGCGCCAGGTCGTTGAGCGCCAGACACAGCCGCGCGGCGTTGGCTGCATCGGCAGCGATGAACAGATCCAGATCCAGGATCGGTCGGAGATAGCCGTGATGGGCCACAGCCTGCCCGCCGACGACCAGGTACCTGACCTCACGTGCGTTGAAGCGCCTCAACACGTCGAGATCGCGATCAGGCACGACAATGGTGGTTAACGCACGTAACGCTTGTTGGAAGGCAGGTTCCAACCGCTCGATCCAGACGCCTGCCTGCAGGAGGCTGAGATCGAAACTCGCTGCCAGCGCCGGACGTGGCAATCGCATCCGGGTGTGTAGCCAGATGAAAAGCAATTGATCATCCACAGCAGCTTCGAGCTCGAGACGATCTCCTGGGTCGGAATCGGCCAATTCGTCGCAGGCGGTGGCGAACGACGGCAGGTAGCGGGCCAGTTCTTCAGGAGGCACGCCGGTCTGGGCCAGGAATCGGGGCCGGTCTTCGGCCAATGCTGAATAGCGGCTCATCAACGACGCTCCTTGTCGACAATCGACTCGTGTGACAGAATGTCAATCTCACCCGATTGACAACAGGTGTCAGGGTCTGTTATAGCTTTGAGTGCATCCCCGGAAACGTCAACCGACGGCTCACCCAAGGATCAGTCCATGGTCACCAATCGACATCCCCTGGCTGTTTTCGCCGGAGCAAACACGCGCCCGTTGGGTCAGGAGATCGCCGGCCTTCTTGGCGTCGAGCTTGGTCGATCGACCACGACCCGTCTGGCCGATAGCGAGATCCACGTCGAGATCGACGAAGTCGTGCGCGACAAGGACGTCTTCTTCGTCCAGTCGTGCGCGGCGCCGGTGAACGACTCCCTGATCGAACTCCTCTTCTACCTGGATGCTTTCCGTCGGGCGAGCGCCAACTCGGTCAGCGCCGTGGTGCCGTACTTCCCGTATGCGCGGCAGGAGCGCATGGCCCGTGGCCGCGAGTCGATCAGCGCGCGCGTGGTCGCCGACGCGATCGAGCAGAGCGGGGCGCGGCGCGTCATCTACGTCGACATCCACAACAGCGCCATCCAGGGTTTCTTTCGTATCCCGGCCGATCCGCTCAGCGCGATCCCGACCCTGTGCGAGCCGCTGACGGCGCCCGAGTACGCCAATGCCGCGATCGTCAGCCCGGATGTGGGCCGGGCGAAGATGGCCGGCCAGTACGCGACGAAGCTCGGGCTCCCACTTGTGATCATGCACAAACGCCGCCAGAGTTTCACGCGGACGACGGCCTCGCATGTGGTCGGCGACATCCGTGGCCTGCGCCCGATCGTGATCGACGACCTGATCGCGGGCGGCAGCATCCTCGACGAGCTCGACATGCTCTATGATGCCGGCGCCCAGGGCACAGCCACCTATGCGATCACACATCCCGTGATGCTGCCGAGCGCCGTTCGCCGCATCAACGAGGACGAACGGATCGAGCGCGTCTATGTGTCGAATACGTTGCCGTTGACCGATGACCAGCGCAGCGGCAAGATCGTCTTGCTCTCTGTCGCGCCGCTCATCGCCGACGTCATCCGCAAGATCTACACGGGCGAGTCGATCTCGAACCGCATTGTCTTCTCGTGATCTTGTCGGCCGAGGATCCTGAGTTCGCGCAGTCGACGGGTGGATCGAAACATCCATCTGTGTGCGGCTGTGAACCTGTTAACTCAACGGCCCAGACGACCACTGATGTCGTCGTCAGCCCTGCCTCGCGCTTTGACGTTGCCGCCGCTGGCGACGAAGGCCCCTAAACCCTGTAGTGCCAATCGGGCATCGAATGTTGTTTTACTTTTTCGCCCTATCGGCCAGTGAGCGAATGTGCGTGAGATCGAGTTGGCCCTTGGCGCCCCAGCCCTTCTCGCCTTCGGGAACACTGGGCCGAAAGTCTTCGTAGAGGCTGTAAGCTTCCTGTTCGAGACGCCTGGGAGGGTAGGCCTTCGCCAGGGTCTTGAAAGCGTCCTCGACCTCGTCGAACGATTCGCCGAACTTCTGGGCCAGATAGCGCTTGACGCTGTCCGGGTCGATGGGGCTGCCTTTGATTGTCGCGCGGACGCCATCGTTGGACTTGATCGTCGGCACCGGTCGGCCCAGGATGCTGACCATCGTGGTCTCTGTGTCCCCATCAGCACCGGTCTTGCGCTGATCCTGTGCGTCGTCCTTGTCGGCTTCCTGGAAGATCCCCAATCGCCGGCCTTTCGATTGCGCGTTGAGACCCGCCACGGCTTTGCCCAACGTCAAGGCCTCATCGTGACGGTACCCGAGCCGTTCCGCGACAACGGCGGCCCACAGCGTCAGGACTGGCGCACGATTAACTTTCACCGTTTTGTGAGGCATGCCATTCCTCCAGCCACAGCGAGGGTGGAGCACTGTGTCTGTGAGAAAAGATAGCACGTTGGCGCAGGGCGCGGTTGTCTTTACGGACAGGGATGTTCAGGCCTGAGGCAGCCGATGATCGGTAGATCTCCGTCTACCTTGAGGTAATGGCCTGTGGCATCCACGCCATGGCCGAAGCCGCACGCCATTGCGTCGTCGTACTGCACGACCCGCGCGCCGTCCTCGGGGAAGAAGTCGATGGTCAGGTGGCAACCTCCCAGCGGGTCGTTGCTCTCACTGGCGTACAGAGCGGCGCTGTCGACCATCGGCACCACGGCGGTGAGGTAGCCCATGTTGAACGACGGTTCGCCGGTGCTGCACGACAGCTCGAACTCCAGGGCATGCCTGGTCTTCAGGGCGCGATGCACGACGGCCAGCAGACATTGGCGGTCGTCGAGTTCCGATGTGAGGACGAAATGGCCGGTCAATGAACCGACCTCGAAGGGCTGGGCTGCGATATCGTCAATCGGCGCCGCTGGCTCGACCACGTTCGTTGTGCGCGTCACCTCGACGGTCACCGGCACAACCTGTGTCACCGTGACAAGCCGGGTCACTTCGATCGGCGCCGGTTGGCGCGGAACGCACGCGCTGGTCGCCAACGCTACGATGACGATCAGACCTGCTGGCCGACGGGGAAGATGCCGCGCGAACGTGGTGGCCATGTGCCTATGCCATCGCTGCGGACGATGGCGCGAGTTGAGCTAACGGTTTGTGGTGTTAGCGATGCCGTTGAGGAAGATCGACGTGATCGCCTCGATCGTTTCAGCGGGAAGCGGCTTGTTGCCCGTGTGCGTCGGGTAGAAATAGGGATACATCATCCCGAGCAGGGCCCAGGCAACGATCTCGGGGTTCTCGGCCTTGAACTCGCCGCTGTCCATGCCCGCGCGCACGAGTGCCTTGACCTTGCCGATGAACTTCTCCTGATAGACCTTGCCAAAGGCTTTCCGCGAGGCCGTGCTGAGTTGGCCCATCTCCTGGCTGCCCAGCCGGATGATGGCGCGTTCGTCGGCCAGTTGCTCGAGGACGTAGCTCACGAATTCGCGGATGCGCTCGGCAGATGGGATAGACAACGCGGCGATCCGGTCAAGCTCGGTCTCCATGGCCTCGAGGTAGGGCAGCAGGATCGCGAGGAAGAGCTCTTCCTTATCCTTGAAGTGGTAGTACAGGGCGGCTTTCGAGACGCCTACCGCTTCTGCGATCTCGCGCATCGCCAGGCCGTGATAGCCGCTCGCGATGAACTTCCGTTGGGCGATCGCCAGGATCTGGCCGCGCAGGGCCGGCTCGGGCTGTGTCATAGGCGGATTGTATATCGAGGCGTCCGAAAACGGAGAACACGAAGCGAACGTGTGCACGGGCGAGTTGTCGGGCCGTATCAGGCCAGCAAGCCTTGTACGCGGATCGGCACGGATGGCGCGGAGCGATTTCCGATGGATTCCGCGTGATCCGTTTCGATCCGCGCCATCCGCGTACCAGGCCCGGTTCGGCACCGCAGGCGCCTGATATCCTGTGCTTCCACGCGGCTTCCGGCCGGAAACTGCGTTCATCGCAGCATCGATCCGACCACGCCGCTGAAGAAGGCAACGAGCCAGAGCAGCCAGACGGCCAGGCTGAAGCGGTGGAACGTCACAAGCACGCGCTCCTGCTTGAACACCAGAGCCACGGTGGCCCACAGTGTGTGTCCGAGCATGAAGATGATGCCCAGCGCACCGGTGATACCGTGAAAGTCGAACTGCATCGACCCGGCCATCACGCCCATCAGCGTCGTGCCCGTCGTGTCAAAGATCAGGCCCAGCCAGAACAGGACGAGATGCCAGGGCTTGAGCCGGCCGGCGAAGCGCTCGGCCCAGACCGCGACCGTGTAGAGTGTCAGGGCCGACAGCATGCAGACGACCGCCGTGATCAGGTTGGCGTTCATGACTCCCTCTGCGCCGCCGTCGCGGCCACGGACACCCGCTCCTGCTCGCGGTTCTTCAGCCCGAACGTCATCACGACCATGATCACGGCAATCACACCGATCGCCAGGTAGGCCGAGCCGTACCCGCTGACGCCGCCGCCGAGCGAGTCGGCCACAGCGCCGACGAGCGCGCTGCTGACCAGCTGGCCGACGCTGGTAAACAGCGCCAGAGCGCCCTGGGCCGTCGTTCGCTCAGAGGCGGCCGCCTCGTTGAGCATGATGTAGCGCACGGGTGCGCCGAGCAGCGCCGAAAGGCCCAGCCCGACCACGGCTCCAGCCAGGATAAAGGTCCACAGCGAGGCGGTCACGGCCGGCCAGCTGAAGAGCAACATGCCCACGGCCAGCAGGGCGGCGCCGGCAAGGACGACGACCTTCGAGCCAAAGCGGTCGAGCAGACGGCCCACGGTGGGCGAGCCGACCGCCAGGGCCAGCACCACAGGCATGAGCAGGTAGCTGGCGCTGCGCTGATCGACGAGGCCGGGCAGAGCCGCGATCGCCAGCGAGGGGATGAAGACCATGCCGACCTCGCCCAAACCGGCGCCCGCCGAGAGCAACCCGGCCAGCACAGTCTGCCGGCGCTTGAAGAGGTCAAGGTTGAGCACCGGGTCGACGGCGCGCCGCTCGACCAACGGGAAGACCGCAGCCAGCACGATCGCCAGCACCAGGAAGGGCCAGACGTTGAGTGACAGCACGCTCGACACAAACGCCTGGGTGTCGATCTGGTTCAGGCCGTAGGTGAGCGCGGCCAGCATCACGCCCAACACGGCCATGCCGATCCAGTCGAATGGCTTGCGCACCTCGGGCCGCGTCGCCGGCAGAAGCCGCAGCGCCATCACGGCCACCACGGCCGCGATCGGCAGATTGACGATGAACAGCCACTGCCAGCCCGCCACACTCAGCAGGATGCCACCGAGGATCGGGCCGACCAGGAAGGCCAGGCCGAAGACGGCGCCGATCAGGCCAAGGGCGCTGCCGCGCTTCTCGGGCGGGAACGTGTCGCCGATGACGGCGCTCGCTACCGGGAAGATGCCGCCGGCGCCAAAGCCCTGCAGGGCGCGGCCCGCCAGCACCACGCCGAAGGCGCTCGTCGGCGCCAGGGCCACGACCAGCGAGCCCACCGCGAACAGGGCTACGTCGAGCACGTACACGGTCCGGCGGCCGAAGGTGTCGGAGAGCTTGGCCATCCACGGCGTGCCGATCAGGTTGAACAGCACATAGATCGAAAAGGTCCACGCCAGCAGCCGGTCGTCGACGCCGAAGGCGCTCTGAACCGCCGGCAGGGCAGGGGCTACGATGGCGATGTCGAGCGCGCCCATGAGGACGCCAAGGAAGAGCACAAGCAGAATCTGGTTACGGGTTTTGTCAGTCATAGCTTCACGCGTAGGTTGCCGATCGAAAACTGACCGACCGGTAAGTAAGTATAGCACGAGAAATGGCCCCGTGAATAGGAACCGGGGTCAGCGCAGGGCCAGCGCGTCTTGTGACATCGGAGCGGGTCGGCCGCAGATGGCGCGGTTAGCGGATCGCGTCACGGATGAGCCAGAACCCAACCGCCCCCTGGTCTGTCACTCGCGACATCCTCGTCGTCATTGGCCCGTTCCAGAACTCGAATGGATCAGATGCGATTGGCCCGTCGGCCATGCACACCCACCACTCACAAGGCAAGGCGCAGGATACAATCCGACCACAGGGCACGTCGACGCGTAAAGGAGACGCCATGGACCGCACCGATGCCTATCAGGGGATGTTGGCCGAGACCGTCGTCTGGCCCGGCGGGCAGGGCGACACGATCCACGCTTATCTGGCTCGGCCGCTTGGCGCCGGGCCGTTCCCGGCCGTGATCCTTGTCCACCACATGCCCGGGTGGGACAGCTGGTATTTCGACGCGACTCGCAAGTTCGCGGCTCACGGGTTTGTGGCGGTGTCGCCGAATCTGTATGAGCGCGCCGGCCACGGCACACCCGAGGATGTGGCTGCCGCCGTGCGCGCCGAGGGCGGTGTCGCCGACGCTCAGGTGGTCGACGACCTGGCCACGACCCTGGCGACGCTGCGCGCGCAGCCCTACGTCAACGGCAAGGTCGGCATCTTCGGCACATGCTCAGGCGGACGACACGCCTACCTGGCGGCTTGCCGGCTAAAGGGCTTCGACGCTGTGGTGGATTGTTGGGGTGGGAATGTGGTGATGGGTCCGGGAGACTTGAATCCGAAACGCCCCGTTGCGCCCATCGATTTAACGGCAGACTTGAGTTGCCCGCTGCTGGGATTGTTTGGCGCTGAAGATCGCAGCCCGACGCCGGAGCAGGTTGATTTACACGAGCAGGCGCTCAAGCGACACGGCAAGGACTATCGCTTTCACATGTATCCAGATGCCGGACATGGGTTCTTCTACCACGAGCGTCCCAACTATCGACAGGCGCAGGCCGTCGATGGCTGGTCAAAAGTCTTTGCCTTTTTCGGCGAACATCTTGAGGCATAAGGAACTCGCCATGTGCACCATGATCGCCCAACGAGTCGAGATTACCGGCAGCGCCAAAGGCGGCAGCGCCGTAGGCGGCACTGATTGGTTCGTCGTGCGCCGCGCTGACGTATCCTATGACCATCCATTCCACGCGCCCTATGAGCACGCGCTCAACATCGACTTTGTCGACGTTGCCACCGGTCCGGGCCGACGCGTGGCTGTGGAACTCAGCGCCGAAGCAGCGCGGGCGCTGATGGCGACCATCCAGGCTGTCCTGGAGCGCGCCGATGCCGGGCACTTCATCGAGCCGGCACCGGCGCGTTAGGCGGAATCTCGAGGCGGCGCTGCGCCCGTACGGGCGGGTCAGGCCTGTACGCCGGCCAGGATCTGGTCGGCGCGTTCCGACTGGGTCGGGAACATGTCTGAGGGCACACGTGAGCCGCCCAAAACCTTGAACACGCGATGGCGCGCGCAGGCGTCGAAGTTGCCGCGACAGTAGCGGTTCTTCATCATCTCCGCCGTGGCCGGCTTGTCCTGCATTTTGTCATTGAAAAAGATACACCGCGGGACACACTCACACTCGATCATCATGGCCTCCGTATCGATCGGGCGCGTTTGAGGAACAGACGCGCCCTCTGATAAGCGTTACGGATGCTTTCGGTCAGAGAGCGGTTAGGGCGAGTGAATTGCTGATGAAGGTCAGTGTGCGACAGCCGAGGCGCCCATCCAGCCACGCGGCATTGTTGGTCGACCGGATCGGATTGCTCGATTTTGAGATACGATCAGTAACGTCGCTTCAGGCCTAACCGCCCACCGTGCCTGTGAAAAAGCTCAGACGATCGCCCGGTTGCAAAGTGTCGTCGAGCCCGGCCTGGCGATCATTGACGAACACCAGGCGCGTAAGTGTCGGCGGCAGCTCCAGGGTCTTCGCCACCTCGCGGGCCGTCGCCTCAGCCGGGACCGTTACCGTCAGCGCGAGGTTGCGGTTGGGCCCTGGATGATGCGGACGAAGCAGGCCGAACAACTTCACATGGACCTGGATGGGCGTATCGGTCATAGCGGTTATCGGTTTCTCACTGAGGAGGGCATGTATGGCCTACGGTTACGCAGGACGCATTCTGCATGTTGATCTCAGCCGCAAGACTCTCACGGTCGAAAACCCTGAGCCGGGATTCTATCGCAAGTACGTGGGCGGGTCGGCGATGGGCCTGTATTACCTGTTGCGCGATCTGCCTGCCGGCGTGGATCCGCTCGGGCCAGACAATATCCTCACGTTGATGCTCTCGCCGCTGACGGGCGCGCCGATCAGCGGGCAGAGCCGCATGACGGCCAATGCCAAGTCGCCGCTCACGCACGGCATCGCCGACTCGCAGACCGGCGGTTTCTTTCCGGCCGAGATGAAATCCGCAGGATTCGACGGCGTCGTGATCCGCGGGAGTGCAGAGCGGCCCGTCTATCTTTATCTGCACGACGGCGAGTGTGAATTGCGCGACGCCGGGCATCTGTGGGGCAGAACCACCAGCGAGGTCGATGACCTGGTCCGCCAGGAGCTCGGCGACGAGCATGTTGAGGTTGCCCAGTGCGGCATCGCCGGCGAGCGTCTCTCGCGCCTGGCAGCCATCATCAACATGGCCAACCGTGCCAACGGCCGCACCGGGCTCGGCGCTGTGATGGGGAGCAAGAACCTCAAGGCCATTGTCGTTCGCGGAAAGGGACAGAAGCTGGAGATCGCACATCCGGACCGTCTGCGCGCTCTGGCGCGACAGGGGGCCGGCGACGTCAAGGACAATCCCGACGTCAACGGCCTTGCCCTGTACGGCACGGCCGGCGTCGTCATGCCTCAGAACGCGATGGGCACGCTGCCAACCCGCAACTACAACGAAGGGACGTTCGAGGGCGCTGAGCCGCTGTCCGGCGAGGTGATGGCGGAGACCATCCTGACCGAGCGCGACACCTGCTACGCCTGCGCCGTGCGCTGCAAACGCGTGGTCGAGACCGAGTTCCTGAAGCACAAGGTCGTGCCACGTTACGGCGGCGCCGAATACGAGACCCTGGCGTGTTTTGGATCGTATTGCGGCATCGATGACCTCGCCGCCGTCTCACTCGCCAATCAACTCTGCAACGAGTACGGGCTCGACACCATTGGCACCGGGGCCACGATCTCCTGGGCGATGGAGTGTATGGAGGAAGGCCTTCTCACCGAGGAGGAGGTTGGCCTGCCGCTCCGTTACGGCAACGTCGAGGCCATGGTGCGGATGACCGAGATGATCGCAAAGGGAGAAGGCTTCGGCCGGATTCTGGCTGAGGGGTCTGAGCGCGCCTCTCGCCGGCTCGAGCGTGGCGAGGATTTTCTGATCACGGTCAAGGGCGCCGAGGCGCCGGCCCACATGCCCCAGGCGAAACGTTCGCTTGGCCTGATCTACGCGGTCAATGCTTTCGGCGCTGATCACCAATCGTCAGAGCACGACCCGATGGTCGAATCAGGTGCGACCGACCTGTACATGCAACGGCTGGCCCTGCTGGGCGTCCACGAAAAACTTGAGGATCGCAGCCTTGGCCGCGGCAAGGTCGAGTTCGCCTATGCGACACAGAAGATGTATGCGTTCCTGGACTCGGCCGATCTGTGTCAGTTCGTCTATGGCCCGGCCTGGACGCTCTATGGCCCGGCCGAGACGGTCGCGGTCGTGAGCGCCATCACCGGCTGGGACGACTTCTCGATCGACGAGATGCAAACGATTGGCGAGCGACGGCTGGCGATGCTTCGGCTCTTCAATCAGCGCGAAGGTCTGAACCGCAAGGACGATCGACTGCCCAAGAAGTTCTACAAGGCGCTGCGCGGCTCCGGTCCAACGGCAGGTGTCGCGCTCGATGAGGCCGAAATCGATGCCGCTGTGGATCTGTATTACGAGCTGGCCGGCTTCGACGTCGATGGCCGGGTGACTGCCGCGCGGCTCGTGGCGCTGGGGCTGAGCGAATTCATCTGAAGGCGGCGCGGGGGACAGATGTGACGGCAAACCCGAGTCAGGATCCGGAGCTTCGGGGGCTTGAGTTGCCCTATCGGACGATCTGGGCGTCGTGGATGGTGGGTGCGACCGTCGCCCTGATCGTGGCGACCCTGCTGGCGCTGACCATCGTAGGAGTTGCGCGCCTGGATGCCGACCTTTACACAGCGCCGGTCTACCTTCCACTCTTGATCGCTGGCCTGGCGCTCAGCCAGCGCTGGGTTCTGTTCTATCGCCTGAGGAGAGTCGGCCTCTGGTGGCTCGCTAACGTCATCTCCTATCTGAGCCTCATCCCGCTTGTCTGGTCGTTTCAACGCTGCCTGGGGATGGAGTGTTTCATCAACATCGGTCACATGTCAGCGCTGATATGGGTCGGCACGTCGGTCTGCGTGCTGCAGTGGCTGGTGTTTGGGCGTCGATGGCGATGGTTCGGCCCTGTCTGCGTCGCCGCAATCGTTGGCGGAGTCGGCGTGGGGCTGAACGCTGGACCACGACCGGCCAGCCTGGTGGCCATGCTCCTGATTGGTTCGATCCCGGCGATCATCTCGGCGTCCTGGGCGGCCTGGCTGTTGCCTTCGCGGCCGACGGACGCGCGATAGCTTTTTGGATCGAAGCGCCTGGCTTGATCATCTCTGCGTTCTCGCTGAATGAGGATCAGGCTATAGCGTCGCTACTGTATCCGATCTGGTTTGTGTTGATGGCGGCTAGCCAGATCTGGATGTTGCGCGTCGGCTGCGGTGGGTTGGCGGGGGGCCGCTTGCCTGCACCGTTGGGTGGCTCAGCCTTGTGCCTGTCGTTCGGGTCGGTCAACTCTTGCCAGTGGATGCCATGAGCGTCGCGACGACGGCGACGACGCTGTTGATCGGGGGCGTGACGCCCGGCCTGGCTCAGTGGCACCTGCTGCGTCGCCAGTGGGAACGGGCAGTGTGGTAACCGCTCGTGAGTGCGTTGAGCGGCGGTTGTTTGGCGCTGGTCATCGGCCCGACGATCACAAACTTGCTCGGCTTTTTGTGGCTCGGCGCTAACCCCCAGGCGTGTTCACCGGGCTACTGGTGGCCCGACTGTTCGTCGACCTTCGACGTGGCGCACGCTGGGATCTACGACACTCCTATGGCTGACAAAGGCAAATGAAGCGGACGACCGCGTAGCAAAAGCTTCCATCTGCCAGCGCGCCGTCGATATCCTCACGCCATGCCTGGAGTTCCTCGGGCGGCACAGCCCGATCCTGTGCCAGCCACCGGGTCATCAGATTGACAACGCTCGGTGCATAGTGATCCTTGTGCCATTGATCGTTGACAAGCGCGTAACCCTCGGTGCTCACGTGCGCGAAGCCTGCCCGTCGGCATAACGCTGGCAACCTTCGACCGATGTCGCGGCCCGGCCCATCTCCCGCGAAGGCGCGCACCATGCGCCTCGACCGCGCGGGATCTCGCGTGGCGAAGACCTGGGTCTCCCAGTCGGTGTGAACGACCAGGGCCCGGCCGTTCGGTGTGAGGACGCGTTTGATTTCGCGCAGAGCGCGTTCGGGTGGGTCGATGAACTCGAGTGCTTCGGCACAGATGGCACGGTCGAACATGCCATCTGCGTAGGGGAGGGCGCGGGCATCGGCGCGCTGAAGGGCCAGACGCGCATCGCTTCCGCTGGCCCGCCAGCGCGAGATGGCACGGCGACAGCGGGCATCATTGAACTCAACGCCGCAGAGGCGGTCTATATCCGGCCGTTCCCGGGCCAGGAAGCGTAAGGCGTCTCCGGTGTCACATCCCACGTCGAGGACGCAATGGCCGTCGCCTGGATCCAGTCTTTCGAAGTAATGGCGCCATTGAGCCACGATGTCGGGCATGGGGCCGTCGAGGAAAGATTCTTGTGCCATGGCACGTGGCCTCTGGCGCCGGGCGGAACAGGATCGTCAGACCCCGGATGCGTGCAGCGGACTAGATGGTCTCGCGCATATCCCACATCGTGGCAGAGGTGACGCGCAGTCGGGTCTGATCCGGGTCACGATCGGCCCAGGCCTTGAGCGAGAGCGGCGCCTTGAAAGCCGTGAGTGGCACCTGCCACTCCCCAACGTCACCACCCAGATCCTGCCGCCAGCGGCGCAGCGTCTTCCCGGGTTGGAAGCCACCGCCGGCTTTGAAGCGCCGGAACATCGCCGGGTTCTTGGCCAGCTCGGTTTCCGTTCGCGCTTTCAGTTCGGCGTACCAGGGTGAGGACTCGTCGTACTCCTCGACCGTGACGATCAACCAGCCAGATCGTTGTTGGTTCAGGGTGGTCACCTGCGCTGCGATGTCCAGATCGGGCACCCCGGTCGTTGGATCTGATTGGCTGAGCGGCCCGCTATCGGGGGTAGAGGGTTTGAGCAGTGTCGGGACGTCGGCGGCTTCAGCCGGTTCGAGACCGTTGGAGGACATACGATAGTAGAACGAGATGGCGTTCATGGCGGCCTCGCAAAAATAGCGTCAAGGCATTTGGCGGAGAGTCAACTTGCTCACATCATTGCCCCAAGTTATCGATGTGACTCGCACCGCGCAGCCGGAGTATAGCTTACGCTAGCAGGCGCCGCGACGAGAGGGTCGCGAGGTGTGCA
>CAYZRP010000136.1:0-19660 GCA_964480865.1 uncultured Anaerolineales bacterium | reverse complement strand
TGACGCGCTCCTGCCAGCGATAGCCGTCGAGCGTCACCATCGCGACGTCGAAGAACCCATCCGGCAGATCCGCCTTGGCAAACGATCCGGTCTGGACATCGACACCCGGATTGAGCTTGGCGCGATAGCGCGCGGCGAGGTCATCGGGCTCGAGCGCAAAGAAGGCCGAGTTGGCGCGCAGATCGTCGGGCACGGTGCCGAGGCCCTGTCCAAAGGACGCGTTGACATCCAGGACCGTGCCGCCGCGAAACCCCATCTGGCGCAGCATGTCCCACAGGCCGGCCGAGACGCGCGCATGCGGCGTCAGGAAGTCCGGCTCGCTGGTATTGCGAAACGTCTCGTAGCCGCCGCGTTCGCTATTGTTGCTGCTCCAGACCTGGCTCGACAGGTGCCGTCGGCGTTTGCTAAGCAGATCCGTGAATGGGAACGAGCCGCCATGCGGCACGCCGCTGTGTTCAGAAACCGCATTGAGGAGCGAGCGCGGCGTCCACGGACGCGCCCCGGCCAACACCGCGACTTCGTCCGGCGTCCCAGGACGGTCTTCCTGCTCGAGTTGCTGGAGGATCTGCAGGCTGCTGAAGTTCGTTTCGTAGTAGGCGAGCTGATCGCTGGAGCCCATGGACGGCAGCGCCGTCGCGGCCTCCAGATCGACCCGGTGCCAGGGCAGTCCGACGTGGACGGGAACGGCGATGGGGATTTCCGCCGCCGGCGCGTCGACGCCCGCCAGGCTGTCGTCCTGGGCGGCGACAGGCGCAGCAACCGCCGGCGCGTCCAGGTCGTCGACGCTTAGGGCTCCGACTCCGGATCCGGATAGAGCGTCTCCTGCGCCGCTTCCAGGTGCGCCTCCGTCGAGTCGTAGCCCGCCTGGATCCGTTGCTGCTTCAGCGACTGGAACTCCTGGATCCGTCTCTGGATCGTCTCGAGGAGCGTCCCCGACTGTTCCAGCGTCTGGACCCGTTGCGGCAGGTAGGTCCGCCAATACGTCAGCACTTGTTGTTCGAACGGTGTCAGAGTCGGCAGGTTCATCGGTACCCTCCGCAGGCAGAGTCGTCGGCGCGGCCGCGGGCTCGAGCGGCGACACGTCCGCCAGCAGCTGGCCGGCGTACGCCTGGGCAATTCGTTCGGCGAACGCTTCCGGCGTCTCGCGCGATCCGATCTGCTCGAAGCCGGTCACGCCGGCCTCTTGCAAGGATAGACCCAGTCGGTTGCGCAGCGCCTCTTCGAATGGTTGCAGCGCGGCTGCCCGCTTGCGTACAACCGTGGAGTACTTGAAGGTGACGCCTGCCGGCGGCCAGGGCTGGACCGGCGCCACAGTCTCGCCGGCCATCTGGCAGCGCGGGTTCGTGCAGACCGGACGATACGTCGCCACGAAACGCTTGCACCTCGGACAGCGCGGCACGGCGCGCGCCATGGATTGCGACAGGCTGAGCGATGCCACCCGGGGCGTCACGCCCACGCTGGCCAGCGCCGGCAGAGTCGCGGCGATGCTGCGCCGTTGATCATCCGGCACAGCCTGGAAAGCCGCCGGCAGGTTGAGGATGTCGTTCAGCGGCATCGCCGGCGGTTTGGCGTTGGCCAACTCCTGCCGGAAAGAGGCCTGCAGCGCGGGCGAGTGATGGACCAACGCGTGCAGCTGCGCGTACCCGGGCCAGACCCGCTCCTCAGGCAAGTTCCCGTGCCGATGCGTCGGCCGTTTGATGCCGACGTCGTCGAACCAGGTCATGACCTCGTCGACACGGCCCTTCAGTTGTTCGCGCTGATCGGGCGCGAGTTGTCCTATCTGGGATGCCGCGTTCGCGCCGTGAAAGATGGCCTCGATGTTGTCCGCCGTCGCCGGCGCCGCCTGGCCACCGATGCGCAGCCGCGGTCGCTTGGCGTCCGGGGGAAGCGCGTCGATGGCGCTGGCGATCATGGTGTTCAGTCGACGACGATGCCCGTCACAGGACATGACTAGGCCTCCTCTTCAATCGCCCAGGCGAACAGCAGCCGCTGAGCGTTGGCCACGACCGTCGCGCCGTCCCCGACCAGCAACCGCATCTTCGGCTTGGCTGCGGCGCCAAACCGCCAGACCCGGCCCCGATCATTGGTGCTGAGCACGGGCACGAAGGTTCGATACTCGAGATAGGTTCGCGTGGGGGCCTGTAGCGAGATCGATTCGCCGCCGTAGAGCACGGCGTGCCAGAGCGCGCGCTCGAGCTCGGTGCGGCAGTCCCCGGACAGCACACGCTGCAAGGCGCGCCCATGTGCGTAAAGAATGGCGAGGTCCAGCCACTGACTCCAATCGCGTGTCTTGCGCCTGGGCATCGGCTGCCCACAATCCTGCGCCAGGCGCTCGATCAGCTCTTCCTCTGACTCACCCAGGATCAGTGGCGGCGGCAACAACTCGCCATGCGGTCCGTACACGAGTTCGACATCAGACACGGCTCGCCTCCTTCGGGCGCGGCAGAGAGCTCGTTTGGAGGTCGGCAACCAGCGGCGCGAGCGCAGCCACCAGCCGGGGATCACGCGGCTCGGCCTCAGCTCCCTCGAGCTCGGGCACCTCGACGAGGGTCATCGGTCGGATGCGCATCAGGCCATCCAGGGCCTCGCGGAACTCTGGCCGGGAGCGCCTGGCATCCGTGACCCGGTTGAGGATCAATGTGCACCCGAGGATCGGACGGCGGACTTCGCGCGCGCGATCGAGGATGCGGCCGGCGACTCGCACAAAGCTGACCTCGGGCTGCACGACCAGCAAGAGTCGGTCGATCGGCAAGGCCGAGTAACGGCCCATCTGCTCCATGCCGGCTTCGTGATCGATCAGCACCCGGTCGTAGCGCCCCATCAATGCCGCCAGCGACCGGTCCAGCGCCCGGTTCACCGTGCACTGCGATCCCGGGGGAGCCCAATGACCCATCGCCAGGAGGTCATAGCCGGCTCTCTTTGCCAGCACCCATTCGCCCATCCCGGCTTCGAGCGCCTCGACCCGACTCTCGTCCCAGGCCAGGGTGGCCAGCTGGGCCTCCATCGCTGAGCGCATGCTGCCCACCGACGTCACCCACCGCGGTCCCAACACGTCCACCAGGGACTCGTGCGCATCGGCATCGACGACCAGAATGCGTTGCGGCTCCACCGCCAGTGCACTCAGCACTGCCGCCGCGATCAGAGTCTTGCCGGCGCTGCCCTTGCCCGCCGTTGCGATCACCATGTCGTCCTCCCTGCTTGCCGGGCCAGCGCCGTCGCTTCAGCGGCGTAGTGGCCCCAGGGCGCCGGATACTCGCCAAACGGTCCGTGCGCGTCCTGGAGCTTCAGAGACCAGACCTCGGCCTCGGCATACTGACCGCCGGCCACCAGATCCAACAAACGCAGCACGTCATCCACCAGCGCCAGGCTGATCGCGCTGCGATCGTCGACCGGCACTTGCTCCGGCCATGTCCCGCTCGGCAGCCCGTACACATCTGGCACAGCCAGATCCTTCAGCCGGACCCTGACCCGGCCGTCCACATCGTGCTCCACCTCCGGTGCGGTCTCGCTCTGCGCGAAGGCCTCGGCGGGCGTCCGGTTCACCGTACGCGGCAACACCGTCGGCGCCAGGTGCTCGCGGCCCACCCACATCGGAAGGTCGTCGGGCATGAGCTCGACCGAGTAGTGACAGCACGCGCCCTGACGCGGCAGGCCCAGATGCGTCAGCCCGCACAAGCTCCTGCGCCTCTCTCGGACCACATGATGCCGGCAGGTCACGCAGGACCAGTCTTCGGGCAACGACTGCGCGAGCTCGCAGAAGCCGGCGCAGGCGACGTCGTTGTCGATGAGGATCCGGCGGACATGGCACCACTGCAGGCACATGGTTCGCGTTACCGGACCAGCGAGCGCTTGCGGGCGGCCGGTCGGCCTTTCGCAGCTGCGGCCTCGAGTGCGGCGCGCCGACCGAAGAACCGGTTCGTGCCATAGCCGAACAGGGTCAGTGCCAATCCGAACAAGGCCATCACCAACGGGAAGAGCGTGCCCTCCCCCTGGAAGGCGAACCCCATCACCACCAGCCCGAGCGTCAGGAACCCACCGCCTGCGACCAGGGTCATGAGGGCCAGGACATACGACGTGCGCACGACCAGCACGATGCGTTGTTTGGGGAAGCGCCAACTCAGCGGCGTCTCTGCGAGACGTGGAATGGCCACCCCCACCAGGACGGTCAGCGCGAGCAGCAGCACCGCCACGCCATCCCAGCCGTAGCCGAACACATTGCGAACCACACTCATGAGGGCGACGACGGCGCCAAACCCGCCGCCGAGATAGGTGTCACGTCGCGACATCATTGATCTCCCGTGCAAGGTTGCACCTACTCTGTGAGCTTCTCGATGAAATCGACCACAACGACGTTGCGTTCGCACGAACTCGAGGTCGGGATGACGAACTTGTCCGAGACGGCCATGCCGTTCTCATCCTGCAGGATGAGGTAATAGCGATCGATCGTCTCCAGCGGCGTGGATCCCAGCACGAACTGGAAGCCCGAGGCCCCGAACTGCGGGCGACTGCCTGAAAGCGCATTGCGCGTCGAGCGCGCCCCGGTCTCGTCGACGATGATGAGATGAATGCCGTAGTACAGACGCGGCTTGCCGTCGGCTCCGCGCACCGTCCCACGGATGGCCATGAACTGGCAACCCTCAGCCTCGTCGTTTCCTTGATAAATCAGCGATCCTCCTTGAACCACGAACCGTGGCTCAAAGGCATAGGGCGTCGCCATCACCACCGGGTAGGCCGTGGGCGTGAAGGTCGGTGACACCTGGGTCTCCGTCGGCAGGAGCGTGGCCAGCGGCACGGCTGTTGACGTTGGCGTGCCCACGACACCGACACGGGCCCCGGCCTCGGCGACCGACAGAGTCGCGATCACCAACGGCGTGGCCGTCGGCACTAACGTGGCCGTGGGCAGCGCCGTCGACGTCGGGCTGGGCCGCGGTGAGGCCGTCCCGGTCGGCGCCGCGAACAACCCGGCCACGGTCGGCCCGGCCATCCCTGGCAACACCCACGCCGCCGCCAGGCACACGCCCACCAGCAGGCCGGCCGCCAGCCACCTAGCCGACAGTCGTCGCGGCTTCGCGGCCGCCGCAGCCGTCTCCCTTTGAGTGCCATTCACCGCCGCCTGGCGGACACGTTCGGGTGACCAATCGCTTGTGCTGGACATGAGTTCCCTTCCTCTCAGGCCGGCCGGCCGGCCGTCGGGGCAGGCGCAGACGGTTGACTTGGCGAATAGAGTCCTTTGACGGGATTGCCCTTGAGGACTTCCTGAACGGAGATCAGCTTGAACTGGATCAGGTTGGTGGCGCCGTACAGCTCGGTGCGCTCCTTCGCGGTGGCGACGAGCTGGCGCTCGTAGTCCTTGCGGATGCCGTCATGGCGATAGACCACGATGACGTAGGGTCGCGTCTCGATCCCCCAGGCGTATTGCCACTTCTCGCGCGCCGCCGGATCCGAGATGATCTGGTCGTATCCCTTGATCTTGCTCAGCGCCCGTCCTGGGGACAGTTCATTGTGGAATTCCAAGACGCGGCAATCACCCTTAGTTCCATCCTCACGAACCTCGACCAGCATCCCGTCCGGGGACAGCTCCATCACGCGCCGTTCGAAATCCCAGATCACGGCCTGCTGCGGCCCGAGCGCCTCAAACCGACGTCCGTCGTTCTTGGCCAGATAGTCCACGTAGCAGTAGAGGACCTCGCCGGCCAGAGCGTGATGCGCGAGATGGATCTCGCTGCCGACCGGCGCCAGGGTGACGTCCCACAGCTTGCGCGAGATCGCCCGCCCCACCGGCCCGAGCGTCCAGACCCGGTAGGCCCGTCGGTTATCCGCCAGCATCGGCTTGAGCCCGGACCGGCGCAGGTCGACGCTCACCACGTTCTCGGCGGCCAGGTCGCAGATCCCGCCCTGGCGGAACTCCCCCAATCGCTTGGTGAACGTGCCGTAGGTGCTCGACGTGCCGTCCAGGACATACAGCCGCTCCTCCGTCAACGCGATGAAATCCCGCAGGAGCCAGATCAACAAATCCGTCCGCGGGTGCAACCCGACCCGAATCAAGCGTTCCGCTTCGCGCTCGGCTTCGGCTTCGGTCCAGGCCTTGACCTGGGGCTTGCGCCCGGCCCCGACTCCGACCCAACGCGAGGTCCGGCTCTCGGTGGCGCCTCCGCCCGGCAGCATCCGCGAACGTTCTTTGAACATCGAGGAACCCTCGCTGACCACGCCACCACCGCCGGCCACGGCAGCTTCTAATCGCAACTGTCCGCTCTGCTCGGCAGGCCCGCTGCCACTTTGCTCAGTCATGTCACATGCCCCTCTCGTGATGACAGACCACCCATCCCCTGCAGACACACCTCAAACCGTAGGGGTGGTGCCGCCTCCAATTCCGCAGATGTCGAGGACAACCGCGTCCTCTTGCGGCTTCACGCGTGCTCCGTGCGCCCCATTGCGCACCCGTTCTGCGGACCTATCCCGGCCCCGAGCAGAGTCTTAAGCGGGGGTATCCCCGTCGTCAGCCCGCTTCTTAAGCGCCCTACCCCGGGCGTGTGGCCCAGACTTGCCCGAGGTCCCGCACGGTCATGCGCCGGCCATCGCCGCCGTCAGTCCGCTGTTGGGTCCATCTATGCGCTGGCCAAACCGGTCAAAAGGCGGCGTCGGGAATCCGCGCCGCTGCTAGAACTCGCCTTCCGTCGATTCACTGACCTCAGGCATCGCCTGGCTGTAGTCCCGATCGAAGGATTCGCTGTCGGTCGCCAACCCGGGCGCTGCCTCGTCTTCACGCAGGAACTTGCCTTCGAGCAACCACCACGGATAGCCGAAGCGCGCGCCGCTGATCATGCGCGCCCGGCTGACGTGATCCAGAGCCGACTCGGGGTCGTCCAAGAGACGCGTTGCCCAGACGGCGGCGCGCGAGGTCGGATCGGCTCGCAACGTCGCCACCAGGGTCGTGGGGTCTTCCACCAGCCAGGCGGCCAGGAACTCCCCGACCGAGCGGACGTCGTCGGTCACCCGCTCGAAGTCGTCGTGCTCGAGACGCTCCAGAAAGTCGAGGACGCGCTCCACGGCCCGGTTCGAGTTCGGCTGAGTGTCTTTGAGAGCCGGCGCCAGAGCCATGACCTTCAGGAAGGCGTCCGAGGGCGCGATCTCAAACGGCTCCTGGCGCGGGTGCGGGCGCGGGGCGCCGGTGAGGCGGATCGCATCTAACATCTGCAGCAGGGCCGGATCGGTCGCCGCGATGCTCTTCACATACCCGCGAAAATCGGTCGCGTTCTGGATGCTGTCGCCCGTGACCCGCGGATCGCCGAGCATGCGCGCCGAGGCCTTGGCGTCCTCGGCGTCGCTGACCTTGAGCACCACCTTCTGATTGGCGTTGATCCGGATGTTCTGGGCCACCTCACTGGGCAGTTGCACCAGGCTCTGCGTCCCCAGCACCAGACAGCCGCCGAACTTGCGCGCCTCGCGCAGGATGACGTCGGCGTAGTCGACGACCTCCAGGTCGCGCATCGAGGCGGCCTCGTCGACGATCACGACCACCTGCTGGTTGTCTTTGAAGTCTCGGCCGAGCAGCTCGGTGGAGATGTTGCCCATGACCAGGTTGAGCACCAGCGCCCACCCCTTCTCGCCCAGGCCGAGCTCGCCGCTCTTGCGGACCGGAATCAGCACCAGCTTCTGACTGGACAGCAGCCGGCCCAGGTCGAGGGTCGAGCCGATCGGCGCGATCGACAGCGTCCGCCGGATCTTCTTGTCGTTGACAAACGTGGACAGACGCCGGTTGGCGCTGACCAGGCTCTGCTTGAGCGAGTCGGCGCCGCCCGCGCCCTTCTTCTCTTTGCGGCGCTCGGGTTCCAGGAGCGGGACCACCCGCTCGAGCCAGTAGTCGGCCGACCGGCGGACTTCGCGGATCCGGGCCGCACGCTTGAGGATGCCGGCCCGGTACTGACTCTTGTTGAAGAAACGATCAAGCTTCACCATTGAGGCTTGATCACCTTCGACCTGGATCAGCACCCGCAGCGCATGGCGCATGAGGTCCTGCATCTGACCGCTCTGGTCCCAGTTGCTCGGGTCGGCCTGTCGCAAGGCGCTCATTGCGGCATCGACGGCCATGTCGAGGCCGTGCTTGAGCCCGGTGGTCAACAGCGACCAGCAGATCACGACGCGTTGGGCGGGATCCAGCAGGACCACGTCGTCGATGCCGTCCGGGTGCACGCCGGCGATACAGGCCTCGGCCAGCGCACCATGCGGATCCAGGACCACGGCCGTCGAGCCGAGCGCATACGCCTGCAGGGCGAGATTGGCCAGGGTCACGCTCTTGCCGGAGCCGGTGGTGCCGACGACGGTGGCGTGCGTTTTCAGATCGCTCAGCGTGAAGCCCGCGAACTGGCGATTGCCGGCCTGGTCGAGCGCCGAACCCAGGATGATCTTGGGCTGACCGTGAAGGTCTTGCAGATCGGATGGGATCGGGAACCGACCGGAGACAAAGGGCGCGATGCGATCGTCGCTGCCGATGCGCATCTTGGGATCGATGGGCAGATTGAGGGCGCTGGCCTTCTCGAGCCGCGGCAATTGGTCGACGACGTCGCCGCCCGGCAGATGCGCCAGGAGCCCGATCTCGCCGGAGCCCCAGGGTCGCCCCCGGCTGAGCCAGGCGCGCTCGAGCACGCCGGTCTGCTCGCGGCCCTGCCCCACGACGATCAAAGGGTTGCTGGGATCGAACGCCGCCTTGACGGTTCCCGACAACGCCGCCGCGCGCGACTGGGTCATCTCGCCATGGGTGCCGAAGACCGCGACGCGGACGACGACTTCCAGGAAGGCGCGCTCGCTGCGTTTGTCGGACTCTTTCGCCAGCTTGTTGGCTTCGACGCGCGTGCCCACCTCGGCCTTGGCCGCGCCCGAGCGCATCTGGGCCGCCTTCTGGCGCAACTCGCGCTGCGTCCCCGCGTCGCGACGCGCCAGCACCTGGACGACGCCCACCATGTCCGCCGGGAGCGTGTTGAGATCCATCAGGACCTTGCGCAGGGGATCGTCGGTGGTGACCCGGATCGGCGCCTGCGACACGGGTGCCAGCTCGAGCCAGAAGCAATGACGGAGAGCCGTCGCCGCCGACTCGATCGGATCGGGTGGCCCGAGTCGCTCGGGCGACCCACAGCTGCGTCGCTCCGAGGTGGGCCATTCCGTCTGCACGGTGTTCATGACCTGGGCCGCGAGCGCCGCCGACATCCGGGTCGAGAAACGTTGCCCATCGCCGTTGCCGCTGACCTCCCAGGCCACGTGCTCGGTTGGGTTATCGCCGGGCAGATGGGCCGCGATCTGATCCCAGAAGCGGACGCCGGCGACATCGACGGAGTCAGACCCTGAACGCGGCAACAAGATCGTGGTCGGCCCGACCGCCACCGCGGCGTTGATGGCGCGGCGACGGCGCTCGAGCGCCGCGTTCTTGAGCACGAGCACGAGCGCGACGAGGAGCGCCAGCGCCGCCGCGCCCGCGAGGGCCCACGGCACCGACTCCGACCAGGACAGGCGCGGCAACTCGACCCACTTGAAGGCCCAGGCGTAGTACACGCCCGTGCCGGCCGCCAGGGCCAGCAACAGCGCCACACCGGGATCTTTGAGCAACGCACGCATGACGCTCACCAGGTTGGATCGTTGACGACCTCGGCGAAGGTCTTGCCGACCTCGCCGTGGAACCCGTTCAAAGGCGAGTCGTGCGTGCCATTCACCGTGGCCGGCAGGATGCCGGTGGCCTCGAGCGCCGGCAGGGGCACACCGGTCTCGAGCGCCACCTGCGCCTGGCCGCGCAGCACACGCAGCGTGGTCAGGACGGTGTTGAGTTGACGAATGCGGGCATTCGCGTCACTGAGGCGCGCTTGATGGATCTCGCGCTCGCGCTGCAGGAGACTGAGCTCGCCAAAGAAGGTGTGCAACTGGCCGAGTTCAGCGGCCGAAAAGCGACTGAGAATGACATCGGTATTCATGCCAACAACGCCTCCCGCATCGTTCGGGGCCGCCCGGCCGGCATGCGCGCGGCCGGCTGCGGCAGGTTCTCAGGTGCCGGATCCGGGGTGAGCGGCGCCGGCGCTTCGAGCTCGAGGGCGACCGGGGCCACCGTCGGGATGGCGACCGGGCGTACGACGCGCGTGTCGACTCCCGGGGCGGTTCGATGGTTGTCCGCGGACAGCGCGTTGTCCGCGGACAGCGCGATCGGCGTGCGCGTCTCCAGCGAGGGCCTGGCGGGCGTCGGCGCCGCGAGCAGGAACGCGACATCCACACCCGTCGGCGGCGTGGGCTGACTCAGGTGCTGCTCCGCCTCGTCGGCGATCCGCACCTGGCCGGCGATCTCCGACGAGACCGCCTCAATCAGCGCATCGAGTTGCGCGATCAGGGGATGGGAATGGTCCACCAGTGTCCTCCCTCGCACACCGCGGCCTGGTCTTCAGGCAGCGTGCGCAGATAGTCCGCGAGCGCCGGTTCGGCGTAATGGCGGGCCAACGACTCTGCGAGCACCGGGTCGCTGGTGGTCATCACCCTCGTCGATAGCGAGCGCTGATCCACGACCGCGTCGAGCAGCTGCAGGGGCTTCTCGTCCCAACTGGGCCAGTTCACGCCCAGGCTGATCACGCGCGCGCCGCAATCCATCGCCAGGCCCAACATCCCGCGCAAGCCAAACAGATGCGCGGGCGACAGCTGCGGGCAGTCCACGAGGATGTGCCCGCCGGCGCTCAGATGGCTGACGACGTCGGTGTCGCCCGACAGCCAGCGCGAGACCTGACCGCCTTCGGCTTCCAGCAGACCGCGCACCGCATGCCCGGTGCTCGCCATCGCCGGATCCGAGTCGAGGTAGTCGCCCAGATCGCCGAACGAGCGCACGCCGGTGGCCAGGGCGGCATCCAGATGGGGCGTCTCCACGCCCAGGCCGCGGAAAAGCCAGTGCCAGCGCAGGGCCGTGTCCGCCGGATCCAGGGCTTCGCGTAGCGGCGCGAACCCGGCCTGCGCCGACCGTGAGATCGACAGATCCCGAATGCGGCCGTCGTTCAGCAGGCGGATCGTCTCCGGATCGCGGCGCAGCACCTGACTGAGCACGCCGTCGCCGGCGTCAATCACCAGCGTGCCGCGCTCCTCCTCCTTGAAGGCCGCGCGCGCCGTGGCGCTGATCAGGCGGATGATCCCGCTCGGAAGACCGACGACAGCGGCCGGTCCATTGAAGCCCCCTGCTCCGACTCGCCAGGTGGGCGCCGTCGGCGGCTCTTCGACGAACGGCAGCGTCGCCCGGATGGCGAACCCCACGGCCGGCGCCGGCAGTCGTACGGGCGCGCCGGATTGGCGGCGCTGGTCGCGCGTGCCGGTCTGGCGGACGAACATGCCGTTCGCGGCCACCCGGACGTCCAATTCGGGCCGGTCGAATGCCAGGCTGCCCGGCACCCAGTTCCCGGGCAGTGCCCGCGGCGGCCGGTCAACGGCATCGAGCAGCAACTCGTGATCGGCGGCCATGGCATCCAACGCCCGAAAGGCCGGCTCGGCACCGCCGACGACCAGTTGATGCACGCGCGCCGTCTCGTCGACGCGGCAGCGGATCTCCAGCGGGAAGCCGGCCTCGCCCAGCAGGGACAGAGCCTGGCTGGCCTTGTCGGCCGAGCCATACCGCAGCCGCCGCCAGGTCGTCGGGGCCGGCTCGGCCGGCGCAAGGAAATCAAGTAGACCCATTCGCGCCTCCGTTCGGTTTGCCGTTGAGCGTTGTAGCCCAACGATTTCCCGAGGCCGCGGGCACGCCATCGGGCAACGTGGTGCGCGTCACACCGCTGGTGCCGCGCGCCATCCGGGTGTGCACGTCCTGGCGCTTCAGTTCGAGGAAGGCCAGTAGCTGGCCCTGCAGCCAGCGTCCGTGGCGCTGCGCCTCAGAGCCGATCGCGTCGATCGTGACTCGCCCCGAACCTGTCCGTCCGAAGATGTTCATGTGTGCTCACTCCTCCAGGGTCGTCGACTCAGGCCGGCGCGGTCGCCGCCGGCTCGATAGCCGCCGACGCGGTCGCCGCCTGGCCATGGATCGCGGGCGCTGTCACCGCGGTCGCCGTCGACGCGGCCGGTGTCGCCGGTATGGCCTGCGCCGACGGTATGGCCTGCGCCGACGGTATGGCCTGCGCCGACGGTATGGCCGGCGCCGTGACCGCGGACCGGGTGTTGCGCACCAGCGCGTCCATCTCGGACGGCAACAACTTGAACTCCAGCAACATCGTGGGTTCCAGCAGACCGACGCAGAACCCCTGGGGCAGGCCCGGCATCATCTGCGCCGCGTGTTTGGGGAAGCGCGCAAACAGATCCGGCGCCAGTTGCGCCTCGACGAGCTCCTGCTTGAACAGCAACCACCAGGGGATATTGCCGAGCATGGTGCGCTCGGTGTCATTGCTGAAGGTGGATAGGTTTTGCTCGGCGACGATGATGCTGGTGTAAAGATTGCGGAACGTGCGCACCATGAGCTTGACGCGTTCGCGCAAGAACGGGTTGAGCGCCATCTGGAACCATTCGTCGAAGGCCACCGCGCGACGCACCACCTTGCCGGCGCGCTTGTCGCGCCGGGCCACGCGCATGAACTGGGAGAAGATGCTGTAGTACAGCGTGGTCTGGAACTGCCGATTGCCGGTGTCGTTGCCGGCGACCTTCGAGAGGTCGCACAGGTCCGCGCCATTGAACGTCAGGGGCAGCGACGTCGGGCGGTTGTAGATGCGGCCCATCGGCCCCCGCACCACCAGGCCGTCGATCTCGGCCGCCAGCATTTCGGCATGATCGCCAAAACGATCGTTGCGCAGCGAGCTCAGAGCGTCGCAGAGCAACTCCAGCCGCGGCGAGCGCGTGCTGTTCTCCAGGTCGGTGGGTGTCAGGCCTTGATAGACGACCGACAGCGCGCGCGCCAGGAAGCCCTGTTGAATATTGGCGTCCTGGTCCGAGCTCAGCGACCGGTTGAGCATCAGCTCGAGATTGGCTTTGACATGTTGAAACTGCTCGGGCAGCCCGGCTTCGACCTCGAGCGACTCGGCGATCCAGTCCAGGGGATTGAGCTGCAAGGTCTCGAATTCGAACACGTGCAGCCGCATGCCCGGGTCATCGGATAAGAGGTTGGCCAGCTTACGAATGTTGTCCATGGGATCGACGGACACGATCGGCACATGGAACTGCATCCGCAGACGCGCCAGGAGCGCGTCCTTCGCCACGGTCTTGCCGCCGCCGATCTGTCCGACGATGCCGATGTGCGCGCCGCGATTACGCTCATCCCAGGGCAGCCAGTACACGGGACCCAGGGACTGGTCGCGCAGCATGCCGTGCCGGAAGCCGATGTAGACGCCGCGCGACTCCACCCGGTTGCTGATCCCGGCCAACCCGCCGACGACGATCGGCAGCGCGGAGCCGAGGACGAAGCTGTGTTTGGCCATCAGGTTCTGGGCCCCGAGCCGCGGGCGCTCGAGGGTGCTGAAGAAGTCCAGGCCCTCGATCTGCTGACCCACCAGATTCGAGAAGCCCACCGTGGCTTCATGGCTTTGCTGCAGACGGCGAATCCGTTTCTTGAGGCGTGGCAGCGACGCATCCACCAGGAGCACCACGATCCGGATGTTGTAGAAGTCCTCGCGCGACGCCAGCGCGCGGTTGGCCTCCTTGACGTTTTCGGCCGTGTCGAGGTCCGGCACTTTCTTCTGGATCTGGTTGAGGCCTTCCCGCTGTGTGCGGATCTTTTCCTCGGGCAACTGGACGGCATCGACGCAGATCACCATCGGGCCATCGGCGCCGGTGATCATTTCGGCCCACGGCTGCGACCAGGTCCAGGTCACGAACGGCCGCAGGCTGAAGGAGGCCAGCACGGCGAGGTAGGGATGCTGAGGGTCGCTAGGGACCAGGTACGAGCCGTCGCTGCCCTGCTCGGTGTACTGGCCCGTGATCACGTCCGGCGGGATGGCTTCTTCGAGCCACTTGGCCTGGCTCGTGGCCAGGGGCTTGCCGAAGCTCGTCAGGTAGTGACGCATGCTCCAGGCAGGATTGCGCGTGAGCTCGACGCGCAGGATGCGAGCCTCCTGCTCCACGAAGAGGCGCCCGGCATCGGTCGTCATCTCCGCCATCTCTCGCCGGCGAATCGACTCGAACTCGTTGGGGTCGAGCCGGTCCACGTAGCTGAGGAGGCGGAAGTGCGGCACACGCAGCAGACTGTTGAGGCTACGTTCCACGTCCTGCCATCGATCGGCATCGAGATTGGTGACGTCCGGGATGCGCAGTTCATACGCGTAAGGCTGAGCCATTCCGAATCACTTCTCCTGCTGATGGGCGCTTTGGACCGAGAGCGACAGACCGACCTCGCCGCGGCGGGTCTTCCAGACCAGGGGCACCGCCCGCGCGGCCGGCGCGCCGAGATTGGCGAAGGGCCGGAAGTTGTCCAGCCGGCGGGGCTGAACGGCCACGCGGAGGCGCTCGATCCAGATCGAGATCAGGAAGCCGCCTTCCGTCGGGCGCAAGGCCCAAAGCAGCGCGGCCAACGCGCTGCCCCAGATGAGGCCGAGCACGGGATTGCTGCGGAAGGCCAACACGGTGGGCAGGAGGCCAACCACGAGGACGGCGATCTGGGTCACGGTGAAGGGCCCCTTGCGCTGCTCTCGCTGTCGCGTAAAGTCAGGGATGACGACGTACTCCATCGTTGACCTCCTGTCCCAATCAGGCTTTGCGGTGAAACACTAGATGCCGTTCAAGCAGGTGCCGAAGTCCACACCCGTGGCGCTCGAGGCGGCCTGCGTGAAGAAAGCCAGCACCACCGCCGGTAGGATGATCACGGCCAGGCCGCCTTTGAGCAGCTGCGGCAGCGACTGCTGGGCGTTTCCGGCCACACCCTGGAGCAACGGGACGTTCTGGCCAAAGACCGACACCAGGTACCAGCCGGCCGCGACCAGGGCCAGGACCAGGCCCAGGATCAGCATGACGCGCCACGAGTCCGAGGCCGCGGTGCAGGCCCAGGTGTTGAATGCGGCGACGTCGGCGAACGACGCCCGGGTCGGCACGATCGTCGTGCACGAGGCCAGAAAGAGCATGGGCAAGGCGAGGCCGACGGCCTGCAGCACCCGCCGGACGCGGGTGGCCCGCGCCGGATGCCGCATGGCAATGAGATGGTTCACGATCTGCATGGTTTCCTCCAATGAAATGACAGCCTGTCCGAACGGCGAACCTGAAGCAGGTGCGATTACCCGATGGATCACCTCCCTTCCTGCAGGGCCGCCAACGGCGACAGGTCCAATTCCCACAGCCGGCCAAAGGCCGTCAATCGGGCGCGGGTGGCGGTTCCGTTCAGGGCGAAGCGCGCGGTCAGCGACAGCGGTTGATCCGGCACGATGCGCGCAGGATCCGGCTCAAGCCAGAGCGGCGCCACCGGGATCTCGACCTGCGAGCCGGCGGTGCGGTTGTCCAGCAGTTGGAAGGTGAGATCGCCGGCGCGCACCTCGGCCGAGCCCCCGGTCACCTGAACCAGCACCGTGATGACGAGCACCGGCTGCTCGCCGCTTGCATCCAGGGTGGCCTTGGTCAGATCGGCCGTGACGACGGGTGGTGCGAGCGCGCCGATGTCGATCCGCTGCTCGCCGGCGACGATCATGGCGTGACCCAGGCTGGGTAACACATACGTCAACGAGAAATCGCCCGGCCCGAGCGGCGAGTCACTCTGGGGCATATACAACTGCCCATCGACTTCGAGCGCTGGGGCGGAAAGACTCTCGCTGCCCGCATCCAGCGCAGCTGAACCAAGCGCATGCAACGCGAAGCTCCCGTCCGACAGGCGCTCGACGAACGAGCCCGAGATCGCCAGTTGGCCGCCGGCGAGCCGGACCGCCTGCCCGACTCCCGTGTCGGCCAGCGCGACATCTTGGGGCCGTTCGGTGGAAGCGTCGTAGCGGCCGGACACCAGATGAACGAGCGTCGCCGAGCTGCGCAGCGGGAACAGCACAATGCCGGGTCGCTGCTGCGCGAGACGTTCGATCTCCTGCGGCTGCACCTCGGTGATGTCATCAACCGTGAAGGTCAGCACGCGGCCGGCCAGGGTGCGGGCCGTGATCAGACTGCCTTTCTGGACCGCCCGCACCGTGTCTTCATCGATGGCGACCAGCCAGTTGACCGGCGACGTGAACCAGACGGCGGGCGTGGTCTGATCCGACACCTGAGGCAACTGGATCCGACCCGCTTTGTCGACCGCGCCCGCCACCACGGGGAAGACCCGGCCGCCGACCTCGATGGAGCGCGGCGCGTCCAAGGGCAGCTCCTGGGCTTTGCTGTTGACGATCACGGCCCCGTTGACGCTGGCGACGGCCTGGATGTTGGACGGCAGCGCCGTGGCCACCACGGTCGGGGTCACCTGCGCCGTCGGCTTCGATCCACTCCGGAAGAAGATGAACCAGATCGCGACAGCCAGCACCGCGACGATGACGCCGCCGCCGATCAGGAGGGCGCGCATGGACGCGGCCGCATCCGGTCCCTTGACGTCGCCGGTGGCCACCGCCCGCACGGTCTCGGGCGTCCATTCGGTCTGCGTGCCCAGGAAGAACTCTTCGCCGGTCTCGGACCACACGGTGCCGTTGCGCACGCGCGCCACGAGCTCATCGATCAGCCGCAGTTCTTCCTGATCGGTCGCCGCCGTGCCGATGCTGTTGGCGTATTTGGCTTCCCAACGCTCACGCACTTCGGCGTTGATCTCGAGCCGCACCGTTCCATTGGATGTGTTCGGAAGTTGCATGGTGGGCCTCAAGGTTGGTCGTCAACCTGCAGGAACGTCGGAAGATTCACGGCCGGAATGCGCCAGACGATGGTGCGGGTCTCGCCGGGTGACACCGTCTCGTACAGGTTCAGGAACGGCGCACCCACGCGTTCGATCGCGCCGGAAACGACGATGCGCGCGCGGCCCTGGCTGTCGGTCATCGACCAGCCCACAAACTGACCGCCGGCCAGGGCGCGCAGGCTCAGGCCTTCGATGCCTTCGCCGGGCTCAGGGGCCTGGCTGCCATTGCGGTCGTAATAGATGATGAAGTCCAGCTGTGTGAGTGCTGCCGTCGGCGGGATCGGCTGGCCGAGCGGGAAGAAGCGGATGTCGAGCGCCGATGGGCCGGTCGCCGCGGCGGTGATGACGCTGGTCGGGGTCCAGGTCGGGCTTGGGCTGGCCGTCGGCTGACCGCCGCTGCCCCCTGCTCCACTCTGTGCCGGGACGGGCGTCTCGGCGCCGCTCTCGCACGCGAGCTTGTAGTCGCCGGCGCCGAACATCGACTCGACGATCGGGAAGGCGATGCCGTCGCTCGTGGACTTCCACGTGACCTGTGGCGTAACGTCATCGGCCGAACGGTCATCGTTGGCCGCGATCACGCGCCCGTCCTGCTCCACGCGCATCACGGGATCGAACTTCTGCTGCCCAAGGCTGACCGAACAGGTGTAGGTCACGCCGGGCTTCACGCGGACCGCCCACCAATCCGACTCGCCTGGGGCGACGTTGTCCGCGACGGCCTGGCCCATCTGCAAGGCATAGGCGTGTGGGTAGTCCTGGTGCGATCCGAACTGGGCGCCGGGCAGCGGCGACGAGGTGGGTGCGGCGGTGTGGGTCGGCGCCGGTGTTCGGGTGGCCGTCGCGGTGGCAGTGGCCGTCGGCGACGGCGTAGGGGTGGGAACGGCTTCTTCGACCTGCAGGGTGTAGGTGCCGGTGATCACGGAAGCGGCCGAGACCTCCATCCAGATGAAGTCCTCGCGATCCGTGCGCACATCGATCACGGCAGACGGGTCGCCCGGGGCGCGGTCGTCTTGTTCGGCCAGGACCAGGCCGTCCGGCCGCGTGATCTTCAGGCGTGGGTCCAGCTCGCGCGTCGTCGACGGCATCACCGAAATGCGATAGATGCGTCCCGCCTTCGCGTAGAACGCGAACCCGTCGCGGTCCTCGCGGCGATCGATCTGACCGGCCACGGATCCGCCGACCGCGACCAGACACGAGGGCACCTGATCGTTCGGCTCACGCTCCGCACCGCGGCAGTTGTCCGTGCCCGCCGTCGGTGTGGCCGTCAACGTAGGGGTGTCCGTTGCGGTGGGTACCAGCGTCGCCGTGGTCGTTGGCGTGGCGGTGGCTTCCTGGGCCCGCACGGCTGCCGGGCTGGTGCCGATCAGGACCGCGGACAAGAGGAGTCCGGGCAGGGCCAAGCGATTGCGCACAGCAAGCCGTAAGGGTTTCATGGGCATCAATCCCGTGAGGTGCGCTTCTGGCGTTCAACCCAGCGCGCGAAGATCTCGACGCGTTGGATGAACGCGTCGATGTCGGCGTCCGACAGTGACTTGTCCGACGTGGCGGCTCGAACCAGATTGCGCGCCATGTCGAGTTGACCGTTGGACACGAGGCCCAAGACGGCCGTCATGGCGGCGGCGGGCAGACCTATCTGGAGGGCCGCGCGCGAGATCACTTCATCGACCACACCGCCGTAACCGGAGTTGCTGGCGCCTTCCCAGCCAGCGCTGGGGCGCTCGCCGCCTTCCAGCGCGCCATAGCTCGAGCGGACCAGCGCGCCGTAGTCGCGGTCATAGGCCTGAGCGCGAGACAGGTCGTCCTCGGAAACTTCGACGGTCCAGGGTTCTGTGTCCGCTTGAGCCCCCGTGCGCTGAGAGGATGAATGGCCGCCGGATGAGCCTTGGGCAGTCGCGCCCATCACCGTCATCGCGCCGGCGGTCGTTCCATTCGCGGCCTGGCTTGCCGCATGGCTCGCGGCTGTATTCGCGCCGCCGCCGGGCGCGCCGTTGGGGACGTTTGGGGTGCCGCTTGTCGCGCCGGGCGGCCCTTGCTTGGCCTTGAACTGTTGCTGCGCCAGCGCAATCGCAATCGCCGCATCCTGGATCTGGCGCGCGATCGACTGAATGGTGGCCAGATCGTCGCCTCGCCCAATCGCCTCCGCGCCGGCGGCAGCCATGGCGCCGAGCAGACCGCCGGTGAGGGGACCGACCACGGGGATGTTGGCGCCGAGCGCTGCGCCCGAGGTTGCACCCGAGACGCCGGCTTTGAAGACTCGCTCTGCTGCCCCCGTGGCGTTCTTGGGATCCATGGCGCCGGCCACTCCGCCCATGACGGCGGCCGTCTGTCCTACTGCCGCTTTGGCCCAGGCGGGCGTGGTGCGGTAGCCCTCCGCGAATCCTGCAGCGCGCTCGCGGGCCTCGGAGAAACCCATCGCCTGGCCGACCTGAGCTCCCATCACGCCGCCCACTGAGGCCCCGGCCAGACCCACCAACGGCCCACCCGCGATCGCGCCGGCGACGCCGCCCACCGCTGCGCCGCCCGCGCCCAGCGCCAGCGCACCTGCCTGCCGGTCGGCAAAACGCTCAACGGCATGGACAAAGGGATCGACCACGCTGCGCTTGACCCCCTCGACCTGCTCGCGCGCGAGATCGCCGAGATTGCGGACCTGACTCGTCGTGCCGAAGGCCTCGGCGATCGCCTGTGCTCGGGGCTGGACGTCGAACATGCTGGCCAGGCCCGCGACACTGGCGAACGTGTTTTTGACCGTCTCAAAGGCCAGCGTGCTGACCTGCTGGAAAAGACCCCAGAACAAGATGGACGCGATCAGGCCGGCCGCTGCGAAGGCCACCGGGTTGGCGGAGCTCACCACGACCAGGCCGACCACGACGCCCATGATCCCGGACACGATCATGG